>CAZOOA010000037.1:0-7032 GCA_964581355.1 uncultured Desulfovibrionaceae bacterium | reverse complement strand
ACTGCGAATTTCTTTTTGTGAGCGGTTTCGGCCAGGGAATTTGCTGATTATTATTACTTAAGAGGTCGCAATTCAAGGAAAAAGGAATCCGAGGTGAGACTTTATGGAAGAATTTGTTGGAGAAAAAGTCGTAAGTAGTCTTCCTGCAATTATTATTGTTATACCCTTTTTAGCTTCCATTATTGCTTTCTTTATGACCCGCTACCGAATTCGGGCGGGGGAATATTTCTCTTTAACTGTAATAGCCGTTATTTTAGTGGCTATTTTTTCTATGTATGGTACCGTTGCCGAAGGGAAGGTGATTATCAGCCGCTACACATTTTTGGCCATCCCCTTTTCCATCGTCTTCCGGATGGATATGCTCAGTTTCTTCCTTAGCCTGCTGATTGCCGTGATGTGGCTGCTGGCCACCGTTCATTCCATCGGCTACATGGCCAAAGAGCATGCTCATGACCGGTATTATGCTTTCTTTCTTGTTGCATTGGGCGGTTGCATGGGCACCGTTTTTGCCGGAGATCTGTTGGGCCTGTTTATCTTTTTTGAAATTATGGCCATTTCCTCTTATGTTCTTGTCGCCCATGAGGAGCATCCGTACGCTATGTTCGCCGGAGCCAAGTACCTCTTTATGTCTATAGGTGCGGGTCTGGCCATTTTTTTCGGCCTTGTAATCACCTTTCACATTGCCGGCACCCTGACCCTGGACGGTTTTGGCCATATCCAGGAAGTTTCAACATTATCCCTGGCGGCTTTTATCGGTTACCTCCTGGGCTTTGGTGTGAAGGCGGGAATTTTCCCGGTTCATATCTGGTTGCCCGATGCGCACCCCGCCGCACCCTCCCCGGTAAGTGCGCTGCTTTCCGGTGTAATGATTAAGGTGGGGGCCTACGGCCTTATCCGGGTATTCTACCAAGTTTACGGTTTTGAGTATATTCGCGCCATGGGTTGGGACCAAATTGTTTTAGTGCTGGCAACGATTACTATTCTCCTCGGTTCCGCCTTGGCCTTGCTCCAGGACGACCTGAAAAAACGGTTGGCTTATTCCAGTATTGCCCAGATCGGCTATATTGTGCTGGGCATCGCGTTGTTGAGCGAACGGGCTTTTGCTGGAGCCCTGTACCATATTTTTTCCCATGCTTTTATGAAAGGATGTCTCTTTTTGATTGCCGGTGCCCTGATTGTCAAGGCGGGCGAACGACGAATCAGTTACCTGGGCGGGGTGGGGAAAAAGATGCCCATTACCATGATCGCTTTTACCATCTGCTCACTCTCCATGGTGGGCATCCCGCCATTTAACGGGTTTATCAGCAAGTGGCAGCTGTCCCTGGGCGCCCTGGATATAGGACAGCCTTTCTTTGTCGGTTTATTAATCGTTAGCAGCCTGCTAAACTCAGCTTACTACTTTCCCATCGTGGTTACTGCCTTCTTCGGTTCCCCCAAAGAAGAGCAGGAAGAAGCGGCGAGCACGATAACGCCGGAACATGGCCCTTCCTTGCACCTGGAAAAACCGGGCTTTAAACTTTCCGAAGCGCCTTTAAGCATGCTGGTGCCTATTGCGATCTTGGCTGTGGGCTGTGTGCTGTTTGTCTTAATGCCACAGAACTGGCCTCTTGACCTGGCTAAAGTAGTTGTTCAAGAATTATTCGTCAGCTTTTAAAAGCTTGTGGACAAAGAAATGCTTTAATGGATAGGGGAGAGGAATATTATGCAATCAATAACTTCATCTTTACCCCTGTGGTCGGTTTTGATACCTGTGATAGGGGCCATTATCATCAGCCGGATACCGGAAAAGCAAAGCAGGGCGAGAAACTTAACTGCGCTGATTTCTGTCTCAGCCACCTGTGTGGTGGTGGTAGCTATTCTGCGGCATCTTTTACGGGATGAGGTAGTTGAATTCACCCTGGTACGTTTTATGCCGGGACTGGAGTTATTCTTTCGTGTTGACCCACTGGGCATTGTCTTTGGAATTACGGCGTCTATCTTATGGATTTTCGCTATTGTCTATTCCATGGGCTATATGGCCAAGCAGCACAAGCAGCGGCGCTTTTTTCTCTGTTTTGTCATCTCCATGAGCGCAACCATGGGTGTTGCCTTTGCCGGCAACCTGTTTACCATGTATATCTTTTTCGAGTATTTAACGCTGGCCACTTATCCTCTTGTAATTCATTCGCAGACGGATGAAGCCACCCGGTCAGGAATTAAGTATATTGCCTATTGCTTCGGGGGCGGCGGGATGATCCTTTTCTCCTTGATTATCCTGCATGGTGTGGTTGGTCATGCAACCTTTGCTCCCGGCGGCATCCTGGATGCTGCGATAGTGGATCACAAGTTGCTACTGACTGTGGTCTTTTTCCTCGTAATCCTCGGCTTTGGCACCAAAGGCGCTATCATGCCCTTTCATTCCTGGCTGCCGGCAGCCATGGTGGCACCGGCCCCGGTTAGCTCCCTGCTGCATGCTGTGGCCGTGGTAAAAAGCGGCATATTTGGCATGACCCGGGTTCTTTATTTCCTCTACGGACCCGAAGTGCTGGCTCAGATCAATGTAATCAATGTACTTGCTGTCATGGTCTGTTTTACTATCCTGGTGGGGTCGATTCTTGCCCTCAGGCACACTGTGTTTAAAATGCGCCTGGCTTATTCCACCATTAGCCAGTTGGGCTATATTACCCTGGGAGCGTTGATGCTTACCCCCGTGGGTCTTTTTGGCGGGATTTTGCACATTATGAATCATGCCATGCTGAAGATCACCCTGTTTTTTTGCGCAGGGGCTGTAATTAAAATTACAGGCAAGACAGACATTAGAGAACTAAATGGAATCGGCAAACGGATGCCCATTACCATGGTCGCCTTTGCAGTGGGTGGGTTAGGCCTGATCGGCGTGCTGCCCATAAGCGGGTATTTGAGCAAGTTTTACCTGCTGTCGGGGGCTTTTGATGCGGACATGGTTGTGTTTGTCGGGGTTTTGCTCCTAAGCTCCCTGTTAAATGCCATGTATTACCTGCCGATTGTGGTAAATGCTTTCTTCCAGGAAGGTGAATTTGATAAACCGAAAGACCTGGAGGCCCCTTTAACCATGCTGGCCCCAATTGTTATCCTGGCAATTATTTGTGTTGGCCTGGGCCTTTTTGCTCATAAAACGACGATGCCCCTGGTAGAGAATGTTGTAAACTATGTCTTTTAATTAAGGAGGAGTATGAATGATACAGGAAACCATGGAATCAATCATACCTTTATTAATGATTATTATCCCTCTTTTATGTGGCCTGGCGATATTCTTTACTGGCAGTCCCGGGAGTGGTAATAATACAATAAAGGATGTAGGCCAGGCACAATTTAAGGATACGACCTCTTCAGCCGATAGTCGTTCTGTCCCAAGAAATATCTTGTTGATGATTTCTACTTTAATTCCTTTTGGAATGTCTATTTACCTTTACTCATTCATTTCCCAAGGTATGGTTGTGGTTAGCAAGTTTGATATTTTGCCACCCCTGGGTCTTTCTTTTCGGGTAGATATCTTGGGGCAGTACATGAGCCTTTTGTTTACCTTCTTTGGATTTATGCTTGTCCTTTATTCCATCGGTTATATGAAAGGGGATCCCCTTCCCCAGAGGTTTTTTGGCTTTCTACTCCTTGTCTACGGGGGAAGTCTGGGTGTAATTTTAGCCGGGGATCTGTTTACCCTGTTCCTGTTCTTTGAGTTTATGTCCATTATGTATTTTGTGCTGGTTGTCCATGATGCTACCACTGAAGCGGTGGCAGCCGGTGTGAAATTCCTGTTCATGACCATCATCGCCGGTGTAGCCCTGTTTCTGGCAGTAGTAATAGTTTACCGGGAAGCGGGAAGCCTGGCCCTGGATACCCCCGGTTTGATTACCACGTATTCCAACCTGGGTCTTCTGGCTTTTATCGGGTTTTTTATCGCCTTTGGCACCAAGGCTTCCTTGTTCCCCTTACACTTTTGGATGCCCGATGCCTACAGTGCTGCCCCTCTCCCGGCGGCCCTGCTTTCCTCGGCGATCATGCTGAAAACCGGGGCTTACGGATTTATCCGGGTATTTTACAATGTTTTTGGCGTAGAGTTCCTGGAAATTGTGAACTGGGACTTTATCCTAATGCTAATAGCTGCATTTACCATCTTGTTCGGTTCGACTATTGCCATTGCCCAGGACGATATCATTAAACGGTTGGCCTATTCCGGGATCGCCCAGATCGGTTATATCGTTTTGGGGGTTGCCCTTGTTACCTCTAATGCCCTGGTCGGTGGGGTCTTTCACATCATGGCCCACGCCTTCATGAAAGGATGCATGTTTGTGACCATGGGGGCTGTAATCAAAGCCACTGGGAATCGCAGTATCCGAAAAATGAAAGGTGTGGGCTATCAGCTGCCTATATCCATGCTGGCTTTTACCATTGCGGCGGTTACTGCTGTGGGGATTCCGCCCTTTAATATCTTTTTGACCAAATGGCATTTAAGTCTCGGAGCCCTGGATATAAACCAGCTCTGGCTAATTATTATCCTTTTGATCAGCAGTTTATTGAATGCGGCGTATTATTTGCCTATTGCCTATCATGCTTTTCTTGGGCATGAGGAAGGCGAACACGGGGATGCGGCACATCATGGTGCGACAGGACATCACGAAAAAAATGAGGGGAAAGGCTGGGCTGAACCATCACCTGCTATGCTGGTTCCTATAATAGTGCTTGCTTTGGGTTGCCTGGTTTTTGGGCTGCCTATTCAAAATTGGCCCCTGGAAATGGTAGAAGCGATATCAGCAATGCTGTACTAATTGTAGAAAGAGTGGGCAAGATGTCTTTTAATTAAGGAGGAGTACTTATGGCAACTGAAACCATGGATTCAATTCTACCTTTTTTAATCATCATTGTTCCTCTTTTGGCGGGTATTGCCATATTCCTGCTCGGTGTTCGGGACAGGAAGGGTTTTGCCAGCTATGAGGGGTTGCAAACCGCAAAAGAGGAGACTCCAACCTCTTCCTTGCCGGGTCAACCTGACAAACATGCTCCTCTGCGAAGTGCCATTTTGATGGTTGCTACCCTGGTGCCATTGTTTCTGGTTCTTTACCTGTACCCGGTTATTTCCCGGGGCGTGGTCGTTACGGGCCGCCTGGACGTATTGCCTCCTTTGGGTCTGAGTTTTACGGTCGATGTGTTTGGCTATTATATGGTTCTTCTCTTTGCCTTTTTTGGCTTTATTATCGTCCTTTATTCTATCGGTTATATGCAAGGCGATGTGTTTTTGAATCGTTTTTTTGGTTTTTTGATGTTGGTTTATTCCGGCAGCTTGGGGGTGGTCCTGGCCGGGGACCTGTTCAGTCTCTTCCTGTTTTTTGAATTTATGTCGATCATGTATTTTGTCCTGGTCGTCCATGATGGCACTTCTGAGGCGGTGGCAGCCGGGGTAAAGTTTCTCTTTATGACCATCATTGCAGGTATTTCTCTCTTTCTTGCTGTTGTGGTGGTTTTCCGGGAGGCAGGAAGCCTGGCCCTGGATACCGATGGGCTGATTGGCGATGTATCGACGCTTACTCTGCTGGCTTTCATCGGTTTTGTTATCGCTTTTGGGACCAAGGCAGCCATGTTTCCGCTGCATTTTTGGATGCCTGACGCCTACAGCCTGGCGCCTCTGCCGGCCGCTATCATTTCTTCCGCGATCATGTTGAAGACGGGGGCATACGGGTTAATCCGGGTGTTCTATAATGTTTTTGGTCCGGACTTCTGGCAGGCAGTGCCGTGGGATAATGTTCTGATGGTATTGGCTGCATTTACCATTTTGTTCGGTTCCGTTCTGGCCATTGCCCAGGACGACCTGATCCGTCGTCTTGCTTATTCCGGGATTGCCCAGTTGGGCTATGTTATCCTGGGGATTGCCATTTTAACCCCCAATGCCTTAATCGGCGCCGGTTATCACATAACGGCCCACGCTTTTATGAAAGGCTGTATGCTTCTTTGCGCCGGGGTTTTTGTCCAGGGGACGGGCAACCGCAGTATCCGGAAGATGAAAGGGATTGGTTATCTGTTTCCGGTAAGTATGCTGGCTTTTGCCATTGCTTCAGTTACGGCTGTGGGTATTCCTCCCTTTAATATTTTTATTACCAAATGGCATTTAAGCCTCGGGGCCCTGGAGATCGCCCAACCAACCCTTGTTTTTGTCTTATTAATCAGCAGTCTGCTCAATGCGGCTTATTATCTGCCCATTGTTTACTATGCTTTCTGGGGGAAAACAGGGGAGGATGGTGTAAACGTCCAGGACAAAGGATTTTGCCGCAGCAAACTTCTAGAGGCAAAACCTGTAATGCTTGTTCCGATTATACTTTTAGCGGTTGGATGTTTTGTCTTTACGCTGTCCTTAACCAATATCCCCCTGGAACTGGTTCAGTCGGTAACAGCTATGCTGTATAGGTAGTATGAAAATGACGTTTCCGTTTCCCGGTATCGGCTCCGGTAGTTTCATTCATGTTAAGGTTCTGCATAATTTAACACATAGAAAACAGTTGTTGTTTGAACTGAACATAATTATCTCAAGGAAGTGAGGGTTGTTCCTTATGAACCTGGTCCTTTTACCGGTCATCGCCCCGTTTATTGTCTCTCCTGTTCTTCTTTTTCTATCCTCCTGGTGGCGTCGTTTGTTATTGTCCCTTTACCTGGTGCTCATGATCCTGGTTGCCGCTTATATTTTATCAGGAGTTGAGCTTGGGGAAGTGGCTTTGTTTACGTCTACCTTTATACAGGATACGGGCATGGCCCCCCTTTACTTTGCCGAACACCCCTATGGGAAAATTGCTGCTTTTGGTTTTTTGCTGGTCGGGGCCCTGGCATTGCTCTACGGGCTGGAGACCTTAAAAGCCAGTGAACAGGCTGTGTCCCTGCTCGCCATTGGGAGTGCCGTAGGTATTGCTTTTTCAGGGAACTTCATCACCTTATTCATCTTTTGGGAGCTGCTTACAGTTAGCACAGCCATTCTAATCATTTTAAACTGGACACCTCACTCCGTGCGGATCGGTTATCGTTTTTTATTGA
>CAZOOA010000036.1:0-25938 GCA_964581355.1 uncultured Desulfovibrionaceae bacterium | reverse complement strand
GTCTTGGTCTTGGTCTTGGTCTTGGTCTTGGTCTTGATAGTCAAAATGAATCGTCTGAGGTAAATCCATATGCTCCAAGTCTACGCAAATAAGATCAAAAGGCCTGGTAATAGCTGTAAAGGTAAATTGCCCACTTTCAGGTTTGACAAAATCCACTTCTACAAACAAGTTGCCCTCCTGTACTTCCAAGTTGGTAACCTGAACACCATAGCCTCCAGAGTCTTTTTCTCCATACGTAACCAGAATATAAAGACAGCTTTCATGAACATTTACATCCACACCAGGAGTTTGTGTTCTTCTTTCTGTCCAGTTCTCGAGTTCATCAGGGAGCTGGCTGATTGCTTTTTCCTGTATTCGTGTATAAGGAACAAAATTATTTGTTGTCACTTCAATCACCCTTGCATCCGCATCCCAATCCAGGCTTAATTCAAGGCATTCAGCTAAAAAACGCAATGGGACCATGGTGCTACCGTTCACTACAGTGGCTGAAGGATCCATCTCCACCTTGCTTCCATTTATTTTGGCATAACCATCCTCTAAATAGATGGTAATGGTGCTATCTTTATGCCGGGTTACAACCTGCATTTTTTCTTCATCCCACTGCACTGCAGAACCCATCGTTTCTAAAAAAGAACGTATAGGAATTACAAGCCGCCCCTCAATTACGGCCGGTTCAGTGGAGAAGTCAATCCTGTTCTGGTTAAAATATACTTGTATATCCGGACCTTCATCTGCCCTATTGTTTTCAGCACCCCCCACTACCGCAGGAAGCAGTATAAGAACTGCTAAAAGGAAAGCCAGGATATTTATCTTATTGATTTTTAATTCTCTCACTGCACGATCTCCTCCAGTTAATCAATAATAACGTCGCCCCAGGACCATTTTTCTTTCTATTTAATATAACGGTGGAAAGAAAAAAAAGTTACTTAATCTTCCCATTGGAAATAGATTTTTTTTTACTTGAAAATGGCAGCGAGGCGGTTGCCCTGGAGTAGCGAACGTACAAACATAGGATACTGCGAAGATAACCGGAGCCTATACAGGGAAAGCGGACATCCTCCAGGCGAAAAGCGGGTTTGAAAACCCATTTTCATCCCCTGCTGTGGTCCTATGGACTGTGGAAGTTTGAAAAAAGACCGCACTGTAAAAATTCTTACAGTGCGGTCCATTCTTTATGCTGCCTTGTTTACCAAGTTTCCAGGCTAGTATTCCGGGGGGAGGTTCAGAAGCTCGGCATAAGTGAAAACAGGACCGTCTTTGCAGACATACTTATCGCCGATATTGCAGCGGCCGCATTTACCCACACCGCACTTCATCCGTAGTTCCAGGGTTGTTATAATTTGCTCCGGGGTAAAACCAAGCTTTTCCAACCCCTGCAGAACAAATTTTATCATGATGGGGGGACCACAGGTTACGGCAATGCGGTTGTCCGGGGCAAAGCAGATTTCTTCAACGCATTGAGGAACAAAGCCTACACGGCCTTCCCATCCCTCCCATTCGTTATCCACTGTAAGATGAACCTCGGTATTTGGCGCCTTAGGCCATACTTTGAAAATCTCTTCTTTCTGGATCATGTCATCCGGGGTCCGCGCACCATAGACAATATCGATTTTCCCAAAATCATCCCTGGTATCCAGGCAGTAGTTAATCAAAGATCGAAGAGGTGCCAGGCCAATTCCACCACCGATGAAAAGGATATCTTTGCCTTTAAACATGTCGATGGGAAATCCGTTTCCATATGGCCCCCGAATGCCAATTTCAAATTCTGGTTCAATTTCATGCAGGAAGTCCGTTACGCTACCTGTTTTAACAATGGAGAATTCCATGTATTCTTGCTGGGTTGGCGACGAAGTAATGGAAAAAAGGGCTTCTCCCACCGGGGGAACAGAAATCATGGCACACTGACCGGGAATGTGTTCAAAAGGTTTACCACCATCAGGTGATACCACGCGATAGGTCTTGATGTTGGGTGTTTCCTGTTTGATATCGACAATTTTTGCAACCTGAGGCAGCAAGGGATTTATCACAGCCATTACTTAACACCTCCTACCTCTTTAATAACCTGGGTAATATCAATACTGACAGGACATTTACGAACACAACGTCCACAACCAACGCAGGCATAAACATCAAAATTGGAAGGGTAATAGAGCAGCTTATGCATGAAACGCTGCCGGACTCGTTCTTTCTGAGTCGGCCGGGGATTTTCTCCATGAGCCATTAAAGTAAAGTCTCCGAACATGCAAGAATCCCAACACCGGAAACGAAGTCCTTCCTGTCCCCGGCTAAAGTCCTGCACATCGAAACAGTGACAGGTCGGGCAAATGTAGGTACAAACCCCACAGCCCAGGCAGCGACGGTACAATTTATCCCATATTTCGCTGTCAAATTTATCTTCCAGGGCATCTTTTACCCCCTGGGCATTCCAGCCGTATTCTTTTGTTGCAGCGGCCTCTTTGGATGCCACATTGTTGCGCAGTGACTCCACGGCTTTTTCCGCATCGGCCCCGGCGTCTTCCAGCAGATCTTCCATTTTTTTAGTCAGCGCCTCGCCTTTTTCCCCCTGTGCTTTCCAAAGCAGGTATTCCCCCATGTCCCAGGCAGAGACATCGGCATCAGGGGAAAACGCGGGTTCCAACTCAAAAGCGGTGCAAAAACAGGTCTCTTCGGGCTCATTACAGCCCAAGGAAATAATCGTCCCCTTTTCTCTCCGTTCCTTATAGAGCGTATCACAGGGCTCATCCAGGAACAGCTTGTCGATGATGGCTATAGCCGCCACATCACAAGGCCGGGCACCAAAGATTACATAGGGTCCATCCACATCAACGGGTTCCAGGTCAAGCTTGCCCCCATCCACCCGGAAGTGCAGGTAGTTTTCCGATTGGGGCAAAACCATCTGCTTAGGCGGAACCACCGTATTGATTACATCCAGGTTTACCGCAGCACCCTCTTTCCAGGGGGCAAAATTGACAACGCCGTCTTCTTCCACAGGAAGGTAAAGGGTGGCCTGCTGGGCTAAACGATCCCAAAGTTGCGGCAATTTATCTTTGCTGATCTTTTTCATTTATTATTACACCCCCTTAACTTTCCGGAAAGGCCGCCGGGTCATTGGTATTGTACGTTACCAGAGGGGCCTCCGTTTCCGGGTCAACACCGGCGTCATATTCTCCGTAGAGTTCATTGATATCTTTGATAAACTTGCGGTTCAACTCCTGCAGGGGCAGGTCAACAGGGCAGACCCGTGTGCATTCACCACAGTCTACGCAGCGTCCAGCCACATGGTACGCCCGGATTATATGATAAAACTGGTCTTCGCTTAGCTCTTTCGCTTTACCCAGCCAGCGCGGCTCAGGAATGTCAAAAATGCATTCCCGGCAGCTGCAGGCCGGACAAACATTGCGACAGGCAAAACAACGGATGCAGCGTGAAAACTGGTTTGCCCAGTAGGTAAAACGCTCGTCCGCGCTCATTTCCTCCAACTCTTTGACACTGGCAAAACGTTCTTCGGGCTGGGCCTCAACGGCTTCACCGAGCATCTGGTCATACGCCACCGGGTTGGGGTAGCGGCAGGTTAAACATTTATCGTACATATAGTCCCGGGCATTAACCTTCTGCTCCCCGTTTCTGCCCACCAGGACCAGCTCTTTTCCTTCTTTGCGGACCTCCGACAGCCATTTAAAGCCTTCTGCCTCGAGCTTGCGGTGGTCGACCAGCCCGTCACAGGGAATGCCGTACAGGTAAACCTTCTCGCGATCAACACGCTTGTCTTGCAAAAGCTGGTTCAGCCCCAGGGCATCACAACCCTTGACAAAAATAGCCACCTTGTTTTTTCCTTCCTGCTCTTCCAGGAGATAGCGGCTCAAGTTGGCCACACAGAAAGGATCCCAGGTAAGAGATGCCGTATCCTGCTCATTTTCCACGAAAGCCGGGTAAGACTGCCACCACAGATCTCCTTTTTGCCATCCAATAACCAGGTCCACATCTCCCCGGGAAAGAGACTGGGCGGCGACTTGTTTGATCGTATCGTTTAGCTGCTTCATCTCACATCCCTCATCTTTCTATTCGGACCCAGGGCCCTGATTTTCTCTGTAACTTCTTCCATGACTCTGGCAAACTTGGCACCTTCTGAACCGCTAATCCAGTGCACCTCAAAGCGTTCCGGCTCTACCCCGATGAACTCGAGGAAACGCCTCAGGGCAGAAAGGCGGCGGCGGGCATAATAGTTCCCGGTCACATAATGGCAATCCCCGGGATGACAGCCGGCCACGACGACACCATCGGCGCCACGCTGGAAAGCCCGCAGCACAAAGTTGGGGTTGACCCGGCTGGAACAAGGGACGCGGATAACACGAACGTTAGGAGGGTAGGTCATCCGGCTGGTACCGGCCAAGTCCCCACCAGCATAACTGCACCAGTTACAACCAAAAACAACGATTAAAGGCTCAAAAGCCTGCTGTTCTGCATTTACAGACATACCGCATCCACCTCCGCTAAGATCTGGTCATTGGAGAACCCTCTTAAGTTCATAGCCCCGGGACGGCAGGCCACAGTGCAGGCCCCACAGCCCTGGCAGAGCACTTCATTTATTTCAGCTACCAGGCGCCTGACCACCTTGCCGTGAACTTTCTCTTCCAGGGTTTTCTCCGAAATCGCCTTATAGGGGCAGACGTTGATGCAGTTCATGCAGCCTGTGCAGGTAGACTCATCAACTTCTGAGACGCAGGGGTCGCTGAGCAGAGTTTCTTTACTGATAATGCCGATTGCCTTGGCAGCAGCCCCGCTGGCCTGAGCAACCGTTTCAGGGATATCTTTGGGGCCCAGGCAGGCACCCGCCAGGAAAATGCCTGCAGAATGAGTTTCTACAGGCCGAAGCTTGGCATGGGCTTCAGTCATAAAGTCATGGCTGTCACAACTGACACCCATCAGGCGGGAGACAGCGCCGGCGTCCTCTCGCGCCGTCATGGCCGTAGCCAAAACCACCATATCCGCTTCGATTTCCACGGTCCTGCCGCTTAAAGAATCAACCCCGTGCACCAACAGCTTGTCTCCGTCGGGGAAGACTTTGCCCACAATGCCCCTTAGATACGTGGCATCGTAGTTTTCCACGGCACGGCGGTGGAATTCTTCAAACTCCTTTCCACCGGTCCGGACATCAATATAGAATACATAAGCCTGAGTATCGGGATATTTTTCTTTAATTAAGATGGCATGCTTGGCTGTATACATGCAGCAGATCTTGGAGCAGTAAGGCTTACCCCGGGACTTGTCCCGCGAACCAACACACTGAATGAAAACAACATTTTCCGGCACTTCCTGGTTGGAGGGGCGGACTAATTTGCCACCCGAGGGACCGGAGGCATTGATCAAGCGCTCAAACTCCAGGCTGGTGATGATGTCGGGGTGCTTGCCGTAGCTAAATTCACCAAAATCGTCCAGTTTGAGCAGGTCAAAACCGGTGGCCACCACAATAGCCCCGTATTTTTGTTCCACAATCTCATCTTCCATCTCAAAATCCACGGCTTCCGTGGGGCAGACCTTCTGGCAAACCGCGCATTTTCCTTTTTCAAACCAACGGCAGTTGGGCCGGTCAATCACCGGCTTATTAGGGACGGCCTGGGGAAACGGCACATAGATCGCCTTGCGCTGGGCCAATCCTTCGTCAAAATCATTATCCACTTTGCTGGGGCACTTTTCATAGCAGATACCACAGCCTGTACATTTTTCCATATCCACGTAACGGGCTTTTTTGCGGATGGTAACTTCAAAGTTTCCTACATACCCATCTACATTCTCCACTTCGCTGTACGTAATCAGGTTAATATTGGGATGAGAAGCCGCATCAACCATCTTGGGGGTTAAAATACAGGCGGAGCAATCCAGCGTCGGAAATGTTTTATCCAGCTGGGCCATTCGCCCACCAATAGTTGAAGATTTTTCCACCAGATCGACCTCATAACCTGCATCAGCAATATCCAGGGCAGCCTGGATGCCTGCTATCCCGGCCCCAACAACCAGGGCCCGGTCTTCCACGGAGATCTCAGAAGGCTCCAGTTCCCGGCTCCTCGCCGCCTTGGCTACGGCAGTACGGGCCATGGCTATGGCTTTTTTTGTCGCTTCTTCCTCATCCTTGTGCACCCAGGAACAGTGCTCCCTGATATTGGCAATTTCCACAAGGTAAGGATTCAAACCTGCAGCTTCCGCTGCTTTCCTGAACGTAGGTTCATGTAGGCGGGGAGAGCAGGCCGATACTACTATCCGGTCCAGCTTTTCACTTTCTATAGCATCCTGGATCATGGTCTGGCCGATTTCTGAACACATGTACGTGTATTCTGCGGCATGGACCACACCCGGCATCTTTTTTGCTGCCTCAACAACCGCTTCCACATCTACAGTGCCGGCAATATTCGTGCCGCACTTGCAGACAAAGACACCGATCCTTTTCAACGAACATCCCTCCTTGAACTTAGTTGGAGCATAAAATTAATCTTTTTTGACATTATTGTTTACTTGACATATTTACGGAAACCACTGACGACACCTTGTTCAGGCATACCTTTGCTTAAAATCTCAGGCATATCTTCAGCCTTAATCCGGGAAGCATCCCTCTGCCGAAGCAAAGTAAGCCTGAGGCCTTCCATGACATTGGCCAGGTCTACATCCCTGGGGCAGCGTCCGGCACAGGTAAAGCAGGAAGCACAGATCCAGATGGTCTTACTTTCCAGGATTTCATCTACCATGCCTAACTGCAGCAGTCGTAAAACCTGGTGCGGTAAAATATCCATGGCCTGATTGACCGGGCAGGCCGACGTGCATTTGCCGCACTGGTAACAATCGGCTACATTTTCACCACTAATTTCGGCGATATCCTTTAAAATATTGCTGCGCAGGTTTTCTGTTTTAACCTTCAACATTCTTCCCTCCCTTATTAACCAAAATCCGTCGTAACCTGCTTAACCCGGTAACACGATTAACCCAATTAACCGCTCGCTTTATCCTCCACTTTTTCCGTTAATCCCAAAGCTTCTTGCAGGAGTTCTGTAAAGTAATAAACCGGCAATACCGGCTCGCCATCAGCATTTTTGTCCTGAAGCTCTATCAGGTTGTAATGGCAGAGCGGACAGGCATTGATAATGGCTTCAGCTCCATGGCGCAAAGCTGAATTGACAATCTTTTCTACCATTCCGGTTGCAATGTCTTCATTATTCACAGAAAGGTAGACTCCACAACATTCCGTCCGGTAAGGATAGTCCACTGCTTCTGCACCCAGGGCTTCGATGAAGTCTTCCATGATGCTGGGATCCTCCGCATTGTCAAACTCCATAACCTTACCTGGCCGAAGCAGCAGGCACCCGTAGTAGGCCGCTACTTTACGCCCCTCCAGGGGTTGCTTTACTTTTTCTGCCAACTTCTCGAAACCAAAATCATCCCGCAGCATTTCCAGGTAGTGGATTACTTCACCCTGGCCGGAGTAATATTCCTCTAACTCCAGGTAGTTGTTGGCTTTGTCACGAACTTCCTCATTGGTTTTCATCACGTGGTTGGCCCTCTTAATCACGTGATGGCAGGCCGCGCAAAGGGTGACCAGTTTTTCACCTGCTTCTGCAGTAGCTGCGAGGCTGCGCACGGAGGACAAATAACTGGCAATTTCGTCGGTGGAAAGGGGGAATACCGCCCCACAACACTGCCATTCATCCTGCTCAGCCAGTTCAATCCCCAGCGCTTCAGCAGATTTCAAAGCTGATTCATCCAGAACGGTAGCCGTTGTTTTTAAGGTACAGCCCGGATAGTAACTATAGCGCACTGATACTTGCCTGGTTTCCAAAATAACGTTATACGGAAACCAGGCCTTCACCTCCTTTCAAATGCTTATGATTAAAAAATCGCCGGAGTGCATTTATAAATTTTAGAATAAACACCCCCCTGCACAAAAACATTGTAACAGTTTTACATATATTCGACGCCGAAACTCCAATTCCTTTTAAATATTAAAATCTTTTTTATAAATTTTATAAATCATTTTCATCCAGAACCTTTCTATTATCTTAAGCCGAAAGGGGGCTTATAATATTTAGAAATCAAGCATCCTGGAGCAGTGTATCAGGCTCTTGCTTTTCAACTCTTGTGACAGAAATGGCAAAATGTTGTAACTTTGCACGGCGACACTGAAAAATCTAATGGTTCTGGCTTGTCCAGGCTGAGTTTAGATAATGAAAATAGCACTTCTCTACCTGCAGGTTTGCCTGCTGGTCAATGAAGTGCTATCAGTCTTAATATAAAGCATAGCAGAAGCATTTTTTTTAAGGAAAGCTGACCTGAGCCAGGTAAGAAGTAAAAAAGTTGAATCCATGTTGCAACTACGATTTGAGGTATGTACCAAAAATTAACAAAGAAGGAATACTGTAATTCATTTCAATTGATTGCCGGTAATGCTAGAAAGGTGACGGAAGGATTGTTGAAGATAAACGAACCTGGCCAGGCCAGCACACCTTGGCTACGGTTAATTCTTCCCCCATATAACAGAACAAAGTAATAACTAAAAAGCCTGCTTCCACTTCTTAAAACATCCGATTAGATGAGGTACAGTGAGTCAGGAAAGCCTCTTTGCTTTCCCGGGAAACATTTTCTCCCATACGAACCATCAGCATATTTGCCAGGTGCTCTCTTATTTCGGGATCAGCAGTATGTTCCACCTGGAAGCCATATTTGCCCAGCATACCCTTCATCATATCCCGGTATCCCCAGGGTGACTTGTTTGAGTTGCAGAGATCCCAGCAGTGAATGGTCTGTATATTCATCACAATTTTATCATTAAAATAAGCATATTGTTCATTGTCAAAAAGAGACTTAAAGAAAGCTGAAGACACACCGCTACCCCTCCATGAAGGGGCAATCTCCAACCCACCAAGCTCCACGAGCCCCTTGACCCCGGCATTTTTCCACCAGGGAAAATCAGGATCATGGAATGTAACGTAACCAATAATTGTTTCCTCGAACCGGGCGATGAAAACCATTCCATCCGGATCCCCGGCTAAAGTCTCCAGCGCTATTTTTTGTTTTTGCGCCGGACGGAAATTATTCAGGCTTTCACAAAAAGATAGTTGCCGCAGGTGCTCGAATGTAACGGGGCCTTCGAACTGAACTGTTCCCTGATCTGTTGTCAGGGTGTTCTGCACAGGATAACTGTTAGCTATGCCTTGAGAGCATTCGCCCAGCAAATAAAGACTCATTTCAGTCACCTTCTAAAACTTAAATTTATTATATTCTTTTGAACCTGCTGGTTATATTATATACGAAGCAGGGCCAACTTTCAACAAGAGGAAAGGAAGTTCTAATTTTCTATTTTTTTGCATGGAAATGAAAACTTCGCTTCCGCTTCTGACGCGGTTGCTCTTCGAGAAATGTTCCAGGATCGTGCATCATCTCCACGATTTGGTGGTGAAGCGCTAAGAGCAGGCCGCAGACCAAGCAGGCAGGCCATATTGACAAACAAATCACAAATTTGTTATTATTTGAAATACAGCAAACAATTACTCCCAATACTGACATCAGCTCACTCTTCACACCGCCATTACTCACCGCACAGGCATGCAGCTTTGACTAACCTCTTTTTTTGCTGGCCTTCGGGCAAATCAAACTCTTAAGGAGGTGCAAACGCCGATTTTTGGCGCATGAACATGAAAGGAGAAACCTATTACACACCACTGACCCCGCTTAATTTTTTGGTCCGCAGTGCAGCTGTTTTCCCGGAAAAAACTGCCGTCGTGTATAAGGATAACAGGTATTCGTATCAGGAGTTTTACGAGCGTGTAAACTGCCTGGCCTCAGCCCTGCAAAATGAAGGTATTGAAAAAGGAGACCGGGTCGCGTTCCTGTCACCCAACATCCCTCCCCTTTTGGAAGCCCACTATGGAGTCCCCCTGGCCGGGGCCATACTGGTGGCTATTAACATCCGCCTGGCCCCCAGGGAAATTTTGTATATCCTGAATCACTCCGGGGCGAAAATGCTGTTTGTAGACACCGCCTTTGCCAAGCTGATTGAACCGATCAAAGAAGAACTTGAAGCGACAAAAAAGTTTGTTTTGATCATCGATGAAGAAGCCTCCACTTCACTGGAAGGAGCAGAGTATGAACAGTTCCTGGCCCAAGGAAGCAGCGAACCGATTGAAGTCGACATCGAGGATGAAAATGAAACCATCACCATCAATTATACCAGCGGCACCACCGGTCAACCCAAAGGAGTCATGTATACCCACCGGGGAGCATACCTGAACGCCCTGGGCGAATGTCTGCATATGAATATGAACAGTTACAGCAACTACTTATGGACCTTGCCCATGTTCCACTGTAACGGTTGGTGCTTTACCTGGGGAGTGACGGCAGTCGGAGCAACCCACTACTGCCTGCGAGCTGTGGAAGCTGACAAGATATTTGATTTGATCGATCAAGAGAAAATCACCCATTTCTGTGCTGCTCCCACGGTCTTGATCACACTAACTGGAAGTCCACGTTCCAAAGAGTTAAATATCCAGCATCAACTGCAGGTGGTCACAGCCGGGGCACCTCCATCTCCAACCATTATTCAGCAGATGGAGTCCATGGGTGCAGTCATTACCCATGTTTATGGCCTGACAGAAACATATGGGCCCCACAGTATTTGTGAATGGCAACCCCACTGGGATAACCTGGTCGGGGAAGAAAAAGCCCTAATCAAATCACGCCAGGGCGTTCCCTACATCCACGCCCTGGAGATGAGGGTAGTCGACAACAACATGGAAAATGTACCCCGTGATGGGATGACCATAGGAGAAGTTATCATGCGGGGCAACAACGTGATGAAAGGCTACTTCATGCAGGAAGAGGCTACCCGGGAAGCATTCCGCGGGGGCTGGTTCCACAGCGGGGATCTTGCCGTCATGCATGAAGATGGCTATATAGAAATCAAGGACCGGAAAAAGGACATTATAATTAGCGGTGGAGAAAATATTTCCACCGTGGAAGTGGAAAACACCCTCTACAAACATCCGGATGTACAGGAAGTGGCTGTAATCGCCATGCCTCACGAAAAGTGGGGTGAAGTTCCCAAGGCATTTGTTGTTCCCAAACCGGGAACCAACCCTACAGAAGAGGAAATCATTGAGTTTTGCCGGGAAAACCTGGCTCGCTACAAGTGTCCAAAAGCCGTGGAATTCGGTGACCTTCCAAAAACATCCACCGGAAAAATCCAAAAATTCGTGCTGAGAGAAAAAGAATGGGAGGGTCAGGAGAAAAAAGTAAATTGACGCACACGGCTTCAACATGCAAGTAGAAGTGGGAACGCCTTATAAACTCGTCCCTGCTTTGCAAAAGCTCTCCCTTTCCTTGCTTGGCGAAATTAGCCGGCGGCGCAAAAGTGCTTGTGGCAGTCAAAGGAACAAAAAAGATATAACTGCTCAGCCCTTATGTAATTGCGCAACACACTGCGAAGCAGTTGCAAAAAGATTTCTGGTTCGTTTATGTAAAAAGCCAATCCTAAACCACAACCGGGCAGCTTGTAACAGACAACTGCCCGGTTTTTGGTCTATTATCTACCCTAAATAACTTGCTGTCGCATATAATCCTGTGCGTTTAAAGTTTTTTCATTCTACTGCTGGTGAAGGGGAGCTTCATGGATGTCTTGGTAGTTAAAACATAGCAGCAAACACGTCACTGGCTAAAAGCATCCACTAAACGCTGCCCTGCTCTTCCCCCTATTTTTTTCCCCTACTTGCTTTCCCTTCCTCTATATGGATTGAATCTTTATTTGCGCCTCCATCACCTTCACCTGATTCCGGCCTTTCCTCCGCAACTACCTGTTTCACAACAGTGTCATCAGTTTCCTGGGGACCTGAAAAAGCTTCATCTTCACCTTCAATATCCCCGTCTTTTTTTTCATGCTGATAAACAGCTACACAATTGCGATATTCCTTGGCCCTATAAAGAGCTTCATCTGCCTGGCTTAAAAGCATGTCCATGCTGGAAGCTGTCTGCAGGTAAGTGGATACACCAATGGAGACCGTATTTTTTAGCTGCCCCTGCTCCCCTGTGCATAACAGTCCAATATCCTCAATATTCTTACATATTCGTTCAGCAACGATAACGGCCCCATTGAGATCTGTCTCGGGCAGGATAACGGAAAATTCCTCCCCTCCCCACCTTGCAACCTGGTCGATGGTGCGGACCGTTTTACATATAACGTCTGCCACCTGGACCAGGGCGGCATCTCCAGCCAGATGGCCGTGGCAATCGTTATAAGCTTTAAAGTGATCGATGTCGATGATCAACAGAGAAAAGGGGTGACCGTAGCGCCGGGCTCTCTCAATCTCTCTTTCCAGGCGATAGTAATTATGGCGGCGATTAAACAACCCCGTAAGGTAATCTGTTGACGCCTGCATGCTGGTCTTTCGAAGCAGGTACCGGTGGTTTAATATATCAAACACCACCCGGGTAAAAACAAGCACACCTATCGGAATAAAAGTCAGCCACATTATAAAAAAACCGGAAGTAAAAATATATTCAATCCCGGGTCGCTCCAGCCAGAAAAAAAAAGATCCCAGGGTTGTTATACCCAGAGTCAAACCACAATAAAAAATAATATTAAATGAAGGCTTCAACAGCTCTTTTTTCCTTACTAACAGCAGATAGAAAAAGCCCCCGACTACTGCTGCAGTGGCCAGGGTGATGATCCCTGGCAGCATATTCCACTCGCCCAGACTGTAAAAATACAGTGCTACCAGGCCAACGCTGGCCAGGCCTGAAAAAAAACTGCCAAACATGGCAGCCAGCGCAGTGGCAACCACACCAACTTCCAGGAATATTTTCTCATCCTGCAGCACAGGGCCATAAAAAGAACTGAGTTGTGAAATGATAGTTAATCCAGCGGCCAGCATACCCACAATAAACCGCCACAGCCAGACCCGGGCACTGGGTAGATAGGGGGCCAACCTCCCAAAGAAATAGCCTGCTCCAAACAAAACCAGGAGGTTGAATATAAATGTCATCAACAAGCTGTTAAACATTGATGGCACGGTCCTTTCACACCCATCATCCAGGCCTTTTCTTAATTTTTGCAAATATTACTTGTCATTTTATCATTTGCCCCAGGCATTGTCATTAGCTGTAAATTGTCTTTTTTCTTCACATTTTGACACCTCACGCCAAGGCCTTTGTTGGAATACTTTCTACAACAACAATTTCACAATCAGCCAAGAAACCTTCAAGCATCCCTGCCACCTTGGCTGGAACAGGAATAATTTTTCCTGAAATTTTTTTCGACAAAAGAAGGGAGCCGAGTTTATTTTGGCGAATAGACAAAGGTACAAGCTTTGTTGCCAAAAAAGTTTCGCTTTTATAAGCAACTTTTCAATAAGTCCATAATTTGAAATCATTTTATTCTAAGGAAGTTAAGCAGGTTTTATGCCTACAAAAAACATGAACCTGAGCTCAAAAATCACCCTGTTGTCTTTTTTTCTTGTGCTGGCGGCCACACTGTCCAGCGTAGCAGTTTTTGTAGGGAATCTTTCGGCAAAGCTGGAGGAAGAATTGGGGAGTCGAGCCCTGGCAATCGCCCGCACTGTAGCAGAGATACCGGAAGTCCAGGAAAATGTAGGAAACAGGGATGGGCACAATGTAATTCAACCCATTGCTGAAAGAGTCCGGCTTTCTACCGAAACAGAGTATATTGTAATCCTGGACATGAATCAAAAAAGATACTCCCACCCTTTGCAGGAACGTATTGGTCAACAGTTTCACGGGGCAGATGCAGATCCGGCTTTTGCTTCAGAAGAAGTTGTTTCTCGGGCAGCAGGGGTTGTGGGACCTTCAATCCGCGCCTTTGCACCGATATACATTGATGAAGGCACAACCCAGGTCGGAGTCGTGCTGGTCGGGATTTTTTCTCCTTCGCTCACTGAATTGCTGCACTCATTAGGAAGTGATGTCTCTTTCTCCCTAATGGCAGGACTCCTGGCTGGTATTGCCGGTTCTTTTTTGCTGGCCAGGAATATTAAAAAAATCATGTTTGACCTGGAACCTGCAGAAATCGCCCGTATGCTGGAAGAAAGAACAGCCGTTTTTCACTCTATTGAAGAAGGACTTATTGCCATCAACCAGGAAAACCGGATTAGTGTAATCAATAACATTGCCAAACGTATCTTTGGAATCAACGAAAATGTCCTGGGAAAAGAGATAACGGAAGTAATACCAGAAAGCTGGCTTCCTGTCACGGCAAAAACTGGCATACCTGAATATAACCAGGTGCGAACCATCAATAATACTACGATTTTAATCAACAGGATCCCCATTTGGGTGCGGGGACAGGTTGTAGGTGCGGTATCAACCTTTCGTGACAAAACAGAAGTTTACCGGTTGGCCGAAGAGCTTACCGGGGTGAAGGATTTCATTGATGCCTTGCGGGTCCAAAACCACGAAACGATCAACAAACTGCATACCATCGCCGGCCTGATTCAACTGGAAAAAGATGAGGAAGCCCTGGACTATATTTTTAAAGAAATGGAAAAACAGCAAGAAATCACCAGCTTTTTGACAGAAAATATCAAGGATTCCAGCATTGCCGGCCTAATCCTGGGTAAATATAACCGAGCCCAGGAGTTAAAAATAAATTTGGATATCGACCGTAATAGCCGACTGCATCTTCTGCCCAGAAGCCTGGACAGCAGCGCTTTGATTGTAATAATCGGCAATTTGCTGGAAAACGCCTTTGAAGCCGTAACATCCAGACCACAGGACGAACGAAATGTAAGCTTTTCACTTCGTGATGAAAAAGATAAACTGATAGTAGATGTCCAGGATAGTGGCAGTGGAATCGAACCATCCATTCGCTCCAAGATTTTTAAAAAAGGGGTCAGCACCAAAAAAAAGGAAGGGCATGGTTTGGGACTGTCGCTGGTTAAAACATATGTAGAAAACGCTTCAGGAACCATTCGGGTTGCCTCACAACAAGGTGAAGGCACACGGATTACAATAGAAGTGCCCCTGCAGTTTTAGGGAACCGGACCTGTTTCTTTACCCAGGTCACAAGGGATACAAGGAGTGAGTTCTCTTGGAAAATCTTATCACCACTATTATCGTGGAAGACGACCCCATGGTGCTGGAGATAAACAAGCAGTTCGTGGAAAAAGTTGAAGGATTCTCTGTGGTCGGGATCGCACAAAGCGGAGAGGAAGCTATAAAAATCATTAAATCCCAGCAGCCGCAGCTGGTTATCCTCGATATTTATCTGCCTGATATCAGTGGAATCGAAGTGTTAAAAGAAATGCGATCTATAGAGTTTCCAGTGGATGTAATTATGATCACCGCAGCCCGGGATGCAGAAACCATTAAAGAAGTTTTACGCTATGGAGCAATAGACTATATTGTTAAACCGTTTAAATTTAGCCGCATGCAAAACTCCCTGCTTTCATACCGGATGCTGCGCACAAAATTGGAAGAAAAAAGCACCCTGGACCAGGAAGAAATTGATGCACTGAAAAAATCTAAAACTGTAGCCAAGCCTTTCGAAGAACTTCCCAAGGGGCTCAACGAAGTAACTCTCCGTCAAATCTTTCTATATCTGGTAAAAAAGAAAGACAGCTTATCAGCTGAAGAGGTTGCTGAAGGTGTAGGCATAGCCCGGGTTACCGCCCGGCGGTACCTGGAATATCTGGCAAAGATCGGCAAATTGCAACTTGAAATTCAATACGGCTCTGTAGGCAGGCCCATAAATCGCTATTACATTGCATGAATAATTTAGCAGGTGTTTAATTTATGGAAAAAAATGCTTCCTGGATTGTTATCCTGGCCTTCATTTTTATTATCCCATTTTTTTTTCTGGCCATCAGCAACCCGGTCCCACCCCGGGTTTTTGATCATGAACAATTTGAAAGAGAAGAACATATTGTCATTAAATTTTCCCATGTTGTTGATGAAATGACTCCTAAAGGACAGGCCGCGCTACGTTTTGCCGAATTGGTGCATAAACGTACGGGAGGACGAGTGGAAGTCCAGGTTTATCCCAATTCCCAACTTTACATGGATGGGGAAGAAGTGGAAGCTTTACAGAACAACAATGTCCAGATTATTGCACCGGCAACAGCAAAAATGACCGAGTATTTCCCCTACCTGCTGCTATTCGATTTGCCATTTTTATTTGACAATTATGAAGCCGTTCATAATTTTATAGATAGTCAAACGGGGCAGGAAATTATCGAAAGGTCACGGGGTGAAAACATGTTGGCCCTGAACATGTGGGACAACGGATTTAAACATATGATTGGCAATCAACCATTTTTTCGTCCCAGCCAGTTTAATGGCACCAGGATTCGGATGATGCCTTTCAGCGAAGTCTTAAAAAAACAGTTTGAAAAACTCGGTGCAGAACCTGTAGCCATGCGTTTTAGTGAAGTGTTTCAAGCCAAGCAAAACGGGACAATTGATGGTTCGGAAAACACTCCTTCCAATATATACAGCCAACGCTTTCATAGAGTTCACGAATATATTACTCTATCAAATCACGGCTACCTGGGTTATATCGTCCTGACAAACGAAGAGTTTTGGACAGAACTGCCCGACGATATCAAGGAAATCCTGGAAGAAACCATGGAAGAGGTCACTCTTTGGGAGCGGGAACAGGCCATCAAGTTTAACAGACGGGACTTAACCCGTATTATCAATACGCCGGAAGTTAAAGTCGGCTATCTTTCCAATACGGATCAACTTTACTGGGAGCAGCTCCTGCTTCCTCTCTACGACGAATTCATTGATGCTTACGGCGAAGAATATTTAAACAATGCCATACGGGAAAATGAAAAAACTGCAACGAGCGTTGCTCAGTAAACAGTTATACTGTCAGGCACAATAGAAAACGAACAAAAAATGGTGATACTATTGCACAACGCTTGCCCAACAACTTCCCCGCAAGAGCATAACAAAACAAAAATTAAAGACAATATCCGAAAAGGGTTGGCCAGAGGCCTGCCCATTGTTTTTGGCTATTTTCCCATCGGCTTTGCTTTTGGTATTCTGGCCGCTAATGCCGGCATTAGCACATTGGAAGCGACACTTATGTCCATTTTGGTTTTTGCCGGTTCAGCGCAACTCATCGCAGTCGGGCTGTTTGAAAGCCAGGCCGGTTTAACCGCTATTGCCGTAACCACCTTCCTGGTAAACCTCCGGCACCTGTTGATGAGTGCTGCCCTGGCCCCCTACCTGGGCCATTTAAAAAGACTGCAGCAGGCCCTTTTCTCCTTTCAACTTACCGATGAAACCTTTGCCGTTCACAGCATGGATTTTAAAAATGACCCCGTCCCATCCAAAACCCGAATAATCTCTACAAACATGCTGGCCCACCTGGCCTGGATTGCCAGCAGTTTTTTGGGCGCCTGGGCTGGAGGGCTGCTTACAGACCTGGAAGCCTGGGGCCTGGATTATGCTCTTCCAGCCATGTTTATCGCGCTACTGGTAATGCACGTTGCTGAATTGAAAAAAGTCTTCATTGCCGGATTCGCCCTGGCTTTGTCCACTATTCTTTACTGTACCATCGAAGGACACGGCTATATCATCATAACCACCCTGGCTGCTGCCACTGCAGGAATGCTCCTGGAAATCAAGATAAAAAAAGAGAAAAAGTCCCCGGAACACTGATAATCCTGGCAACTCCATAGGGCGACCCATGTTTCGGTCGCTTGGCAGCCGAAGCTTGGATGCTGAGCCTGCAGGTTGGTTCCCGAAGGCCTGAGCTAAGCAGCTTAACTCTCCTGAAACGAACGTAAATGAATGCCCGGCATACGACAGCGCTGCCATTTCACATTTTCTTGTTGAAAGGATTTGACTGATGCTTCAACTGGATACTACTGTTTTATTGGCTGTTATTTTAATGGCTCTAACCACATATATCCCGCGCTTTTTACCTTTACTTATTCTTTCCAGGCGCAGGCTTCCTGAACTGCTGGAATGCTGGCTTGCTTATGTTCCTGTTGCCGTTCTATCTGCCCTGCTGGGACCCGTTTTGCTGGCTCCTGAAGGAGAATTGGTCCTGTACCCTGTCGATAATCCAAACTTCTGGGCAGCCATCCCCTGCCTGGCAGCGGCTCTGTATACAAAAAACATGTTTTTAACTGTCCTGGTTGGTATGGGAAGTATCGCTTTGCTACGCTTGCTGATCTAAGATGGTTACGAATACTGGAAAAAAGAGAGGGAGAAAAAAAAACAAATGAAGCAGGTATTTAAAAAGTAATGTTGAATTGTTTAAAAAGAAAAGTTCCTGTTTAAACTAAAGTATAGAAGGAGTGAGTGTATTGAAAACAAATGATAATTTAATGGCAGCCTTTGCAGGCGAATCGCAAGCAAATCGCAAGTATCTGGCTTTCGCCGAAAAAGCAGAAAAAGAAGGCTACAAAAACATCGCCCGTATTTTTAAAGCCGTTGCAGAGGCCGAAACCATTCATGCCCTAAAACACCTGGAAGTAGCAGGGAAAATAGGGAGCACCCTGGAAAATCTGCAGACAGCTGTAGAAGGTGAGCATTATGAGTTCACCACCATGTACCCGGAATTCATCCAGGAAGCCCAGAAGGAGAACCAGAGTAAAGCCCAGAAATCCTTCGAATTTGCCAATGAAGCGGAAAAAGTACACGGAAAGACTTTTGACCAATTAAAAGCACTGGTCGAAAGCGGTAAAGACATGGAAGACCAGGAGATTAACCTGTGCCCCATTTGCGGTTGGGTTGGAGCTGGAGAGGCACCGGAGCGATGTCCTATCTGCAACGCTGCTGCCAAAGTATTTCATAAATTTTAAATTAAAAACTGACATTTTAATGTCCAGTTAACTTTTGCGTTACACATTAAAAAAATATTTGTTACACGTGGAACTTTTTTACAACCCCCGGCTGCGATATTTACTTCATGGTCGGGGATAATTATTCCCCTGGCCTTAGAAAAAGAACATAAAAACAAAAGGGACTACAGACTTAATAGCCAACAAGCGGCATAAATGGAGCATGGAAACCCGGAATGAGTCCTTTTTGTACTTGACGGCCAGGCTCGTCATGACAGTGAATCCCCCGGGTGCTGCCGCCAAAAAACTGGTTGGAAAGTCCCAACCCACCAGACGGTGAATAGCATAAGCCACCAGTAAGGAACTGGCAAAAATGAAAACGGTCGATAGAACAACGGGCAGCAATAAATCCTCAGTCAGCAAAACACCAAAAGTCCCAGGCAAAAAGCTATCCGAAATCATTAAGCCAACTCCTACCAACATGAAACCAAAATATTTTTGTGCAGGGCTTACTATTGGCAAGCCTAAAAGCGATGCCGCCGCCACAAAAAACATGGAGCCAACCATGGCCCCTGCAGGCACCCCTGCCTGCATAAAGAGCAAGCCGCCTGTGCCGGCAATTACCAGAGACAGGATACTTTTCCCAGCTGAGATAAGCCCGGAAAGAAAACTGTCCCTGGCACCTTTGTCCCTGGAAGCCAACCTCTCCAAACTTTTTTTCTGATAGCGGAGCCTGCTTATCAAGCCGGATAAGCCTGCTGCTGTTTTGTTTTCTTCCTCTTCATGCACCATTGCCTCAATTTCGTTTTTTTCCCCATTTTTCTTCATCCATAGATTTAACAGGAAAGGAAAAGCCACAACTGTCCCCAACATTCGAACGGTCTGAATAATAATTATCACTGCGATATCTGCGTTGGTCGATAAAGCAATTACAGTCATTTCAGGAAGCCCTCCCATGCTGGAGGAAAGAATCGCTGTAACCGGATCCAGGTAGGTAAACTCCGAAAGGATCAGCCCCAGGAGAAAAACCACCCCTAGAGCCCAGGCAATGATAATGGCTGCAGAGGGCAGCATGGTTTTCCATTCCCGAACGGTCTCTCTGGTTACTTTGGAGCCCACAAACAACCCCAGGACGATTTGTATAAAGGGCGATAGAAAATCCGGGGACAGGGGCAGCGGATATCCCGAAACCCTGAGGAACCCCACTAGAGTAACAGTGCCCAGCAAAGCAGGGATGGGAAGACGCAGTAGTTTAAAAAGAAGCCACCCACACGAACCCAGGAAAAAAAGAAATATGAGGTCTAAAATAATCTGAATCATTTACTCTACCCTTTCTTGCTTCTTCTATTGCTTCTTCCTGTTTTGACCCTTTTTTAAAAAATTACTCAGGTTTAGTCCACCAGGGATAAAAAGGAGGCATATCTGAACTGGGCTTCATGGTAAACCTGGGAGGACGCTTTTTCAAAAAAGCGTTAACCCCTTCAGCAACGTCGGGTTGCTGACCGGCCCAGAACATCATTTTGGATTCCAGCAAATGTGATTCCAAAGGATGTTCCGCTCCCTGCATCCGCAAGAGTAACTGCCGAGCCAGGGTTACCGAAACAGCAGATGTGTTCTCAGCGATTTCAGCAGCCAAAGAATTCGCTGTATCCAGCAGTTCACCTGAAGGAACCACACGGCTGACCAAGCCACCTTTGAGGGCTTCATCACTGGAAAAAACCCTGCCAGTCAGAACCCACTCCATGGCCTGGCTGATTCCCACGATCTTGGGCAAAAACCAACCGCTGCACGCCTCGGGAACAATCCCTCTCCTGGTAAAAACAAATCCCATTTTAGCTTCTTCCGAGGCAATCCGGATATCCATGGGTAAAGTCATGGTAATGCCCACTCCCACTGCAGGCCCGTTAATCGCCGCGATAACCGGTTTTTTCAGTTCAAAAATGCGCAGGGCTAGCTGGCCGCCTTCGTCACGGTGTTCATCCAGGGAAGTGGCCCTTGCAAAGGTATCTCCTTGCTTTTCCAGGTCCGCCCCGGCACAAAACGCTTTTCCAGCACCGGTAACCACTACAACCCGGACTGAGTCATCTGTGTCCGCCAGGTCAAAAACATCAAATAATTCCTCCATCATTTTATCGTTAAATGCATTCAAACGTTCCGGACGGTTCAGGGTAACAGTCATGATACCGCTGTGAGCTTCACTTTGAATTGTTTCGTACAAACTGCTAACCTCCTTAATCTGGATCAAGTCATTACAGTTAACTCAAAAGCATCAGAACATAGGTCTGTTTATGAAAAGTCAATCATTTTGCGAATGCTGTCTTTGAGAAAGAAACGATACTGCTTTCATTCTCTTCCTTTCATTATTATTGCACCCCCGGTAAAAATAAATTATCGTTTTGTAACTGTTCAGCCCTGGTGTAATTGCACCAAACTCCGCGAAGCAGGGGGACGGTTCTGGCACTTTCCCTGTCGGTCCTCCGCTGCGCTGCGGAAGCGCAAGGACCGTCCACGCGGTTTCGCTTACAAATAGCGCTGAGCAATTACATCGTTATTCCAGCACACAGGGTTACAATCGGACGAATGGATTTGTAAAAAACCGGCAGTAACACATTTGCCGGTTTTTTATCAATATTGAATGCTCCTGTAATGTTGTCCTCCAAGCCAGCGATCCAATCCAATGTTATTGTTTAGCGGATAATTTGTGACTGGGTTTCTTCTGCCATGATGACCTGTGTATCGGCCCACGTATCTCCCAACCTGCGTCCCTTAGGCTCGTTAAGAACCTTGACTACCTCAATAATCAAAACAATCAAAGATAGAATCGGCGCAATCACCCAACCAATAATAGGAATAATCATAAAGATAGCAGGAATGGCGAAAATAAGATTCCTTTTGGCCGAAGTAGCAAAGTCGGCCTTGTTTCCATCCATGGTAACCACCCGGAGTTTCATCAATTTCTTCCCCAAACTCTGCCCCTCAAACAAGCCGTCTTTAATTAACAGGTATGCCGTGCTGATCAAAGCCCCAATAACGGGAATCAGTGCGCTAACAGCAGAGGACAGCAAACCATCAATTAATGCGGCCAAAAACCTGGTCATTACGTCTACTTTGGGCTGATCCTGCATTTAACATCATCCTTTCTTTATTAAAATAACCTGCTAAACCTAACCACTCCTTTTAAATGATTCATTTTTCATTATACCAGCTTATGCTGAATGAAGCCATAAATTTTCTAAATAATCTTCGGGGTTTTTGTTTCATTCAAATTAGATTGATTGACACTAAATATCAGCGTAGTGTTTTGATGAAAGTGAAGATCTGTTATAATGATGGTAATAAAAAACTAATGGATGGCATCAATCCGGCATCTATTCCTTAAAGAAGCGTTGTAATACAATTCTTACCGAAGCCGTAGCCGACAAAAAAAACATTTTATAATCTTACAAAATCAACTCCCTGGAGGGTATTATGGAAAACCGAGAACATCCCACAGGAACAACATGTACCATTGATGAAAATGTGCTGGCAGAATACCGTAAAAAACTCCCTCAAATTGCACAGAAAATCATTGACAACTGCCAGGAGGAAAAATGCAATACCCATGTGGATTACGAACCCATTCCATCCAAAGAATCCGTGATCAAAATCATCGATCATTTTTTTGAAATACTTTACCCCGGTTACTTTGCCTCGGAAAAGCTGGACCCTGTCAACTTAAGCTTTTATCTCGGCCAGTGCGTCACCCGCCTGTTCAGCTTGCTGGCTGAACAGGTGAGCAGCAGCATCCGTCATGACTGCCTCCGTTATAATTTAACTTGCCAGGAATGCAATGAAAAAGGGCACGAAATATCCCTGAAAGCTCTGGAAGAAGTGCCTGCCATTCGCGATATCCTGTCTTCGGATGTCCAGGCCGTTTTTGATGGAGACCCTGCCGCCCAAAGCTACGATGAAATCATTTTCAGCTACCCCGGCATTTTTGCCATTACCATTTATCGGGTAGCCCACGTGCTTTATCAATACGAGGTCCCAATGCTGCCACGGATTATGACGGAATACGGCCACAGCAAAACAGGAATAGACATCCACCCGGGGGCTGAAATCGGACCACGCTTTGTAATTGATCATGGTACAGGCGTAGTGATTGGTGAAACAACAACCATCGGTAATAATGTGCGCCTTTACCAGGGTGTGACACTGGGAGCCCTCTCTCTGCCCAAGGATGCGGGAAAACAGCTCCGCGGGCAAAAACGCCATCCCAACATTGAGGATGACGTGATTATCTATTCCGGAACCACGATACTGGGAGGAAACACCACCATAGGGGCAAGATCAGTAATTGGCGGCAATGTCTGGCTCACCGAATCGGTACCTCCAGACACCCAAGTATTCACGGAAAGGCCCCGGCTGATTTACAAAAGCGGAGCAGAAAAGTAGGCGACCAGGTCGATATTTTGCGACTCAAAAAAGCCCCACTCCTGCCAAACAATTATGGCATATGGCTAAAAGGGCTTTTTTTTGCTAACATTTACTGTTATGATTGTAGCAATTATTACTGAAAATTTACCAACAGGTTTTACGAAGATAGGAGGGCTTTTTAATGCATGCGTTTCAGGACATCCTCTACCACAAAGAAAACAGGATCGCCACGCTCACGTTAAACCGACCAGATAATTTTAATGCTTTCAGCGAAGATATGCTCAAAGGGTGGGCCCATTACCTGGCAGAAGGCCAAAACGACCCGGAAGTGCGCGTAATCGTGGTCACCGGAGCAGGCAAAGCTTTCTGCGCAGGGGGCGATGTGAAATCCATGGCCAAAGGGCAAGGGTTTATACACCAGGATAATGAACAAGCGGGCAATAAAGAAATAGACGAGCAAACACCTTTGGAAACGAAAAACAGCCTCTGGAAGCTGGTCCACCGGGTCCCTTTGACCCTGGAAGATGTAGAAAAGCCTGTGATCGCCTCTATCAACGGGGCAGCCATGGGGGCAGGGCTGGATATGGCCCTGTGGTGCGACCTGCGCCTGGCTGCAGAAGACGCCCCCATGGGGGAGACCTATATCAACCTGGGACTGGTGCCGGGCGACGGAGGAGCTTTCCTGCTGCCGCGGCTGGTCGGTCTGTCCCGGGCCCTGGAACTTTTGTTGACAGGAAAGCGTTTCACCGGCCGGGAAGCTGAAGTTATGGGCCTGGTAAACCGGGCCGTGCCCGGGGAAGAACTGGAAAGGGCCACTTACGAACTGGCCGGGCAGCTAGCTGCCCAGCCTCCCTTTGCCCTGCAGGCGATTAAAAGAGCCGTCTACCAGGGCCTGAAAAGCAGCGCCAGGGACCACCTGGACTACATCTCTTCCCAGATGGCCCTGGCCGCCGGCACGGAAGACCATGCCGAGGGGCTTAACGCCATGCTGGAAAAGAAAACACCATCATACAAAGGACGCTGACTGAAGCAAGGAAAACCGTGCCTTGTTACTGTCGTCCAAAAACTGGGCAGGCTGCAGGAAGCGCTATAGTTTCCCCGGGGACCCCGTACAGCCTCCCTGGTATATCTTCAGTCCGGGTTGTAGAACTAACTTCTTGTAAGGCTTCGGCAGTTATTGCTTTCCCTATCTTTAAACGACGCCTGCAAGCGGAGCTTCTATGGGAACTCCAGGTTCAACAGGTTCAAGTTTTTTGCTTCTTCTTCTGAAGTAATTGCTCCAATCTTCGATTCAGCTAAAAATCACAATGTGTTCCTTCGGTTCTACTCTTCTTCCTCTTCCTCTTCTTCAGCTTCTCTGGCTTCCCTCATCTCCCTTAATTCGTCTGCAACTTGCTGCCCCTCACAATCACTTTCACCCGATCCTGGATAATTCATATCATCGTCCCCGTAACAACCTATACTTAAACTAACCAATATTAACAACACAGAAATGATTAAAATAAATCTTTTCATTTTTCCTGTCCCCTTAAATTTTTTTAATTAATCTCCACCGTCGTCCCCACAATCATCACAACCGTCATCATTATCGTTTGTATCACTTTGATTTTGAATCTCATGAGGATAATTATTTACATATCCTCCTCCTCTTGATCTACCTGAAAACTTCCTTAAAATAACCCACCCAACAGCTGCAATTAAAATCAAAATTCCCAATGAAGATTCCATATCAAATGAGCCTCTTTTCTTTCTTAGTCAATAAAGTAGCTTGTTATTCTTTTTTGAATTTTTTATTCCCCATCCCAGTATAATATAACCGGGGTGGGGTTTTACTTCTATTTCCATAGCTGTTATGGTATGCTTCTTGACATTACTACTTCATCAAGTTTTCCAACTTAATAATTCCATAAAAGATTACCCTGCATATTCCTTAATTCGGCTCTCTGGATAACTTGATCACGGGGAGCTGACATACCACTAGATTCGCCTGCACTTATAGATGCAGTAGTCCTTCTTTCGTCAGCTGCGAAATATGGGATCTGTTGACTTTCGTTAGTATGATTAACAATACTGATGCTGTCTCTGTGGTTGACTTTTAAACTGAATTCTGAATCATGAGCCAAATCCGTAACTATATAAGTGGCACTGGTTACATTAGTTCCAGAATCATGGAATTCTAGCAAGTAGATTTCGCAGTTGGGTCCATATCGACCTCTAAAATCTTCTACTGCTTCCATACTCGGACTTTCTTCTGCCCATTGCGGAGGCAAGATTGTAAAACCAAAATCCTGTTCTCCAGGCTCTCCAGGCTCATAGTCCTGTGCGTCTTTATAAGGCGTATCATCTAAGTCTTGTACGTCTCTATTTAGAATGATTGTCCTGGTATTGCCATCCCAATCCACCTCTACTCCAGCAGCTTCCGCAATCGACCTTACCGGCAAATAAGAGCTGCCTTCGTAGATTAAAGGATACTGTGTTTGGCCGTCTGGATCTCTAAATACATGAGGTTCTCCGTCCAATTCAAAAGAGATATCCCTTGCAAGGACTACCTCAATTGTTTCATTTATAGCCTGACTACTTGCCACTCCCACAGAAAATGCCAGCAAAATCGACAAAACAAAGATAACTTTAATTGTTTTACTCATGCTTTCCTTCCTTTCTTAAATTATTTGTCCTCTCAAAACCCGAACAACAATTCACCCCAATCACTTCAAAATACCTTGTCTGCTTATCACCT
>CAZOOA010000035.1:22076-26796 GCA_964581355.1 uncultured Desulfovibrionaceae bacterium | reverse complement strand
GAGCCGATACGGGAAACTTAAAACTCCATTCTCATACTAAGGAGGGTGCCCACCATGACCAATAACTACCAGGCCGTCCTGGAAAAAGCCCGGCAGGCTTTTTCCGAGCAGGACCCGGAAGAAATGGCCCATAAAAATGCCGCCGCCTTTTATCATTATCCCCCGCTTTCCCTGCGACAGATCGTCCTGCCATACCTGGGTCAGTTTTATCGTGTCCTCTGGCCCACTGGCGATATTTACCGCTTCGACGGACAGGAAAGCGCTTCCCTGCCTGCTTCCATCGTGATCCTTCATTACCTTTGCCGGGGAACCGGGGAACTACCCACTGGAAAATGGCTCAGCTTCAAAGAGTTGTGGGGTGGGCAGAGCTTTAACGCCGCATTTGAAAAAAGAGCCTTAAAACCCCTGGGGAAAACATTCCACCAAAAGGAAGCCCTTTTTTTTGAAACGATTACCTTGCTTGGTGCCGAAAAATCAAGCGAATTTAAAAACGGGTACTTCCTCTTTGCCCTGCCCAGGATACCGGTTTTGTGCCTTTTAAACCCCGGAGACGAGGAAGTGCCCACCCGGGGCAATATTTTATTTGATTCCATCGCCAATTCATACCTGGAAACAGAAGACCTGGCCGTCCTGGGAGAAATGCTTACTCTCCGGTTGACCCGCATGGCGGAAAAGGCTTAACTGTCCTTCTATCAACAGGCATTTAAAAAGTTTCGCGCCGGCAGCAGAAAGATGAGAACATAGATATGATCCAACCCTTAAAGGCTATTCTGTGCCGGGTGAATTTTCTTATTCTCATTAATTCACCTGAATGCTCAATATTTCAGAGGCGTTTTTCGTTAAAACAGGCTTTTTGAGGTTGACCAGATATGGATATAAACATGGGTATCGTCCCATGAGATCGTTCCACCTTGCCGTTTACCAGCTCCCCTGCGCGATGCTTGATAAACTATGGAGAGGTACTGGCAAAGCAAAAATCATGCGCAGGGCATGGCTGTGGCTGTGGCTGTGGCTGTGGAAGCAAGAAAACCGTCCCCTTGCTTTCTTAGCTGGTGGTGCGTTCAATTCCTTCTGTAAATGCCAGCACGCTATTTCCCAGGGACCGGGCGTTATAGCCTCCCTCCAGGGCGGCAAAAATGCGGTTGCCACAGTTTTCCCGGGCAAACCGTCCCAAAATTTCGCCCATAGCACCGTAGTCTTCCGTTGTCAGCATGCCACCCCAGTCGTTGGCGTGACGGTCAAAACCTGCTGAAACTGCTACGATGTCTGCCTTTTTTCCTTCCAGGTAATCCTCCAGGTTTTGGACGAAAGAGGTATTGTTCCTCCCGCTGACATGCCAGAAAGTAACCCTCGATTCACCTGAAAAGATATTGGAAGTCCCATCTCCAAAATGGAGGTCAAAATCGATGATCAAGACATGGTCTGCCTGCCTTGTCTCCAACAACCGGCTGGTCGCCACAGCGATATTATTGAAATAGCAAAACCCCCAGCAAGAATCAGGGCTGGCATGATGTCCCGGCGGCCTGCACAGGGCAAAAGCCGGCTCCCCTTTCATAGCCAAGTCCGCCGCGTTGATGGTCGCCCCGGCAGCCAGCATAGCCATGGGATACACCCTGCTGTCCCGCTGAACATCTTCCAGGTGGAACGATGTATGGACACGCAAGACATCTTCTACACTGCAGGGTGCAGGAGTCACCATAGGAAAGCGATCGGTAACCAATTCCAGAGCTGGTTCCAGTCTTCCGTAAGAAGCGGCCGGATCACTGGTGTACGTTTCCAGGAAATTCTCATGAAAAACAATTTTCATTTTATCCGGTGCTGCGAAGCACCACACCTCCTTCATTGAACAAAATTGCCAACTACCCACGCTAAAACCACGGGCTTGCTAGTTAGCCTACGCGACTCCCGCGTCTGCTGGGTAACTGCAGCCCTGCCTCGCAGTGTTGCGAGCAGCCTGGTTATGATTGCTTTAAGACCACGGAAACCATCCAGAAGCTTGCCCCTTTTCCACAAAAGCAACCGCTGACGGGACCGGGAACTCCAACCGAACAGCTACCACTCCATTTCCTTTCTCAGAGAAGCTACGGCAAGCTCCACGTCCTTGTGCAGCAGGGGAATATGTTCCGGTTGGATAATGATCGGCAGCGGGGCCCCCAGTAATACCCCGGCTACCGGCATTTTGCCGAGCCCGGACAAAAAGCAGGAAAGGGCATACCCTGATTCTATTTCCGGACAGAGCAGGATATCAACCTCGCCCGGCACCGGAGACAAAACTCCCTTGCGCTGGGCTGCCTCGCTGGATAAAGCACTATCTATATCCAGGGGTCCTTCCACCACGGCAGCAAACTGGCCTCTGTCTGCCATCTTGGACAGGGCCGCTGCCTCAATGCTGGAAACCATGGCCGGGTTCACCGTTTCCAGGGCCGAAAGAACCGCCACCCGGGGCTGCTCAACACCCAGACTCCCGGCCAGGTTGATGGTCATTTCCAACAAAAGCGTCTTCGCACGAAACGAAGGACGGTTTTGCATGTAAGTATCAACTACAAAAAGCAGCTTGTGGCGACTCCGATCCTCGAACAGGGAAACAAAGCCCATCCGTTCCAGGTTCATCCCCCCGTCCGCAAGCGGTTCAAAAAAGTCTTTCAGGGAAATGTCACCCTGCAGGAAAACATCCCATTTTCCCTGCTCAAAGCCCTGCTGGATCTCTTTCAAAACCGCAGGCGAGAAATCTTCTTTCACGGTCAACTCCTGGCCTGCCTCTTTTAGCTGATCAAGCAGACTGGATAATGCCGGTGCAGGCCGGGGGGCCACAACAACTTTGCCCGGCTTTGCCTTGCCCAAAATATCCTGAAATGAAATCATTTCAACGCCCCCCTCCAAAGGCCCCCGTGCTGCTGCAATCGATGCGAGATTACCATCCCTAGGGCAAGTTCATCCAAAATATGCTCCCAGGTATCGGACCTGGAGGGAACAATGATCGGACCACGGGAACTTGTTACAACAGAAGAACGCTTGATTTCCAGGAAAAAGTCCAGCTTGACAATAATATTTCCTGCATCCAGGTGAGGAACCAGGATAATATCGGGTATAGCTTCCCCGTCATTTCCCGGGAAATAACGCATGTCTCCTCCAAATTTCACCTGGCAGTCAATCCCTTCCTGCCGGAAATACTCCTGAATTTTTTCTGCATCCTCCCTGGAAGCCATGTTTTCTTCAATTTCACGGCTGGCCGACAGAGCCAGTGTGATAAGTGGAGCATAACCCAAAAGATTCATCAAAAACGCTGCTTTTTGTAAAACATCCTGCTTAATCTGCCAGTCAGGGTCAATGTTAACCCCCGTATCGGTCAGCAGGACAAAACGATCCTGGTGCGGCAGTTCCCAGAGAGAGCAGACGGAAATGCGCTGGCTTTGTCCCAGCTCTTTTTCCTTTCGGATAATGGCCCTGTAGATATGTGACGTGGGAAGCCGTCCTTTGATAACCAGGTCAACGCTGCCATCAAAGAACATCTCGATTCCCTGTCGGGCCATCTGCATTGGGCTTTTCTGATCGAGGATTTCAATTTCGTCCAGGTCCACACTCATGCTCGAGCCCGCTTTTTTTATCTTGTCTTCCTGCCCGATGAGCACAGGCTCGACCAATCCCTTCTCCCTGGCTGCCAAAACAGCTCCCAGGACATCCAGGTCTTCAGGGGCCAGCACAGCCAGGCGGGAGGTCCGCAGACTCCCGGCTTCTTCGTGGGCTTGTTGAAAACTCAACAGGCGCTGCTCAGCTTCCATCGTCATCCCTCCTGCTATCCAACTTTCACCTGGATTCGCCCCAGGCCGTAGGCAGCCTGCTCCCCCAGGTGAATCCATTCGGCAAGCTTTAAAAAGGGCAAGAAAAGTTCGAACTCTCCCATATAAACTGCTTCTCCCAGGATCCCGGGGATGAGTTGTGCTTTCCGGGTCGCCTGCCCTGCAGGCACAAAGCGGGTCTGATTTTTCACTTTTTTCACCTGCCTGCTTTTATCCTTGAATTCATTATAGTCAATCTCCATTTCATGCTGCCGGTGGTAGAAATAATAAAGGGCTGTTGCCCGCTGAAAAAGACCTTTCATGATTACAGCAAAATGGGGGTCCTGCAGGTATTGATCGGGATCCTTGATCAGCAGGGGCGTAAGGAACCGGATGGAAAGCTTGGTCAGATGTCGGTAACGATCCGCCCAATTTTCGATTTCTTCACCCCGGATCAGCGCTTTTTCTCTGTCCAGGTCGTCTGCAGACGCCCCCAGCAATTCCTGTTCCGTTCCGGAAAACGGGTTCTCCACCACGACACGATCCAGTTCAAAGGATCCGGCTCCGGAGTCCAGGCCATCCTGAGCTAGCTGCAACATTGTGTTGACCAGGTATTTTAGAAAAGCGATACCCCTGCCACAGAGAACCAGGTTGAAAACTACTTTCTCACCCGGGAAAAAATCTGTTTTCTTTTCCAGTGGCGGCTGCCAGACCAAGGGTGGCGGCAGGGCCCCAAACCGGCGAAAAGTCCAGGAAGAGCCGGTCATATCTTCATACAGGGAAAAATAGGCGCAATCATTTTTTAGCAGGCATTCAGAGCAATCCTTGCCGGGAAATTTGCAGACCTGCTGTCGCAAAGCATGTTTAAACTGATCATCAAAAAAAAGTGTGCTTTTTAATGGTGGCAAAGTAAGCCCATCGTCTCCTGCTGCCAGGTAAAAACG
>CAZOOA010000035.1:0-21976 GCA_964581355.1 uncultured Desulfovibrionaceae bacterium | reverse complement strand
TGCTTTTTAATGGTGGCAAAGTAAGCCCATCGTCTCCTGCTGCCAGGTAAAAACGACACCACAGCAGCTTGAAATCCTTAAACAACGCTGCACCTCTTCTCCCATTTATTTCTCTGGCTGTAACTTCTCAGTCCTTTTGTGATTGTGCAACTCGACGGCAACGCTGGGGGGAGCGGTTCTCGCGCTTTCCCTGTCGGTCCTACGCTGCACTCCGGAAGCAGCGAGTACCGTCTCCCAGTTTCGCTTATAAATAGTGCTGAGCAGTTAACTCTGGTTTTAAGCAACTACTTCTTCTTTTTCCTTTCAATTTCCTGCCAGGGCCAAAAAAATGCCGCAAAGGAACCCTCTCTTTCAGTTGACAATGCCAACCACCACGGCCCTTCCGTGACCCTTCCGGGGTCTTTCCGTGCCTTGGGCAGCGGATGAAAATGGGCTTTTAACCCGCTTTTCGCCCGGGAAGAAGTCTTTTTTTTCTGTTTCGGCAACTTAATCAAGGGGTAAAAAACACTTGGTGAAGTGCAAGCTATTCGGGGACATTCCTTTATAATCACTCTATTAAGTGCCCAACCTGGACAAGCAAGAACCATAAAACTTTTCAGTGTGGTTGTACTAAGCGATATGATTCTTGCCAAAAATGCACAAGACTTAACTATTAAGGGCCTAACAGGCCACAAGCTACTGGACAAAGGAAAGATTTTCTGCTATAATATGGTCAGCAATATTGAAACATTGCTGAAAGATGGTGTTTTCATGGATCGTACCCAGCAATATATCAAAAAGATTGAACGGCTCCTGGAGGAACGAAGCAAACTGGAGCACATTTTACTCCAGGAAAAACGGTTGATCAAGGGATCGGTCATCACTCGATTCAAAAAGTGCGGCCGCAAATATTGCCGCTGCGTAACGGAAAATCAACCCCATGGTCCATATTTGTACCTTTCCCGAAATATCGAAGGAAAAACCAGGTTGAAACGGATTAAACCCGAGGAAGAAGCCTGGGTGGTCCAGTACGCATCAAACTACCGTGAGTTCCGTAAAGCCCGGGAGCGAATTGTAAAAATTAACGCTGCCATTTTAGATTTGATTAATACGCTGGAAGAGGTGAAAAGCGAGAATTACCCTGAGGATACCATTGACTAAAGAAAAACCAAAAAGGAGGTGAAGCCTTGTCGTAAGCACAAGGCAGATAGAATGGATATGAACCGTTTTACCAATAAAGCAAGGGAAGCGATCGCATCCTCCCAAAGCATTGCTGCCCGCTATCACCACCAGCAAATTGAACCGGACCATTTAATGCTGGCTTTAATGCAGCAGGAGGATGGCCTGGTACCAAAGGTTTTGGAACGCTGTGGAGTTGATCCCAAAGGAGTAACCCAAAGCCTGGAATCCTACCTGACCCGCCAGCCCAAAGTCTACTCCGGGGAAGGAACCCAGGAAAAAATTTATTTAAGCCCCGGGTTGGCCCGCATTCTTGACCAGGCCAGGGCCGAAGCAGAAGCTTTTAAAGATGAGTATATCAGCGTGGAGCATTTTCTTCTTTCCATTCTGGAAAGCAGCAGCGGAGAAGCAGCAAAGCAGTTGAAACAGGCAGGCGTAAGCAAAAACGAACTACTGCAGTCGCTGCAATCCATCCGTGGACACCAAAAAATAACCAGTGAAGACCCGGAAGGGACATACGAAGCCCTGACCAAGTACGGCCGCGACCTGACTGAAATGGCTAATTCAGGGAAACTGGACCCCGTAATCGGCCGGGATGAAGAAATACGCCGGGTAATCCAGGTGCTTTCCCGCCGGACGAAAAACAATCCCGTCCTTATCGGCGAGCCCGGGGTCGGTAAAACAGCCATCGCAGAAGGATTGGCCCAGCGAATTGACCGGGCTGATGTACCGGAAGGGCTAAAAAGCAAACGGATTTTCGCCCTGGATATGGGTGCTCTGATTGCCGGGGCCAAATACAGGGGCGAGTTCGAAGAGCGGCTTAAGGCGGTTTTAAAGGAGATTCAGGAAGCAGAAGGAGAAATCATTCTGTTCATTGACGAACTGCATACCGTGGTTGGGGCGGGAGCAGCAGAAGGTGCCATGGATGCCAGCAACCTGCTTAAACCCATGCTGGCCCGGGGTGAGCTGCACTGTATCGGTGCAACAACCCTGGCTGAGTACCGGAAAAATATCGAAAAAGACGCTGCACTGGAACGCCGCTTCCAGCCCGTCTTGATCGATGAACCTGCTGTAGAAGATGCCATTTCCATCTTGAGAGGCTTAAAAGAGCGCTACGAAGTTCACCACGGCGTACGGATCAAAGATTCGGCCCTGGTTGCAGCAGTTACTTTAAGCCAGCGCTATATCACAGACCGCTTCCTGCCGGACAAAGCCATCGACCTGGTGGATGAAGCAGCCGCCCTGATCCGTGCCGAAATCGACAGCATGCCTTCGGAACTGGACGAAATCACCCGACGGATTATGCAGATAGAAATAGAACGGGAGGCGCTGAAACGGGAAACTGACCAGGCATCAAAATCTCGCCTGGAAAAGGTGGAGACAGAATTAAACGAACTGAAAGAGCAAGCGGAAGAGCTTAAAGCAGCCTGGGAAGAGGAAAAAGAAGCGATTACCCGGGTTAGAGAATTAAAAGAAGAAATTGAAGAAACCAAGCAGGCCATGTCCAGGGCTGAACAGAATTACGACCTGAACTTGCTGGCTGAATTGAAATATGGCAAAATGGTTGAGCTGGAGCAGAAATTAAAAGAAGAAGAGGAAAATCTGCATGAAAAAAGCACGCCCCGCATGTTGAAAGAAGAAGTGGACGATGAAGACATCGCCTCCGTAGTCAGCAGGTGGACTCAAATCCCGATCAGCAAATTACTGGAAGGGGAACGACAGAAGATTCTCCAGTTGAGTGACAGGCTGCACGAGCGTGTGATTGGCCAGGAAGAAGCTGTGACTGCTGTCAGCGATGCCGTTATTCGGGCTCGATCCGGGATTAAAGACCCCGACCGGCCCATCGGCTCGTTTATCTTCCTCGGCCCTACCGGTGTGGGAAAAACCGAACTGGCCCGCTCTTTGGCAGCGATCTTGTTCGATGATGTAAACGCTTTGGTCCGGTTGGATATGTCGGAGTACATGGAAAAGCACTCCGTGGCACGTTTGATCGGTGCCCCTCCGGGCTACGTGGGTTACGAAGAAGGCGGCCAGTTGACCAACGCCATCAGGCGGCGCCCGTATTCTGTCATTCTCTTCGACGAAATCGAAAAAGCCCATAATGATGTCTTTAATACGTTGCTGCAAATACTTGATGATGGACGGTTAACCGATTCCCAGGGTCGCACTGTTGACTTTAGAAATACAGTGATTATTATGACTTCCAACTTGGGCAGCGAAATCATCATGGAAGCAGCGGGAAAAAGTGAAGCAGAGTTTAAGCAGGCCCAGGTCCAGGTAATGGAAAGATTGCGCTCCTTCTTCAGGCCTGAATTTCTGAACAGGGTCGATGAAATCGTGGTTTTCCACTCCCTGAGCAGGGAGCACCTGAAAGAAATCGTAAAGATCCAGGCAGAAAGGGTATTCAAGCGACTGGAAGAGCAGGAGATCAAGCTTGTTTTGAAGCCCGAGGCCGAGGATTACCTGGCCGAAGTTGGATACGATCCCATCTACGGTGCCAGGCCGCTTAAGCGCGCCATCCAAAAAGAACTGGAGACCCCTTTGGCCCGGCTGCTGGTAGGTGGAACGTTTAAACCGGGAGACACCGTCACGGTAAGCAGGGGAGCAGAAGGTCTAAACTTTGATAAAAACTAACCAGCAAGTAGTGGAAATACAGGGCCTTTTCCGGATTTATCGGAAAAGGCCTGTGTTTTTACCCTTCAGCTATGAAGAAATAAATCCTTTCTTGTGCCAAAAAAAGCCCTCATGTGAGGGCTTTTTTCCATCGTGCACAACAATACTGCTATTTACCAGATCCCCACACCGATTACTCCAAACTGCAGGTAGAACAGGACCACCATGGTTATCCCGAGCATACCCATAATCAACAGCACGTCAAAATCGAAGTTGCCAAAGTTGATGATCCGGTATAATTCCGACTTGCCCGGTCGATAATCCAGTCCCTGCAGCACCCTGAAGCCATATTGGGAAATGCTGCCAAAGATATTGCTGAAAAAGCCGATAAATGCACCTACTGCTGAGGTCAGTCCGTTCCAGGCTGAACCCAGGGCTTTACCCACCTGGGTGGCCATGAATTCCTGCCCCAGGTAATAAGGAACATCGGCCTTGAAAAGACCTGTCTTAACGCCGACAAAAAAGGCCAGGGAACCCAGTCCCAGGGTCATAAAGGCAGCAGCCAGGTCTTTACCGGTAAAGAAGTTGATCCCTTCAATATGCCCGGCAATGAAATCCGGGTCAAAAACAAAGTACTTCAGGGAAGGCAGGATCAGGTTGTTAAGCAGGAAGCTGGGATTAAAACCGATCAAGACAATGCTGATTGCCAGCATGCCCATACCAATTTTCATTGCTAAAGACTCTTTCTTCACGTCCTTCAGTAGCTCTTCGCTTTCTTCCGGCGGCTTCCTCAGGAAAGTCAGGTAAATGAACTTCAGGTAATACAGCACGGTGCCGGCTGCCGTGATCATGAAGATCCGCTCCGCTTCGAACAGGGCGGTCACCCCGTAATGCTCGTAAGCCTCCACGATGGCGTGGTGCAGCAGTGTTTTGCTGGCATACCCGTTAAACAGGGGCACACCGGCGATCCCCAGGGAGCCGATGACCACAACGATAAAGGTGAAGGGGAGTTTTCTCCATAGGCCTCCGAGGTTGTACATGTTCATTTCACCGATCTTGTAAGCGATGACTCCGGCGGCCAGGAAGAGGGCCGACTTAAACAGGGCGTGATTAATGATATGGTATGAAGCACCGGCCATTCCCATGGCACCCTCGTATTTCAAGTATCCGGCAACTCCGACACCCACCAGGATAAAACCCATCTGGCTGATACTGCTGCAGGCCAGCATTCTTTTAATATTATCCTGGATCAGGGCCAGGATAACCCCCATAAACATGGTCACAATACCCACCCAGATAATCACAAAGCCCATGGTGGAAACAATATCCCAGAAGCTTTCAAAATGACGGGCCAGAAAAACCGCTGCCCGGGGTTCAACCGATGGGACCAGCAGCACATTGATGATGCAGATAATCCCGTAAGCCCCTGTTTTAATCATAATCCCGGAAAGCAAAGCACTGGCCGGAGCCGGCGCCACGGGATGGGCCCGCGGCAACCAGATATGCAAAGGTGCCATCCCGGCCTTTATCCCAAACCCGAGGATCATCAAAACCGCTGCCAGGGGAACCACTGCATCCATGGATTCAATCACCATGGTTCCCGGCAGGATGTCCAAAGTGCCATTGCGGAAATAGAGCAGGGCCAGGCCAGAAAGAATACTCATACCACCAAAGACACCCAGGTAGAGAAAGAGATTGCCGGCACTGTACGCTTCATCCGACTGGGTATGGACCACCAGCACGTAAGAAGCCAGGGACATGATCTCAAAGAACAGCAAGAGGCTCAAAAAATCACCGGCTAATGGAACACCAATGGTTCCAGAAAATGTAAGTAACAGCAGCGTGTAAAAACGCCCCCTGTTTTCTTCATGATCCATATACGAGAGGGCATAAATTGTCGCCGCCAGCCAGACAAAAGTAGAGACCAGGGCCACGATCAGGCTGAAACCGTCAACCCGAAAGGTTAGATTAAGCGGAGTTGCGATTTGCAGCAACTTGTACGTAATGACTTTTCCTTCGGTGACCACGGTGGGATACATGGCCAGGATGGAAAGAAAGGTTGCTGCTGTAGCTACTGTAGCAATAAAGTTTCGCCATTTTTCCGAGTAAAAAGATACCCAGGCCACCAGTCCGGCGGCAACAATGGGAATCAACACTGCCAGCAGGGGAAGCATAGCCACATCAAAAGCCTGGGGCATCAATATTCACCCCCCGGTTTTTTATTGTTAATAATTTGCTTATTCATTGCACCCGCACTCCTACAACTTTTTTTTACTGCGGCGGCCTGTCCAGCAACTTTATTATTCCTAGAACAGATATGCCACCACATCCTGGATAAACGGAACCGTTAGGTTCAGGTTAATCCCCACAATAACACAGATCACCGCCAGGATCGCTATCGGTAAAAGCATGGTTAACGGTGCTTCTACCCCCTGGGGAGATTCAAAATCTCCTTTTTTGAAAAAGGCAGCCGATACAATGGGAAAAAAGTACATGGCATTCAACATGGCACTGGAAATGAGAATAATGATAAAAATGGGCATACCAGCCTCCAAACTGCCTCCCATTAAATACCACTTGGAAATAAACCCGTTGATGGGCAAAATACCGACCATGCCGATACTGCCAATGGTAAAGGCCAGCATCGTGATAGGCATTCGTTTGCCCAGCCCATTTAGCTCACTGATTTTCTTTTTCCCTGTCACTGTAATAATCGCTCCGGCACAGAAAAACAGCGTAATTTTTAGCAGGGCATGGTTAATAATGTGGATTAATCCACCGCTTAAGGCCATAGGCGTCAGTAACCCGGCCCCCAGGGTAATATACCCCAGCTGGCTGATGGTGGAATACGCCAGCCTGCGTTTCAAGGCATCCTGACGCATGGCAATGATGGAAGCCAGGACAATGGTAAATGAAACCAGGACTGCCACGATGATACCCAGGTTCAGTTCTATCATCACTTCCGTACCAAAAACCGAATACATGACCCGCAGAACCCCGAAAACTCCCGACTTGACAACAGCCACGGCATGAAGCAGGGCGCTAACGGGAGTCGGTGCAGCCATGGCTGACGGCAGCCAGGAGTGCAGAGGCATAATTGCCGCTTTGACTCCAAAACCCAGGACAAAAGTAATGAAAATAATTCGTAAAACCATGGGAGCTGCTGCCATCGCTTCGCCCATGATGCCGCCCTGTTCAAAGGCCAGTGTTCCCGCCAGGCCGTACGTGATCAGCAGGGAGAAAAGGACCAGGCCCGCTCCCAGGAAACTGTAAACCATATAGCGGACACCGGCTAAGTTGGCTTCCTCGTTTCCTTCATGGACTACCAGCGGGTACGTGGCCAACGTCAACAATTCGTAAAAAAGGTACAGGGTAAACAGGTTCGCAGAAAAGGCAATGCCCATGGTAATCCCCAAAGACATGAGATAGAACACAAAGTACCGCCGGCGTTTGTGTTCATGGGACATGTAGCCGATGGAATAAACCACGGCAAAGACCCATAAAATTGAGGCGGCCCCTGCAAAAAGCGCTCCCAGGGGATCAATATAAAAAGAAAATTCCAACCCGGGAAGAATATGCAGCAATTTATACGAAACTATGTTTCCATCCATTACCATCCGAACAACCGAAACCACGATGACCGCTGTAACCAGGCTGATAATTACAGCAAGAGGGTTGCGAACATGGTCATCTTTTTCTGGAATGAATGCCAGGATAATCGCACCCAATAGCGGGATAATTACAGCATACAGTGGCAAACTTGTTACGATCTCCAACCCGATACACCCCCTTTATTTCCAGGTCTAATAATACATTATTTGCTGCTTTTTACACCCCATAGGACGATAATTGCCATAACAGCGGTAAACAAAACCGTCGTTTCCAGCATCGTATCGTAAGCGCGGTAGTCCAGGAGCACGTTAGTGACTAAGTTGTAGCCCCCGCTCTCTTCCACGCCGAGATCAACATAGCGCCTCATGACATAATTATTCGTCGGGTTGGTAACTTCCCCGTAGGGGGGCATTTCCACCACAGTCATAAAGAGGACGATGGCCACCATGGCTACCAGCAGCACAATCATCATGACATAAATGAATTCTCGCCAGTTAAAACTCATTGCGGACGCCTCCCAACCTTGGTCACCACAGTAATCATCAGGATGGCGATCCCGATGCCCACGGCAGCTTCTGTGATGGCGATATCAGGAGCGTTTAACTGCTGCCAGACCAGGGACATGACCGTACTGTAACCACCAAAAATAATTACCACATAAAGCAGGTCTTCAAAGATAAATACCGAGAGAGCCGCTAAAACCAGCAGGACCATTAGGAAGAATATAATGTATTCCGTAAAAATAACCGCCATCTATTACTCATCCTCTCCCATGAAAAATTCACCCTCATCCTCTTCGTAATAGGTGCTGATAACAAAGCTGCCTTCAGCCATGGGTGTTCCCCGGACATATGCCGTCTTGGTGATTATATGGGTCATCACCGGGTTGATGGTATACGTTAGCGCGCCGAGTAAGGCCAGTTTAACCACGTTGGTGGTCCCGGGAATAAGCAGCATCAAACCCAGGACAATCAACCCCATGCCCATGGTATCGCACTTGCCCAGGGCATGCAGACGGTTGTAGACATCAGGCAAGCGGATTAATCCAATTACACCTACCGAGAGAAAAAACAAGCCGCCGAATAAAAGGAGAACTGCCAGGATGTCACGAACCAGAAAGATCATATCTTCTGCTCCTTCCCTGGCATGCTCGTTTCATGCAGGGCCAAGGAGCTTCACCTCCTTATTTATAGTCAAAATCTAAAGAACGAAGCTTATAAAAGCCGCCCTTCCCGCAAAAACTTCAAGACACAAAGCGTCACGATAAAGGCTGCGAGCATGAACAGCAGGGCCACATCGATAAAAAAGTAATTGGCATCCAGGTAAACAAAGATCAGAATATACACTATAACGGAGGTTACTATCATATTCATGGCCACGATCCGATCTGTAGCCGTAGGGCCGGCAAAAGCACGAATCATAGATACCAGGCCCAAAATCCCCACACCGATAGCGAGAATATACATAGCCATCTCAACCATACTGTTCTGATTCCTCCTCCAGATCTTTCATGATCTCATACATATACCAACTGCGAACGCCGAAAGCATGGTGCCGGGTCATGCCGTGCACCAGCAGCCGATCCCCTTCCAGGTCAACTGTAATAGTGCCCGGGGTCATAGTAATGGAATTGGCATAAAATACCCGGGGCAAGTCTCTTTTCAAGGTAACTTTTAAAACAATCAAGCCGGGAGAAATAGGCATCTTGGGATTGAGCACGATTGCTGCCACAATGAAATTTGCCAGGATGATTTCTTTAGCCAGAAACAGGACGTAGCGCAGGAAAATTCTCAACTGACGCCAGGTAATCCGGGTTTTTCTCCGCTCATCAATGGTCAACAAACTCCAGAACAGGCTCAACAGGAGGGCGATAAACAACCCCGAAAAGATATGCTGCAAGCTTAAATCTCCAGATATCAGCAACCAGAAAATCAGGAGCAGGACTGTAATAAAGACAAACCCGCTCGTATCCCTTTTTACACGGTCTATGATTGTACGCGGCGTCATCGGCACGATAACCACCCCTTTACGTGTTTATAAAAACCTTACCACAAAATGCTCCAGGAAAAACAAAATATCTCCGGGGAAAATACCCATATAAATAATTCCGACAGCCATTAACACGATGGGAACAAGCATGGTTTTGGGAACAGCATCCATCGTCATGGTAATATCGTGTCCCGAGGTAAAGTAGGCCTGCCAGATAATCGGAAAGTAGTAAGCCGCGTTCAGAAGGCCACTTAAGACGATCAGAATAATGAAGTAGGGATTATTTGCCTCCAGGCTCCCCAGGGCCAATCCGTACTTGGTGATGAACCCCCCGAATAATGGAATACCCACCATGGATAAAGAAGCGATAGTAAATGAAGCCATGACGATGGGCATCTTGTAACCCAGCCCGGAAAAGTGCGTTACCTTTTTATTACCCGTCTGGTAGTAAATCGCCCCTGCGGAAAGAAAAAGACAGACTTTCATCAGGGCATGGATAATAATATGCAGCAACCCTGCGGTGATGCCCCAGACGGTACCCAGCCCGAAACCGAGGAAAATATAGCCTATCTGGGCCACCGTGGAATACGCCAGGCGCCGCTTCAAGTCCAGCTGGACAAAAGCGAAGAAAGACCCGCCCAGAATAGCGCCGGAAGCCAGGAAAAGAACCAGGTAGCGCATATATGTCTCCGTAAAGAGTTCAAAACCGAAAACAACGAAGTAAAGCTTAATCAAGGTAACGATGTAAACCTTAACCACCAGCCCCGAAAGCATGGCACTGGAGGGGGAAGGAGCGGATGAGTGGGCATCCGGAAGCCAGATATGCATGGGAAACAGGGCAGCCTTTACCCCCATCCCCACGGTGAAGAAACTCATTGTCGCCCAGATTAAAAAGGGATACTGGTCATGGACCCGGGCCAACTCTGCAGCCACATAAGCAAAATTCAGGTTTCCGGTAATCTGGTACAAAAAGCCGATCCCGAATAACAAAAAGCCCGAACCGAGGGTCGCCAGCATCAGGTAACGCAACGTCGCTTCCGTGGAAAGCTTTTCCCCTTTGGCGACAACCATGCCGCAGGCTCCGATCCCCACGACTTCGACCATAACGTAAACATTAAACAGGTCGTTGCTGATCACCAGACCCATCATTGCCGCTAGGGTTAAAAGATAAAGGGTATAATACCAGCCCGTTGCCTGGTCGGGAATTTCCGTATGCAGTGAATGAAAGCTAAAAATCGCAATAAAAAGGCTGCTGGCAGTCAAAAGGACCAGCATCATGGCTGAAAGTTCGTCAATCAATATTTCGATTCCCCAAGGTGGAGGCCAACCGGCAACAGCGTAGGAAATAACTTCACCACCGGCTACCCGGTAAGCCAGAACGATACTGATCCCGAACGTGATCACTATGGTTACCAGGGTAATGTAGGGGGCAACCTCTTTCTTCCAGCGGGCAAACAAGGGCATAATAAAACAAGCAAGCAAAATAACGAGAATAAGCAAAAACGGAAGTGTTTCCCATAAGTAATCCATATAACAGGTCACCTCATTCGAATAATGTTAGGCGCGTAAACTGTACCATAGAAATAATAGAGCTTCACAATGATTGCCAGGGCGAATGCTGTTACGCTGAAACTTACAACAATTCCTGTCAGGATCAATACATCAACAAGGGGATTGACATAAAGTATTCCCTCGGGCAGGTTGGGATCGTAAATCGGAGGCACACCCCCCTTAATATTGCCCACGGCAACGTAAAACAAAAAGATACCCGTTTCCATAATGTTGATCCCGATCACTTTTTTGATCAAATTATGCTGGGTCAGGATACACAGGCATCCCATGGAGAAAAGAATAATTGAAATAACGTACGGGTAATTGACCCACAACATCGATAGTTCCATCTTTATTCCTCCTCAACCAAGAGGTAAAAAATACTTAGAATCGTGCTGGCCACCAGCAGGCCAATTCCTATGTTTACCACGCTGATAATTCCCACACTAAACAGGGTTCCGGGCGCTCCGATAGGACCGTGCTTGGGCAGCATAAACTTGACCGCCTCGATAATGCCCCCGAGACCGATAAAAACAATCGCAACGTCCAGAGGCAGACGGCGCAGTTTCGCCTTCCATTCAAAACCGAAGATAAGGAAGTACAAGAGCATGCCCATTCCCAGGATCATACCGCCGGCAAAACCGCCACCGGGTGAAAGGTGACCGTGAAGCACGATATAAATGCCGTAAACCAGGATGAAAAGAAGCACGTAACGGAATACAATCCGGGTAATATAATCGTCCAATTGCATCGCTCCTTTTTATAAAATATATATAATAATTGTTAAAAATTTCACAATCCGCTGAAATGTCAAGAAATGTCCGATAATTCCCATATTCGCTTCTTTTTGCGCATTCTCCCGAAACATATTAAACATTTCTCCTTCTACATCCAAATTCCTGCCCAAGATCAAATAAAAATTGCACTGGTCAAATAGTTTTAGAGTTCCAGCAGGCCGGGATGCTCTTTGTACACCTGGGCCTTCAGTTCTTCCCCCATCATGCAGCGGCGCTCTTCCTCCAGGAACTTGCGGGCCAGCTCTTCTGCTGTCGCCCAGCTGTCCTTGCCCCCTGCAGCCTTCCAGGCCTGGTAGCTCCTGCGATCGCTGACCTTGGGAAAAAAGGCTTCTGTCCGCATATATTTTACTGTATGGGCTTCTCCCAGGAAATTGCCCCCGGGGCCTACAGAAGCAATGACATCTACGGCCATTGTGTCTTCGTTAATCTCCACACCGCGCAGCGCCCTCAAACAGCCGCCAATGATATCATTGTCGATGACGTACTGGGCATAAGATGCGGTCATGGCGCTTTCCAAAAGCCCCGCCGCTTCGTGAATAAAGTTACCCCCGGCCAGGGCGGCCATCAGGCAGGTGCTGGCGCTTTCATAAGCCGCCTGGGCATCAGGCAGCTTGGAATCTGTGGTCCCTACGGTAATATAACTGGGAAGGCGGTAATAATTGGCCATCTGGGTAATGGCCGCATTCATCAATCCGGATTCCACGCTTCCCATCAGAAAAGACATGGTTCGCAAGTCCATGGTTGAAGGAACCGCGCTGTATAATATCGGGGTCCCCGGGTTGGTTAGCTGACTTAAGATCACACCGGTCAGCGCTTCGGCATTTTGCTGCACCAGGGTCCCGGCCAGGGTGATTGGCGCTGTGGCACCCGCGGTAGGCGCCGTGGAAGTGGCCAAAGGCAGCCCCATGGAAGCAACTTCCATGAGCAGCTGGGCATAGAGGTCATCAATTTTAAGCGGGCTGGCGATACTGGTGATAAAACCGATAAATGGCCTGCGCTGCAGCGCTTCCATTCCCCCGGCAATCGTAGAGGCAATCTCCACCACCTCACGCAGCCCCTGCAGGCTGTAAACTCCGCCCATAACCGGCTTGGAGCTGTAACAAAGGGCCGGGAAAAAGCGGTTGATATCCGCCTTGCCCTCTGGCGCATCATGAGGATACACGGGGACAATGAAGAATTCAACGTTTTCCAGCCTCTCCACCAGGGCCGCAATATCAGCGATATCCTTACCCACTGATTTTCGTTTTTCCCGGTCCAAATCCAGCACGCTCAAAGCCGTGCCCCCGGTGCCAAAATGAACCCGGGTCCCTCCCAGCACAATTTCTTTCCCCTCTTCCCGGCCGTAAAAGGTGAACTCCCCCGGGGCCTGCTTGATGCACTTGGTTACCAGATCCCGGGGAATAAAAACCCGGCTCTGGTCCCGGTCAACTCGGGCCCCGTTTTTTTCCAGCATTTCCAGGGCCGGCTCATAATTGATCTCCAGACCTACCTGGTCCAGCACCTGCATGGTCGATTCATGGATATCTTTGATATCCCCCTCGTCCAGCACCTTGTACTGGCCCCCGAAATACATTCTCCTTGCTTTTGTCATAGGTGAATCAGCCCCCATCTAATTGCGTGGCTTTATAAATACTTACCCTGCCTCAACGCCTCTTGATACATTAATTCAACTTTTTCTACAGAAAGGCTTTCATGAAGCCCACTGCACGTGCCAAAAATAAAACGTCTTCCGGGCTTCCCTGCCTCCATCACCCGGGCAACCCCTGCTTTGACTGCTTCCTCTTCCACCCCATCCTGCAGACAAGCCAGGTCCAGGTTGCCCATCAGGCAAACTTTATGCCCGTACATTTCCCTAATGTTGTTCAAGTCCATTCCCGCTGCGGGCTCCAGGCCCTGCAGTCCATGAACCCCGGTCTGGACAAGGTCGGCGAGAATTTCCTCCAGGTTTCCGTCACTATGGAAAAACACCGTTAGGCCCTGCTCGCGAGCCTGCTCCAAAAACTCCTGTAAAAAAGGAAAATACTGCTGCCGCAGGGCTGCGGGGGAAATGTAGGTGCCTTTCTGGTAAGCCAGGTCGTCGCCGATGATAATGCCGTCTCCACCTGCCAGTGCTGCCGCTTCCACTTCTTCCAGGGCCTGGACAAAAAAACTGCGGATACTTTGCTTTACCCGGTCCGGTTCCCTGACTGTCGCCTCCATAAAGCTTCGGAAGCCCATGGACGCCAGTGCCCTGGAAAAACCCCCGTTGACCAGGGAAAAGATATAATAATCCGTTTCTTTTCTCCATCGTTCCAGGGACCAGGAGTCTTTGTCCATGTTCTCTGCTTCCAAAGAACCAAACCCTTCCTGCGGCGGTGGCAGTACCACCAGGTCCAGGTTGAAGCGCTGCCAAAATTCCCGGGCTACCGGGAAGGAAAAACGTTGACACCGCAGGGCTTTTAAGCAAAAGGCCGGGTCAACAACCAGTTCCCCCAGGGGGACACGGTCCACAGGCAAGCCCTCAATGGTATGTTGAACCTGTTCCCGGTTGTTCAACATGAGCCCAACCCCCACCACGAACAGCCCGGCGCACCTTTTTTCCTAGACGGTTTTTGGCACGTTTTTTCCATAAATTATCCGCAGCCCTTCCAGGGTTAAAAAGTGGTTCACTTGTTCAATGGATTCCGACTCCCGGGCAATCAGGCCAGCCAGCCCCCCCGTAGCGATTACCAGGGGCTTTTGGGAGAATTCTCGCATCATTCGCCGCACAATACCATCAACCTGGCCAACAAAACCGTAGACGATGCCCGACTGGATACTGGTTGTTGTGTTTTTCCCGATGATCTTCTCCGGCATCACCAACTCAACACGGGGCAGTTTGGCTGCTTTGGCAAAAAGCGCTTCCGTCGAAATATCAATGCCAGGCGCAATAGCGCCACCCAGGTAATCTCCTTTTTCGGAAATAGCACAAAAGGTTGTCGCCGTCCCAAAGTCCACGATAACGGCCGGGCCTCCGTATAGCTCAATAACTGCAACGGCATTTACGACCCGGTCAGCGCCTACTTCCCGGGGGTTGTCCATTAAAATGTTCAAACCGGTTTTTACACCGGGGCCAACGATGATCGGATCGATTTTAAAATATTTTTGGGACATCTTTTCCAGGGGGTAGCGCAGTGGGGGGACCACGGAGGAAATAACCATGGCACTGATACACTCTGCCTGCAAACCGCTTTGCTGAAACAAGTTGCGAATAATGACACCGTATTCATCCTCAGTCTGTTCTCGGTTCGTAGAGATTCTCCACCACGTTTGAAGCTTGTTTTCCTTGTACACGCCCAACATTATATTCGTATTACCGACATCAATAGCGAGTAGCAAGCCGACAACCCCTTTTGTTATTCCATCCAAGACCGGTTTCCGATACCAGAACAATTTTAAGTTTAGTTTACTACATTTTACTTAAATAAAAAAGAGGTTTTATTCTTCAATTTTATTTTTATTGCTCGTTCTGCAAAAAAGCAGGATTTACTACAAAAAACTCGAATGAACAAGATAGACACTTACGCTTAAACGCACATGCGCCATTTTTGCAGTTGACGTTGGAACTGCAAAGCAGGGCGAAGGTTCTGCCGCTTTCCCTGTCGGCCGGAGTCAGCCGGCTCCGTTGGACAATAGTCATCTCCAACAGAATAAATCTTGCAACCGTACCGGCAGAGTCATCTTCAAGTCAAACCTGCCGTATAACAGCCAAACATCCCAAGGTGGAGGTTTTTATTGTGCGAACCCCCCTGAAGCTGAATCCCATTTCATACTTCATCCTGCTGCTTGCCGCTGCTATTGCCCTGTGCCTGGCTGCATTTTACGTTGCTTTTTTTCACTCCTCCAGCATCGGCACCCCTGCACCGTCGATTCATTTCCGGGAAATATATCAAAGTGAAGCCTGGGATTTTGCCCGGGGAGATTACCGGGTGCACCTGCCCGATGAAGCGGTCATCGCCCCCGTATATAACCGCGATGACTTTATCGGGATCACTTTTCAGGCGGAACATGGCGCCGCATTCACGCCAGGCAAAACGGAAACCCTGGACATAACGGGAGGGTTCATTACCATGGATAATGACACCTTCCAGGAACTAAAGGGCGAAACTCTTTTTCTGTCAGTGGACGACCGCATCTCGGCCAGCCGCCTGTCATTATCCGCCAGGCAGCTGGTAACTTTACCGACCGTGGAAGTCATCGGCCACCAGCGAATTTTTCTTCCTGGAGAGGAGCAAACATATACATACCTGGAAAAAGACGGTCAGGCCCTTTACGGCCCGGAAACCATCGACCCGGAACATCGTTTCTGGATGTTGTCTTTTTTTGGCCTGCAGCTGTTTATCGCCATGCTGTTTGCCCAAATGTTGACCCTTGATCTTCCCACCCCCAAACCAATGTTACACATCTTGAAAACCTTCCCCTTGTGGAGAGAATTTGCTGCTGCCCTTATTTCATTGCTGCTGCTTTACGGTGCCTACCTCTATCTTGAACTGCCACCGCTGAGCAGGGACTTTAATCTTTATAGCTTATCCACCTATGCCGGGATCATGATCTTTTTGGTTCTTTTGGCCTGGAAACACCTGATCTCCCGGCAGCTATTCGGCGTAAACTGGCAAAACATCTGGCGCAGTATCATTGTTTCCCTGGTCCTGGTATTGGTTATTACCTTCTTTTCCGCCCTGAAGTTCCCCACGGGGCTGACTGTCGCCACAGCTTCCCAGGGAGCGACGCTATTCGGCCTGCTTTTCGCCTGCTGCCTGGCCAAGGAGCTGTTCTGGCGGGGCTTTATCCAAACCCTGCTGGAACGGACAACCGGGCGCTGGGGAGGACTGCTGCTAACACCAGTCCTGGTTACCGGTTTTTATTGCCTGGTCATTTATACCCGCTCCCCGGAAATCCTGGCAGACCCGGCCCGGCAGCTGGAACTGTTTTTTTTCCTGCCCGGTCTATCCCTGCTTTTGTGTTATGTCTTCCTGAAAAGCCGCAATATCCTCGGGTCTGCCCTCCTGCATACCCTGCTGCTCTTTCTGCCCCAGGCGGTCACATTTTAAACGCCTGGGGTAAAAATAGAGCCAACTGCGGAAAGATGATCAACAGGACACAGCAAAGGAAAACCGCCACCAAAAAGGGCCAGACACCTTGAAAAATGACGTGCAGCGGCACATCCTCTGCCACCCCCTTGATTACATAAACATTAATTCCCACAGGCGGTGTGATGCAGCCCATGGTAACCACAAGGACCATGATTACGCCGAACCAGATGGGGTCAAAACCCAGGGTGTTAACCACTACGGGGAAAAAGATAGGCACTGTCAACAGCATCAGGGGCATGGAATCGATAAACGTGCCCAAAACAAGAAAGATACACAAAATAACCAGCAAAACGGCAAAAGAAGGCAGTGGCAGGGCGCCGGCCCAGTGGGCCAGGTCAAAAGGCAGCCGGGTAACAGTGATGAAGCGCCCGAAGATGGTTGCCCCGGCCACTAAAAACAGGATCATGGCCGAGGTCCTGGTGGCATCAGCGAGGGCATTGCTCAGCACGTCCAGGGTCAGCTGTTTTTGCACCAGGATAACCAGGAGTATCCCTGCCACCCCCACCCCCCCAGCCTCTGTTGGAGTAAACCAGCCGGCAAAAAGCCCGCCTAAGGACAGCAAAAAAACGGCCATGATCTCCCCCAGTCCCCCGCCCAAAGACCGGGACAGTTCGTTCAAGGAGAGATAGTCCCGTGAAGCCGGTGGACCCAGGGAAGGTTCCCGCAGGGTAATGACCAGGATGGCCAGCATATACATCAGGGCTAATAGCAGGCCGGGAATAATACCAGCCAAAAACAGGCTGGCGATGGACTGCTCTGTGGCCACACCGTAGAGGACCAGGATAACGCTGGGGGGGATCATGATTCCCAGGGCTCCACCCGCTGCAATGGAGGCAGTGGCCAGCTTCTCACTGTAACCGTACCGCTTCATTTCGGGAATGGCAATGGAGCCAATAGTCGCCGTCGTAGCCGTGCTGGAACCGCAAATGGCCCCGAAAACGGCACAAGCCACCTGGCTGGCCATAGCCAGGCCACCCGGCAAAAAACCCACGGCTTTATAAGCAAAGGAATACAGGCGTGCCCCAATGCCAGCACGATAGCCCAAAAAACCCATCAGGACAAACATGGGGATTACGCTTAAAGAATAGGAAGTAAATGTGGTGTAGATTTCTCCGGCCACGACCCGGTTGGCAGCGGTAAAAGAGGTGCTGGCACCGTAGCCCAGGTACCCCACCAGGATCATGGCAACGGAGATGGGCACTTTTAAGAAGAACAGCAGCAACAGCAGCAAAATCCCGGCTATTCCAATCGTTAACGGACTCATCGTTTGATCATCTTTTCTGCCCCATCCACCAGGTTGTAGATCAAAACCAGGCAGTAAACCAAAAAGCCAAAAGCGATGATATAGGCAAAGTAATAAAGCGGCACCCCGGTATTCATTCCCACATGGCCGCTTTCAAGCATGCGATTCCCATATAAAAGGATCATCCGCACCGTCAAGGCCAGGAAAAAGAAGGAAAGCAGTTTCTCCAACAACAGGACAGCCTGCCGAATTTTTCCGCCAAGGCGCTCCACCAAAATGCCGATGGCTATGTGCCCTTCACGCAGGGCACAGTAGGCCAGAGAAAAGCTGATCGCCGTCCCCATCATAAAGCCGACCCACTCATAAGAACCATCAAACGGCCGACCGAACATGCGAAAAATTACATTGCCCACCACCAGCAGCATAATCAGCAGGAACAGCACCCGGGCAATGACATCCATAGATTTTGTAACCTGGACAATGGCATTTTTAAACCATTCCACCGTGACTAGGCCTCCTTGAATGGAGGAGAACCGCCGCATCGTTCGACGAAAGAAAAACTCCACCTTTTACCTATTTCCATAAAGCTGGTTGTATTCATCAGCCAACTCCAGGACCGTCTCCATGATGTCCTCTCCCGGCAGGCCTTTTTCCTCCAGGTAGGTTTTGTGTTCTTCCAGGATAGGGTCCAATCGATCTTTCCAGCGTTCTGCCTCTTCTTCCGAAAGGGTGATGATCTCCAAATCCAGCCCCTCCTCTTCAATCCAGTCCAAAACTTCTTCATTGAGCCGGTCGTAGAAGCCGGCAACTACTTCTTCATAGTAATCCCCGGTCACTTCCTCTATGGTCCTTTGAAGATCGGGGGGGAGAGCATCCCATTTTTCCTGGTTCATGACCATGAAAAGCAGCTGGTTGTAAAGAAAAGGGGTCTGTGTCACATACCCGGTCACTTCAGCAATCCGAAAGCTTCTCAGCACTTCCATAGGGGCCAGGACACCCTGGGTCATCCCCCTGGAGATCACTTCGTAGTGTTCCGGCATGGTAAAAACGGAACCTGTTGCACCCAAAAGCCGGACCGCTTCGGCAAACTGTCCGGCCGTGACCCCGATTTCCACACCGCTTAAGTCTTCCAATTCTTTTAGGGGTTGCTGCATCAACAGGTCTCCGCGTCCTGTGCTGAAGGTAAAAAGATGTTTTACCTCCTGTAGTTCCCCGGGCTCAAGTTTCTCGATCCCTGCCATAGCAACACGGTCGGCTACCATGGCATTGCTGTAAGGGATTCCGGGAACCAGGAAAGACTCCATTACCGGAAAGCATCCCCGGGTGTAGGCATAAGCGGAATGCCCGATATCAGCAGCTCCATCCACGACCCCTTCATAAATTTCCGTTCCGGGAAGCAGGGTTTCACCTGGAAAGCTGGTGATCTGCACCCGGCCGTCTGTAGCTTCTTCTATGGCCTCGATCCAGCCCTGGATCAGGACTGTTTCCACCGGGTGAGTTGCCGGTTGAAAGTGGGCCAGGCTGAATTCATATATCTCCCCTTTTGGCTCACCTTCCGTCCCCTCCTGGCCCGGGGAGCAGCCCATAATTAGCAGCAATGTCAACAGGAAAACCAAAGCAGCTGCCACTTTTTCATTTTTAACCATTAAATACCTGAACTCCTTTCAAGGGTCAGAAGGATGAAGTGCCGAAAGCAAAGCAGTGCTTTTTGCTCCTCACCCCAGGCTTCCACCCCTGTAATGGCTTTCGAAAGCCTGATCAGTCTTCTTTTGGTCCAAACTATCCCCTATCTTCAAGCTCAAGCCTTACCACGCCCTCTTTATCTCCTTGATCCAACTCATCCAGGTGCTGGGAAGCGCTTTTCCCTGTCAGGGGATGCCGCAGCAAAGGAGCAATTTCAACCAGGGGAACCAGGACAAAGGCCCTTTCCGTCAAGCGGGGATGGGGCAGGATTAATTCCGCATCATCCAGGACCAAATCCTTATAAAAAAGCATGTCCAAATCCACGGTTCGGGGACCCCAGCGGATGGTCCGTTCTCTCTCCAGGCGAAACTCCACCTCCTGGAGGACCTTGAGCAGCTGGTGGGGCGGGTAGACTGTCTCCAGGAAAAACACCGCATTGATAAACTTTCCCTGGTCCAGGTAACCTACGGGAGCGGTCTCATAAAAAGAGGACAGACGATTGATTTGGATGCCTTCCTGCACCTGAAGCAGGTACAGGGATTTTTTGATGTATTCCAAGCGGTCGCCCAAGTTGGAACCGGCGGAAACATAGGCCTGATTCAAGGGACAAGCCCCCTTTGGATCTGTACCGCCACATAAGACAAGCTGGCCTCAATCGGGGGAGCGGGCTTTTGAATTTCCACACGAACCCCCTGAACCGGGGCTGCGAGAACTTCGCCGGCGATTTTTTCCGCCAAAGATTCCAGCAAATGATGGTCCGGGCCTTCCATGATCTGCCGAACCCGGTCATAAATCTGGGCATAGTTGATTGTATCCTCCAGGTTATCCGTCTGGCCGGCCTGTTTTAAATCCAAAAAAAGTTCCAGGTTCACCAAAAACGTCTGGCCCAGGCGCCTTTCCTCGGGCAGAGCGCCGTGGTAGGCATAAAAAGCCAGTCCCTTTAGAACTATGCAGTCCCTGCAAGCACTCATCTTCGCACCATGGCATCGGTCATTTGCGCCACCCTTTTCATTTCTTTTACCTCATGAACACGGATGATATCGGCCCCTTTGAGAATCCCTGCCGTCACAGTCGCTGCCGTACCTTCCAATCGTTCCTCCATGGGAACATCCAGCGTTTTCCCGATCATCGACTTGCGGGAAGTGCCCAGCAAAACAGGATGTCCCAGGGCCTGCAGCTCTTCCAGCCTGTCCATCACTTCCAGGTTTTCTTCCAGGTTCTTGGCAAAGCCGATCCCGGGATCGATGATGACCCGTTCCAGGTCTATGCCGGCCCCGTCGGCTAGAGCTATACTCTCCCGCAAATCGGAAATGATGTCATCCATCAAGTCTTCATAAACAGCATTTTTGCGGTTATGCATGACACACAAAGGGACGTGGAAAGAAGAGACTACAGGAGCCATCTCCTCGTCAGCTTTCAATCCCCAGATATCGTTGACCATATCCGCTCCTGCTTTTAGAGCTTCCTTGGCTACCGCAGCCTTATGCGTATCGATGGATACGGGTATATCCAGCTCGCTTTTGAGTTTTTCTATCACCGGCAGCACCCGGGACAACTCATCTTCAGGGGAAATGGGCTGGTGCCCCGGACGGGTGGATTCTCCACCCACATCGATGATATCTGCCCCCTCCCGGGCCATCTTCACGGCCTGCTGAATCGCCAAGTCCAGACGGTCGAACTGCCCCCCGTCAGAAAAAGAATCCGGCGTTACATTCAAAATCCCCATGACCAGGGTTCGCTTTCCCAGGGGCAGGTGGTGCCCTCCCACCACCAGTTCTGTCTTTTTCTTTTCCGTGTTCTGGATCACCCGAATGATCTCGTCGGCCAAGGCTGGCAGCCCAAAAGGCTGCGCCTTTAATTTTTTGACCAGTTCCAGGTAATGCTTTTTGGTCCCGGCAAGGATAGTGTCCACCTTGTCCATGGTTAAAGAAATGGTATCCCGGGGCAGAGCTGCCTCCCCACCCCTGGAAAGCATCTCCTGTTTCAACAGCAAGGCCGCTTTGAGTGGAAGACGGCTGACCTTGATGGTAAAAAAACGGTTCTTGGGTTCCATAATGCTGATCCCTGCCGGGTCTACCTTGATTTTTTTCATCTCCCGGCGGATATCCTGCTTATCTTTTAAACTGAGCAGCCTGGCTGTGGGACACAAAAGTACTCCTCCTCCTTGATCAGGTAAATACCGGTATTTGGTGCTGGTGCTGGTGCTGGTGCTGGTGCTG
>CAZOOA010000034.1:0-27909 GCA_964581355.1 uncultured Desulfovibrionaceae bacterium | reverse complement strand
AGCGAAACATGGCTTGTATTTTGCATAGGTTACAGTAAGGGGAAGAATTTAGTAAAGGCAGGTTAACAGATGAACATTTTTAAGTTTATGACACCAGAAATCATTTTTGGACCTAAAGCCATGGGACAGGTTGGTGAAAGCCTTTTGCGCCTGGGCGCAACCAGGGTGTTCGTTGTTAGCGATAGCGGCGTACAGGATGCCAGGTGGGTTAGTAAAGCCCTCCGTTTTTTAGAAGAAGTAGGGCTTACCTTTGTGATCTGGACAGGTATCACCCCAAACCCTAAAGATTACGAAGTAACTGAAGGCGCCAAGGAATACCTAAAAACTGAATGTGATGCAATCCTGGCTATCGGTGGAGGAAGTCCCATAGACGCAGCCAAGGCTATTGCCCTGGTGGCAACCAATGGTGGCACCATTAACGATTATGAAGGAATTGATAAAGTTAGCAGCCCGCTGCCTCCTATGGTCGCTGTTCCGTCTACAGCAGGAACCGGCGCCGAGGTTTCCCAATTTTCCATTATCGTTGACAGCAAAAACAAAGTGAAAATGACCATTATCTCCAAGTCGCTTATCCCGGATATCGCCATTATCGACCCTGTTATTCTAACGACAAAAGAAAAAATGTTGACCGCCTCTACCGGGATGGATGCCCTTTCTCATGCCGTAGAAGCGTACGTCTCTTTGGCAGCCACCCCTTTAACGGATATCCACGCCTTAAGTGCCATTGAGCTAATCGGTAAACATTTACGCTCATCCGTATCCAGCAATCAAAACCTAAAAGCCAAACGGGAAATGGCTATGGCCAGCCTAAAAGCAGGACTGGCGTTTTCCAATGCCATCCTGGGTGCTGTCCATGCCATGACCCACCCCCTGGGAGGCGAGTTGGATTTGCCACACGGCGAAGCCAATGCGATTCTTTTACCGTATGTGATGGAATATAATTTACCTTCCTGTATTGACCGGTATATGCTAATTTCTGTCGCCTTAGGAGAAAACATTAACGGAATAAGCAAAAGAAATGCGGCGCTAAAAGCGGTGGATGCAGTCCGCAGCCTATCTAGAGATATACTTATCCCCGAAAATTTATCTGAAATGGGCTTAAAAAAAGAAGTGATTCCTTACCTCAGTCAATGTGCTGTTAAAGATTCCTGCTTGATTACCAATCCCAGGAAAGCTTCTGCAGAAGACATCGAAAAAATTTACTACCAGGCCTTTTAGTATGAAAAGCCCTGTCTTAATTACCTTTTAGGAGGGAACCCCATGCTGGAAAAATTAACGGGAGTTTATTCCTCGAAAAAAAGTTATTACGTTGAGCTGAAAAAGCAAATTAACGAAACAAAAAAACGGAATACGCAGCTGGAAATTCTGTACAAACTGGCAAAAAGCATGAATGTTGATATCGACCTGCCAGAAATTATGGACAGCATCATTGATGAATTGGGTGAAATATTGCCTTTCGAACACCTGGAGCTGGTTGACTTCACAAGGGAGTGCGGGGCCCAAAACTCATTTTTTTGGAAGTCCAGAAATTACCCTGGACAACACCTTTCTTCCCAGGACTTTGACCAGGTGCTCAAAGTACCCCTTAATGCCAAAGGGAGTACCATCGGCAAACTGCTGCTCTGCAACCGGGAAACAATTGATTATGCTGAGACCGACCTTTTGTTTTTGGAACAGCTAGCCGCACAGCTTTCCGTCTGCCTGGAAAACCTGAACCTCTATGAAGAAGCAATCCGGCGCAAAATTGAATGGGAGGAAACGTTCAGGGCTGTTAAAGATCCAATTATTTTTATTGACCTGGAAAACAACATCCGCCGAGTGAACGAGTCTGTATTAAATTGCTATGGAATGGAACTGGATGAAGTTGTAGGTCAAAAATGTTACAGCTTTTTGCATGAGCGGGAAGAAGTTTGCAACCCCTGCCCGGCACGTGAAGTACTGAAAAAGCGCAAACCTTCGCAGCAACAGCTGGAAATGCGGAACGGTCGAATATTCGACCTGTTCTATTATCCTGTCTATAATAACAGGGATGAAATATATGGGATTATCCAGTACTCCAAAGATGTAACCAAAAAGCTGGAAATGGAAGCACACTGGCGTAACCTGTCCAAGCAGGTCGCTCTGGGTGAAATGGCTGCCCGGGTGGCCCATGAACTGAATAACCCCTTAACTGTGATCCTGGGCAATATTCAAATGGCCTTGATGGACATGCCTGAAAACCATGAGGATCACAAACCCCTCATGGATGCTTTTAATTATGGACTGCACTGCCAGAAGATAATTGCAGATTTGCTTAAATTCTCCAGGCATGATCGTAATGTAATTGTTCCATTGGATCTGCATCATCTTATTGAGGAAACCATTGATGCAACACGATTTCAAGTTGATTATAACCAAATTGCAATTTTTAAAGATTACTACCAGCATTTACCTGTGATCAAGGCGAACCCGGACCAACTAAAACAGGTCTTCACCAACCTGTTAACCAATGCCTGGGATGCCATAAAAGATCAACAGGAAAAGCATATTGCCATCAAAACCGGCCTTCTGGATGAACAGGTTTATATTACTTTAGAAGACAACGGTTGCGGGATCCGACCCGAAAACTTGTTTAAAGTCTTCGACCCGTTCTTTACAACCAAAGAACAGGGAACCGGGCTGGGGCTCTCCATCAGTTACGGGATCATCAAAGCTCATGGCGGGTATATCAGCGTGCGCAGCGAAGGGGGTAGTGGATGCACCTTTCGCATCACCTTGCCCATCACCGTAGAGGACGGGGAACAAGATGCAGTTGGACCTGGACAAAACAAGGCACAAAACCGTTAACACTTACCTGCCGCCTAAAAAAATAATTTTCCCTGGAGGAAATAATATGCTGGAAACAACAATTCTTGTCGTTGATGACGAAAAAGGTATCAGAGATTTTCTGGAAAGATTGCTGCAAAAAAAAGGATGCCAGGTTGTTACTGCTTCCACAGGAGAAGAGGCTTTTGCCCTAATGGATGAACAGGTTTTTGACCTGGCTTTGCTGGACCTGAAGCTGCCGGATACAGACGGCTTCACCCTGCTAAAACACTTAAAAGAAAGACAGCCTCTTTGTCCAGCTATTATTATTACCGCTTACAGCACCATTCGTTCAGCAGTAGAAGCTATCCAGATGGGAGCTTATGACTACCTTGACAAACCCTTTACAGACCTGCAAAATCTTTATGAGGTAATTTTTAAAGCGGTTAAAAGCAAAGAACTGGACGGCATAAAGGATAATGAAGAAGAGTTATCTGCCTCGGGCTTTATAATCGGAAAAAGCCAGGAAATGCGCCAGATCAAGCAAATTGCTGACGTTATTGCCCCCAAAGATATTACTGCATTGATCCAGGGCGAAACAGGCACCGGCAAAGAAGTTTTGGCCCGGTATATCCATTCCATCAGCACACGTGCTGACAAACCCTTTATAGCCGTTAACTGTGGCGCTTTCACTGAAAGTCTGCTGGAAAGCGAACTGTTCGGCCATGAAAAAGGATCCTTTACCGGAGCAACCAATTTGCGCCAGGGGATATTTGAAATTGCCAACGAAGGAACACTGTTCCTGGATGAAATTAGTGAGGCCAGCTTAAACGTCCAGGTCAAACTGCTGCGTGTCCTGGAAACTGGAGAGTTTTTCCGGGTTGGGGGCAAGGAAAACCTGTATTCCAATATCCGGATTATTGCAGCCACCAACGTCCAGCTGGAGGAAGCTGTGAATACTGGAAAATTCCGTAAAGACCTGCTCTACAGGCTTGACGTGGCTAGACTTAGCTTGCCACCATTAAGAGAACGCCTGGAAGACATCCCGCTCCTGGCAAATTTTTCCATTCAAAAACATACTTCATCTCCAGATCCCGTCAATATTTCACAAAAAACCCTGGAATTGTTGTCTTCATATCATTGGCCCGGAAATATTCGTGAATTATCCAATGTTATTGCCCATTCACTTGTGATGTCCAAAGGACAAGAACTGAAGCCTTTCCATCTGCCAGAAAAAATCTTGTATAGCAAGGAAAAGAAAGAGACTCTTGCGTCCGCTTCTGCCTTCCAACCGGGCCGGCTTTCAACGATCCTTGAAGAACAAGCACACAAGAATGAATCCAGTGCTGTCATAGCTTCATTTTTGGAAACGCTTTCATCTCAACTGGCAAAAGAATATAAACATAGCGGCTTCATTGATCTTCCGGAGATACTGGAGCAAATCAAGGATTTCGAGGGACAAGTTGCCGTCAGGATCATTAAAGAGGTCCTGGCTGACACTCTCGGGGATCGGCAGGTAACTGCCCAAAGGTTAAACTTGAACACACGCAGCCTTCGCTACCTGTTGAAAGAAAAACAACAAAAAAAATAGCCTCCTGTTGGAATGAGCATAAACAGAATAAGCCATTTTGCAGACTGTCTCTTGTCCCAGGGTATCATCCGTTGTCCTTGATCTGCATTCTTTTTTCTATACTGCCCATGCTTGATTTAGATCTGAAAACTCAGCGACTCTCCTGCCTGTTTGTGCTTTTTTTCCTGCTCCCGAACCAGGTCAGCAAGACTCATGGAATTCAACTCCTTAACAACCAGCTGCTTCAAGCGTTCCCACAAATCCCTGGTGGCACAGATTTCCACCCGTGAACAGAGGCTGGAGTTATCGACACAGGGGACTGGAGCCAAAGAGCCTTCCACAGCATGGACAATCTCGTAAAGCGGGATATCCTCAGGGGAGCGGGAAAGAGAATATCCTCCACGGCTACCTTTTTGCGTATACACGATGCCTCGGGTTCGCAAAGGTGCCATTACCTGTTCAAGGTATTTATCAGAGATGCCCTGTCTTTTGGCCACCTCCTTCAACTGAAGAGGCCCCTTTCCATAATCATAGGCTAACTCGATCATAGCACGCATGGCATAACGTACTTTGGTTGATAGTTGCATCGCTTTTCTACCTCCCTCAATATTTTAAATATACTTAATTGAAGTTCCTGGATGTTCCTAGTTAATATTTTCCTCACTGAATAAAGCGGTTGATATATATCGCTCGGAAAGATCGGGAAAGATCACAACAATCAGTTTTCCTTTATTCTCTGGCCGGCTGGCAATCTCCAGGGCAGCATGACAGGCTGCACCCGAGGAAATGCCCACCATGATCCCTTCAGCAGTAGCAACTTTCCTGGAAGTTTCCAGGGCTAACCGGTCAGGAACCTGAATAATTTCATCTAAAATGGAAACATCCAGAACTTCCGGGACAAACCCTGCACCAATTCCCTGGATCCGATGCGGTCCGGGCTTTCCGCCGGACAAAATGGGAGATTCTGCAGGCTCTACGGCCACTGTTTTAAAACCGGGCTTTTTCTCTTTAAGTACTTGGCCGCAACCGGTTATGGTCCCTCCCGTTCCAACCCCCGCAACCAGGATATCCACTTCCCCTTCTGTATCTTCCCATATCTCCTGGGCTGTAGTATTGCGGTGAATTTTCGGGTTCGCCGGATTGGAAAACTGTTGGGGAATAAAATAGCGTTTATCCCTGGACGCCAGTTCTTTCGCTTTATTAATTGCACCTGTCATCCCCTGCTCTCCGGGAGTTAACACTATTTCAGCACCTAAAGCCCGGAGTAAATTCCTTCGCTCCACGCTCATTGTTTCCGGCATCGTCAAGACACAACGGTATCCCCTGGCCGTACTGAGCATGGCCAGGGCAATTCCCGTATTGCCGCTGGTTGGCTCCAGGATGACAGTATCCTTGGTAATATGCCCCTGCCTTTCAGCCTCCACCAACATACTCAGGCCAATCCGGTCTTTGACACTGCCACCAGGATTAAAATATTCTAGCTTAGCAGCGATTTTTGCTCCTCCTGAAACTGGCATATTATTTAAATAAACCATTGGGGTGTTTCCAATAAGTTCAGATACATTTCCTGCAATCTTCATTCCTGCTCACCTCTTTTTTTTAGATTACGAATAAGCCACTGCTAATTCCCAAGCTATGAACAAAGCAGCTTATATACTATTAATGTAATAGATAATATTGGATTTATGGATATAATATAAGGGAAAACGTTCAAACTGTCAAGTTGTGATTTTGAGGAATCCTTGTCGGCCAAATGATGCAGGAAATAAACAGGAAAATGGATTAGTGACGAAGAAAGGGTGTGAATCGAAGTGTTGATGCAAAAAACTATTCCAGGTTAATCCGACCTGAAGGAATAGAATAGCTCCCTGGGATGGAGGGCACACCCACCCTGCTGTCCACTGGATAAGAAGCAGCATATTCAATTAAAGCTTCCCAAACTTTCAGTTCTTTTCCATCGATTTCTACTACGGCTTCCGCAAGATCCGTAACAGGATGTCCATCTTCATCCCGGGGGACAATTCCTACGGGAGCAGGTAAAATGCTGGCCACCCTGGCAAAAGAATTTAAAAGCCGGTAACTGGCTGCTACCCGGTAAAGCTTGTCCGGTTCCAAGGGTTCATAGCGCTTATCTCCCAATGTTTGGAATCCATCTCCTGTATAAACCTCCACATCCCGTACTCCTCTAAACGTTGGAATCGGCAGATCTATAAAAGGAATGGTGAAAAACACAGCCCGTTCGGGAGAATAATTAAAGCGCAGGCCCGAAACCTGCAAAAAGTAAGAGTTTCCCTGGTGCTGGGCTAAGAAAGTGGAAAGCTCAAGGAGTCTCCATAAATCTCCACCTTTAAAATAAACCGAAACCAGGGGGTAGCCCGGCCGGCCGTCAAGCCCGCGTCCAAGGCCTGAAGAAACAGCCAGGTCATAAAAGGTAATGCCTCCAGATAGAGTGCTGGGGATCAGTGCACCCCGAATTTGTCCATTGCTCTGCAGCGCTATATCTACCTGGTCCTCAGTCTTATCTTCAACGACCATCCTCATTGCATCCGTAACAAAGTTGCCAAAGACTGTCTCCTGCAAAGCTTTTTCCCCGGGGAGGGGAAAAGCAGAATATGCTACCGGATCAAGAATATGGCCAAAAGTCTCCCGGGTAATCTGGGCAAAAAAGCGGTCCAGCTCATCTGTATATTCCAGCAAATATGGTTCAAGGCCCGGGTAAAGGGGAAGGTTGGAATCCAGGGGTAAAAGGTGCGGCCGTCCGGTTTCCTGGTTGCGCAGGGACAACTCTTCATTGAACGGGTTGTACGCAAGCTCTAAAACACCCAAGTGGCTCAATAAGGCCCCGGCCTGGGCGATAATTGTGCCCTCTGCTGTAATGATCGGTTCTTCCAGCACTGTATGAGAGTGTCCTCCAACAATAAGATCAATATCACTTACATTTCTGGCCAGGCTGATATCTTCCCTGTAACCGGAATGAGTTACGGCCACAATAATATCCGCACCATCTTGCCGCAGGAAGCTTGCTGTTTCTTCCGCCGCCTGGAATGGATGGGAAAAAAAGACCGGATCTGGATCAGGAGTAACTGCCTGAGCAGCGCTGCCCAATAAGCCTAAAAAACCAATTTTTAGGCCGTTGTCCAGCTCAACCAGGTGTTTTTTTTCCAGGCCGACTTCTGCAAGTTGATGATCAGCCGGGGGATGGGTATTGGATGCTACCAGGGCCATTTTGGAACCGGTTTCCGGGTAACCTACTGCCCCCAGGTAACGGGCCAACACATCCGGACCAAAATCAAATTCATGATTGCCCAGAGTTACAACATCATACCCGATCTGTTTCATAATACTCAGTTCTGGAGAAAAACCCTGCAGTGCCAGCCAACCATAAGGTGTGCCCCCCAGAAAATCTCCTGCTGAAACCAGCAAAACCTGCTCATCCTGAGTTTTTTTCGATTCCCGTAGTTGAGATACAACCGCTGCCAGGCGGGCAGCACCTCCCACAATCGGAGCTTCACTTTCTGGGCCGTATCCCCTAGCCTGGGAATGAGGCAGTAAGGCAGAATGTTCATCATTGGTATGCAGGATCGTAAAGTGAAGTTTTTCCTGACGGCCCGGCTCAAAAGAGGGAGCTGCTAAAGAAAGCTCCTTCCCCGCCTCCTCATTTCCAGAAAGGCCCGCAACAAGCAGAATTGCAACCAGGACCATAAGACCAATAAAAACAAAATAAACTACACGCTTGATGATTTAACCTCCCAATTCTTTTTCTAAAAAACTCGGATTTAACACTTTAAGACCCTGCGTCAGGACTATTTGTTTCATTGGATACGGAAAAAACAAATGCAAAGAAGTCAAAAGGTCAAGGGGCTACACCATCCTGGACTTCCCGGAAAAAATCAATACGGTATATTTTTTCGGAAATACGTAGCGCCTGCTTTGCTTTGTTGACCAGTTCATGTTCTTCGGTAATGATCCGGTATGCACCTGTTTCCAGGTCATGCATTGTTCTGGTGGGAGCATGATAGAAATAATTATCTTTGATAAACGAACCTTTTTTCAGGATGATCATTTCTTCCTGGGAGTTGAATAGGTCACGCCCCATTACGTATGGATTGTTTACAGCCAGCAAATTGGCAACTGTTGGAAATACATCTACCATCCCTGCTTTCTCCTGGACTACTTTGGAAACTTCAGCACCGGGAAAACGGATCAACAAAGGTACGCGATGTTCTTTCACCTGTGCTAGCGGGTCCCGCATATTGGCCCCAAAAAACAGGTTTAACGCCTCCCAGTCGAGCTCATTATAATGAAAAGCGACATGGTCCCCATAGATAACCAACAAAGAATCGTCCAAAATACCTCGTTCCTGCAGCAGTTCATAGAAAACTCCGATGGCGGCATCGGTATAGTGAATGGACTGTATATAGTCACCCACAATCGTCCCTTCATACCCGGAGATATCAATCTCTTCATAATCTTCCAGGTAATTAAAAGGATGGTGGCTGGTCAGGGTGATGATAAAAGAATAAAATGGCTCATTGAGTTCTTCTTCCATCAAATCAACGGTCTGCCTTAAAAAGGTCATATCCCCCAGCAAGCCGCTGTAAACTTCGTCTAATTCGTAATGCCTGCGGCTGAAGTATTGATTGAACCCCATATTGGGATAGGCTTCCCTGCGATTGTAAAATTCACGCCGAAAGCCGTGATACACTGCAGCATCTTTGTAGCCGCCATCCCGCAGTGTATGGGCTAAAGAATTGAACTGATTATCAGGGTGACGCATATAAACACTAACATCACTTAACGGGTACAGGGAATGATTGATCAGGATTTCCGCATCGGCTGTTGCCATGTCTACCTGGTCGTAGCAGTTGGGATAATATACACTTTCTTCTTTAATTCGGTTCAGGTTCGGGGTTATTTCCTGGTTATTAACAGTTTTGCCAATTGCGATTTCCTGGAGTGCTTCTACCTGTAAAACAATCAGGTTCTTTCCTTCCGCTGCTCCGTAATAGTTTAAAACTTCATCGTCCCGCTCACCTTTTTCTTCCCAGTGGCTGTCAAACCAATCTTTCACGGCCTGAACGTCCTCACCGAAGACCTTTTCTTCTTCCTCCCTGGCAGCAAGTAACGTGGCTTCCCTAAGATAGAAAAGCAACATTCCACTTTCCCTCAAGTTAATGTTTTGCTGCCGATGGTGCTCCGTATAATTCAATGATACGGCAAAAGCTAAAAACCCAACAACAAAAACTACCGCTGACTGCTTCAGGCGTTGATAAAAAAATGGTACAACCGGTTGAACTTCCCCGGCAGAGTATCGACGCAGTACAAGAAAGTATAATAAGATTAAATCTATCAACCAAAGAAATTCCCAAAACCGCATCGTAGAAAAAAGTGCCTGGCTCATGGAAAGCGCTTCGTGGGAATGCAAAACAGTTTCCGGGGAAATAAAGCTGTGGAAGAACATATTGTAAACACGATTAGCCACTATGAGAAAAGAAAGGGCAAGATTGATTATAATGCCATAAATCTGCTGGATTTTCCTGCTACGAAACAAAAAAGCAGGAGCAAACAAGATGGCTAAAACACCTGCACTTGCCAGCAGCAAGGGGGGTACTGTCTTTATTTCCCATTCCCAACCCATTTGCGGCGTTTCAACGCTCAAAGAAAAAATGATTATTTTAAGGAGGCACAAGCTTCCCAATGTATACAAAATATTATTTCTTTGGGCCAGCTTATCAAGCCAGTCTCTTTTACTTCCTTTAAACAAGTTATCCCCCCTAATGAAAAAGCCCCTTTGAAGGAGCTTTACTGATGCCGTCCCGGCTAATTACAGCATCCTCAATTAAATTTTTATTTCAAGGCTTAAATTATTTTGACCTTCGCGCAACAGCTGTGATTTATATCAATATTAACAACTTTTAAGCTGGAAAATAGCTTGGGAAATAAAATGGTGCCGAAGGTGGGATTCGAACCCACACACCCAGAGGGCGCTTGATTTTGAGTCAAGTGCGTCTGCCTGTTCCGCCACTTCGGCACATCCTTTTCTTCCTAAATGCTGTTGTTCTTAATTTGCGTATTAATATTATAACTGAAACTGATCCTGCCGTCAACAATTGATAATAGTTCCCGTTACAAAGTGTTTACATGCAGTGCCTCTTAATGAGGGTTTGAACTTTTTCTCCAAATTCTTTTGCTGTTAACTCCAGATAGTATTGAAAAAACTTATCGCTGGCCAGCTCAGAAAAGATCTTGCGCCTTTTATTCGGGTCATGGACCTGTGTTTTCACTTGTTTTCTTAACTCTCCCAGGATTTCCGCAAAATCTTCATATTCCGGTCCGAACTGCGCTTCTAATTCTTCCCGCAAGCGGCGGGCCAAAGCTGGGCTTTTACCTTCCGTTGAGATGGCAATGCTTAGTGCCCCACGGCTAACGACTGAGGGGACAAAAAATGTGCATTTTCCCGGATCATCAACTATGTTCACCAATATGTTTCGGGACAGGCAGTCCAGGTAAACCTGCTCATTTACCTGGGGATCATTGACTGCGGAAATAACCAGGAATGCTTCCTGGAGATGCTTTTCCCCGCCATATTTTTCTGGAACGATGGTCACCAGGCCGTAATCATCCAGCTTTTGTATTTCCTCAATAACTTGGGGAGATACCAGAGTAATATCGGCCCGGACGGCAAGCAAAGCCCGGACTTTCCGCGCAGCAACTTGACCGCCGCCTACAACAAGGCATTTTTTATCATGCAAGTTTAAAAAAACAGGATATAAATCTTTCATTTAGCCGCTCCCTTGTGTCCATATTAAGGAATACATTCTTCGCTTTCGAATGCTGAATCCGTTTACCGGGAGATAATTATTCGCTCACCTTCAGCTATGGTAAAAAAGTGTCGCTCATTAAGGTGATATAAAACTGCATGGAAAGAATCGTTATTTTCCAGGATATATTGTTGTAAAAAATCTCTGGAGTTTTGATCATTATCAGCCAGGCACCAGAAAGCAAAAGGCGCCTCAAAAAGAGCCCAGTCCTCGCTGATGTTCAGGGCAATAAACTGGTTGTTTGCATAATACAGTTGATCATAGGCCCGATAGAAAAGTTCCTCTTCAAGATCAACAGGTTCGATACCTTCCTGGCAGGGTGCAGCAGTTGTTCCAAAAACACGGCAGATAAGCGGCCTTGCCTGGTAAATTTGGCAGTGCTCTGATTCTTTTCCCTGATCAAGGAAAGGACAAAGCATCGTTGAATGGTCCTGGACAATGCCTATTCTATCCCGAAGCAGCTTGTTGACCTGCCAGGTCGACCAGGCATATTCCAGGTGCAGTAAAATGAAGTTAAACTCGGTATAGGACATCAGAATTGAGCCATAACAGCACTGGCTGCACCAGGTGGCACAATTGTAATTCTCCCGATCCTTTAGCAGATCATGAACCAGCCCCATACTTTCACGTGCAAAGTTATCCAGCTGCTCAGGACGGGTGAAAATATTACCTAATTTTGTAAAGTCAAAAGGAATTTTTTTTGTCATTTTCTTCCCCCGTAACCAGTTATCTTTTTTGAAATATTAAGATGTACTCGTGAACCTTGTTAACCCGAAAAACATAAGGGAAACCAAGAGGACGCAAATTGTTGTACTCGTGGCGTCGGTCCCAGATTATAATATCATCAAGGGTATAACCGATCAATTGCATTTTGTAAGCCAGATCCATGTGCAGGGGAAAAAACTGGTTTTTCTTGCGGAGATCCATTACAACAACTATGCAGTACTTCCCTTTGCCAAGGGCATTGTACACTTCTGTAAATATGCAGGAAAGCTCGTCCAGGAATTGTTGATAATCTTCTATATAGCCCAAATTATAGCCCAAACTTGAAGCTGCATTACTGTAGTTGCGCAGCTCTTTTTTGTCTGCACTCCTTGTTTCACCCAAGATGTTCCAATAAGGCGGAGAAGTTAAGCAAAAATCCACCTCCAGCGGCGATACGTAGTGTAAAAGGTTACGCGCATCATCATGGATGGCAGAAACCAGCAAATTCTTGTCTCCTTCATTTTGAAACCGATGGTGAAATAAATCAATGTAATCCCTGGAGATATCCAACCCAATTCCCCGCCGACCCATCATGCCCGCTTCCAGTAAGGTGCTCCCGCTGCCCATGAAAGGATCCAGCACCAGGTCACCGGGATGTGAAAATATTTTAATCAGCCTGTGGACCAGATGCAAGGGGAAAAGCGCAGGGTGTTTCATTTTTTTTTCCATGGAGGATTTATGAATATCATTCCAAACACTAATACTATAGCGCGTCCAAGTCTTGCCATCCAATTGATTTGTTGGGTTGTTTTTTTTCAACAAACGACTGCCCCTTTCTTGACAAATAGGACTTGTCAACCTTCACCAACCATGGCTGAACAGCTTAATTATTTTGTGATTCCCAGTCCGTTTTTTAAATCATAAACCGTAAAGGGTGGACGGTTCTGCGCTTTTTTTAACGGTCCTACGCTTCGCTCCGGAAGAGCTAGAGCCGTCGCCCTGCTTCATTTGAAAATAGTTCTGAGAAATTACTTTCTTTTATTTAAATTGTCCCTGACAGGGGTTTAATCCTTCTTTATTTGAAAAAAATAAAAGAAACCTTTTTCATTTTAGTCCATTTATAAGAGGGTTCTATAAATATGATTTATATCATCGAAGAGTACCTTGTGCAGGTTCTGTATGTTTTTATCTTATTATTGGAAATTTATGGTGCTGCGGTAATTATTTATTCAGCAACCTTTGTTTTCTGGTATTTTGCCCGTACAAGCAAAGACGGTAAATATATCCGCTTAACCCTGGCCAAGTACCTTTCCTTTGGATTGGAGTTGTTTTTAGGAGCAGAAATATTGCGAACGGTGATCAGCAGGGAAATGGAAGAAATTATGGTTTTAGCTGCTATCGTTGTATTAAGAGCCATTATGGCTTTACTTATCCATTGGGAAATTAAACAGGAAAAGGTATGACCGGTGGAATTTCATGGATTTGTTTCTTGCCTTTCCAGCTTCTTTTTAGTACAATATTTATGTAAAGATTTTGACTTTTAAAACAGTTAGGAGACCTCTTCCATGTCTACGCTTAATGAAAAAACTCGGGGTAATGTAAAGCAGAAGATGGAGATTTTGAAACAAGTTGTCCCCTTTAATATCCTTAACCAGGAGAACTTGGAATTTTTGGCTGAAAAAGCCAAGTTCGAAAGCTATCCCAAGGAAGCTTACATTTTTCGGCAGGGAGAACCTTCAAAAAGAAAACTGTTTATTATTGTTTCCGGCCGGACAAAAGTTTTTATAGCTAACGAAACTACCGGGGAGACTATTGCCGGGTATAGAAACCCCTATGATTTCTTTGGGGTGACAGCACTTTTAACGGAAGAAGAATATCCGGTTTCTGTTATTGCTCATGAAGACTTAACCTGTCTTGTGGTTTCTCATGAAAACTTAGAGTCTATTATGAGCGAAAACGCTGAATTTTCTTCGTTTTTTACTTATGAAATGTGCCGACGCTTACGAAGTCTTTACCAGAATTTCATGGAAGAAGCCCGGGAAGGCGCCTTAATCAGGGGTCTGCCTCTACGTAAAAAGGTCTCTGATATCATGAATTCCCCCCCGATAACATGCGGCTACATGGATAGTATTGAAAAAGTGGCAGAAATAATGTCCGAAAGTGATGTTTCCTCAATTGTCGTCATGGCCCCTAACGGCAATCCTTTGGGAATTATCACTGAAAAAGACCTGGTTAAAAAAGTGCTGACCCGCGACAGCAACACCATAGAGAAATTAGAAGCTCATCATATTATGAGCGAGAATCTTGTTTCCATTGCGCCCGACGAGTATTCATACCGTGCCCTATTGCTTATGGCCAAGCATAGCATAAAGCATGTGGTGGTGACTGAGAATGGCACTCTTGTCGGCGTGGTAACCATGCGTGATCTGATGCGTAGCAGGCAGTCAGGTGCCTTAAGTATCGTCAACTCCATTGAAACAAGACAGACTGTCAAAGATTTGAAAAAAACCGTTGAAGATATTGATCGCGTTTTACAGGCTTTGGTTGCTGAAAGAGCTTATGCTTCTGAAATATGCCCCCTGATAACAGAATTCTATGACCGTCTTACCCGAAAAATCATCTACCTGGCTGAGCAGGAAATGACCGCCGAGCATGGTCCCCCTCCTGCCAGGTATAGTTTCATCAACATGGGTAGTAGTGGAAGAATGGAGCAGTACTCCAGGACCGACCAGGATAACGGGATTATCTTTGAAGATTTGCCCACCGAAAAGGAAAACCTGGAGGCAGAAGAATACTTCCTGGCTTTGGGCGAAAAAATTGTTAGCGGCTTAGAAGAATCCGGGTTTGAAAGGTGCGAAGGATATATTATGGCCAATAATTCGGATTGGTGTAATTCTCTATCCCAGTGGTACCAGTTGAATAAAAATTGGCTTGATGAATTAAACCCCGAAAATATACGCAAAATGACTATATTCCTTGACTTCCGTCATATTTATGGTGCGGAAGAGCTTACTCACAAGTTAAGGAATTTTGTCAAAGAGTCATACCAGAATGCCAATACTGTGCTTCTTTTCCTGGCAGAAGATGATCTGCGTCACAAAGCACCATTAAATGTCTTCCGGCAGATTGTCACAGAAAAAACCGGTGAACACCGTAACCAGGTCAACCTAAAAGGTGCCGCCTGCGTTCATATTGTCGACTGTGTCCGACTTTTTTGCTTACGGGAAGGGATTACGGAAACTTCAACTTTTAAACGGTTGGAGGAATTGAAAAGGAAATCAATTTTGAAAAAAGACGAAATCGAATTTATTGAAGTTGCTTACGAAACCTTGATGATGTTTAGAATTCGAGAAGCTGTAGAAAAAATGAGCCGTGGGGAACAACCCGACAACTATATCAACCCTTATACATTAAGTAAAAAAGAACAATCATTACTTCGAGAATCCTTTATTGTTGTAAACCGCTTACAAAACCTGGCAGCCAAGTATTTCCGTGTTTACCAGGGTTAAGGGAGAATCACTTAAAAATGGAAGTAAGTTATTATTTTGAACCTGATTGTTATACATTAAACCGCAAAGCTCGTTTTCATTACCCTTTTCACCGACGCCTGGTAGATTTCGTGGAGAGATATTTCGGGCTCAATATGTTTAATCGGAAAATTGCCCATTCAGAAGCAGACGAGGATACCAAAAAAAAATTGGTCCAAAAAGTCCGGACCAACGGTAATCATGTTGACTGGGAGCAAAACCTTCATGATGCTTCATACGTTGTTTTTGATACAGAAACAACGGGGCTGCAGCCGTTCAAAGGAGACCGGATCATCTCCATTGCTGGCATTATTATCGAAAAAGGCGTCGTCCACCAGGACAAAACGTTTAACCGCCTGGTAAACCCCGAACGCCCTATTCCAACAACAGCCAGCCATATCACCGGGATAACAGGCTCAATGGTTACCGACCAGCCCAATATTATTAGTGTTCTGCTTGATTTTTTTTCATTTGTGGAAGGTCGAATCCTGGTAGCCCATAATGCGGCGTTTGATCTGGCTTTTTTAAATGTCGCCCTCTCTTTCTGCGCGCCCTGCAGGGTTCTTAACCCGGTTATTGACACCTATACACTGTCTAGGTGCCTTCTCCCCGATATGTTTGAATACTCGCTGGAAGGCCTGGTAAAGCGCTTTGAGATCGAAGAACATGAAAGGCATACCGCCTTGGGGGATTCGATCATGACAGCAAATATATTTGCCATGCTTTTACAATTATTGGAGCAGAGAGAGGTTTTAACATTAAACCATCTCTGTCATTTCTTTTCTTCTCAAAGAGAAGCATACAAAAAAGTTTAATGATCACCCAGCTTAAGCATAATCAAACCTGTTACAAACTTGGGATAAAAGTATGTTGATTTTTGAGGCATCCTGACCCCTTTTTCTGCATAGTTGATAATTTCTTCCACGGGAGGTTTATTGACAAAAAAGAGATATTTTGCTTCACCACGGTCAACTTTTTCCTTTGCCTCCCATTCATCCTTTATATACTCCAGCACGGGCTCTTCTTTTCTCTCTTTGTCTCCCAATCCAAAAATTCGGGAAAATATTGTCTCCTGTAAAACTACTGTATCTAACCAGGGGTATGGCTTATCAAACTGCGAATTACTATCGTTAAATATTAATTTAAAAAGTTTTTTCTTGGGGGTGTAAAGCCCAAAAACCAGGTTTTCGTCAACTGCACTGACTTGGTGATTACGAAGCCAATCTGCAAGTTGATCCTTGCTGGCTGGTTCAGGATGTTCTTCCACTTGAAACTGACTGGAAAGACCATTGATTACTTCATCAGTTTCCAAGTTGCTCCGGGTCAACAGTCGGTGTGTCGGGTAAACTAACAGCCCGGGATTGTAAATATTTACCATGGACATGAGAACGTGATCGTAACCTGGAGCTCCCCCCCCCATTTGAGCCTTTTTTTCCTGGTAAAAGTGGAACGCTGTTTCATAACGATGGTGCCCATCAGCAATAAAAAGTGACTTGTCCTGAAAAAAAGTCTGCAAATCTATAATATCCTGCTTTTCTGTTAAGATCCAGATCCTGTGTCTCTGGCCTTCTGTGTCGGCAAAATCAATTGATGGAGGCGTATCCTGTTTGATTTTGTAAAAACGCCTCTCCAGGAAAAAGTTTTCGTCCTGGTAAAGGCCAAAGATTGGACTGAAATTGGTTTCACAGTGCCGGAGCAGTTCCAGCCGGTCCGCCTTGGGTTTGCTCATAGTTTCTTCGTGAGGAATGATTTCCCTTTCTTCAAAGGAAGTTAATTTAACCCCACAAAAAATACCTTCCCGGACATACTGTTTTTCATCCAATTCAAAGTGCTGTTCATAAAGATAAAAGGCCGGTTCATCTTCCTGAACCAGAACTTTATCCTTCATCCAGGAAGAAAGAATCTCTGCAGCCCGGGTATACTTGTTGTTTTCCGGCCCATCTCCTGGAAATGTTTTTCCATACTCCAGGCGGATGATATTATAAGGGCTGAGCTGGTAAAACGTTTCCTGCATCTCCTGCTCAATAACATCATAGGGGGGAGTAATAAGCCTGGAATAATCCAAGCTTCCGTCATTTCTATAACGGATGCCTTTTATCGGACGTATCTGCACCATATCGTGTACCTCCATCTCTAAACTGCAACTGGTTAAATTGCTGTTATTTTAAACCTGGCCAGTATTGTTTGTGAAGATCAATAACTGCCTGGATAGCTTTCGATCCACGCCCTCCCTGTGATGGCCTGGAATCTTCTTCCAGGGGTAAGTTCCAGCCAGAAATCACATTAATCACGTTGTAAATGATCGATGCCTGCGCATTTACATTATATCCGCCCTCCAGGAACAAAAGCATTTTGCCGTCACAATGCTTCTCAGCACCTTCTTTTAAAAGTTGGGCCATTTTACCATAAAATTGTTTGGTCAGGTTCATGGAAGCCAGGGGGTCTCCCATGTAAGCGTCCTGCCCGGCAGAAATTAATAGCATTTCCGGCTTAAAATCATCCATCACGGGGAGGACTACCTGCTCGAACAGCTTTAAATAATCCTCATCACCGCATCCTGCCGGCATGGGAGCATTAATGGTATAGCCTTCGCCAGAACCGCGACCTATCTCTCTTAAACCGCCGGTCCCGGGATAAGCCGGGCTTTGGTGTACTGAAAAGAACAGGACTTCAGCATCATTTTCAAATACATGTTGAGTGCTGTTTCCATGGTGGACATCCCAATCGATAATCATAATGCGCTTGAGTCCATACTTTTTTTGCAAAACCCTGGCGACCACAGCGATATTGTTGAAAATACAAAAACCCATGGCCCGGTCAGGTTCAGCATGATGTCCAGGAGGCCTGACAAGGGCAAAAACCCGGTTCAACTCCCCGTCCATCACCTTGTCTACGGCATCCAGTCCCCCCTGCACTGCCAGACGGGCCACTTCATAGGTATCCTGCGTAATGTAAGTATCCATGTCCAGTTGCTTTAAGTTTTTCTGGCAGGCAGTTTCCACACTTCTAATATAATCCTCGTCATGGACCAGGGCAATTGTCTCCACAGGCGCTTTTTCCTGGGGGGTTAAAAGCTTCAGCTTGTTAAGAGCCCCTTCTTTTTCCAGTTTGTCCATAGCCGCTTCCAGCCTCTCCTTGCACTCGGGATGATAATCGTTATAGTGCAGCAGAAAATCATCATGATACACAACTCCAGTACGAATGTCTTCCATTTTTTTACCTCCTTAAATCGAAAATAATCAAGCCAGCAGATCAATAAACCTGCTGCCAACCTCCTGCCTTTTCTGCGGCAGGGATCCTGGCAGATGCACAGGCAGCAGCCGGGGCCAAGACCGGGAAGTGGAAACTTCAATACATATATTACACTTCTTTTTCCTGCACCTGGTCCTTAAGTATTCTCCAAAGAAAAGGATTTTGCTTGCGTAAAACCACAGGCTTTCCGTTCTTGTTGACAAAAGCATGGGTGGTTTCTCCCTGGACCAAAAATTCACCCGTTTCAGCATGAATGATTTCATATTGGAAGCCCAACCGAACTTCCTGGATGAAATGCAGCCGTGTAATCACTCTTAACGGATCATCATAACGAGCCGGGAGTTTATACTTACAGTACGCTTCAATAACCGGCAAAAGGAGTTCATTTTGTTCCAGGTCTTTGTAACTCATACCAAGATCTCTTAAAAATTCCGTCCGGCCGACTTCAAACCAGATGAAGTAATTGGCATAATAAACTACTCCCATCTGGTCCGTATCTTTATATCGAACCCTGACAGTTGTTTCACTCTGCTTCACGGCCCGTCTCTCCCCTCCTATAAAACTGTAGCACGCCCCCGGTAAACCAGTCCCCGCACTGTCTCCACTGTAATCAACTGACCGGTGGAAAGCTCACTGGTCGCCCCGGATGCCCCGACAATTACAGGAATGCCCAGATTTAACCCCACAATAGCAGCATGAGACGTAAGTCCTCCTGCTTCGGTAATGATGGCTGAAGACTTTTCCATGGCAGGCAGGTAATCTTTATCTGTATAGGGGGCAACTAGAATTTGGCCTTCTTTAATCTCCACCGCATCAGCAGGAGTCCTGGCGACATGCACTTCCCCGGTAACCGCTGTTTTCCCGACACCCAAGCCCTGAACCAGCACTTCCCCGACGGTATCAATGCGCATAAAGTTGGTGGTCCCCGGAACCCCCACCGGTACACCTGCTGTCAAAATAACCAAATCGCCATTCTTGATCAACCCTGCATCCAGGGCAATACTTACCGCTGTATTAAAAACTTCGTCGGTATGAAAGGTCGGTGGGGAAAGCAGGGGATAAACCCCCCAGGTCAGGGTAAGGGCTGTAGCAATCCTTTCCCTGGGAGTAACGGCAATAATCGGCGCCTTGGGCTTGTATTTGGACACCATTCGGGCAGTATGTCCTGAGTGAGTAGCGGAAATAATCGCCACTGCACCCAGTTCGTGGGCAGCTCGGCATGTAGCTGAGCTGATAGAATCGGTTACTGTTTTTTGTGCTGGAGTTTCAAGAGGAGCAAAAGCCTTCTTGTGGTCCAGGGCTATTTCTGTCCTTTCAGCAATCCGGGCCATGGTTTGGACAGCCTCCAGGGGATAGGCCCCGGCTGCAGTTTCTCCAGAAAGCATAACTGCATCGGTGCCGTCAAAAATGGCATTTGCTACGTCGCTGGCTTCTGCCCGGGTCGGACGGGGTTGGCGGATCATGGAATCAAGCATCTGTGTTGCTGTGATCACTGGTTTACCTGCCTGGTTGCAGGATTGAATCAGGCGTTTTTGAACCAGGGGGACATCTTCTGCAGGAATTTCCACTCCCAGGTCACCCCGAGCGATCATTATGCCATCGGTAACGTCCAGGATCTCTGCAAAGTTCTCCACCCCTTCGCAATTTTCAATCTTGGCAATAATCCTGATATCCGAGTTGCTTTGCTCCAGCAGCTCTCGGATAGCCAGCACATCATCAGCTCGTCTAATAAAGGATGCTGCGATAAAATCGACGCCTTGCTCAATAGCAAAATCAATATCTTGTTTATCCTCCTTGGAAATAGAGGGCAGGTTAATGGAAACTCCTGGCAGGTTTATGCTTTTGCGAGATGACAGGCGTCCGCCGTGGATTACCCTGGTTTTTACACTGCTGCCGCTGATTTCTTCAGCCTTAAGCTCAATCATGCCATCATCCAGCAAAATTCGTGCCCCGGACTTAACATCCACTGGGAAATCCGCATAAGTAACAGAGACCTTTTCTTCATCTCCCTCAACGTCTTCTGTGGTTAAAGTAAATATATCCCCTTCACGCAACATCACCTCGCCCTGAAGAAAGGTTTTAATCCTTACTTCCGGACCGCGAGTATCAACCAATATACCGACCCTTTTGCCCTGCTCTTCACTGGCTCGCCTGATTGTTTCAACCCTGGCTGCATGTTCTTTATGCTCACCATGGGAAAAGTTTAACCTGGCCACGTCCATTCCGGCACGGATCAGATCCAGGACCGTCCCGTATTCTTCTGAAGCCGGCCCAATGGTGCAAACAATTTTTGTCCGCCTCACGTTAATCTCCTGCCTCTCCTTATATTGCCAGTATTCCCGCCAGCTTGTAATCTTCCCACGAAAATGGTTTCTCGCTGCTGAAAACTTCCTGGTAAGTAGTTGTTTGAAGCTCACCTTTCCAGCAACCAACCATAACACCGCTTATGCCTGAAATCAATAGATCTACAGCCCGGGCACCCATTTTGCTGGCCAGAATCCGGTCAAAAGCGGTTGGACTGCCGCCCCGCTGCAGGTGGCCCAGGATGCTCACCCGCACTTCCATCTGGGTTAGCTCTTCGATTTCACTGGCAATATTTATGGCACTACCTGCACCTTCAGCAACCAGAATTATACTGTGCAGTTTCCCCCGCTCCACTCCCCGCATCAAACGGTTGCAGACTTCGGCCAGGTCAAATGGAACCTCTGGAACAACAATCGACTCGGCTCCTCCGGCCAGTCCGGCCAGTAGAGCTATATGCCCTGTATCCCGCCCCATCACTTCCAGCACATAAACCCGTTCATGAGAAGTAGCAGTATCCCTGACCCGGTTAATGGCATCTATAACAGTGTTCAGGGCAGTATCAAAACCAATGCAGTAATCTGTAAACGGAATATCATTGTCGATTGTTGCAGGGATGCCAATGGTTTTGATCCCGGCCTCTTCCAGCACACCGGCACCACGGAACGATCCATCCCCACCAATGACAATTAAGCCTTCAATGCCCTGTTCAATTAGAAAAGCTTTGGCCCGGCTCTGTCCTTTTTCTGTCAAAAACTCCGGTGTTCGGGCAGTACGAAGAATGGTGCCACCCCTATGAATTGTATCGGCCACTGAGCCCAGTTTCATTGTTTCAATTTCACCGTTAATCAGCCCCTGGAAGCCACGCATAATCCCATGAACCTGCAGGCCATGGAAAATGCTTTTACGAACAACAGCCCGAACGGAGGCATTCATTCCCGGTGCATCTCCACCGCTGGTCAAGACAGCAATTTTTTTCAACAGACTCACTCCATTTCGTTTTCAGTATTGACGAACTGCTGCCTTTTAATCCACCAGGTAGAGCATTTCTTTTATTAGGCTTCCATTTGCTGCACCTTTAAGCAATCCGGACCCACCAAGCTTTCAATCCGTTGGTAAAGCCTGTTATCTTCTTTTACCCAGCATTCCTGTCCGGTTAAAAGCAGCTTTTTCTTGTCTTCGAAATAAAGGTAAACAGGCATACCTCCCTGATACTCGGCCAGGACATCCTTTAAAGCCACCATATCACCGATAGGCTTTTCTCCACAGACTTTTATTAATAACTGTTTGGCTTCTTTGGGTAAAAAAGTAATATCTTTGCACAATATTTTTACGTCATCATCTTCCTTGTGATCCGACTGGCCCTGAAGGATCACAACCCGGTCCTCCTCCAGTTCGTCCTGGTAGCGCTCGTAAACATCGCTGAAAACAACAACCTCCACATCGCCTGTCAAGTCCTCTATAGTTATAAAGCACATGGGCTGCCCCTTCTTGGTATAAATTTGCCGCATGGCGCTGATAATCCCTGCAACTGACACATTTCGGCGATCCCCAACTTCAGCCAGCTCTCCCAAGGGAATTACTTGATTCACGTTATCCAAGATCAAGCGATACTGGTCTAATGGATGACCAGAAATATAAAGTCCGACCATTTCTTTTTCCAGGGTCAGCTTTTCTTTGGCGGAAAACTCCGGTAAAGGAGGAAGCTCATCTTCTGAAGAGGCCATGTTTTCTTCTTCTCCCAGGAAAGACAGCATGGTCAACTGACCGTTTAGCCGTTCTTTCTGTGCCTGTTGACCCCGGGCCAGGGCTGACTCCAGGATGTTTAAATACTGGGAGCGCAACCCTCCCAGGGAGTCAAAGGCGCCGCTTTTGATCAAGCTTTCAATGACTTTGCGGTTACAAGCCCTTAAATCAACTTTTTGGCAAAAATCATTTAATCCATTAAATTTGCCTTCTTTTTCCCGGGTATGAATAATGGTTTCAATTGCACCCCTGCCTACATTTTTAACCGCGGCCAGGCCAAAGCGGATGCGGTTTTCACCCACTACAGTAAAATTCGTATCGCTTTCGTTTACATCCGGAGGCAGGACTTCAATGCCCATACGTTTGCAGCTGGCAATATAAAGGGCTACTTTCTCGCTAGTGGACATAACCCCCGTCAATAGCGCTGCCATAAATTCCACCGGGTAGTTGGCCTTCAGGTACGCAGTCTGATAGGCGACCATAGCATATGCAGCAGCATGTGACTTGTTGAAACCATACGAAGCAAACTTGACAATCAGGTTATACAGGTCTTCGCCCAGCTTACGGTCGTACCCTGTCTTTTCTACTCCGTCAACAAATAGAACCCGCTGCTCGTCCAGGATTTCCATTTTCTTTTTTCCTATAGCCCTGCGTAAAAGGTCTGCCTGTCCCAGGGTAAACCCGGCCATCCTGGCTGCTACTTCCATAATCTGTTCCTGGTATACCATCACACCATATGTTTCCTTCAAAATGGGTTCCAGGTCGGGGTGCAGGTATTTAATGGGCTTGACACCGTGCTTGCTTTCGATAAACACAGGTATCTGCTCCATGGGACCCGGGCGATAGAGAGCAACAACAGCGATAATATCTTCAAATTTGCTGGGCTTTAATTCCCGGAGCACAGAACGCATCCCACTGCTTTCTAACTGAAACACTCCGGCAGTCTCCCCCTGGGAGAGCAGGGTAAAGGTGCTGGCATCATCCAGGGAAACATTGTTAATATCCAGGTCTGCACCTCTCAAGTTGGCCTGCCTGGCTGCTTCCCCGATAATGGTTAGCGTTCTTAAACCTAAGAAATCCATCTTTAAAAGACCCAACTCTTCCAGGTTGCCCATGGAAAACTGGGTGACTACTGAATCATCCGTGGCTTTTTGCAGGGGGACATGCTCTACCAGAGGATCACCGGCAATTACAACCCCTGCGGCATGGGTGGATGAATGCCGGGGTAAACCTTCCACAGCCATGGAGGTGTCTAAAAGCCGCCTGTATCGTTCATCGCTGTTATAAAGACTTTTTAAGTCATTATTCATTGTTAAGGCCTTTTCTATGCTCATGCCCACTTCATAGGGAATCATTTTGGCCACACGGTCTGTCTCTCCATAAGAAAAATTAAGTGCCCGGCCCACATCCCGTACAGCCAACCGGGCGGCCATGGTCCCGAAGGTGATGATCTGGGCTACCCGGTCTTCACCATATTTATCCACCACGTAGCGGATTACTTCATCACGCCGCTCGTAACAGAAATCAATATCTATATCGGGCATGGTAACCCTTTCCGGGTTTAAAAAACGCTCAAAGAGCAAGCCATAGCGAAGCGGATCAATGTTCGTTATGTTCAGGGCATAAGCTACCAGGCTTCCAGCGGCAGAACCCCTTCCGGGGCCCACCAGAATACTCTTTTCCTGGGCAAAACGGATAAAATCCCAGACAATCAAAAAGTAGCTGGCATAGCCCATCTGGTTAATGACTCCCAGTTCAAAATCAAGACGTTCCTTTATTTCCGGCGTAATTTCATCATACCTGTTTTCCAGCCCTTCCAAGCAGAGAGCTTGGAGGTACTCTTCCGCATTATTATGAGGGGCCGGGATAGTGTAAGGAGGTAATAGCATCTGGTCAAAATCAAATTCCAGTTCTACCTGTTCAGCAATCCAGGCCGTATTCTCCAGCACTTCATTAGGAAAATCAGCAAATGTTTGTTTCATTTCTTCAGAGCTTTTAAAGTAAAAGCCATTTCCTTCAAACTTCATTCGATTGGGATCGTCGACGTTCTTCCCTGTCTGAATGCAGAGCAGCACATCATGGGCTTCGGCATCTTCCTGGTCCAGGTAATGGACATCATTGGTTGCCACCAGCGGTATGCCCGCCCGCTCTCCAAGCTGGAAAAGCTTTTGATTTAAGCCATATTGTTCTTCCAGCCCCTGGTCCTGCAGTTCAAGGAAATAGTGTCCCGGTTCAAAAGTGTCCCGGTACCAGCAGGCTAGCTCATAAGCTTTTTCCCCTTCTCCTTTAAGCAGCAAGGCCGGTATTTCCCCCGCCAGGCAGGCGCTCAAGGCAAACAACCCTCTACTGTGTTCAGCCAACAGCTGCCTGTCCACCCTGGGTTTGTAATAAAAACCTTCCATATAACCTGCTGTGACCAGCTTCATCAGGTTTCTGTACCCTTCCCGGTTCCTGGCCAGCAGGACCAAGTGGTACTGGGAGTCGTCTTTTCCATGTTCTCGATCAAAACGGGTCCTTGGCGCTACATATACTTCGCAACCAATGATCGGTTTTATCCCGGCATTGCGTGCCGCTTTGTAAAATTCCACGGCTCCGTACATCACCCCGTGGTCTGTAATGGCTACAGCAGGCATACCCTGGCTTGATGCTTTCTCAACCATTTTCTTTACCCGGGTTGCCCCGTCAAGAAGACTGAATTCAGTATGATTATGCAAATGAACAAACAAGTGCTTCCCCCCGAAAGTAATATTCTCAGCTTACTTTAGAATTTCGACTTTTTTAGGTAAAACCCTTTGCCAAAATAGAAAATTTATGCTTGAACCAATCTCTCTACGGGTTATAGAAAAGCGACATAACAAACATTTTCGCCGTTTTCTTCTAAGCATTGACCGTTGAATACATAGATGTTTAAAAGAATAAACTGTTTCTACCAAATGGCAAGGAGGTGTTTTACGTGCAGGATTTCTTTACAGCTCTGGTAAGCACTTTTTTCATTGCCCTGGGAGTTCTCCTGGGCGGCAGTTTTCTTGGAGCTACAGGCATTTTTTTGCCTGGACTATCTCCACCAGCCTATACCATCCTTGATTTAGCGGAAAAGCTTAAACTTTGGGCCCTGGTAACTGCCCTGGGAGGAACTTTTACCGCATTCAAGGCCATTGAAGTAGGTTTTTTAAGCGGGCAGCCTGCAGAAATTTTTAAACAGCTGGCCCTGATTGTAAGCGCTTTCTGTGGAGCTCATCTTGGTTATCTTTTAATTAAAGGATGCTTCGGGGGGAATTAATGTGCAGCGTAGTTTGGCTATGTTTCTCATCGGTATTTTGCTGGGCCTGGTAATTATGTATTGCCTGGCCAGCAAAAGGGTGGAACAGGTCTACTGGGAAAAAGAAAGCTTAAAAGTCGAAATTTATGAGCTAACCCAGCAAATAAATATAATCCAAGAACATGGCAACGCTATCTCCCCACCTGTAGTCGAAGAGATTAAACTGGATATCCGCTTTGAGGACAATTCTTTTGTGGAGCCAGAGTTAAAACGACAAATTTATGGCCTGGTCAAAGGGCTATTGGGCCAGGAAGTGCTGGCCCTTCCTTATCCCCTGGTCCTTAATCTGCTGGAAGGACGTACCCTTGAGTTTGACGGCAAAACATACACGTTGGATGTAGAAGCGGTCTTAATCGGTGAAAAAGTGGTCTATTATATCCTGGCTGAAAAAAAGGAAAATGAAAGTTGAGCAGAACCATTGCCTCTCTTCGGGGCAATTATTTTCTTTTGCGAATAATTTTGCGAAAAAAAGCAAAGAATATCAACGTTCCCAGGATTAACCAGGAAAAAGTAAAGATCTCCTCAATCCGTTCGAAGCCAATAGCGGGAAGTTTTACCAATCCGGTTACTAAAACTAAGCTTGCCAGCAGCGAGCCAATTTCGTCAATTTTCATCAGGGAAATTCCTTTTCACCAAATTGTTTTCAATAGGGATAAAATCAGTTATAATAGGATCACGGTTTTTTTATCGGGAGGTCAAAGTGGACAACTACTTAAAATCCAATATCAAGCTTGTTCTTTTTATCTTCTCTATAATTTTATTCTTATGGGCTTTAAAAATTCTTTTTCCTGTAATTTCCCTGCTAATTGTTGCGCTGTTTATCGTCTACCTGATCAATCCCCTGGTTTCGATTCTAGTAAAATACCGCATACCTCAACCTCTAGCCGCTGTAACCGTTTTTGGCCTGTTCTTATTAATCATCGTCTCGATTATCTACTTCATCCCCCCCATGATCTTTCGGGAAATAAGGCATTTGGCAGGGTATATCGGGACGGATTTTCGGCAGTACATTATCATGATGTCCGAACAGTTAGAGGAATTTGAAATCCTGTACGATTTGGAGATCTCCCAGACACTATACTCCAGTATTATGAGCTTTGTTGAAAATATTCCCTTTATCCTGGTCCACTGGATAAACCAGATCGCCACTTTCCAGATCCCGTTTTTAAGTGAACTGTGGTCGCTGGTTGGCTTGTTTTTCCTCACCTTTTTCCTGCTGCTGGATTTTGAAAAAGTGAAAGCTTCGATCGTTTCCCTGTTTCCCCCGAATTATCACCACGAGGTCATTCACGTAATTAGTATAATCGATTCCAAAGTAGGCGCTTATCTACGGGGCAATGTCCTTCGCTGCACTATTGTCGGCGTATTTACCGGGATCGGGCTTTCCTGGATGGGTATGCCCTTTGCCGTTACCATGGGCATAACAGCAGGTCTGTTAAACATTATTCATAACATCGGTCCATTGCTGGCCGCCATTCCCGCTGTTTTGCTCAGCCTGACACCCGGAACTCCCCACCCGTTAATGGTCGCTGGACTATACCTGATCATTCAAACATTTGATCCTTTTATTTTGACTCCTTTTCTACTGGGCAAAGCCGTGAATTTAAGACCGATAACAGTGATAATTGCCCTGTTGTGCGGGGCTAGATTGATGGGCTTTTTAGGGATCATCCTCTCCATCCCTGTTACAGCCATTTTAAAAGTGCTGCTCCACCATTATTATATTAAAAAGATGGGCATCGAAATTATCCAGGAAAGCAGTCCAACGGAAGCAAAATCCACAACAAAAAAAGCTCCCCAGTTTATTGAAAAGGGAGCGGAAGCGAAAAATTAGTATGAAAATGGAGTTTCCGTTTCCCGGTATCGGCTCCGGTTATCTTCGCG
>CAZOOA010000033.1:0-29312 GCA_964581355.1 uncultured Desulfovibrionaceae bacterium | reverse complement strand
GGAAGGCGGCCGTACTGTAGGCGCTGGCGTGGTCACTTCGGTAATAGAATAACAGAATATAAGAGAAAGAAATGAAACAGTTTAGCGATGAAGTAAGAGGTTGCCGCAGTATAGGCGGGAAATTTTTACGGAGCAGTCTGTCAAAAGTAATCAGGCGATGAAGGAGGATAATGATGTCAAACCAGAAAATTCGGATACGCCTTAAAGCATTCGATCACAACCTGCTGGACCAGTCGGCCAGCAAAATTGTGGATACGGCCAAGAGGACCGGGGCATCGGTTTCGGGTCCTGTACCCCTTCCCACGGAGAAAAGTGTCTATACTGTGATTCGAGCACCGCACAAGTATAAGGATTCCAGGGAACAATTTGAGATGCGAACCCACAAGCGGCTGATCGACATCCTTGAACCCACACCTAATACAGTTGATGCCCTGATGAGGCTGGACTTGCCGGCCGGTGTGGACATCGAGATCAAGCTCTAGGATTCGTGGAGAGAAAGGGGGTTTTTCTAGATGGAAAAAGCAATTCTGGCAAAAAAAGTAGGCATGACTCGTATATTTGATGATGGCGGACGTTCTATCCCGGTCACTGTCCTGGAAGCGGGTCCCTGCACGGTTATCTGCAAGAAAACTCCAGAGAAAGATGGCTATACAGCGATCCAGGTTGGTTTTCAGCAGGTTAAGGAAAAGCGCCTTAACAAACCGCTCAAAGGACACCTAAATAAAGCAGGCGCAGGGCCTGTGAAATATATCCGCGAGTTTAAGCTTTCAGATACCGGAGCTTATGAAGTCGGCCAGGATATCAAGGCGGATATCTTTGATTCCGGGGATTTTGTGGATGTAACCGGTGTTTCCAAGGGCAAAGGCTTTGCCGGATCCATTAAACGGCACGGCCAGGGGCGCGGTCCTATGACACACGGCTCACGCTACCACCGCGGTCCCGGCACCCTGGGAGCTATTGACCCGGCACGGGTCTTTAAAGGCCAGACCCTGCCCGGAAGGATGGGTGGGGAAAGGGTTACTGTTCAGAAACTGGAAGTTGTAAAAGTTGATCCGGAAAAAAACATGATCCTGGTTAAAGGTGCAGTGCCTGGTCCTCGTGGCAGCTTGCTGGAGATAAAGAATTCCGTCAAAGTTAGTTAAGTGAAAGTTAGTAAGAAAGGGGGCTTTGTGTTTGATGCCCACAGTGGATATATACAATGGTCAAGGAGAGCGTGTGGGAGAAATGGAGCTAAGTGACTTTGTTTTTGGCGCTGAAGTCAAGGAACACCTTTTGCACGATGTCTCCCAGATGCTGCTGAACAACCGCCGTCGCGGCACGGCCAGCACCAAAACCAGGAGCGAAGTGCGTGGTGGAGGACGTAAGCCGTGGCGCCAAAAGGGTACAGGAAGAGCCCGCCACGGTACCATTCGTTCCCCTATCTGGACCGGTGGGGGGGTAGTTTTTGGTCCCAAGCCAAGAAATTACCGCTATTCGCTTCCCAAGAAGGTCCGACGGGCTGCGATGCGTTCTGCGCTTTCTTCAAAGGTACAGCAGAACGAGTTAACTGTATTGGAAGGCCTGGAGCTTTCCCAACCCAAGACAAAAGAGATTGTCAACTTGCTCAAGAATCTCAACGCAGCAGAAGGCCGGGTCCTTTTGGTAACAGCCGGTCCCGATGAAAACGTCTTCAAGTCTGGGCGTAATATTCCCAAGGTCAAAACCGCAGTAGCTAACCAGATCAACGTGCTTGATATCCTGAACTGCGATAAACTGCTCATGACAGCAGATGCAGTAGCTGCGGTAGAGGAGGTGTTTGCCTCATGAAAGACCCCCGGGACATTATTATCAAGCCGCTGGTAACAGAAAAGTCGACGAACCTGATGGAAGAAAACAAATACTGTTTTAAGGTCGACAAACGGGCTAACAAGATTGAAATAAAAAAAGCTGTAGAAAACATATTCGGTGTTGAGGTTAAAGCGGTAAACACCATGAATATGAAGGGGAAGCCCAAACGTTTTGGCATTTACCGGGGTTATACGCCTTCCTGGAAAAAAGCGATCGTTACCCTGGAAGAAGGCAGCAAAACCATTGAAATCTTTGAATAGGACCAGGTGAAAAATGAATCTGGCGATTTTTTAGGAAGGAGGTGCGTGGGGTCATGGCGTTCAAAAAATTTGTGCCGACGTCTCCGGGACGGCGTTTTATGACAGTTTCCACCTTTAACGAGATCACAAAGACCGAACCGGAAAAATCATTATTGGAACCCCTGAAGAAAACGGCCGGACGCAATAAAGCCGGGCGTATCACCATAAGACATCGCGGTGGAGGGCATAAGCGCAAATACAGAATCATTGACTTCAAGCGGGATAAAGATGGCATTCCTGCCAAGGTGACAGCCATCGAGTACGATCCCAACCGCTCAGCTCGTATTGCTCTGCTAAATTATGCCGACGGTGAAAAGCGTTATATCCTGGCCCCGGTAGGCTTGAAGCCAGGTGCAACCATTAGCTCAGGTGCAGGCTCGGAAATCAGGCCTGGCAACTGTTTAAAGTTAAAAAATATTCCCGTTGGCTCTCTGGTGCATAACATCGAAATGAAACCCGGTAAGGGAGGCCAGATGGTCCGTTCTGCCGGCAGTGTAGCACAGTTGATGGCCAAAGAAGGAAAATATGCCCACATCAAGCTGCCTTCAGGCGAAGTCCGGTTGATTCTGACGGAATGCAAAGCAACTATCGGGCAGGTAGGAAACGTGGAATATGAAAACTTGAGCATTGGAAAGGCCGGTCGTTCTCGCTGGCTAGGCAAAAGGCCTGTGGTACGGGGTTCGGCAATGAACCCAGTCGACCACCCACACGGTGGCGGCGAGGGGAAAGCACCAATTGGTCGCAAGAGTCCACTTTCACCCTGGGGTATGCCGACAGCGGGTTACAAAACTCGGACCAAGAAGAAGAAAACAGATCAGTTTATTGTTCGAAAAAGGAGTTAGCGCCTGCCTGCTAACGGTAGCAGGTGATTATTTAAACTTTGTAAGACAATCGTGTCTTGAAGTAAAGGGGTGATTAAGTGGGACGTTCGATTAAAAAAGGCCCGTTTATTGACCAGAGATTAAAGGCCAGGATAGATAAGATGAACAAGACGGGAGAAAAACGAGTAATTAAGACCTGGTCCCGTCGTTCAACCATCTTTCCGGAAATGGTTGGGCATACCATTGCCGTTCATGACGGCCGCAAACACGTTCCGATCTATATTTCCGAGGACATGGTAGGCCACAAGTTGGGAGAATTCGCTCCTACGCGCACATTTCGCGGTCACGGGTCCCACACGGAACGGTCGACCACGCTTAAATAGGTTTAAGTTGGCAGGTCGGTTGGTTAAGGCGACAGGGCCTTTAAGATTCAGTTTAATACTGCGGTGCACGAGGTAAGGGGGTATAAGATTTGGAAGCAAAAGCACAAGCCCGGTTTATCCGGATAGCTCCCCGTAAGGCCCGGGTTGTGATGGACCTGATCAGGGGAAAAGATGTAGAGGAAGCCCTTTCTATTCTCCGTTTTACGCCCAAGCGGGCGTCGGGGATTATTGAGAAGGTAGTTAATTCAGCCATAGCCAATGCAGAACACAACTACGAACTGAACCGTGATGACCTGTATATTGACCAGGGCTATGTCGATGAAGGTCCTACCTTAAGGCGCTTCAGGCCCCGCGCCATGGGGAGAGCTACCCGTATTGACAAACGTACCAGTCATATAACCGTTGTTTTGCGGGAAAGAGAGGAGGATTAATCGTTGGGTCAAAAAATTAGTCCCACTGGTTTTCGTGTTGGCGTAATTCGGGACTGGGATGCCCGCTGGTATTCAGAGAAAGAATATACCCGGTTGGTTCACGAAGACCTTAAGCTTCGCCAATATATTAAAGAAAAGCTCAAGAATTCCGGTGTTTCGCGGGTAGAGATTGACCGCGCCGCCAACAATGTCCGGGTTAACATCCATACATCCAAGCCGGGCATGGTCATCGGCAAAGGTGGTTCTGGCGTAGACCAGTTGCGGCGAAACCTGGAAAAAATGACGGGGAAAAAGATCCATATCAATATCATGGAAATCAAAACCCCGGAAATGGATGCATACCTGGTAGCCGAAAACGTGGCGCAGCAGCTTGTTCGCCGCATCGCCTTTCGGCGCGCCATGAAGCAAGCAGTATTCCGGACCATGCGTGCCGGAGCCAAAGGGATCAAGATCGTCTGTAAAGGGCGCCTGGGTGGAGCAGAGATGGCCCGTACGGAAACCTATCACGAGGGCACAGTTCCTTTGCAGACGCTTCGTGCGGATATTGATTACGGCTTGGTAGAAGCTCATACGGCATACGGTCGGATCGGGGTAAAAGTATGGATTTATAAGGGTGAAATCCTCCCGGAAACCAGGAAAGAAGGCAAGGAACAGCAGGAGGGAGGTAAAGAGCATGTTAACGCCTAAGAGAACAAAATTTCGCCGTCATCAGCGTGGACGGATGAAAGGGATCTCCAAGGGCGGTACGGAGATTGACTTTGGAGAATATGGCCTGCAGGCCCTGGAACCCAGCTGGGTGACCAGCCAGCAGATTGAAGCGGCCCGGGTTGCTATGACCCGCTATGTTAAACGGGGTGGGAAGATCTGGATCAAAATATTCCCACATAAACCGATAACTGAAAAACCGGCTGAAACCCGGATGGGAAAAGGAAAAGGTTCACCGGAATACTGGGTTGCAGTGGTAAAGCCGGGAAGAGTTATGTTTGAACTGGCCGGTGTCCCTGAAGATACGGCCAGGGAAGCTATGCGCCTGGCATCCCATAAGCTTCCCATGAAATGCAAATTTGTGAAAAGAGAAGAAATAGGTGGTGAAGCCCATGAAGGTGAGCGAAATTCGTGAGCTTTCAAACCAGGAGCTTCAGGATAAAATCCGGGAGCTAAAGGAAGAGCTCTTTAACCTGCGTTTTCAAATGGTTACCGGCCAATTGGAAAATACCATGAGAATTCGAGAGGTTCGAAAAACCATTGCCCGGGTAAAAACAGTTCAACGGGAAAGAGAGTTGTCCACACCCCGAGTTTAAGATGCAAGAAAGGAGGCAGCGGTTTGGAGAGAAACAGCCGGAAAGTTCGTGTTGGAAAAGTTGTCAGCAACAAGATGGATAAAACCGCCGTGGTAGCTGTGCAGCGGACCATGCAGCACCCCATCTACGGCAGGATTATGAGGAAAACCAAAAAATATAAAGTTCACGATGCAAACAATGAGTGCCGGGTCGGTGACAAGGTCAGGATCATGGAAACCCGGCCGCTGAGCAAGGATAAGAACTGGCGTTTGGTCGAAATAATGGAGAAGTCCCAGTTGTAGTCTTAGCGAAAGGAGGGGCCAAAGTGATCCAGACCCAAACGGTTTTAAACGTCGCCGATAACACGGGGGCCCGTAAGATCATGTGTATCAGGATCCTTGGTGGCTCCAAGAGAAAGGCAGCCAATGTGGGCGATATCGTGGTCGCCTCGGTTAAAGAAGCAGCCCCCGGCGGGGTAGTGAAAAAAGGTGATGTGGTGCGTGCTGTTATCGTGCGGACCAAAAGAGGGTACCAGCGAAATGACGGCACATTTATCCGCTTTGATGAAAATGCTGCGGTTATTATCAATGAGCAGAAAGCTCCCAGGGGGACCCGGATATTTGGCCCTGTAGCCAGGGAGCTCAGGGAAAAAGAATTCATGAGAATAGTATCGCTTTCTCCGGAAGTGATTTGATCAAGGCTGTTTTGTAGTAGAGGAGGTGTGCCAGTTGTCTACACAAAAGCTTCATGTTCGCAAGGGCGATCGCGTCCTGGTTCTTTCAGGCAAAGATAAGGGGAAAAAAGCGAAAGTTATCAGCTCAATTCCCGGGGAGCGGAAAGTGTTGGTTGAAGGGGTGAATATTATAAAAAAGCACGCCCGCCCTACCCAACGAGTGCCTCAGGGAGGCATCAGGGAAATGGAAGCGCCCATTCCCTCGAGTAAAGTTATGCTTATTTGCCCCTCCTGCCAGCAGCCGACTCGTATCTTACGCCGGAAGCTATCTGACGGCAAATCTGTCAGGGCGTGCAAAAAATGCAGCGAAAACATCGATAAATAGAAGCTGAATACTGACAGAAAATGGATTAGAACTGCAGCGCAGGGGAAGGAGGTTAATGGAAAATGTCGACCTTGAGAGACAAATATAACGAAGAGGTCCTTCCGGCTTTAATGGAAAAGTTTTCTTACCGAAATGCCCTGGAAGCACCGCGGCTGGATAAAGTGGTAATTAACATGGGTATCGGTGAAGGGAAAGAAAACCCCAAGCTGTTGGACGCTGCCGTAAAAGATCTTTCTCAGATTACTGGTCAAAGGCCGGTTATCACCAAGGCCAAAAAATCGGTAGCCAGCTTTAAGTTGAGAGAAGGCATGTCTATTGGATGTAAAGTTACCCTGCGGGGGAACCGAATGTATGATTTTATTAATAAACTGATCAATGTTGCTCTCCCCCGGGTACGTGATTTTCGAGGAATATCTCCCAAAGCATTTGATGGTCGAGGTAACTATTCACTGGGTTTAAAGGAACAGATAATTTTCCCAGAAATCATTTACGACGAGGTGGAGAAAATCCAGGGCATGGATATAGTTATTATCACCACGGCTAAGACAGATGAAGAAGCCAAGGAATTACTCAGGCTTTTGGGCATGCCCTTTAGAGCAGCATAATATAGAAGCATGAAAATTATGCCCCGTTCAAAAAATAATGACCCCCTGGAAAGGAGGTGCGACCTGGTTGTCTTCAACCAGGGATCTTTGTGGCCAAGAAGTCAATGATTGCCAAAGCAAAAAGGAAGCCTAAGTTTGATGTACGAGGATACAACCGCTGCGAATTATGCGGTCGTCCAAGGGCATATATAAGAAAATTTGGTATGTGTCGTTTGTGCTTCCGCAAGCTGGCTCACCAGGGTGTGCTTCCAGGTGTTAAAAAGGCCAGCTGGTAGCCTTGTGGTAAGAAAGGAGGTTCGTGTTTTATTATGATGAACGATCCCATTGCTGATATGTTAACAAGAGTGCGCAACGCCAACCTGGCCGGGCACCAAAATGTTGAGGTTCCTTCTTCCAGGATGAAGGATGCCATCGCCGCTATCTTAAAATCTGAAGGATATATCAAAGATTTTGATCGGATTTCTGATAATAAGCAGGGAATGTTGAAGCTTTATCTCAAGTATGGGCGCGACTCCCAGAGGGCCATAACCGGCCTTAAGCGCATCAGCAAGCCCGGGTTAAGGGTTTATGCCAAGAAAGATGAATTGCCGCAGGTGCTGGGCGGCCTGGGTATTGCCATCATTTCCACCTCTCAAGGCTTGATGACCGATAAAGAGGCCGGTAAAGTAGGGTTGGGTGGAGAAGTGATATGCTATGTCTGGTAGGAGGTGGTAAGAGTGTCACGAATAGGGAAAAAACCCATATCTGTCCCTAGCGGTGTAGAAGTTAAGGTCGAGCCGGGAAACCTGGTTACGGTTAAGGGACCCAAGGGACAGTTAACCAGGCAGGTTCCCAGCTGCCTGGAAATAAAAATGGAAGACGGTCAGGTTTCAGTGCTTCGTCCTTCAGAACGCAAAGAGCACAGGTCTATGCATGGATTGGGCCGGACGATACTGGCCAATATGGTAGAAGGGGTTAGCCAGGGTTTTTCCAAAAACCTGGAACTGGTCGGTGTGGGTTACAGGGCTGCGCTCCAGGGTAAAAACCTGGTTTTGAACGTCGGTTATTCGCAGCCGGTCCAGTTAACCCCCGAGGAAGGGATTGAGATAGAAGTTCCTGCTCCAACCAAGGTGATTGTCAAGGGAATTGACAAAGAAAAGGTTGGAGATACTGCAGCCCGGATACGCCGCGTTCGTCCTCCTGAGCCTTACAAGGGGAAAGGAATCAAATACGAACAAGAATATATCAGGCGCAAAGTGGGTAAGGCAGGTAAATAGTTGCATTCTACCTGCTGTACTCTAGCAGCATTGTATGAAGGGGTGAAAAGAAGGTGGCAAGGACGAAAGAAAAATTATTGGCCAGGAAAAAAAGGCAGACCCGGGTACGGCAGAAGATCAGCGGAACGCCAGAATGCCCCCGGCTTAATGTATACCGCAGCTTAAAGCATATTTATGCCCAATTGATCGACGATGTTAATGGCGCTACCCTGGTATCCGCATCAACAATGGAACCCGGTATACGCTCCAAGCTTTCTGTTTCCGGTAATGCCGAGGCAGCGAAAGAAGTCGGTGAACTGCTGGCAGAGCGGGCCCGGGAAAGCGGGATTGAAGAGGTCGTGTTCGACCGGGCAGGTTACTTGTTTCATGGAAGAGTAAAAGCCCTGGCCGAAGGGGCCCGGGAAAAAGGATTAAAATTTTAACAGGGAACCCGGAAAGGAGGGTAAAGTTTGCCTAAAGTTGAACCCAAAGGAGAATTGACAGAGCGAGTTGTAAAGATTAACCGGGTAGCCAAAGTTGTCAAGGGTGGTCGCAGGTTTAGTTTTAGTGCCCTGGTTGTCGTTGGAGATGAAAGCGGGACCGTCGGGGCCGGACTGGGCAAAGCAGGCGAGGTTCCAGAAGCGATCCGGAAAGGAATCGAAGATGCCAAAAAGAAACTGGTCCGTGTTCCCATGAAAGGGACCACGATAACCCACCCCACTACAGGACGGTTTGGCGCCGGGGAAGTATTGTTAAAGCCGGCTTCGGAAGGTACTGGAGTCATTGCTGGTGGACCGGTTCGTGCTGTCCTGGAACTGGCCGGGGTGAAAGATATCTTGACGAAAAACCTGGGGTCCGCAAATGCTCTGAATATGGTTAATGCGACCATTGAAGGATTAAAAACCTTAAAAACACCCGAAGAGGTGGCGAAAATCCGTGGCAAAGACGTTGAAGAGCTTAAGGCATAGGGGAGGCGTTCGAGGTGAGCAAAATTCGTATAAAACTGATTAGAAGCCTTAGCGGTTGCAAGCCATCCCAGCGCTTGACCATTAAAGCTTTGGGGTTAAAACGATTGAACCAAACTGTAGAGCATAAAGATACACCCCAGATTCGGGGCATGATCGACCGGGTTCATCACCTGGTTGCCCTGGAAAATGTGGAACAAGGCTAACGTCATTTTTCTAGCTGGGGATGTTTGTATGTTGATTAATTGAAGAGGAGGTGTCGCAAGGCGATGCGTTTGCATGAATTAAAAGCGTCTCCCGGCTCCAAGGCGGCTCGAAAACGGGTCGGACGTGGTATTGCGTCAGGCCAGGGTAAGACGGCGGGGCGTGGGCAGAAAGGCCAGAAAGCTCGGTCCGGTGGCAGTCTCCGCCGCGGCTTTGAGGGAGGACAGATGCCCTTGTTTCAGCGCCTTCCCAAGCGTGGTTTTCACAATAAGTTTCGAACGGAGTGGACTATAGTAAACGTGGAAGCTCTCAATCGTTTTGAGGCTGGCAGCGTGGTTACTCCAGAACTGTTAAAAGAGAATGGCGTAGTAAAAACATTAAAAAACGGCATCAAGATTCTCGGAAAAGGTGAGTTGACAAAGGAACTGACCGTCCAGGCCCAGAGTTTCAGTGCCCAAGCCAGGGAGAAAATTGAAGCGGCCGGCGGACGGACTGAGGTGATTTAAACATGTTTGAAACGGTTCGGAATGCCTGGAAAATTACAGAACTGCGGCAAAGAATCTTATTTACTATCGCCATGCTGGTTGTTTTTCGCATCGGTGCACATGTCCCTGTACCCGGCATTGATCCTTCCTTGCTGGTAGACCTGTTTGAAGGAGGCACTCTTTTTGGCTTTGCCGATGTGATTGCCGGTGGTGCCCTGAGTAATTTTACTGTCTTTGCCATGGGAATCATGCCGTATATTAACGCAACCATTATTATGCAGTTGCTGACAGTCGTCGTGCCCAAGTTCAAGGAGTGGAGCGAGGAAGGTGTTGAAGGACGCAAAAAAATGATCCAGGTAACCCGTTATGGGACTGTAGGCTTGGCCTTTCTGCAAGCTACGGGAATGACTTTCAGCATTATTCAGCCGGCCATCCTGGATCACAGCACAGCTTCGTACCTGGTAATCATTATTTCATTAACAGCAGGGACAGCATTTTTGATGTGGCTTGGTGAATTGATTACAGAAAAAGGCATTGGCAACGGTATTTCGCTGTTGATTTTCGGTGGGATTATCGCCGGGATGCCTGGGGCCATTGGTCAAACAGCTGAACTGGTGATAATGGGCGAGGTAAGTGTTTTTATGGTCATTCCAATCATCCTGGTGCTGTTAGGCTTGATCGTGGGCATAGTCGCCCTGGATGTAGGTCGACGCCGGATTCCTGTCCAATATGCCAAGCGTGTCGTTGGCAGGAGGGTTTACGGCGGACAGAGCACTCATATCCCGTTGAAAGTGAACCAGGCAGGAGTTATCCCTGTAATCTTTGCTTCGGCTATCCTGATGTTCCCGGCTACCATCGCAGCTTTCATCAACCATCCCTTTGCCCAACGGATTGCTGCAGCCCTGGAATGGGGAACGGTGCTCAATACGGCACTCTACGCCACCTTTATTATCCTGTTTACCTTTTTCTATACGGCTATTCAGTTTGATCCCATGAAAATTGCCGGCGATATCAAAAAATACGGCGGCTTTATTCCGGGATTAAGGCCGGGCAGACCTACGGCAGAATATATCGGTCGGGTTTCAAGCAGGCTTACCTTTGTTGGCGCTTTTGCCCTGGCTTTTATCGCAGTCTTACCCATCATGCTGCAGGATATTTCGCGTATTGACTTGCTTTTTGGGGGAACTGCCTTGATTATTGTCGTCGGAGTGGCGTTAGAAACCATGCGACAGGTTGAAAGCCAGATGATGATGAGGAATTATGAAGGTTTTATGAAATAAGGAGTCGACTACTTTGATCGTGCTAAAGTCATCACAGGAAATAGATAAAATGCGCCAGGCCGGAAGAATTGTTGCAGAAACACTGGCTGAGCTGGGAGAGACGGTTAAGCCCGGGGTTACAACACTGGAGCTGGATGCCCTGGCACGTCGCCGGATCAAGCAATCCGGCGGTTCTCCCGCATTTTTAGGCTACCACGGCTTTCCAGCCAGCATTTGTGCTTCAATCAACGAGGAAGTTGTCCATGGCATACCAGGTTTAAGGCGTTTGAAATCGGGCGATATTATCAGCATTGATGTGGGAGTTTGTTATAAAGGGTACTATGGGGATTCTACGGTTACCTTTCCTGTAGGGGAGATTTCCAACCTGGCTCAACGCTTAATCGATGTCAGTCGGAACTCTCTCTACCGGGGAATTGAGAACGCCCGTGCCGGCAACCGCCTTTATGACATTTCCAGCGCTATCCAGGTAACTGCTGAGTCAGAAGGATTTTCCGTAGTCCGTAACTATGTAGGCCACGGGATCGGCAGTCAGATGCATGAGGAACCCCAGGTTCCCAATTTTGGCAAGCCGGGCAGGGGTCCCAAGCTGGAGGCAGGAATGGTATTGGCTATTGAACCCATGGTAAATGCCGGAACTTGGGAAGTTGAAACCCTTCAGGATAGTTGGACTGTAGTAACCCGGGACCGGAAGCTTTCAGTACATTTTGAACATACGGTGGCCATCCTGGAAAACGGTCCGGAAATCCTGACGGCCTTATAGGAGGAAATGAAGTGGAATTAGGGCAACTTGTCAAATCTTTGGCGGGACGGGATAAAGGAAAGCATTATTTTGTCATTGGCTTTGAAGGCAGATATGTTTTGCTTGTTGACGGGCGGGTCCGTTCAGTGGACCGACCCAAGAATAAAAACGTAAAGCATCTCCAGCCTTACCGCTATGTTGAGACTGGAATCCAGGAAGAAATTAAGCAAAATGCGCTGAAAGATACGACGGTTCGAAATGCCTTGAACACTTTACTTGCTTCTGAAGATGAATCGGGAACCGATTCCAGCAGCAATACCCACAATGGCCTCTGGCTTTCATCGTCTCACGGCGGTTAGAAAGGAGGGATGTCAGGGTATGTCAAAAAAGAAAGATGTAATCGAGGTAGAAGGCACAGTTGTGGAACCTCTACCCAATGCCATGTTCCGGGTTGAATTGAAAAATGGGGTAAAAATTTTGGCCCATGTCTCGGGAAAAATTCGCATGAATTTTATCCGTATTCTGCCCGGTGATCGCGTTTTGGTTGAACTGTCGCCCTACGATCTAACCAGGGGACGGATTACGTATCGTTATAAATAAAAACTCAAGGGGGCTATAGCAAGATGAAGGTGCGCCCATCCGTAAAAAAAGCATGCGAGAAATGTAAAGTTATACGCCGAAAAGGAAAAGTCATGGTTATATGTGAAAACCCGAAACACAAACAACGGCAGGGTTAAGCCGGTAACCGTTATGTATATTTTTGGATAATAAGGGCATTATAATTACGTTGAACCTTTTTGAATTAACTGAAGGAGGTGGAGTTTATGGCCAGGATAGCCGGAACCGACTTGCCCAGGGATAAAAGAGTGGAAGTCGCCCTAACCTATATTTTTGGCATGGGTCCTTCCAGGGCAAAGGAAACCCTGAAATCAACTAATATTAACCCCAGGACCCGGGTTCGGGACTTGACTGAGGATGAGATTGGAAGGTTGCGGGAGTTTATTGACAAAAGTTACGTGGTTGAGGGTGACCTGAGGCGGGACGTTGCCATGAATGTCAAACGGCTCATGGAAATTGGTTCCTACCGGGGAATCCGCCATCGTCGCGGGCTGCCCGTCCGGGGACAGTCTACCAAGAATAACGCCCGGACCCGTAAAGGTGGCAAGAAGACCGTTGGCGTACGACGCAAAAAATAAAGTAATGTAAGACGGTGAAGAAAGGCACTTGTCAGTTAAGCAGGTACACCGCTGTTTGCATTGATTCTCACGAAAGGGGAGGGAGAATAAACGTGGCCAAAAGAAAGACCCAGTCTCGGCCAAAACGCCGGGAACGAAAGAATATTGAGCAGGGGATAGCCAATATCAAGTCCAGTTTTAACAATACGATGATTACCATTACGGACTTGAAAGGGAATAACATTGCCTGGTCCAGTGCCGGGATGGTCGGCTTCAAGGGATCCCGTAAATCTACACCCTTTGCCGCCCAGCTAGCCGCAGAGCAGGCAGCTAAAACAGCCATGGAACACGGCATGAAGCAGGTCGAAGTTGTAGTAAAAGGGCCTGGAGCCGGAAGAGAAGCTGCAATTCGTTCTCTCCAGGCAGCAGGCCTGGAAGTCAATATGATCAAAGATGTTACACCGATTCCACATAACGGCTGCCGCCCACCGAAAAGGCGCCGGGTATAACAGCCAACTATACAGGAGGTGCATTAAGCACGTATGGCCAGATACAAAGATGCGGTCTGCCGGCTGTGCCGCCGTGAAGGAGTCAAGCTGTACCTGAAAGGGGACCGCTGCTTCAGTGAGAAATGCGCATTTACGCGCAAGGGGTACATTCCCGGAGAGCACGGACAAGGCAGGCAGAAAGTTTCAGAATACGGGATGCAGTTAAGGGAAAAACAAAGAGCACGCAGGATTTATGGCGTCCTGGAAAATCAGTTCCGGCGTTATTTCAAGGAAGCGGACCGGAGAAAGGGAGTTACAGGGGAAATACTCTTGCAAATCCTGGAAAGTCGGCTGGACAATATGGTTTATCGTATGGGTTTTGCCCGTTCCAGGGCAGAAGCTCGCCAGTTAATCCGCCACGGGCATTTTGAAGTCAATGGTCGTAAAGTTGATATTCCATCATACCAGACCCGTCCGGGGGATATTGTCGCAGTGCGGGAAAATAGAAGAACCCGCGATCTGTTTAAAGAGATCCTGGAATGGGGATCTACCCAGGGCACCGGGGAATGGCTTGAGGTGGACCGGGAAAACATGAGTGGTAAAGTCGTTCGTTTCCCAACCCGGGAAGAATTGGATGTTCCCGTTACGGAACACCTCATTGTCGAGTTTTACTCTCGTTAACCCAACCTCTAACACGTGTTAGGAGGGAATATTTGTGATAGAGATTGAAAAGCCGAAGATTGAATGGGTAGAGTCAAGCGATAGATATTACGGCCGTTTTGTCGTCGAGCCTCTGGAAAGAGGGTATGGGATTACACTGGGCAACTCCCTGCGCCGCATATTGCTCTCTTCTCTACCAGGGGCGGCGGTAGTAAGTGTAAAAATTGATGGTGTCCTGCACGAGTTTTCTACGATTCCCAATGTTGTTGAGGATACGCCGGAAATAATTCTAAACCTGAAAGAACTTAAATTGAAAGTTCACTCTAATGAGCCGCAGTTGCTTATTGTAGACGCTGAAGGGGAAGGAGAAGTCAGGGCCAGGGATATCAAGGCTCCTGCAGATGTAGATATCTTAAACCCCGACCTGCTTATCGCAACACTGGAAGAAGGCGGTCGGCTATATATGGAGATAACCGCCAATGTAGGCCGGGGGTACGTTTCTGCTGAGCGCAATAAGATACCTAACCAGCCTATTGGGGTCATTCCTGTGGATTCTATTTTTACACCAATCAAGAAAGTCAACTTTACTGTGGAGGATACCCGGGTTGGACAGATGACAGATTTTGATAAATTGACCTTGGAAATCTGGACTGACGGCAGTATTAGTCCCGATGAAGCCATTAGTTTGGGAGCCAAAATCTTAAGTACACATTTAGGCCTGTTTATCAACTTGACAGAAAAAGTGGACGAAGTAGAGATAGCCAGTGAAACAGAAGACAATAGTAAAATAGATGCCTTGGCGATGACCATCGAAGAACTGGATCTGTCTGTGCGTTCCTATAATTGTCTGAAACGTGCTGGAATCAACACGGTCGAAGAGTTAATCCGCAAGTCAGAAGAAGAAATGATGAAAGTGCGTAATTTGGGCAAAAAATCGCTGGAAGAGGTACAGAATAAACTGTCAGATTTAGGGCTTGAACTGAGGAAAGAAAATGAATAAATAATTATCCCAAGACTTTTTCTATGAAGGGGGGTGCAAAGCTGGTGATCCAGCCCAGGCTGGAAGCCGGTTTTTTGCCATGAGCTATCGTAAATTAGCACGCAAAACAGGGCCCAGAAAAGCGCTTTTACGCAACATGGTGACTTCCTTGATTATAGCCGAGCGAATTGAAACGACTGAGGCCAAGGCAAAGGAAGTCAGGCGTGAGGCGGAAAAAATGATTACCCTGGCCAAAAAAGGCGATCTCCATTCTCGCCGCCGGGCCTTGGCTTATATGCTTGATGAGAGTGCTGTTACCAAGCTGTTTGATAAAATTGCCCCGCGGTTTGAAGACCGAAACGGTGGCTATACCAGGATCATTAAAACATCCCCCCGCCGGGGGGACGGTGCACCCATGGTTATCCTGGAGCTGGTTTAAAAAATGATTTCATCAGGGAAGTAGCAATTGTTGTCAGAAGAAGTTTTCCGGAATTATTTTGGGGTGGAAAATTTGAGTGCTTTACTGGAACTAAATAACGTTACCTTTGAATATGAACTGGAGAACCAGAAGCCCATTCGAGCATTAAACGGTCTTTCTTTGGAAATCGAAGCGGGAGAATACGTAGCTCTAATTGGACCCAATGGTTCTGGAAAATCAACTTTGGCTCGTCATTTAAATGCGCTTCTCATTCCCACATCAGGGGAAGTTAAAGTGGATGGGCTTGTTACCAAACTGGAAGAGAATCGTTTTGAAATCCGCCGCCGGGTCGGAATGGTTTTTCAAAACCCCGACAATCAAATTGTAGCTACTACAGTGCAGGAGGATGTAGCGTTTGGCCTGGAAAATCTGGGTGTGGAAACGCCACAGATTGTCCAGCGTGTTGCCCAATCCCTGGAGCGGGTGGGCATGAGTGCCTTTGCTGAACATGCGCCCCATTTGCTGTCCGGTGGTCAAAAACAGCGATTGGCCATCGCTGGTGTTATTGCCATGCGACCGCGCTGCCTGGTGCTGGATGAACCGACAGCCATGCTGGATCCCCGGGGCCGCAGGGAAGTGCTGGAAACCGTCCGGGCCATGAACAGTATGGAAAATATTACTATCATCCATATCACTCATTTTATGGAAGAAGCTCTTTATGCCGATCGCGTGATTGTTATGGATGAGGGGGGAATTGTAGTCCAGGGGACACCCAGAAATATCTTTGATGGCAAAACAGATTTGGCAGCCATGGGGCTGGAGATCCCAACGATCCCACAGTTGGCCGGTATGTTGCGGGCCCAGGGGCTGAAAATACCGGGAAATGTTTTACATGTTGATGATCTGGTGAACTGCTTATGCTAATTGAAGTGAAAAACTTATCCCATGTTTACATGCCGGGAACACCCTTTCAGGTGGATGCCCTGAAAGATGTAAGCTTGGGGGTTGAGCGAGGAGAATTTGTTGGAGTAATTGGGGAAACGGCTTCCGGGAAATCAACCCTGGTACAGCACTTTAACGGATTGTTGAAGCCTACCGCGGGACAAATCCTGGTTGAAGGACAAAACATTTGGGCAGGCGGGGTTAACCTGAAAAAATTGCGCTCCAGGGTGGGGTTGCTTTTTCAGTTTCCTGAGCACCAACTTTTCGAGGAAACAGTCTTCAAAGATATTGCTTATGGCCCCAGGAACCTGGGCCTGGAAGGGAGTCAGCTGGACGAACGGGTACGCTACGGCCTTGAGATGATGGAAATGGACTACAATGCGTACTGCGGACGTTCACCTTTCAGTTTAAGCGGTGGAGAAAAAAGGAGGGTTGCCATGGCCGGAATACTGGCCATGCAGCCGGAAGTAATTGTCCTGGACGAGCCTACAGCGGGTATGGACCCAGCCGGTCGCAGGCATTTCCTGGAGCAGATTAAAAAACTAAACCAGGAGCAGGGGTTAACGGTGGTTTTTGTCACCCATAACATGGAAGACATTGCAACGCTGGCCCAAAGGTTATTTGTTTTTTCCCAGGGACAGCTTGCCCTGCAGGGAAGACCGCAAGATATCTTTCAATCCATTGAGACCATCCGGGAAATTGGTTTAGACATTCCCGTTATTACCGATCTTTTACAAAGAATTCGTTCTTCGGGGAAAACGATACGCACGGACCTTTTTTCCGTGGAAGAAGCCTGCCGGGAGATCGTGCACTCTTTTAGGAAAAAGGACGGGCAAACTCCATGAAAAGTTTAACTTTAGGTCATTATCTCCCGGGTAATTCCCTTTTGCATAAGATGGATCCAAGGATCAAGCTGATAAGTTTGTTTATCCTCATCGTAGCCCTGTTTGTGATTAAAACCTTTGCAGGTTTTCTTCTCTTCGGTGCTTTTATCCTGGCCATCTTTATCTCCTCCCGGCTTCCGTGGCGATATTTTTTTCGCGGCCTGCGCCCGATCCTGTTTATTATCCTTGTCACGCTGATATTGCACTTTCTATTTACCAAAGGCGGGCAGGTCTACTTTCGCTGGGGTCCGCTGACGGTGGAAGAGGCTGGAGTATACCTGGGGTCTTTTATGACACTAAGATTGGTGTTGCTGGTGACAACCACCATTATGATTACCTTGACTACTTCACCTATTTCTTTTGCCGATGGTATCGAGTCTCTGCTGCGCCCTTTTCGCCGCCTTGGAATTCCAGGGCATGAGATTGCCATGATGATGACGATTTCCCTGCGCTTTATTCCCACCTTAATGGAAGAAAGTGATAAAATTCGTAAAGCCCAGATGGCCAGGGGGGCGGATTTTGAAACGGGAAACATTTTTCAGCGCGCTAGAAATATGGTCCCCTTGCTGGTTCCCCTGTTTGTCAGTGCCTTTCGCCGGGCTGATGAACTGGCTGTTGCCATGGAAGCCCGTTGCTACCGTGGGGGCGAAAACCGCACCCGGATGAGAGAACTCAAGACCGGTCCCCTGGATTACTATGTGTTAATTACAGTTACCGGAATAACGGTCATGATTTTTGTTACAGGTGTGTAGAACAATGCCGGGAAATACAAATAACAAAGCAGAGAAGCAGGTTAACTATCGGGTTACACTTTCCTACGACGGCACGAACTACAGCGGCTTCCAGATTCAGGAAAATGCACTGGCCATACAGGAGGTGTTGGAATCATGCCTGCAAAAACTTTTTGGTCACCCTCTTCGCATAACCGCTGCCGGCAGGACCGATGCGGGAACTCATGCCAAAGAGCAGGTAATTAATTTTTTTGCTGCACCATTGATTCCCCCTGCTCGTCTTCCCCTGGCTATGAACGGGATACTCCCGTGGGATATTGTAGTGACAGGGGCAGGAATGGATAAAGAAAGCTTTGATGCGCGCAGGGACGCTTCAGGGAAGTTTTACAGCTATACGATTGATAATGGCAAATATCCCGATGTCTTTTGGAGACGTTTTGCCTGGCATGTTTACGATTCCCTGGAGATTCAACCCATGAGAGAAGCTGCTGCATTCCTGGTCGGTGAACACGATTTCCAGGCTTTCCAGGCAGCAGGGAGCGCAATGGAAAACACGGTGCGCCGCATCGACCGGCTAACTATGGAGCGAGAGGGCAGGTTTATCCGGTTTGAAGTGGAAGGAAACGGGTTTTTGTATAAAATGATCCGCAATATTGTAGGCACTTTAGTGGAGGTGGGTTGTTCCAGGAAACGACCCGGGGAGATGAAAGATATTTTAAAAAGCAGGGACCGGCGTGCTGCAGGGATAACTGCCCCGGCACGGGGGCTTTGCCTGGAAGAAGTTTTTTACTGATTCTTTAGTCCAAAGAAGGCGGACTTCTTGACGGTACTCTCTTAATGTATTAAAATAATCCCTATGGAATTCCCAAAATGTCGACTTTGTGGATGATGATAGAAAAGATTAACGATAACAGCAGGAAAGGAGGTGTGCAAAGTCTGCAATGATGTCCCCGGGGAATTGACCCCAGGCTAAGCAGGCGTAAAGAAATGCGCACGACATACATGGCGAAAGAAAAGGATATTCAGCGTAAATGGTATGTTATTGATGTGGCCGGACAACCACTGGGCCGGGTGGCCAGTGAAATTGCCCGTTTGCTGCGGGGCAAGCATAAACCAACTTACACCCCACATGTTGATACAGGAGACCATGTGGTAGTTATCAATGCAGATAAAGTGATGTTGACAGGCAGGAAGGCAAAAGAAAAAATGTATTACCGGCATTCAGGTTATCCAGGTGGTTTAAAGAGTATCCCCTTCGAAGAAATGATAGCCAGACACCCGGAACGGGTAATACACCTGGCTGTGCGGCGGATGCTTCCGTCCAACCGTCTCGGAAGGGCGATGCTGAAAAAGATGAAAGTTTACGCAGGTCCAGAACATCCTCACCAGGCACAAAAGCCTGAAACATTGGTACTAAACCCCAAAAGGGTAGCCAGGTAAACAATCGATAAAGATAATTGCACAGGAAACAGCTATACTTGCAAATGGAAAGGAGGAAAAAGGTTGGCTCAAGTACAGTTTTTTGGAACGGGAAGACGAAAAAAGTCCATTGCCAGGGTCAGGTTGATTCCCGGGGAAGGGAAGGTTACAATTAACAACAAGGACATTGACGACTACTTTGGCCTGGAGACGCTGAAGGTCGACTTAAAGCGACCCCTGGAGTTAACCGGCACCCGGGATAAATTTGATGTGATTGCCAAAGTTGAAGGCGGTGGAGTTAGCGGCCAGGCTGGTGCAATTCGTCACGGGATCGCCCGGGCCTTGCAGTTGGCAGACGGAGAATACCGCCCGGTATTGAAAAAGGAAGGTATGTTGACCCGTGATCCGCGGATGACAGAGCGGAAAAAATACGGCCTGAAAAAAGCCCGCCGGGCTCCCCAATTTTCCAAGAGATAAAAATAGCGCACTTTATACATTAAAGCTGGCAGAAATATTTGGTCAGCTTTTTTTGTTGCTGTCTACAGCAAGAAAACGAAGCAATAGATTTGTGTGACTATCAACCAAGGCGTTTTCGGGAAATCTTAGTAGTTGTCAAACATCAAAAATTCTATTATAATGAATTAAAAGGATATGGAAGACCGGAGAGTGTTTAAAATGAGTGTAGCTCAATACTTGAAAGACAAACTAAAGCAGGGTACAGTTCATATTACCCTGGTGGATCCCTTAAAACAATCGGCTGAAGCCTCTAGCCGCTTGGCCCAGACAGCCCAGGAGGTTGGCAGCGACTTAATCCTGGTGGTTGGGCTTACCGGGCTGACCCAGGCCAACCTGCTGGAAACATCTTGGGTGATTAAAGAAAAGTCGACTATTCCAGTAGTTTATTCTCCATCAGGAGCGGAAGCTCTTTGTTTTACTTTTGATGCCGTTTTTTTCCCCAGTTTTCTGAACTCTAGCAATGCCCAATTTGTCTGTGGTGGGCAGTCCCAGGTAGCCGTTGTATTAAAGCGCATGGAGATGGAAACCATCCCTGTAGGTTACCTGATGATAGAACCGGGGATGAAAATTGGCGAATCAAAAGATATTAACTTGATTACCCGGGATAATTACTGGCAGGCCTCCAGTTTTGCTGTTGCTGCAGAACTTTTCGGGATGGAATATATCTACCTGGAGGCGGGAACAAGCGCTGCACAGCCGATACCAGCAGGCATGATCCGGGCCATCAAAAAAGAATTATCCATTCCGCTCATTGTCGGCGGCGGCATTCGCACAGCGGTTGATGCCAGAAGGGTTAGGCAGGCCGGGGCAGATATAGTAGTAACAGGCACGATTATTGAAAATGCAGGCTACCGGGAACGCTTGCGCTCCATCTTGAGTGCTTTAAAGGACTGAACTTTTGCACTCTAAAAAAACAGGCCGGAAAATAGTATGCATAGACTTGGGACCCGGTCAATAGCGCGGACCCGGGCTATGTTTTTGTACGGGCCAATTAAATTTTTCTGGGATTTTTACAGGAATCAACTGGTATTATGTCGTATTAAACTGTAAGGCCTGTAATGAAAGGAGATTCGGGTATCGATGAAGAAATGGATCCTGCTTTTATCTGCTTTATGTTTATTGGCACTTGGCACAACGGGCTGCGGTGCTGCCGTTGAAGAAGAGGTATATGCCTATGCCGGTGTAAGACCTGACCATTACTGGAAAGATATTTGGGTTACTGAAGAACGGGAAATCAACATAACACCCGAGGGAGAAGACCCCGATGCCTTGATGAAAATGGAGGTTTATGGGCGGATACGTTATGAAGGTGAGCAACCGGCCAACCGCGTCCGGGTTATTATTCGCAGTCCATTAACCTTTGATTTTATTGAAGATCATCGGGCAATGTTTTATGGAGTCGTCCAACCGGGTGATGTTCTTGAATACCACCTGATCCAGTACTATCCCGAATGGAGGGAAAGAGTGCCCATCGGTGTTTACAAAGATCAAATTGTTGAAGATTTCAGGGAAAATGCGTACATTAATATTACCTGGGAATATGATGGCCATAAATTTGACGAACACTTTTTTGATTTTAAGCCCAAGTAAATATGATGGGACAACTTGGTTCCGGCAATATGGCAAGCGGGCGTAATGCTTGAAAATCAGGCATCGCCCGCTTTTTCAATAGTTTTCAAGGGAAGAGGGAAGAAGACAGAATTGCCCAACCTGGACAAGCCGGAATAACAAGGTTTCTCAGTGTGGTTGCCCTAAGAGATATAATTCTTGTCAATTTTTCGCAAGACTTGAAAAGTTGGAGCCTACAATGGTTGAGGTTGTGCTGAAACAGGCGGAGCAGAACCCCTGGCTTTATAAATAGATAATGATTCCAGCCAAGGCGCCGAGGCCGATGATCAGAAGAGGGTGTATTTTGGTCAGCAGAATCAGTAACAGGGCGGGCAGAGCAATCAGGAAACCGATCCAATCGGTAAAAGCGCTTTCACCTACGACATAAGCGGCAAACCCAATCAGGGCAATGACTGCAGGTTGAATTCCATCCATAGCGCGCTGCAGGTGCTGGTTGGTATAGAAATGGATAAACAAGCGTGCAGCCGGGATGATTAAAATCAAGGAGGGAGAAACAACACCCAGGGTAGCAATACTTGCCCCCAGTATGCCTCCTACCTGGTATCCTACAAAGGTGGCGGAATTAATGGCAATAGGACCGGGTGTCATTTCCGCTACGGCAATAATACTGACAAAGTCGGACAAAGACATCCATCCGTGGACCTTAATAATCTCATGCTCCATTAAGGTTATCATGGCGTAACCTCCGCCAAAACCGAACAGTCCGATTTTAAAATATGAAAGGTAAAGATTAACCAGCAACCAAAACATAACCGCTTACTCCTTTTTGGATTTGGGCTGAAAAATGGGCCGGATCAGGCCGGCTGCAGCACCGGCCAGTATGACCAGGATGGGGTGTAGTCCAATAAATAAAAGCCCGGACAGGAAAACACAGAATAATAGCAGGCGATCCAGCTGGACAAAAACATGCCTTCCGATTTTAAAAGCAGCAGCAGCGATCAGGGCTACAATGACGGGCTTTATTCCTTTAAAAGCAGCCTGCACAACAGGGATATGCTGGTATTCCCACAAAAAAGCCGCAATGGACAGGATTATTAAGAAGGAGGGGAGGATGGTCCCCAAGAGTCCAAACAAGGCACCTTTTAGACCCAGGAGGCGAAAACCTGTCATAATAGAAAAGTTGACCACAATTGGCCCGGGAATGGATTGGGCTACGGCCAGGTTGTCAATAAATTCCTGGTCGCTGATCCAGCCTTTCCTTTCCATGATCTCAGTCCGGATCAGGGGAATCATGGCATAGCCGCCGCCAATGGTAAATGCGCCGATTTTAAAGAAGAGGAGAAAAAAAGGCCACATTTTTGGCTTTTGTTTGTTATTTCCCGGATTGTCCATCGATGGTTTGGGCTGGTGCCCTTTCCCCCCTGTTCATTATGCTTTGCTTATTTTAACACTGCCCTTGGTGGTTTGCAAACATTGCCAGTTTAAAACCGGCAAAAATAATAGTGGAAAGAAGGGATTTGTCGCACCAAAGCGAATTAATCTATGTGCAGCGCTAATGCCGTGATTTTAAGCTGGGAACAGGAAGGGGAATCATCCATGAATCAAAAAAAAGCACAAAAAAACAATTTCTGGAAAGGATTTTGGCAGTTAGCTGATCCCAAGATCTGGATTGCCTCTACAGTTCCTATGGGCCTGGCTGCAGCCATGGCCTACGGCCTGGAAGGTGTTTTTAGCCTGTACTGGTTTGCCTGGACCCTCCTGGGGATTTACTTGATTGAAATTGGTAAAAATGCCATTAATGAATACGTGGATTATCAATCGGGGGTCGACCGTTTTGTAGCCCCGGACAAGCAGACCCCCTTTAGCGGTGGCAAAAAGACGATTGTTCAGGGGAAGCTTACTCTTCAGCAGACATCCTTGATTGCTGTTGTGACTATGCTGGGCGGCTGCTTGTCAGGGGTAATTATCGTGTTGTTCCGGGAGCCGGCCGTGTTCTGGATCGGGTTGGCCGGGGTTGCCCTGGCCAGCTTTTACAGCCTGCCACCTTTTAAGTTTTGCTACCGTGGCCTGGGTGAACTGGCAGTAGGCCTTACCTTTGGTCCCCTGATAGTATCCGGAACCTACCTGGTACAAGCCGGCACTTTGCCTGTTGAAGTCATTCTGGCTTCGCTTCCGATCGGATTAATCATTGCCAATGTGCTTTGGATCAACCAGTATCCCGACGTGGAAGCCGATGCCATGGGGAACAAGCAAAACCTGGTGGTACGCCTGGGCAAGGAGAAAAGCATTTGGATATACAGGGCTCTTTTTGCTGCGGCGTATCTTTCCATTTTGGTTCTGGTCCTGGTTACAGGAAATATCTTCTGGCTGCTGACTTTTGCAGGCCTACCCCTGGCAATCCGTGCGGTTAAAGTTGCTTCTCGCTATTATGACAATATTCCCCGCCTGGTAGAGGCCAATGCCAAGACCATCCAGACCTACCAAATTACCGGTGCAGCCATGATCCTGGCTGCCTTGCTCTCCCGGTTGTTGTAAAAAATGTTGAAAAAAATTTAATCAGCCAAAAAATGAAACAATATCGAGCAAGGTTGAAAAAAGGATGTTTTTATCCCCGCTTTGGTTTAATTATAGGGCTCGACTTTTCGTGGAAATTCAGTTACATTTATTTCAATAACAGTGCAGTGAAAGCTTAGAGGAGGAGTACTTTTCATGTCGATGTTTCGGTTTCCCCATTTTTACTTCAGTAAGATCAGACAGGGTGTGTCATTTTTTTTGCTACTGGTCTTTTTTTCGGTTTTAATTGCAGGCTGCATGACGTACGGGAAGGATTCCGATGAAGCGGATGCTCCGCCTTCCGATCTTGAGGAAAACGAAACAGAAGTCCAGGAAAGACCTGATTCTTCTGATCAGGAAGATGAAGGGTCAGATGAACCTACTGAAGAAGAATTGGAAGAGGCGAGACGCCAGGAAGAGCAGGCGCTTCAGGCCGAAGAGGAAGCCAAGCGTCAGGCCTTGGAAGAGGAACGCCGGGAAAAACTGGGCAAATTTTATGTTCCTCTGCCTGAAGAAAGAAGGGACAAAGAACCTGTAAAAGCCCGGGGCCTTTATGTGACGGGGCACAGCGTAGCCCATCCCAGGTATGAAACGATCCTGGAGATGGTCAAGACCACAGAACTCAACTCCCTGGTGATCGATGTAAAAGATGACCATGGGCATGTTACATATGACAGCCAACTGGAAATAGTGCAGGAGTTGAATGCCAATCGTTCACACCCGATCAAGGATTTGGAAGCTGTGGTGGACGAGCTGCATGAAAAAGGTATCTATACCATTGCCCGGGTTGTGGTATTTAAAGACCCATATCTGGCTGAGAAAAGACCCGAGTGGTCCATTACCAAAAACGAAGGCGGGTTGTGGCGCGACCCCAGTGGTGCAGCCTGGGTGGATCCCTTCCAACGGAAAGTATGGGATTATGCCATAGCTGTTTCCAGGGAAGCGGCCCGGGCCGGTTTCCAGGAAATTCAGTTTGATTATGTCCGTTTCCCCGAAAATGCGCACCGGGTAGACAGGGAAGCGTACTATCCGGCACAAGACGAGTTGGAAAAAGACGAGGTAATCCGTGAGTTTCTTATTTACGCCGGTGAAAAGCTGGAAGATTACGATGTCTTTCTCTCTGCCGATGTTTTCGGGGTTATTGCCACCTCCTGGGGAGACAGCGATCGCATCGGGCAGACCTGGGAAGCCATTTCTCCTTACGTGGACATTATCTGTCCCATGGTTTATCCCAGCCATTACGGCCCCGGCTATTTTGGCTTTGATGTGCCCGATGCCAACCCCGGTGGTACTGTAAAACGGGCTATGATCGACTCGGTCAAGCGAAATGCCGCCCTGGAAGACCCGGCGATTATCCGGCCCTGGTTGCAGAATTTTACCGCATCCTGGATCCGGGGCAACATTCGCTACGGCCCGAAGGAGATACGGGAACAAATCGAGGTAGCACTAAAGCTGGGAATCGATGAATATTTGCTCTGGAATGCAGGAAATAATTATCAACCGGAAGCGCTCCTGCCTGAGGAAGAGGCAGATGCTTTGGCAGAAGAACTAGAACGATCCCGCATGGAGCAGGGTCTGGATGCCACCAGCAGCACCCCTGAAGAAGCGGTGGAAGCTTTTTTGGAAGCCGTCAGGAAAAGAGATTGGCAGGATGCCTTTTCCAGGCATATTACTGATTTCGAGATGGATTATCATATTTATCCTGAATGGAAGGATGACTGGCACACCCGGCCTGTGGAGTATGAAATAGAAACCCTGGAAGACCGGGCACTCTCCGTGGAGATCTTACAAGGTAAAGATGATGTGCTGCATGTAGATCTGTCTGTCCTGCTTAGAGGCAGTAAAGGTGAATACAACCTTTCCCGGGAGCGCTGGGAGGTCCGCCTGGAAAATACCATCTGGCGGGTTAAGCCCTCCGAAGCCTTTCTATCCATCTTAACCCATGACCCGGAAAAGAATCCCGATGAGCTTTCTATAGAAACAAATAACCTGCCGTAATAATTGAGCCTGGCCGCAATTTTTTTCCGGTCAGGCTCAATTATTTTCTCATCGTATTTCGAATTAGCAAACATTGAAAGCTGTTCTTGTTACTGTTGCGAGCTCCAGGTTGTCAAACAAGCATCTCTTGTAAGTTGCAGAGTTTTTTTATTATACCAAGAACTAACTGTTTTCGTGTTTGCCTTTGAAAACCGATGCTGTTCGGTAGTCAAAAACCGGGCTATGTGTCAGCTCCAATATGGACTGCAGCACTTTGTGACGCAGGGTTTCCACTATAGAAAAATCCATTGCAGGGATGTAATATGATTCAATTTGGTCATGAATCTTGCCGGCTTCCTGGAGCATCGCAACAGCTTCCTGGAGAGCTTCGCGATAGTAGCTCGTAAACCGATCTATTATTTTCCTCCTGGAATCATCCAGGTCGCCTTCTATCTCAATAGGTATTATTTTCCCCCCACCTCTGGCTTTGTCGCTCAAAAGAAGATGAGGCTCTTTGCTGTTGATAATTACCGTGTCCAGCTCTGGCAGCCCCAGGTGGTCGATCTGGTAAGGGTCCAGGGCGCAGCAGAAGTCTTCCACGGCAAATCCATTATGTAGGGCAGCTTCCCGTACACTTTTCACAATCCGACGCTTTAAACTGCCCGGTTCACCTGAAAGGACGTAAATGTAACTGTAAGACTTCACCAGGTTATCCAGGTGGTTAACAGGTCCCTGCGGGGTAATCGCTGAAATAAAAAGTTTGCGGGCTGAGCCCTGGCCGTTGCCCGGTGTAGAAGGCAGTAATTCTTTTACTATGTGCCTGATTTGCGTGGCAACCTCCCGGTTTTTTCCTGTTGGGCCATGTAGAAAGTTTACCCTGGGTGAAACAATCCTCTCCTGTTCCTTTAATGCTGCATCCAGGTATTGTTTTGCCGTAGAAAGAAAGGTATACGCCCGGTCAAAGCAATGTTCCTTTTCCCGTCCCAACTGGATAATATCTTCCCGGTTTTTCCCCAGCATACTTTTATCCCAAGCTGTTCCCAGGTCAACGATTTCTTCAAAAACGCCGGGAAACACCGGGTCGTTAATATGAGGAGCAGTTCCGTCGATGACTCCTGCTCCCAGGGCGGGAACAGCAACGCCGTCCAGGGAGTGGCTGTTAGAGGAGCAGTAATGATATTCTACGCTGAATCCTTCTCTTAACAGATCCTGTCCTATTTCTTTCATCAAAGTCGACTTGCCAGTGCCAGGCCCTCCTTTTAGAATGAAGAGTCTGTTTATTGTCGGCCAGAGAATATAATGATAGTATGAAAAAAACCCGTAAGCCGAATTGGCCCCGGGAAACCTTTTCTGGATCCCATATTCCTGTTTCATGCAAATCACCCTTCCGGTTTTTTTGTTGTCCAGATGATTTAGTTTATGCTTTCAATGAAGGTATATGTGCTCAATCCAGGGAAAGGTATTCCTTGTTACGCACAGCCGCGATAGAGGGGATGTTTTCAATATCATAAAAAATTGGCCCAGCCGCTTCTATTAACCCGTTAATTGCCAGAAAAATCAGGGAGATAGCCATACCGGTTACAATTAAAGAGACATTGCCCCAGAGCGCCTGAATAATTTCCATTTCGTTAAATATCCAGTCGATGCCTACCATCAAACCGACCGCTCCACTGGTGGAGAAAGCGGCAAACCCAAAAAGCAGGTTTAGCACACCATACGGGAACAGAGTTTCCTTCTTGCCAAAAGAAAAGACCATCCCCGTAATAGCCCCGGCAAACCCGGCTAAAAAGGGGGCCAAAATAAACACCCCCATAATAAACTGCAGCACAACCATGTTGAAATTGATTGAAACTATTCCCAGCACAGCCCGAGTGTATTCTTTTTCTTCCAAAGCTTTTACCAGGCTGGAAAAAGGAGGTCGCTGCAGCCTGTCTATGCGCGAATTATAAAACTGCCTGGCTACTCGAAAAAAACGAATGTGCTGTTTGCGGGACACGTAAAAGCCCCAGAAACCGAATATCCAGTAAATAGCGAAGATCAAGAAAAAATATTCCAAGTAATCTCCTCCCGGCAGGTTTAAGTAGTTTGAAAGGTTTGGGCTAAAATATTCCTGTACCCTGCAGTGATACCGGCAACAACTTCCTGGGATTGTTCCTGGCTTTTAATGTTAAACCCGGCAATAGCAGAACCGGTGATGCCTTCCCTGGCCAGCTTCTTTTCCATGAATTGGCTGGCGTTTTTTTCCAGGCCTTGCAGGGCTTGGTCCCGTTGTTGACGATACTGCTCATAAAGCTTTCTGACCCCTTCACAGGCTGTCCGTGTTTCTTCATCAGGTTTTAAAGCCATGATGGTCTCCAGGACCTGTGGAGTATTTTCCAGGTCGATTTCTGCCTGTACTGTCTTGATTAAGGCATCAATAGCCGCTTCCCGGCAAGCTTCAGGATAACGCTGGATGGCTTCCTGGACCTGCCCCGAATCGGTTTTGCCCTGGATCAGGGATTTTCCCAGGATGGAAGCTGCTTTTACATATTGTTCTTGTTCCAACGTTCTGGCCTCTTCCCGGTTTCCCTGGATGTTTTGTGTTTTCTCCATGGCAATTTCCTTGGCTGATTTGATTTTTTTCACCTTTATCACTCCCCGGAATTTTATGTTATAATATTACTTCGAGGTGATTTTTCCAATACTATTTTAACATGTTTAATCACATTTGTTTAAGGAGGGAACATCGTGAAACTGACAGAAAAACTTTTCATTTATCCCTGGCAGGGCAGGGGAAACAACTGCAATGCGTATCTTTATGCCGGGCAAAAGACAATCCTGATCGACCCCGGGCATATTCAGAATGAAACCGGAGCCCGGTGCATCCAGATGCTGCTGGACTCGATGCAGGCCGATGGCTTTTCACTGGACGATCTTGACCTGGTTTTATGCACGCACGGTCACCCGGACCATTGCGAGGGGGTGACTGCTATCAAAGAGCAAAAAGACATCAAAGTGGCAATGCACCGGGAAGAAGAATCCCACATGCAAGTCTTGGCTCAGCTGTTTGAGCGCATGACGGGCAAGCGCCCCCCACTGCCCGGCATAGATATTTTTCTCGAGGAAGGGACCCTGGAGCTGGGTGATGAGAACCTGGATACTATCCAGGTTTTAACTACACCGGGGCACTCGCCGGGTTCTCTTAGTTTCTTTTTCCCTGATGAAAAAGCATTGATTACTGGGGACGCAGTCTTCCAGGGAAGTATTGGCCGGACTGATTTCCCTGGCGGTGACCATTCAACCTTGGGTAACAGTGTTCGCAAGCTCGCTGCCCTGGAAGAAGTAGAGCTTTTGTTGCCGGGCCATATGGGCATTGTCAAGGGTAAAGATGCTGTGCAGAAAAATTTCGC
>CAZOOA010000032.1:17946-31321 GCA_964581355.1 uncultured Desulfovibrionaceae bacterium | reverse complement strand
AGAAAACACCCGCATAAATGCGGGTGTTCTGCTACTAACCGTCACGGCTCTATCGAACTACTGCAGGGAATGAAAATGGTTTTTCAAACCCGCTTCCCTACCTTTGGGAAAAGTCGCCATCCCGACTTGGCAGCTTAAAGCTCCAATTCAGTCAATGTCGAGCAACCGCCGGGCATTATCCAGGCAGGCCTGGCCCACCTTGTCGGGAGTAGTGCCCCGCAGTGCAGCCACCTTTTCCGCTACCAGGGCAACATAAGCCGGCTCATTCCGTTTCCCCCGCCGGGGCTCCGGGGTTAAAAAAGGTGCGTCGGTCTCAATAAGCAGCCTGTCCAGGGGGACTCGGGAAGCCACCTGCCCCAGGACGTTATTCTTGGGATAGGTCACAGGGCCGGCAATGGAGATATACAATCCCAGGTCCAGGGATCGTTTGGCCAGGGCCATATCCCCGGAAAAGCAGTGCATGATGCCTCCTCTTTCCGGGAGCCCGTCAGACTCCAAGACCTTCATCACTTCCTGGTGGGCATCCCGGTCGTGGATGATCACCGGGAGGTTCTTTTCCCGGGCCAACTGCAGTTGCTGCCGGAAAACATCCCGCTGCACCGCACGTGGCGAGCGATCCCGGTAAAAGTCCAGGCCCATCTCCCCCAGGGCAACTACCCGGGGGTGATCGGCCATTTGGGCCAGTTGCTCCAGGTAATCCTCAGGGACCCGGGCCGCATCGTGGGGATGGATGCCGCAGGCGGCATAAACAAAGGGACAGAATTCCGCCAGATCCATGGATTTCCGGGAAGACTCCAGGTCGAAGCCGATGTTCAGGATCAGCTTAATCCCGGCGCGTTCCGCCCGCTTTAAAACCTCCTCCCGGTCCCCGTTAAACTTGGAAAAGTCCAGGTGTGCATGACTGTCTACCAGGCTGTGAATTTTACTTTTTCTGTTCATGATATTTTGCTCCCTGCGGGAATGTCCTGATCAACGGTCGTTAAAACCAGCTGCCCTTCGGGCGATGTAGCTGCCAGGACCATGCCTTCGGAGACAATTCCCCTTAATTTTGCCGGCTTCAGGTTAGCCACGAAGACGGTCTTTTTGCCCACTATCTCTTCTGGAGAGTAATGCTGAGCAATTCCGGCAACCACCTGGCGCTGCTCATGCCCCAGGCCAACTACCAGCTTGAGCAGCTTATCGGCCTTGGGGACCGGTTCAGCTGAAAGGATTTCGCCTACCACCAACTCCACCCGGGCAAAGTCATTGATGGTAATAAGTCCTGTGGATCCCTCTTCTCCGGTCTGCTCCCCTTGACCTGGAGCAGGTTTTTGCTCTGGAGCGGTTTCTTGCTTTTCCTCGACGGCTGCTTCCTCTTTTTCACTCAACAGGGACTCCAGCTCTTGTTCCACATCCAAACGGGGAAAGAGATCCGCCGCCCGTTGGGCCTGGATCCCGGGCTTGAACAGCCCCCAAGATTTCAGGCTGGCCCAGCTTTGCAGTTCACGAAAGTCCTCTATCCCCAGCTGGCTCCAGATACGCCGTGGCGTTTGAGGCATGAAGGGCTGCAGCATGATGGAAATAAAGCGCAGGGATTCGCACAGGCTGTAGAGTACTGTGCCCAACCGGTCTTTTTTGCTTTCATCCCGGGCCAACAGCCACGGGGTGGTCTCATCGATATATTTATTGGAACGGCGGACAAGGGTCCACAGGGTTTCCAGGGCATTGCTGAACTGCAGGTTATCCATCAAACGATCCAACTCGCCCGGTGTTTCCAGGGCCATCCGTTTCAAGTCCTCATCGGCGGGATGGGTTTCATCACCCGGGGGCGGGACCGTGCCGGAGAAAAACCGTTCCAGCATGGCCACCGTTCGGCTCAACAGGTTGCCCAGGTCATTGGCCAGGTCGCTGTTGAACCGCTGCAGCATGGACTCGTTGTTAAATACCCCGTCAGCCCCAAAGGGGATTTCTCTTAAAAGATAATAGCGCAAACTATCGGAACCGTACCGGTCCATCAATACCATGGGGTCGATCACGTTCCCCATGGACTTGGACATCTTCCCCTCCTGCATCAGCAGCCAGCCGTGTCCAAAAACCTGCTTGGGCAGGGGGACATCCAGGGCCATGAGGAAAATGGGCCAGTAGATGGAATGAAAACGGACGATCTCCTTGGCCATCAGGTGGACATCAGCCGGCCAGTAGCGTTCCATCAGCGACGGATCCTCGGAAGCATAGCCCAGGGCCGTGATATAGTTGCTCAGGGCGTCCAACCAGACATAAATCACGTGATCAGGGTCAAAGGGAACGGGGACACCCCAGTCAAAAGTGGTCCGGGACACACACAGGTCCTCCAGCCCCGGGCGCAGGAAGTTGTTAATCATCTCATTTTTGCGGGAAGGAGGCTGGATAAACTCCGGGTGGGCCTCAATGTGTTCCAGCAACCGGTCGGCATAGCGGGACATGCGAAAAAAATAGCTCTCCTCGGCGACCAGTTCCACAGGGCGCCCACAGTCCGGGCAACATCCCTCATCCAACTGCCGTTCCATCCAGAAGGACTCACAGGGGGTGCAGTAATGTCCTTCATAGCGATCCCGGTAAATATCTCCCTGCTGGTAAAGGCGGTTGAAGATCTCCTGGACTGCTTTTTTGTGCCGGGGCTCCGAAGTGCGGATAAAATCATCATAGGAAATGTCCAGGGCTGCCCAAAGCTGCTTGATCCACTCCACAATTTCATCGACAAAAACCTGGGGCGACTTCCCTGCAGCCTCGGCGCTGCGTTGAATTTTCTGTCCATGCTCGTCGGTGCCGGTTAAAAACCAAACATCATAGCCGGTAAGCCTTTTAAACCGGGCCATGGCATCGGCTGCTACCGTAGTATAGGAGTGACCGACATGAAGCCGGTCACTCGGGTAATAGATGGGCGTGGTTATGTAAAATGTTTTCTCGGACATAATGACCTGCATCCCCCTTATTTTTCGCAAAACAACCTGCTTTTGCGGCTAGATACATGCTGATTATAACAAAATAATCCCGGGACAGCAACCGGGGTGCAGGCGCTTCCAGGATTACATCTTGGTACGTAGAAAACATATGTCGTAAAGTGGAAGATTTTATTTCTTATGGCAGGAAATTGGACACAAACCGGGAAACTAATTATACAATGGTCATAACAGCTCAGCTCTTATGTGATTGCGCAACACGCCGCAAAGCAGGGGGACGGTTCTGGCGCTTTCCCTGCCGGTCCTCCGCTACGCTCCGGAAGTGCCAGAACCGTCCCCACAGCTTTGCTTACAAATAGCGCTGAGCAGATACCAATGGTCTACAATAGCCAAGCCAGAGAGGCAAACCTGAAAAATAAGCTTATGGAACATTAAAGCCATGGGCATATTCAAATAGTTCCCTACTTAATAATATACTGCGAGGTGTTCGTCTTGAGTAGGAGCAACATAATTGTCGATCCGGAGCGCCTGGTTTTTGCCATGGATATAGGCACCCGGAGCATAGTAGGCTTGGTCTGTTACCCGGAAAACGAAAAACTTCGCGTTTTAAGCACGGAAATTGCCTATCACCCGCAACGCGACATGCTCGACGGGCAAATTCATAATATTGAAGGGGTAACAGAAACAGCCCGGTCGGTGAAAAACTCCCTGGAAAAACGGCTGGGTGTCAACCTGGAAAGAGTGGCCATTGCTGCCGCAGGAAGAGCACTGCGGACCTGCCATCACCGGGAACAGCGCCAACTGGAACCGGGGCAGCGAATTCGAAAAGAAGAGATCGCCTCCCTGGAACTGGAAGCCGTTGAAAAAGCCAAAGAAATCCTGATGCAGGAAGCCATGGAAGAAAGTAATGATCAGTATTACTGCGTGGGATACACCACCGTGGGTTATTACCTGGACGGTTACCCCATTACCAGCCTGGTGGGACAACGGGGGGAACAGGCCGATGTAGAAGTGCTGGCCACCTTCCTGCCCCAGGTCGTTGTGGACAGCCTTTTGACCGTGGTCGAGGAAATCGGCCTAACCATCCACAACCTGACCTTGGAACCCATTGCTGCCCTGAATGTGACCATTCCCCAGGAGTACCGTTCACTAAACCTGGCGCTGGTGGACATCGGCGCAGGCACTTCTGATATTGCCATAACCCACAAAGGGGCCGTTGTGGGTTACGCCATGGTTCCCCTGGCCGGGGATGAAATCACCGAGGCTATCGCTGAAACGTACCTGCTGGATTTCAATACGGCCGAAGAGATCAAATTAAAACTGACCCAAAAAAAAGGGACCATCTCATTTAAGGACATCATTGGCAACAGTTACAGCCTTTCCACCTCGGAGCTGCAAAATGTCATCGAGCCCGTGGTGGAAAAAGTCGCTTCCAAAATCGCTTCAACGATCATAGAATATAATAACGGGCCGCCCCGGGCTGTGTTCTGTATTGGGGGCGGCAGCCAGACGCCCCTGCTGCAGGAAAAACTGGCAGAAAAGCTGGAACTTCCCGCCAATATGGTAGCCACCCGGGGGCGGGAGGTAATTAAACAGATTGTTTATACTGGCCGAAAATTGAAAGGACCGGAATCCATTACGCCTTTTGGCATTGCTATTTCCGCGCAGCAAAAAGAGTACTTCGGTTTTTCCTATATCACAGTCAACGGAAAAGTGGTCCGTCTGTTGGATACAGCTGATTTAAAAGTCGGCAATGCCCTGGTTACCTGTGGATATCAGTCGAAAAAACTGCTGGCCCGGCGCGGCCCTTCCTTGAATATTGTCCAGGATGGGAAGGAAAAAAATATCCCGGGCACCCTGGGAGAAAATGCCCGCATCCTGGTAAACGGCCAACCCGCTTCCCTGGAAACCATTGTCAAAAACAATGACCAGATCCAGGTGCTAGAGGCCCAGGATGGCCAGCCACCCCGGGTTACTGTTAACGACTTATACCCATCCGATGATTTCTTTATCTATGTTAATGATGAAGCCTGGCCTTTACCACCCCAGGTGACCGTCAACGGCGAACCGGCCAGCGCCGACAAAGTGCTCAAAGATGGAGACAGGGTCAGCTTGCAGGGTTTGGGCACTTTACAAACCGTTGTGGAACTGGCTGAGCTGGAACCCGAAGCCGTGCAGCTTCGGGTTAATGGACATATCCGGGAACTGGATTATAAGCTGCAGCCGGGGGACCGGGTAACCCTGGAACCAAAATCCAGGAAGGCTGTTCCAGAAAACACCAAAACCGAACCCCGGGCGGTGGAAGCAGGTGGGAGCAACACCGAAACTTCATCCCGGACTGAAGAAAAAGAAAAACCGTCAGCAGAAGTAAAACAAACCAATATCCCTGTTCATGTTCGAGTTAACGGAGAGGAAATTACCCTGGCAGAAAATAAATCCCCGACTTTTGTAGATATTTTTAACTACATTAACTTTGACCGCAGCAAACCTCGAGGCAAGCTAATCATGACATTAAACGGCCAGCCCGCCTCACTGACTGCTAAATTGAAAAACGGGGATGAAGTATATGTTTACTGGGAAAAAGAACAATAGCCGGTGCTGGACATTCGATCCATAATTTACTTTTTGTTGAAACAAAGGTATTGATTTTCATGGCAATTACTGGTATAATGATTTGAAGATATTTGTCGAATACTGTAAGAGGAGGTTGAGTGGGGTTGAAATCAACAGGTATAGTTCGGAAAGTTGATGAACTGGGAAGGGTCGTCATTCCAATTGAACTCAGGCGAACACTGGGAATTAGTGTGAAAGACGCCCTGGAAATTTATGTTGACGGGGAAAAAATCGTGCTGAAAAAATACGAACCTGCATGTATTTTCTGCGGCAACGCAGAAGGCGTCAAGCACTTTAGCGGCCGAATTGTTTGTGAAGAATGCATCAACAAAATGTCGGATTAGCGACTGCATAACGCAAAATATAAAGGGCTTTCCCGCGAAACCATTCCGGGAAAGCCCTTTTTTTCTTTGTTTGTAACTGCTCACCCACAGATTACAACACACCGCGAAGCTGTGAGGGTGGTTCCAGCAGCTATGGGTCTTTTTTTCCCTGGAGTTTAAGCATACGTTCATAAACCTGTCCGCGGGTCAGGGATGACTGCCGGGCGACCTGCTTTACAGCTTCCGACGGGGCAGCACCCTGGTTTAGCAATTCTTTCAAGCGGTCTTCCACCTGCTCTTCCGGCAGCATGTGCGCTGATTTCCCCGGCCCCGGGGCAATTACCAGCGTAATCTCTCCCCGGGGAGGGGTCTTTTGGAATAAGGCCTGGAGTTCGGCAGGAGTTCCCTGCAGAACTTCTTCAAAGAGCTTGGTCAGCTCCCTGCAGACCGCCACCGTCCGTTCTCCAAAATAATCCTGCATTTCCTGGAGGGTTTTTAACAGGCGATGGGGTGCCTCGTAGAGGATAGCCGTTTTATCTTCGGCAGCGATAGAGATCAGTTCAGTTTTTCGTTCACTTTTTTTCTGGCTTAAAAACCCCCAGAATACAAACCTGTGAGCAGGCAGGCCGGAGCGGAGCAGGGCCGTCAAGGCAGCAGAAGGACCGGGGAGTACGGTAAAAGGAACGCCTTCGCTTACGGCCATTTCCACCAGGTTAAAACCGGGGTCAGAAATGGCCGGCAGGCCGGCATCGGTAATCAAGACAACCTGCGCTCCCTGCTGGACCAGGGACAGTATTTCCTTCCCCTTTTTTTCCCGGTTCGACTCCCGGAAGGTTAGCAGCGGGGTTTTTATCTCGTAGCGGCTTAACAATTTTCGGCTGCGATCAATATTTTCAACGGCAATATAGTCTGCTTCTTTCATGCACTCCAGAGCTCTTACGGTAATGTCTTTTAAGTTCCCGATAGGAGTGGCACACAGGTACAGCAAACCTGAATGATCCGTATTTTTTTTTGTTTTCTCTTCCATATGCTCAAGACCCGTTTTTCCCCGGGTTTCTTTCCACCTCTTCGGCAGGAAACTGCTGCTGGGTCGAGGATTCCTCCAGCTCTACCAGCACAGTCTTGTTTTTCTTATGGTAGCTGACCACTTTACCCTCACCGTGGGGCGTGATCACCGGATCCCCGGGGGCAAATGAATCGTTCTTGGAAACAACTTCGTAGCGCTCAGCCTCATATCGCAGGCAGCACATCAATCGGCCGCAAATCCCGGAAATTTTGGTGGGATTCAGTGAAAGGTTTTGCTCTTTGGCCATGCGAATGGAAACCGGTTCAAAGTCCCCCAAGAATGTGGTACAGCACAAACCGCGCCCGCAGGGCCCAAAGCCGCCCAACATCTTGGCTTCATCCCGCACCCCAATCTGGCGAAGTTCGATGCGGGTGCGGAAAACGGCAGCCAGGTCTTTGACCAGTTCCCGAAAATCCACCCGCCCGTCTGCAGTGAAGTAAAATATGATTTTGTTGTGATCAAAGGTATATTCCACGTCGACCAGCTTCATATCCAGCTTGTGCTTTCCCACTTTCTCCTGGCAGATGCTTAAGGCTTCTTTTTCTTTTTGGCGGTTGTCTTCCAGCTTTTTATAGTCATCTTCCGTCGCTTTCCTGCGCACAGGTTTTAACGGACTGACAATGCTTTTTTCGCTTACTTCCCTGACTTCCTGAACCACCTCACCATATTCCAGGCCGCGGCTGGTGTCCACAACGACATTATCACCCATTGCCAGTTCCAGGCTTCCCGGGGCAAAATAATAGATTTTGCCCGCACGACGAAAACGCACTCCGACAACTTTTGGCAACTTAGACAACTCCTCTCATCTTCAAAAACAGTGCTTCCAGAGCCAACCGGCGATTCACATTGCTCGACAGTTCATCCTTTGTCTGCAGCACAGCCCGGCAGATCCGCTCCAGGAAATAGCTGCCCTGTCCTGCAGCAGACAGGCTTCTTAACCAATTTTCCCGGTAGAAAAGAAACAAAAGATCCAGTGTTTCCTCCAGATCCTCTTGTTTGGAAACCTCTTCAGCGCGGGCAAACAACTGTAAACTGGAGTCATTTTCAACCTCCTGGACCAGTTGTTGAATACGGGTATATTTTTCCTCCCAACCACCCTGACCGGCCAACTCAACGGCCCGACCAGGGTTGCCCCCAGCCATTTCCACAATCACTTCCTCTTCCCGGGCAGATAGGGAAAAACGACCCTGGAGAAGCTGCCGGATTTGACCATCAGGCAGGGGTTTTAAGCTAAAATGGGCACAACGGGACACAATAGTCGGAAGCAGGGCCCAGGGCCTGGAACTTAAGAGGACAAAAACCAGATCCGCCGGCGGCTCTTCAAGAATTTTTAACAGACTGTTGGCAGCAGGCAGGGTCAGCCGGTCGGCTTCATGAAGCAGGCAGACTTTCCAGTTTCCCTCTCCGACCCGGTAATGCAAGCTTTCCTGGATTTCCCGGACCTGTTCAATCTTCAAGTATGACCCCTGGGGAAGCAGGCTGGTCAAGCCGGGATGATTACCGCTGGCTGTTTTGCGGCAGGGAAGACACTGTTTACAGGGAGGGTTACCCTGATCCTGGCAGTTCAGCGCCTGGATAAACAGATGGGCCATGGTTTTTTTCCCACTGCCTGCCGGCCCGGAAAAAAGATAGGCATGAGCAACCTGTCCCTGCTGCAATGTCCTGGCCAGGGATTGCCGGATCAAATCCTGACCGATGATTTCCTCAAACCCCATTAGTTCCTCCAGTTATTTGAACACGTTTTTGCAGTTCCAACCTGACAATCTCCCAGATGGATTCATGAATCAGATCAATCCCCCTGCTGGCATCGATAATATGAAAACGCTCCCGCTCCCAGGAAGCGAGTTTTATAAACCCTTCCTGGACCCGTTGATGGAAATCCAATGCTTTTTCTTCCATCCGGTCCTTCTTGCCGGAAGCATTGTCTTGCCGCTTTTTTCTTGAGCGCTCCAGGCCTGCTTCGGCATCAATATTTAGTAGAAATGTCAGGTCAGGGGCAACTTTCCCTGTAGCCCAGAAGTTAACCTGTTTGATCATCTCGGGGTCTTCAGCCCCGGCATAGCCCTGGTAAACGGTACTGGAATCAAAAAACCGGTCGCAGACCACAATGCATCCGGCATCAAGGGCCGGCTTGATCCGTTCAGCTACCAACTGGGCCCGGGCCGCACTGTACAAAAGGGCTTCGCAGGTTACGGTCATATCCTTAAATACCGGGTTAAGCAGCAGGTTTCGAATCTCCTCCCCGATGGCAGTGCCTCCGGGCTCCCGGGTTACCAGTACATCCAACCCGTCCCCGATCAGCCGCTCCTTCAACATCTGCACCTGGGTGGTCTTACCGGCCCCATCGGGGCCTTCTATGGTAATAAAAACACCGGCCTGATTCTGACTGGGGTTCATGATCTCCTTCTCCTCAAGGTTTCCTATACTGGCTGACAGCCAACCTTTTTCATTTTACCATATATTATTAACCTCTGTCACAACTTTAATTTTATGCAAGCCGGGATCGCTGACCCCGTGAAACACAGCCCCTGCCTTCCTCCGGGCCAGCAAATAGTCAACCGCGCCGGGCGTAATCACTTCCCCCGGGGAAAACACGGGAATCCCGGGAGGTGAGAGAATCAGCATTTCCCCGGCTATCTGCCCGGCCGAAGATTCCAGTAAGATATAATCTCCCCCAGCTTGTAACGCTTCCCGGGGCGACAGGGGGAAAGGCGGAAATGCCAGGTTCTCTTGCCCTGGCATGGCTTCAGCCAGGTCAAGTGATGCTTTTTCCGGTAAAGATGTACCCTTTTGGTGCAAAAAAGGAAGCACAGGCCCTGCTTTTTCCTGCTGCGGCCCTGCAGGGAAAAAATCACCCGCTTCCTGAAAGGCCCTGGCCAGCTTCCGGGCCAGGCGCTGTGGAGTATACTGCAGCAGTGCAGGACCTACCACCATAAGCAGATAATAATCTTCTTCTATTTCAATCTTGATCCGGTATTTTCTGGACAGCAGGTATCCCAGCAAGCGTCCACCTCCGCCCCGGCATTCAACGGTCACCCGGCAGGGGTCGGGCCTAAACCCTTTTTTGCAGGGTGCGCCGGGAACAAAGACTGGAACCCCTCTTTGCAGCAAGTCCTTGCGAAAACCAAGAGCCCAGTCCCGGGTTTTTTTCAACAACCTTTTTCCCTGTAAGGCGGCCTGACGCCGGGCCAGGTCCAGGGATACCATGACCGGATAAGGTGGACTGCTGGTCTGCAGTACCTGCAGCCAAAACGGAAGTGACGCTGCCGGCTGATGGCCGTGCCCCAAATGCAGGTAAGCACCAGGAGTCAAGGCACCCAGGGATTTGTGGGCGCTGTGTATCCAGACATCAGCCTTAGCGGCAGCAGCATGAGGGTGTTTCTCTTTCAAGAAGGGAAAGTGAGCGCCGTGAGCTTCGTCCACGGCGAAGATCATTTTCTTGTTGCGGGCTAATTCTCCCATTGCCTGCAGGTCAGCGGGAATTCCCCAGTATGACGGGGACGTGATCAAAAGCATCCTGGCCTGGGGATGCTCCTGGAGAGCCTTTTCCACGGTATCAGGAGACACGTTAAGTGGAAGGCCGGTTCCGGGATCATACTCTACCGGCAGATAAACGGGCCGGGCCCCGGAAAGGACCAGCCCGTGCAACGCTGCTTTATGGGAAAACCGCGAAAGAAGCACTTTATCCCCGGGGCGGGTATAAGCAAGAAATAAGGCCAGCAGCCCGACCGTAGCCCCGTTTATAAGAAAGTAGGTCTTTCGGGCACCGAAAAGATGTGCCGCCAGCCTCTGGGCTTGCTCGATAGCCCCGGCAGGCTGGTGAAGGTCATCTAAAGGAGAAATTTCGGTAAAATCCCACTGCAAAGATGGTCCCAGCCCGTGCTGAAGCAAGTGGGGAGCCCCTGCCCCCCTGCCGTGAAAAGGGACATGAAAGGGGATATACCCACCTTGTTGCACTTTTTGGGCTGCCTGGAAAAGGGGCGCCTCTTTCTGCCTGCTTCCTTTTTTGGACAAAAAGAACCCACATCCGTTCCGTATAATTTAACAAGCCGTGCATTCGTGCAGTTGTCCGAACAACCTGGTAATCCTGTGGAAGACGCCAAGGCCCAGCTCAAGCTTCCACTGTCCAAGGCTCGTTCAACATTTTACCAAAGAACCGCCTTCAGGAGGCGGCTCTTTCCAGGAAAAATGAAAATTCCTTGTATTTTGCTAGCGAAGCGTGTAGTTGGGAGCTTCCTTGGTAATCTGAACATCGTGGGGATGGCTTTCCATTAATCCGGCACTGGTGATGCGGACAAACTTGGTCTTGGTCCGCAGTTCCTGCAGGTTTTTCACACCGCAGTAACCCATCCCGGCCCGCAGCCCCCCTATCAGTTGAAAAACCATGTCTGCCACTGTACCGCGATACGGAACCCGGCCCTCGATTCCTTCGGCCACCGTTTTTTGGTCATCCTCCTGGAAGTAGCGATCCCGGCTGCCTTCCTTCATCGCACCTACAGAGCCCATACCGCGGTAGACCTTGTAGCTGCGCCCCTGGAAAATTTCCATTTCCCCGGGGCTTTCCTCGGTTCCGGCAAAGAGGCTGCCGACCATGACCACATCGGCGCCTGCCGCCAGGGCCTTGGTAATATCTCCGGAGTACTTGATCCCGCCGTCGGCAATAATGGGTACTCCCTGGCTGTGGGCCTCCTGGGCCACATCATAAACCGCCGTGATTTGAGGCACCCCAATGCCGGCAATAACCCGGGTGGTGCAGATGGATCCCGGCCCCACCCCCACTTTCAAGGCATCGGCCCCGGCCTTGATCAGGTCTTTCGCTGCCTCCATCGTAGCGATATTGCCGGCAACAACCTCTGATTCCGGGTATTCATCTTTGATACGCTGAACCGTTTCAATGACAACCTCGCTGTGCCCGTGGGCTGTATCCACCACCAGAATATCCACTCCGGCTTCCAGCAGCGCAGCTACCCGGAGCAGACTGTCCCTTCCCACACCAACAGCTGCTGCCACCAGTAGACGACCTTCTGCATCTTTGGCCGCCCGGGGATAAGCAATGGTCTTTTCAATATCTTTTATGGTAATCAGGCCTTTAAGCATGAATTTGTCATCCACGATAGGCAGCTTTTCTATTTTATGTTGGGCCAAAATTTCCTGGGCTTGATCCAGGGTTGTTCCCTCGGACGCTGTAACCAGGTTTTCCTTGGTCATCACATCACGGATCAGGCGGCTGTAATCCTGTTCAAAACGCAAATCTCGGTTCGTGAGGATCCCCACAAGCTTACCTTCGACAGTAATAGGGACCCCGGAAATACGGTAACGCTCCATTAATGCAGCAGCATCGTTAATGGTGTGCATGGGGGAAAGATGGAATGGGTTGGTAATCACACCGTGCTCGGAACGCTTAACCCGATCCACCTCTTCGGCCTGCCTTTCCACGGACATATTGCGATGCAACACGCCCACTCCGCCCTCCCGGGCAATAGCAATAGCCATCCTGGATTCTGTCACTGTATCCATCCCGGCGCTGATAATCGGCACTTTTAACTTGAGTGTTTTTGTTAACCGTGTACTGACATCCACATCACGGGGCAAAACCCTGGAACGCGCTGGTAACAACAATACATCATCAAAAGTAATTCCTTCTTTATTAAAACGTTCTTCCAACCCTTACACCCCCTGAACAAATTGACCGGACCTGTAGATTTTATTGATCATAGCATTTCCTGATAAGCAATGTCAACTTCCGACATGCCGTTTTTCTCCATAAAGGACCCGCAAAGACTTCCCTTGGAATCATTCGTTTTTTATAGTACAATAACAACCAGGTTTCCCATACTAACCTCCAGGGAGGAGATGAATGATGCTGTGGGCTAAAAAAGGTCCTGAAAACACGGACGCTACAGTAAGCGCCGCATTGAAACGAGCATCTGAGTTGCAGATCAAACACATTGTCGTCGCTTCAAACACGGGGAAAACAGCAACGCATTTTATGGATCAGGGTGTTGAAGTTGTCTGGGTGACCCACCATGTAGGATTTGCAACTCCCGGTGAATGTGAAGTTGACCCTGAACTGAAACAGAAACTTCTTGATGGCGGGGCAAAAATGTTAACCACAACTCATCTTTTGGCCGGTGTGGACCGGGCTGTCCGCTTAAAATTCGGTGGGCTTTACCCTGCAGAAATAGTTTCTGCAGCCCTGCGCATGTTCGGCCAGGGTCCCAAGGTCTGTGCAGAGATTGCCGTTATGGCCCTGGATGCAGGGATGGTCCCCCATGGAGAAGAAATTATCACCGTCGGTGGCAGCGGTCGAGGCGCAGATACAGCTTGTGTCATCCTCCCCTCTCACTCCAACACGTTCTTTGACACTTCGATCAAGGAAATTATCTGCATGCCCAGGGAACGCTAAGGTTTCTGGCATGCTTTTGCTTATTTTTTACTGACTGAATCTGTGGCAG
>CAZOOA010000032.1:16020-17846 GCA_964581355.1 uncultured Desulfovibrionaceae bacterium | reverse complement strand
CGCTAAGGTTTCTGGCATGCTTTTGCTTATTTTTTACTGACTGAATCTGTGGCAGCACTGAACTATAATCGGGCAAAAAAATTCCCCGGCACCTGCTTCGCGGGCAATCCGGGGAAACCATACCTGTCATAATATTTTTTGCAAACTGCTCAGCCTGTTTATTACGCCATAAGCCGGCAAAGCTGGGGGACGGTTCTGCCGCTTTCCCTGCCGGTCATCCGCTTCGTGGAAGCTCGAGAAACCTCCCCTCAGTTTCGCTTGCAAATATCGCTGAACTGTAACTTTCTGCTTATTATTGTTGAAACTGTAACTTGCAGCAAACTTTCACTTTCACTGGCGGATAAACATCTGAACAAATATTTTCCCATAAGCGCTGCCTTCCACAACGCCAATACCCACGTGGGTGAAATTGCGGTTCAGGATATTGGCCCTGTGGCCGGGGCTGTTCATCAGCGATTGATGAGCCCTCTCCACTGTGGCCGATCCGGCCAAATTCTCCCCTGCATAGCTAAACCTTATACCGAACTGTCTCATCATATCAAAGGGAGAGCCATATGTTGGGGAATGATGGGCAAAGTACCTGTTTTCGACCATATCCTTTGCCTTCAAGCGCGCTACTTCTGTTAGATCCTCATGAAGTTGCAGCGGCTGAAGCCCGGCTTTGGCCCTTTCTTGATTCAAAAGTTCCAGCATCCTGGCTTCGTCTGCCCTGACCTCAAAAGAAGGATCTTCTGGCTGAGGCTCCGGTTCGGGTTCAGGTTCAGGTGCCGGCTCAGGATCTGGCTCAGGCTCAGGATCTGGTTCTGGTTCTGGTTCCGGTGCCGGTGCCGGGTCGGGTGCAGGGGGCTCAGGTTCCGGCGCCGGGCAAGGCGGTTCTCCGCCCAGCCTTGGAAGCACCATATCCACTAACTTTTGGGCAATTTGATCCAGGACAAGTTCAGAATACCGGGTGCCTAATTGTTCCTTGACTTGCTGGTAAAAAGTCTCGTAAAGGGTTTCCTGGAGTGAGGCCTGTCCGGCTTCGCCACTTCTTAACGTGTGCAAATTAACACTTACCCTTAAAGTAGGGCTTGCTGAATGTCCTGCTGCCTCAGCAAAATGGGCCGCTGGCAAGGAGAGAAGTGCAAAAACCATCAAGATGCATAAGAACCAACGCAGATTACCTTTCATCATCTACCTCCTTTTTACTTACATATTTAACAGCTTATGTAAGTATTATAATCAGCATTTCCTGTTTTGCCAAACAGCTCCAGACAGGAAAAACCATTTATTTCATCATTCCCGGGTGCACCGGTCAAATTATTTCATCCATCCACACTATAAGAATAAATCTAACAAGTATCCCGCATAATGCCATAAAATAGAAAAAATCCACAGGGTTTGCCTGTGGATTAGCCTCGTTCAGTCGCTACTCTTTCTGTTTTAAGGGATATTGAGCACATCGCCCGGGAAAATGAGATTGGGGTTTTTTATCTGGGGATTCGCCTTGATTAAAGCATTTAAGGGTACTCCAAAAGCTTTGGCGATAAAAAACATGGTATCCCCTTTTTGGACCACATACTGCTTTGGTGCCGGGTGAGGCGGCTCATGGGCTTTGGGGATAAAAACTACTTCACCCGGGAAAATCAGGTCCGGATTTTTTATTTGGGGATTGGCCCTGATCAACGCTTCCAGTGAAACCCCAAAACGCTTGGCAATCTTAAACAGCGTATCGCCCTTTTGCACGATATATTTCTGTACCGGCGGTTTGGGGGGCACAGGTGGTTTGGGTGGCTTGGGCGGCTTGGGCGGCTTGGGCGGCTTGGGCGGCGGCTCCGGGGGTATGG
>CAZOOA010000032.1:0-15920 GCA_964581355.1 uncultured Desulfovibrionaceae bacterium | reverse complement strand
GGCTTGGGCGGCTTGGGCGGCTTGGGCGGCTTGGGCGGCGGCTCCGGGGGTATGGGCTCTACCCGCACCACGTCAACGACCACCTCCAGTTGTACCGTCCGGCTTACTTTGGCAAAAATCTCGATAACCGCTGTCTGTTCCAGTTTTTTATTCTCCAGGTTAAAGGCAATGTCTCCTACAATTCGAGCCGATACCTGCACATTCATATCCGGACGAGCGCCTTCGGCTCTCTTGACAAACCTGAAAGGCACATCTTCACGGAAATGCCTGAGCAGATCCCCGGCTTCATCGACAAAGAAAATCTGTTTATGCAGCACGCCCTTGACCATAACCTGGTCGGTCCGGGCTTCGGCCTCCAGGTTCACAATCTCCCCGATGATCTCCAATATTTTGGTTGGCTTCTGGGGCAGAGTAACGGTTGATCGGACGGTTTCTTTTTGCAGGACATCCACCACGACGCTTTCCACTTTAAGCAGCTGCCTGAAAACATCAATCCCCGGACCTTCCACATCAATGACCACTTCAATCTGCAGTGTTTCCGTAACTTTAACAAAGGCTTCAACGACCAGGATCTGCCGAAGGTCCCTGCTGGGCGGATCGATTAATTCAAATTCTTCCAGAACCACATTTATGTTTACCTGGACCTGGTGCCCGGGTTTTGCCCCGGGGATATCTATTGTGCGGGTAAAGGGAATGTCTTCAGAAGCGTGGCGGACCAGGTCTCCTTCATCGACCAAAAAGATCTGCTTGTGAACCTCTCCCCGGAGAATAACCACTCCATCGCGCACCTCGGCAGTTACATCCTTAACACTGGGGATGATCCGGAAAATTTTCTTGGCCGTTATAGGAAGGGTTACCTTTTTATCCAGTGTAAAAGCCACTGTATCTTCCCCAACAACGCTATCCACTTTAAGCAGTTCTTTTTCCTGCTTAATATCGCGTCCCTTTACGTCGATGACCACTTCGATCTGTTCCGTAACTGTCACCTTGACAAAAATCTCCAGGATAACCGTTTGACGAACCGTATCAGCATTGTCCAATTGGGTGTCTACGTCCAGGATGCGGACAGTGACCTGGGCATTCATATTAGGCGAAGTGCCGGGAACGTCCACAAAGGCAGTAAAAGGCACATCTTCCGGGGTATGGCGGACCACGTCTCCTTTGTCTACCACAAATAACTGCTTGTGGATGACACCGGAGACTATGACACCGCCTTCCCGGATTTCTGTTTCCACGTCGGTTACCCGGGCGATGACATCAAATATTTTAGTAATTTTATAGGGCAGTTTAATCACTGCTTCCACTGTTTCCCTGACCGTATCTTCTCCCACAACCCGGTCGACTTTAAGCAAACGCCGTTCTACGACTAAATCCTTCGTTGTCATTACTCTCCCTCCTTTCAAAAGAATTTATGGCTGTCGCGGAAATTCGCGACGTACATCCACTACCACTTCCAGCTGGACAGTCCGGGTCACCTTGGCAAATATCTCCAATACAGCCGTCTGCTCCAGGCGCCTCTCATTAATTAAACGCTCCATAATGTCGCCTACAATATCAGCGCTGACCTGGACATTCATCCCGGGATCAGCTCCCGGTGCGTTTTTTGTAAAGCTAAAGGGCACATCTTCCCGCACATGTCGGACCAGGTTGCTTAAATCTACGAGGAAAATCTGCTTATGCAGCACCCCCTGGATGGTTACCTGGTTGAATCCAGCCTTCCCCTGAAGGTTAACCACCTCACCCAGGATCTCAAATATTTTCTGGGCCTGAATAGGCAGAGCCACTGTGGCACGAACCGTTTCCTGCTGCAATACATCGACCACAACACTTTCCACTTTGAGCAGTTCCTTGAACACCCGGATAAACTTACCCTTGACATCAACAACTACTTCAATTTGCTTAACCTCAGTCACTTTCACAAAAGCTTCGATCACCAGGGTCTGGCGCAATTGCCGGCTGGGCGGGTCCACAATCTGATAATCTTCCAAAAAGACCCGAACCCGGGTCTGTACCTGCTGGCCAGGACGGGCCCCATTAACCGGCACACTCTTGGTAAAGGGAATATCCTCTGAGGCGTGGCGAACCAGTTCCCCTTCATCCACCAGGAATACTTGTTTATGAATTATCCCCCGGACAATCACCAGGTCCTGCTTGATTTCAGCTGTTACATTGCGGACCGAGGGTAGAATGCGAAAGATTTTTTTCGCCGTTATGGGCAGGGTAACTGTAGGGGTAATGGTCTGGCGGACGGTATCTTCACCAACAACAGCGTCCACTTTAAGCAGTTCTTTTTCTACAGTGATATCCTTCCCTTGCACATCAACAACAACTTCTATTTGTTCCGTTTTGGTCACCTTGACAAAAATTTCCAGCGTAATGGTCTGATTTACGACCTGGGGCCTGACCAGGTCCGTATCCACTGACAGGATTCTTACATTGACCTGGGCATTCATGCCGGGTTGAGCCCCTGCAACCGGTACAAAAACCTGGAAAGGGATCATTTCAGGGATATGCCGGACCAAATCACCTTTATCCACAACAAATAGCTGTTTGTCAATATTCCCGGCGATCTGCACACCGTTAGCCCGAACCTGTTCATCCAGGTCAACGATATTGGCGATTACGTCAAAAACTTTGATTATTTTAAATGGAAGTTGAATTTCCGCTGCCACAACATCCGTTACCGTATCTTCTCCAATGACACGCTCTACTTTCAGCAGTTTTCTTTCTACTGTTAAACCATGAGACATTATTTTTCCCTCCTTTCAGCATGATTTTTAACAGCTTTATTGCCAGACTCACTACAATATATACATTTGCCTCTATATCTGTGACTAAGCCGCAAGGAAAAGAAAAAGATCAGAGATCAAAGGTGACAAAGGAAATTTGGCTTTTATGTAGAAAATATAGTTCATAAGCAAGTATTCGTTATTCCCGCTTCTTTTTTTGGAAGAGGCCTCCCTGCAACCGCAGTAAAATATTGAAGCTTACAGGTTCTGCGGTTCAGGCAAGCCATGGTTTTTTAACGTAAAGACAAAGGGAGCCAAGGCCAGAAGGGGAGCCTCCATTTTAAACAAGTTAAAGGAGTTAATTTCATGTCTGTTGATTCACACACCCTGGAATTAAAAAAATTCCGATTAACACTGCACTATTATGGGTTGGCAGAAGAAAAAAAGACCCCGGTGATTTTTATTCACGGGGCTGGAGGAAATGGTACTTTGTGGCATAATCAACTCTTGGGGTTGGCCCGGGTTTGCACTCCCCTGGCTGTAGACCTGCCAGGCCACGGCAGTTCTGAAGGAGAAGCAGCAGATCGTATCTCCACATACCGGGAACAAATCAAAGATTTTATTGAAAGCGCAGGCCTGTCCAAAGCCGTACTATGCGGCCACTCCATGGGAGGAGCTATTGCCATGGACTGCGCACTAAACTACCCGGAAAATTTAGCAGGGCTGATTCTCGTCAGCACAGGCGCGCGGCTAAAGGTGGCACCAAAAATTCTGGAAACATACCGGGAAGGGAAACAAAATTTATCCCTGGCCAAACATCTTTATGGCCCCGACGCTCGGGAGGAACTGGTGCGTGAAGGGGAAAAAATGCTGGCTGAAACCCCTCCGGAAGTTTCCTACTCAGACTTTACAGCGTGTGATCAATTTGATGCGATGGAAGAGATATCAAATATTGACCTGCCCACCCTGGTATTATGCGGGGAACAGGATGCGATGACACCACCCAAATACAGCCGCTCCCTGGCAGAAAAAATCCCCGGAGCAAGGCTGGAACTGTTCCCGACTGGAGGGCACATGCTAATGCAGGAACAGGCCGACCAGGTTAATAAGGCCATTTCCCGGTTTCTCCAGGACAAAAGCCTGTCTTAGGAAGGCATTATCCTGCCTGGTGTTCATATTCTTGAAGAGAAATGGAGAACGTAACAATGGAAGGCAAAACCGTTGCCATTGTGCCGGCATACAACGAGGAACCACGGATTGCCACTGTTTTGGAAGTAATTCTTTCCCACCCAAAAGTGGATCATACCATTGTGGTTGATGATGGGTCAGAAGACGGGACAAGCAGGGTAGCAGAGAACTTTCCTGTCCAGTTGCTGCGGTTGGAGCAAAACCGGGGCAAAGGAGCTGCCATGCAGCTGGGATTGAGCCGGGCCCGTGAGGCGAAAAACTGCCTTTTCCTGGACGCCGACCTGGTCAACCTGCAGCACCAGCATATCGAAGCGCTGTTAAAGCCCATGGAAAACCCTTCAACAGCCATGACCATCGGAGTTTTTCGGGCTGGAAATAAAAACAGCGTCAACCTGGCCCAGCGCTACTTTTCCATCCTGAACGGTCAAAGGGTTTTATCCCGGGAATTCGTGGAAATCCTGCCAGACCTGAGCTGGTCCCGTTTTGGAGTGGAAATCCTGCTCACACGGTATGCCCAAATGGCACAAAAAAAAGTGGTTTACCCGGAACTAAAAGGGATCACCCATATGACGAAAGAGGAAAAACTGGGCTTATACCGGGGATTTCTCTATAGATTGCAGATGTACCGGGAATGCTTGTACTCGTTGTTCCATCACAAAAAAATGATTAAGAGCTTTCCGGGGAATGTTCCAGAGAATCTTTTGCAGATGTTTTAAAACCAAAAAAAGATTCTTCATCATAAACCGTTATCCCGTACGCCCTGAGCAGGGCTGCTGTTACCCCGGAACCCGGGCGCTTCACCCCGTTAAAGGAGCCATCATAAATGGAGTAACAACCACAGGAAGGGCTGCCGTTTTTTAAGTAAGCTCCTTTTACTTCATAAAGGAGGGCCAAATATAGGGTTTCCCTGGCCCCTTTTAAAAATGAACTTGTAACATTCTCCCCCTGGGAATTCATAACAAATGCTTTTCCTGACAGGACATCTTCTCCCCGGCCGCCCTGTATTTCCGCTGGCTCCCTGGGCGTGGGAAGTCCTCCCAGCTGTTCCGGGCAAACGGGAATGATTTTATTCAGGGGGACAACTGGCGCATCATGAGGCAAACGGCTTTCGCCATCGAAACGAGTTTTCAAACCTAAAAGACAGGCGCTGACCAGGTACATGTTTCCAACCCCCGTTGAAGTGCTTCATATCTTTCGTATCTATTGTAACCTTTAGGGCGAAAGATTGCAATCCGACTATTTCAGAACAAGGAGGAAAGCAAAAATGAGCAAAACAGATGGAGAGAATAAAAGAGAAAAGTACAACCTGGGTGTAACCCTGGAAAAAAGTATCCAGGACCTGGCCCGGCTGGAACCCCGGGATGTCTGCCTGAACAGCAGTGTGATTTTTAACCGGGAGAAGAACAGTTACATTCTCCCCTACTTGAACCGGAAATACCTGGTAAATCACGAAACGGGAGAAACTGTTCAGATTGATAGCGGTGAGAAACCACCCCTGCACCTGCAGATCATGTTTTTGCATTACCTGGCTAACGCTGACGGTACACCCCTGTCCGGAGAATGGATTACCTTTAAGGAACTCCCGGGCGGGCAGATCTATGTTGAACCCTACCAGGGACGCGCAATCAAACCCCTGCTTAAACATTTCGGCCAGGAACCCGAACTTTTCCGGGAAATTGCCTTGACCCTGGGCGGAAAAACGGAAAGCATCGGGGATGTCAGTGTGGTCCTCTATCCTTTCCCCCGGGTTCCTGTGGGTTTTGTCTTTTGGGAAGGTGATGATGAGTTTCCGCCTTCAGCCACTATCATTTATGATGCTTCAGCTTCCCATTACCTGCCTACGGAAAATTATGCCCTGCTTCCCGGCCTGATTATTTGGGAAATGGCCGCCCAAAAACCCAAATAAGCCAGAGACGGTGTGTAGATAATGCCATGAAAGAGTTTTTAACCTTAAAGGATTTTTTCCTGCACCATAAAAAGCGCTATCTGTGGGGCATAGCCTGGCTGCTGGCAGCTGATTCCCTGCAGTTGATCACTCCACGCCTGCTGGGGCTATTCACCGATACACTGCTGGTGGAACAGCCCGACATAATGCAGCTGCGAAGTTATATCCTGGCTATCCTGGTTATCGCCTTGGGGGTCGCTGCCTTCCGCTACCTGTGGAGGGTTTACATTATTGGTGCTTCCCGTCTGCTGGAAAAACACCTGCGTGACAAGCTCTATCATCACCTTCAATATCTCTCTCCACGCTTTTACCTGCAACACCGCACGGGAGAACTAATGGCCCACCTGACCAATGACATCACGGCCGTGCGCACTTCCATGGGGCTAAGTGTGGTTCTGATGGTAGATGCCCTGTTCATGAGCCTGGTGTCACTTTTGTTTATGCTCTTTACGGTGGATATCCGCCTGACCCTGCTGGCCCTGATCCCTATGCCGCTGCTGGCACTGGCCTCCCAGCGGTTGGGTTTAAAAGTCTATTCCCGTTTTTTAAAAGTCCAGGAAAGCTTCGGGCAGTTAACAACTGCAGCACAGGAAAACATTACCGCCATGAGAGTGGTCCAGTCCTTTTCGTTAAAAGACGTGGAAACAAGGCGCTTCCAGGACACATCACGGGACTATATGCAGCGCAATTTCAGCCTGTATAAATACTGGGGCCTGTATGATCCCCTGATCTATATCAGTGGAGTATTGAGTTTTGTCATTGTAATTATTTACGGGGGCAACCTGGTTATCCAGGGAGAGATCTCCACGGGGGACTTTGTGGCCTTTAACGGCTACCTGGGCATGTTAACCTGGCCTATGCTGGCCCTGGGCTGGGTAGTGAACATTACCCAAAGGGGTCGGGCTTCCATGCAGCGGATCAATTCTCTGCTGGACACCCCCTCAGAAATCCCTGATCAAAGGGCTGAAGAAAAAGAAGATCACCCGGACTCCCACACAGGTACCATGGAAACAGCCGGTGACATTGAATTTCGCGAGGTCTCTTTTCGCTACCATGAAGAACAAAACTTCGTGCTGGACCGGGTTTCTTTCACCATCCCCCAGGGTGCCATGACTGCTATCGCCGGGCGTACAGGAAGCGGGAAAACAACCCTGCTTTCCCTGCTGCTGCGCTTTTTTGACCCGGAAAAAGGAAACATCCTGGTTGATGGCACCAACCTGAAAGATATCCCCCTGTCCCAATGGAGACAGAAAATCGGCTATGTCCCCCAGGACAACTTTATTTTTTCTACAACCATTGCTGAAAACATCGCCTTTTCCAGGTCTGAGGCCACTATGGAAGAAGTCAGGGAGGCAGCTGTTCTTGCGGCCCTGGACCAGGAAATTGAGCATTTCCCGTATGGGTATGAAACAGAGGTGGGAGAACGGGGCGTGACCCTTTCAGGAGGTCAACAGCAGCGGCTGGGCCTGGCCCGGGCTATTTTGGCCAGGCCCGAATACCTGGTCCTGGATGATGCCCTCTCTTCAGTGGATATCTCCACAGAAGAACAGATTATGGCAAACCTGCGGGGAGGGGAGCTGCAGTCCACCCTTGTTATCGTCTCCCACCGGCTAAAAGTTTTTGAGGCTGCACATAAAATTGTAGTTTTGGAGGGCGGGCGCCTGGTGGAAGAAGGCACCCACCGGGAACTGTTCCAGGACAGGGGTTTTTATTACACTTTGTGTAAAGACCAGTACTGGGACGAGATCATTAGCCAGTAAAACCAGGAGAGGAAACCATGCGCCAACACAGGCATTTTCACGAGGAAGAGGAAATCCGTTATGACCCCCGGTTGTTTCGACGCATGCTGGGCTACGCCCGCCCTTACCTGCGACCGCTGCTGGGGGCCCTGGCAATTATTTTGCTGGTTACGGCGGTCCAACTGGCTCAGCCTTACATTTTAAAGATCGCCATAGACGATTATATCCTGGGGCCCGGTTCTCCCCGGGGATTGCAGGTCCTGGGGCTTTCTTTCCTGGCTGTCTACTGTGCTGCCATGATTTTGAACTACCTGCAGTTTAACCTGCTCATGAGTACCGGGCAGCGGATCATCAACGATATTCGTGCCGATGTCTTTGCCCATATGCAGACCCTTTCCATCCCCTTTTTCGACCGCAACCCCGCTGGCCGGCTGGTGACCCGGGTTACCAATGATGCGGAAACCTTAAATGAAATGTACACCAGCTTCCTGGTCAACCTGTTTAAAGACCTTTTCATGCTGGCCGGCATCGTAATCATTATGCTGCGCATGCATGTCACCCTGGCCCTGCTTACTTTCAGCATTATCCCACTGGTCGCTCTGACTGTGGCCATTTACCGTAAAAAGGCCCGGGAAGCATACCGTGAGCTGCGCAGTCAGTTGGCCCGGATCAATGCCTTCGCCGCGGAAAACATCGAAGGCATCCGAATAATCCAGGCTTTCCTGCAGGAACAGGCCCGGGGCAGGCTTTTCACAGACATTAACCACAGTCACTATTTGGCCAGCTTGAAGGAGCTAAAGGTCTTCGCCGTTTTCCGCCCGGCCATGGACCTGTTTCGCTCCCTGGCCCTGGCGCTACTTCTCTGGTTTGGGATGGGACCGGTGATCCAGGGGGTCATTCCCTTTGGCGTGCTTTTCGCCTTTATCACCTACGTAGACCACTTCTTCCGCCCGTTAAATGACCTCAGCGACAAGTACAACATCCTGCAGGCCGCCATGGCCTCTGCCGAGCGAATCTTTGAGCTGATGAATAAAAAGCCTGAAATTGCCGACCCCCCTGAGCCTGTTTCCCTGACCCGGGCCCAGGGGGAAGTGGTTTTCCGGGATGTATGGTTCGCTTATGAAGAAGAAGAGTGGGTTTTAAAAAACGTCAATTTTACCGTCAAGCCCGGGGAAACGGTAGCCGTAATCGGTCCTACCGGGGCCGGAAAAAGCTCCCTGATCAACCTGATCAATCGTTTCTACGATGTACAGCACGGAGAAGTGCTGCTGGACAGCCATAACGTAAAAAACCTCTGCTTGGAAGATTTGCGCCGGCAAATTGGTGTCATCCAGCAGGAGGTCTTTCTTTTCAGTGGAACAATCCGGGAAAATATCACCTTAAATCGCCTGAACCTTTCACAGGAAAAGCTGGATCTCATTGCCAAACAAGCCAACATAGACACCTTTATCCAGGGGCTGCCCCAAAAATATGATACTCCAGTCGGGGAACGGGGGGGCTCTCTTTCCACCGGGCAGCGTCAACTTCTGGCCTTTGCCCGGATCCTGGCTTTTGACCCCTCCATTTTTATCCTGGATGAAGCCACAGCCCATATTGATTCGTACACAGAAAAACTGCTCCAGGAATCCCTGCGCCAGGCCACCCGGGGTCGGACTTCATTTGTCATCGCCCACCGGCTTTCGACGGTCCGGGAAGCCGATCGCATTTTTTATCTCCGCCAAGGGGAGCTAAGGGAAGTTGAAAGTTTTGACCGCCTCGTAAAAGACCTGGAACAGTATTTTACCTCGGGGTTGCCAGCCCAAAAGCTTTCCTGAGAAAATAAATATGCATACCCAGGACCATGCCTTCTGGCCCTGGGAAAATTATCCCGTAAGGCCGACGGTAAAAGGAACCCGCTGTCAGAATAAAATCGAGCAGCCTGGTTGAAAAACGCTGCAAAAAATAGCGCCTACTCCACCCAACCCGGATCCGGGTCCAGGGGTTCACTTAACTCAATATGGCCTGCCAGGGTTTCGATTTCTTCACCATCGATTATGAACTGGACCCGGTCAATCTCAGGACGTTCGGCCAGCGTATTGACAATTGAATATACGGTCAGGATTTCCCCCGTTGAGCCTCCCCAGTGGCTGGTGCGCAGCTCTTCAGAAAAGTCGGCATATGCCAGGCCAGCCTCTACTTCAACCTGGTTTACCCGGGTATCTTCGGGCACCGTGCGCCCCAACTCCGGATCTTGCGGCCCCTTGATCAGTTCTTCCAGGATCACCACGTTAATATCCCGATCCGTAACGACGACCTGCCTGGTTTCCTGCAGCAACCTATCGGCCTGGCCATTGGCAAAATACAAGATAATCTCTTCATCTGCCGCGTTTGTTTCCCCGCTGTTGTCTTTCTCCAGCTCCTGATTATCCAGATCATTTTCCTCGGCCGGGGGGTCCGGGGGCGGAGCTGGTTCTTCCATCCCGCATCCCGGAGTAACAGACCAGGCCACCAGCAACAGAGCGGCCACCAGCAAAATAACAAAAAAATGTTTACCCCTTTTCATCACCAAAGCATTCCCCTCCTTGCAGTTTCAAACCTGTTTTAAGTCCAGGGCTTCCCTACTTAACTTATTTTTCTCCGATTTATTATTTCTATACCTTCCCAGGAGCCTGGGGGGCAGGCGGACAGGGGGCAGAAACTGGAAACACCAGCCCTAGATATCGTTAGGGGGCTCCGGCTCCAACACCCAGATTTCTCCTTTTTCCGGCCAATCTTCCGGTTTGAGAATGACCATACCCGGATCAATTTTTTTGACCCCATCTTCTTGTTCTGTAAACTCTTTGACCAGCTCCATGGGCCAGTTCCTGGTGGCTTCTGTGCGGTAATGCATAGGAACGGCAATGGCCGGGTCAAGCATTTCGATTAGCTCCCGGGCCTGTCTGGCGTCAATCGTATAATGTCCACCCACCGGCACCAGGAGCAGGTCAACACCCTGCAATTTTTCCGCCTGCGTTTCATTTAAAAAATGGCCCAAGTCACCCAGGTGGACTACCTTGAGGTTATCCAACTGAAAAATAAATGCCATGTTTCTTCCCCGGAGACGACCGGAAGCATCGTCGTGATAAGTAGGCAGGCCGGTAATACGTACCCTGCCCAGGGAAACGGAAACATCTTCCCAGCCAAGTCCATCTGCTGTAAGGCCGCGGATTACCCGGGCCCCAGGGGCCGCTTCTACGTAATTATGATCCATATGTTCATGACTGACAGTAATCACATCGGCTTCCACTTCCAGTTCGCCATAACCAACCCGGGGCGAATAAGGGTCCAGCAAAAAATGGATACCATCTAATTCCAGCAGGAAACAGGAATGTCCCAGGTACTGCAGACCCACTGCTCCCAGGGCATCGTTTTCCCCGTTCTCCGGCTCCACCTGTTCTATCGTGGAGTCCTCCTCTTTTCCTGCCTCCGGCCATTCAGCAGGAGCCTGTTTTTCCCGTTCCGAGATAATACGGTAGCTAACCCATGCTGTAGCCAGCAGGACCACTGCCAGGATCAACAGCACCTTCTTCCTGCTCATAAATGCGCCTCCTCATCCTTATTTAGTCCTAACCACCAAAGGCCTTGTGGCCTTGGTCAGGGGATAGAAATGGGTTTTTACCCGCTTTCTCCCCTTTAATAATTTATGAGCAGAAATGGAGATAATTCGTATTTTTAAAAAACAGGCCGAATTCTCTAATTTTTCACAGCCGGGACGCTCATAACACCATTTTTATCTACTGCTCCGGCTCATCCCTGAAGGTCAGAGTCAGGATATAGACGCCGGCATCTCTTTTCTTCTGGATATCAAAACCCATTTTTTCGAACAACTGGAAAACGGCCTGGTTGCCCTGCAGGGTTTCCCCGGTAAAACCGTGTAATCCCTGCTTCTTGGCCAGGTAGGTGAGATAAGCTAAAAGCTCCATCCCCACTCCCTGGTTCTGGTAGTCATCCCTGACCACCAGGGCCACCTCAGCAGTCAATTGTCCGGAGTTGGTGGAATACTGGCCAATCCCCACGATTTTCTCCGTATTTTCCTCCTGTTCCACGGCCAGGATCACCATTTCTTCGTTGTAATCTACCGCCATAAAGTTTTTTTGCACAACTTCATGGGGCATATCCCGGCGCAGGGAAATAAATCTCTTATACATACTTTTGTCTGACAGGGAATAGAAAAAGTCTTTAATCAAGGGCTCATCACTAATTTTCACCGGCCGCAGCAGCAGGCGCAGCCCCGTTTTGGTTGTCCGGTATGTTTCCAGATCTTCCGGGTATTCCCCCTTGCGGCCGGGGATAAAAATCTGATCCTGGTAAACCAGGTTCAGTCTTTTGGCCTCCTCGATCAGCCAAGATCGAAACCGGGGGTGGGCAATGGAAATCAGGGACATAGCCCTCTCCCGGATATTTTTACCATGCAGGTAGGCAATACCGTATTCCGTCACCACGTAGTGGACATCTCCCCGGGTTAAAGTGACTCCCGAACCCTCTCTTAAATAGGGCACGATCCGCGATACTTCCCCTTCTTCTGTAGTTGAGCGCAGGGTCAAAATGGTCTTGCCCCCGGGGGCAAGCACGGCACCGCGCATAAAGTTGGATTGGCCCCCGACACCACTGTAAAAGAACGTCCCCAGGGATTCGGCCGTTGACTGGCCCGTCAGATCGATTTCCAGGGCACTGTTAATCGCCACCATATTTTGCTGACGGGCGATGTTCAAGGGATTATTGGTAAAGTCAATGGGGCGAAACTCAATGGCCGGGTTGTCGTGGATAAACTCATATGTCTCCGTTTTTCCCATGCAAAAAGCAGCTACCGTCTTCCCCCGGTTCACGGTTTTTTTCGTGTTATCCACCACACCTTCTTTCATCAATTCGATAATACCGTCACTGAGCAGTTCCGTATGTATGCCCAGGTTCTTTTTTTCAAACAGGTTGCTCAAGGCGGCGTTGGGCAGACTACCATAGCCTACCTGGATGGTATCCCCGTCTTGAATAATCCGGGCTACGTACTTGCCAACCCGTTGAGTAATATCTCCAGGCATGTTCTGTTCAAACTCCAGCAGGGGTTCCTCGAAGGCTATGAAATAGTCAATATCACTGGCGTGCAAAAATGTTTCGCCGTGAACCCGGGGCATGTTGGAATTTACCTGGGCAATGACCACTGAGGCATTCTCTACAGCCGATTTGACGATGTCTACGCTAATCCCCAGGCTTAAGTAACCGTGGTCATCAGGCAACGATGTCTGAACCAAAGCCACATCCACCGGTACCTGCTTGCGGCGAAACAATGCCGGGACTTCAGAAAGGAAAATGGGCGTGTAATCAGCCATACCCTGGTTAACCGCTTCCCGGGCATTGCTGCCGATAAAAAACGAATTGTGCCGGAAGTTGCTCTGGAACTTTTCATCGGTATAAGGTGCAACACCCAGCGTCCAGACCTGGAGAATCTGGGCATCAAAAAAGGCCTTGGGATTCGATTTTACATACTCAACCAGGGCATTGACCAAATACTGTGGCTCACCGCATCCCGTCCCGATAAAAATCCGGTCTCCCGGGCGAATACTTTCAAAAGCACCCTCTTCCGGGATAAATTTTTCCGGGTATGCCTGCTTTAAGTTTTCCAGGTAGGTCAACCGTCTTCTTTTTTTCTTGCGGTACATAACGTTACACCTCTTTTAATCGCTGCCGCCGGTCATCTCCCATAGCGGCAGCCCTGTATCTTGATCGAATGTTCGGTTCAAGCGGGGACCAACCAGCTCCTGCATGAAAAATTCACCGGCAAAAACCACTGTCCCTGGCACCAGGTGTCCACCAAAAAGACGTCCCTGGTTATCCCCCAGGGTGATATGCAGGTGGCCAGCCGGACGACCATCCCGTCGGCTGATATTGCCCACACAGCTAACAATCTCCAGTTCCTGGACATACTCCATATGCTCATACTCTCTTTTTTGCTGGTTATAAAAACCGATGACCGCTTTCTCTACGGCCCCGATGACCTGAACCCAACCGGCCTGGACCTGCTTTTCTGCGGCAAAAGCCTCTAACGATTGCAACAAGTCACCCCGGAAAGGGATCCGACCGATCCAGCACCGTCCCTGTTCTGCTTCTTGATACCACATAACTCCGTTCCTCCCTTGTGTATGGAAATAATTACTGTTCACGCTCATTGTTACAGGGAAAACTTTTCTATCACCTTTTTCCTGCTTCTATGTTATAATAAAGTACTTTGTCTGATATTTTTACATTTTCCCGTTTGAAATAACCGGCTGGAGGTTTCGTATGGACCCAATTACACATGCATTGGTAGGCATGGGCGTAGGAGCTCTATCTGGGCAAACCCTAACACCATACAACCCGATCTACTGTGCCGCAGTTATGGGTGCTATCATCCCCGACCTGGACATTGTCACCATGCTCAAAGGAGAGGTTTCTCTAGTTAAACACCACCGGGGACCAACCCATTCCATTGGAGGATTGCTCCTTTTGTCTGCCATTACAGCCGCAGTTGTTTTTATCGACTTTGGCGGCAACATGTTGCAATATCTATTTTGGGCCCTGGCCGGTGGGCTTTCACACGTGCTCCTGGATTCATTAAATCCTTATGGTGCTCAAATATTCTGGCCTTTTTCCCGGAAGCGCTGGGCTGCCAACCTGTTCATGTTTTATGACCCTGTCTTTATGCTTTTATTTATTCCTGTCCTTTTTATGTACCAGGCGCCGCAAGTTGCCGGCATTTCGGCTATAGTAGCAACCATGGTTTACCTGGTCCTGCGCTGGAAGTTCCGCCTGAACGTGCAGCGCTACCTGCAGAGAAAATATAACTTGAAACCCCATAGAGATCGCTTGGCAGTCATGCCTGCCCTAAAAGGGCTCAGCTGCTGGGACTTTTTAATTGAACGTCCCCGGGAAATCATTCTGGGCTCAATGAACTCTTTCGGTTTGAAAGAACAGGACAACCAGAGCTTAAACCGCAAAAACCCGTCCCCTGTTGCCCTAAAGGCTTTGCAAACGAAGCTGGGGCGCTTTTTCAAGCAATTTACCTCCCATTATTATGTAATGCACTGGGAGGAACAGGGTAAACACTTTGTCAAATTGATGGATTTGCGTTTCAAGCGAAAGACCGATTTCTTTTACCGGGCTACCTTTGTATATAACGAAGAGATGAACCTGGAAGAAGCGTACTTTCACAAACACAATGAATCCTTTTGCACCCACGAGTCTTTTCCCACTGACGCGGCCTGAGGTATCACACCATAATGCAGGAAAAAACGGGCTTACAGTCTGGCGTTTTGGATCATTTCACTGCCTATTGAAACAAATTTTTGTTTCTGTGCATTCCGGAAGGAGAGGAGTTTACTTCTCTCCTTCTTCTCTTCCCCGGTTGATCCCCCGGTAGATGAACAAAATGATCAGCACTACAAGGACCAGGTACAGCAAAGGTGACATGATCAAGAAAGCCGGGGCGAAAATAAACATAATTGACAAGAGACCCAGGCATAAAAAACCCAGAATATAATAGCGAACACTTCCCAGGCGCGGCCAGAAAATAAATAAAAGAATTATAAACGCCATGACAATTAAATCCAAGCAAAACCCACCTTTTCACTATTTCCCTGCACAAGCCCCTGACTGCATACCTTATCCCTTGTTATCGTAAGCTGCTGCTGGCAAAATAGAGGATATGCTTATTATCCCACTATCGCTACAGCCTGTCAACGAAACAGGACTCACTTCTCCAGTTTCCAGTGACGATTTGCAAGCCAGGGTTGACAAATACAGTGGAAAGAAATATATTATCAGAAGGAAATTATTGCAGAAGTTAAATATTTGCGTGAAATTACAGCGCTATCGCCCTGACCGCCGTTTTTCTAGTTATGGGGACACAACTCTTGCAGAGGAATGTCCCCGAATACCTTCGGTCACCAAGCGCCTTTGGCCACAGAGACCAACGTCGCCGGACGAATGCGCCAACTCCCAGGTTAAAGGGACGAGATCTTGAAAGCCAGGATTTCGAATGTTAGCAAGGTTTTACTTTCCCTGTTATGACCTGCATGAGCCTTGAAAGTTAATTTGAAATGGAAGGAGTGAAAACCCCGGCGACCTCCGGGGCTCGCCGGAAACGTATGATAGAAAAGAAGCCCAATTTAAACCCTTTTTTACAACCTCGCACCATCGCTATATTAGGCGCATCAAAAAACATCGGCAAACCAAACGGTATCCCTTTGTTTATGCTCCTGGAATCCGATTTTCCCGGCAAGCTCTACCCGGTAAACCCCAGTTATGATGAAATCGCCGGCCTTGCCTGTT
>CAZOOA010000031.1:1806-32301 GCA_964581355.1 uncultured Desulfovibrionaceae bacterium | reverse complement strand
TGTACGACAGCTATCTCTACGATTCCCTGGGGAACCGTCACGAACTGAAGGTTTCCTTTACCAAGCATCCCAAGGTCGAGGGGGATGGCAACAAATGGTCTTACAGCATTAACGCTGCCGACCCGACCATTGAGCTGGAGAACAATACGGGAACGGTGGCCTTTACCTCGGGGGGGCGTTTTGATGCCGATGCCTCGGAGATCAACGCTTTCGAAGTGGATGGCCCCGACCTCTGCACCGATGCAGAGGACATGGAAGTGATGCCCGACTTTGCCGACCTGGTCCAGCTTTCCGAGACCAGCAACGCTTTTATCCGGGAGCAGGACGGCTTTGCCGCCGGGGAACTGAGCACTTTTGAAGTGGAGGAAAGCGGCGTGGTTACCGGTGTCTACACCAACGGGATGATGAGGACCCTGGGGCAGATTTCCCTGGCTTCTTTCTCCAACCCCGAAGGTCTGCAGAAGCTGGGCAACAATCTCTACGACATCACGGCCAACTCCGGGGATGCGCGGATCGGTGTTCCGGGAGAGATGGGTCGGGGCATGATCCAGGCCCGCTCTTTGGAAATGTCCAACGTGGACCTGTCCCGGGAGTTTACGGAAATGATTACCACCAACCGGGCTTTTCAGGCCAATACACGGATGATCACCACTTCCGATGAGGTCTTGACAGAGCTGGTGAACATGAAACGGTAGGATAAATACAGGGGCGGTTGTTTGCTGACGGCCGTCCCTGTATCTTTTTATACATAGCTTTTTGGGAAAAGATGGTCGCGCTGTCCTTTAATGTCGGTTTTGATTATTTCTGGCTAAGTTGGAAAGGATGTTTGACAGATTTGTCGAAAAACATTAGAATAAACCAGAGGAGTATATGATCATTCTTAAGGATGATTAGGGAGGTAGACTTTGGTAGTATGCCCATTATTACACGTACAGTTAGGCGGGATACTGGATGCAAAAACTTGATATCCTAACCATCGTGGGGATTGTCCTTGGAGCCGGATTGGTTATTTTCGGCATCCTGGAACAGGCGGAAATTGGTGCTTTCATCAACGTGTCCGGCCTGATGATTGTTGTGGGTGGCTCGACTGGTGCGATGCTGATCAATTTTCAGCTGGACCAGGCGAAGCAGGTCCTCAAAGTGCTGAAGCAGGTTGTTTTTGAGAAGGTCCAGGACCTGGCTTCTCTGCGGCAGCAGTTTGTTGATCTGGCGCAGAAAGCCCGCCGGGAAGGGTTGCTGGCCCTGGAGGATGACCTGGAAACCATTGATGACCCCTTCCTGCGCAACGGCTTGCAGATGGTTATCGACGGGTTCGAGCCGGATTCCATTCGCGATATCATGGAGACGGAGATTCAAACCCTGGAAAAAAGGCACCAGTTGGGGCAGAACATGTTCCGGACCTGGGGGAACCTGTCTCCGGCCTTTGGCATGGTCGGTACCCTGATCGGGTTGGTCCAGATGCTGGGACAACTGGAAGACCCCGATGCCATCGGGCCGGGGATGGCCGTCGCTTTGCTGACCACCTTTTACGGCATGTTGATGGCCAACCTGTTGTTTAACCCCATCGCCGGGAAGTTGGCCATTCGAAGCGAGCTGGAAGTGGCCCGCAAGGAAGCCATTGTTGATGCACTGCTGGCCTTGCAGGCTGGTGTTAACCCCCGGATCCTGCAGGAGAAGCTAAAGGCATACCTCTCTCCCCAGGAGCGGGAAGAAGCGGAAGAAAAAAAAGAATCCCGGGAAGAGGCCGGTGCTTCGGAAGAGGCCATGGCTTGAGTATGCTTTTTGCCAACTTTGAGACGAACAGTTTACTTGAGGGTGTGAGTTTTCCTTGAGACGTGATGCGCGTAAAAAAAATGACAAAAAAATCGATGATCAGCCCACGGCTCCTGGCTATATGAACACCTATGGGGATATGGTCACTTTGCTGCTGACCTTTTTTGTGCTCCTGTTCACCTTTGCTTCAATAGATGTGGATAAGTTTCACGAGGTGATGTCCGCTATCCAGCATTCTTTCATGGGCCGTACAGGCATCCTGGAGGGGACGACGGAGCATGGCGGAGAAGAAGCGGACCGGCTGGATCCCCAGGAACTTACCGCCCAGGATGTAACTACAGGGCTGGGGGAGCGTGAGCTGTCTCTGCTGGAACAGATGGAAGAGATGGAGGAAACTATCGAGGAAGTTAGTACGTTTCTCCAGGAGGCGGGGTTGGAAGAAGATGTCCGGATGCGCATTGAAGAGCGGGGCGTAGTGCTGGAGCTCCCCGAGCGGATACTGTTCGATACGGGAAGGGCGGAACTCAGAGATGATTTCTTGCCTGTCCTGGACTTGATGGCCGATCTTCTCTACCGGATCGACAACCAGGTTATCGTGGAGGGGCACACAGATAATGTTCCCATCCAGACAGCCCGCTATCCCTCCAACTGGGAGCTTTCCGTGGACCGGGCAGTCAGTGTGGTGCGCTACCTGTCTGAAGAACATGAGCTGGTCCCTGAAAGATTTCAAGCTTCCGGGTACGGGGAATATCACCCGGTGGCAACCAATGAAACAGCCGAGGGGCGGGCGAGAAACCGCCGGGTCACCATTGTCTTTTCCGTGCTGACAATGGATGAGTTGGATATATATGAGGGAGATGGTTAGGGGGAAGTTTGAACGGAACCCCCGGCTTTTGATCATGCAGAGCAGCCGGGGCCGGGAAGCGGGCATTCTATGTTGATGATCATAGAATCAGGTTTTAAATGGAAAAGGCGCCGATTTATCCCAGAAAAAAGCAGGACTTTGGATAAACATGGAGAATAAAGGGTTATTCGGTGGAGGTGAAGATTGTGGCTGCGGATAAAAAAGATTCCGAAGAAAAAGAAGAGAAAAAGCCAAAACGGAAAAAAACGCTGCTAATCGTTATCGTCCTGGTGGTTTTTCTGGTGGTGGTTATTGGCGGCGGTTATCTGGCGCTTCAGATTGGGTTGCTGGGCGGTCTGATCGACAGTATCCTGGGGGTCGGGGAGACCCGGCAAGAGCAAGAGGCAGAAGAGGTCTACACCCCGCCGGATTATACCTTCGAACTTCCTGAGGTGCTGGTGAATATGCCTGGCGAGCGGCGCCAGTTTTTAAGTGTCAAGTTTTACGTTGGCTACCATGATGAAGATTTAACCGAAGAACTGGAGCGTCGCAAACCTGAAATTAAAGATGCAGCTTTGGGGATCCTCTGGGGCAAAACAAAGGACGATATTGAGACAAAAGAAGACAAAGAGCAATTGCGCCAGGAACTGTACGAGGAGATCAATGCAATGTTAACCCAGGGTGAGATTCAAGGGGTATATTTCTGGCATATCATGGTCCAGTGAGCCCTGATATATGCGAAATGTTCAGTGACTGGTATGCGACTCGGCACACTTTTCAAATCAGGAACGGGAGCGGTTCCGGTGTTTCCGTAGCGAAGCGGAGACCGAGCGGGAAAGCGGCAGAACTGTCCCCTGCGTCCTGATGTGTAGGCAATTAATTGGCAGGCTGAGTGGCAACAATCTATATTTATATTGTAGGGAGGATTTTTCTTGTCAGGAGATCTAAGCCAGAGCGAAATTGATGCCCTGTTAAATAAAGATTCTGGAGGCAAAGCTTCGGGTAAGGACGCTGCTGGCTCGCAGGAAGAAAAGATAAATCATGAGGCAGAGAATGATCAGGAAACGACATCTTCCAAAAAACGGAGCAAGCCCCTAGTAGAGAAGGTGGAATTCTCGCCCTTGAAACAGCGCGGCAAGGTTTATGGAGCCAAGCCCCGTTTTCATTATTTTGATGACATTGAACTGGTTATCAGCGGTGAGTTGGGCACTGCTGAAATTACTGTGCGGGACTTATTGAAGTTGAAAGAAGGTTCTGTGCTCAAGTTGGACAAGATGGCAGGGGAAAGTTCCACGATCCTGGCTAACGAACAGTTCCTGGGCTATGCAGAAATTGTGGTGATCAACGACCGTTTTGGCCTGCGGGTTACCGCCATCGGCCAGGAGGAGTTGAAAGGGACATTAAGTGAAAGCCAGGACGATACCATAACTGAAAAGCCTTCTGACCGGGAAGAGGCTGAAAAGGCTGACGAAACCAGAACCCAGGAAGGGGAGTAAGTATGGATGATTATCTGGGAACCTACCTGCGCATCCTGGTGGCACTACCCCTGGTCCTGCTCCTGGCTTACTACGGTTTACGTTATTTGCTGAAAAACTTCGGCCCGGCCTTTCACATGGGCCGACGGGTTCAGGTGGTTGAACGTACGGCGTTGAATGCCCGGACTTTTTTGTATGTAATCCGGGTGGGAAACTCCTACCTGCTGGTCAGCTCTTCCCCTTCGGGAGTGAACCTGCTGAAAGACCTGGGGGAAAACTGGGAAGAAGATTATCCCTGGGAACTGGCTGGACAGGCTGCTGGTGAGGAATCGCAAACTTTTGCCGGCCTTTTGTCCCGGATCAGGGAACGCAAAAACAGGCAGGCCGGGGAGAAATAATTGTTGTTTTTTAAGGAGGAATGTGGAACTTGGTCGAAGAATAAAATTAACAGATAATGAAGTTTTTCCCGACAAGGCCTGGAACTGGCTTGTGTCGATTGTAAAAGAGCTCGTAACTGAGATATTGATTGGGACCAGTATAGAGATATAGAAATATAGAGAGAAAGTCTGATCCATATAAAATTGCTGCGGGGAAGGGTAAAGGATAGTAAGCACATGAATACCAGGATTCGTTTGGCACTAGCAGCGCTGCTTGCCATAGGGTTGGTTTTATTGGGTCAACAAACGGTTGCAGCCCAACCGGAGGTTCCCATTCCGGATATTAACCTGCAAGTGGGTACCGGGGATGACCCGGAACAACTGGTGGGAATGCTGCAATTGTTGTTGCTACTGTCCATCTTAAGTCTTGCGCCTGCCTTTCTTATCCTCATGACTTCGTTTACCCGGATCGTTATTGTGCTGGGCTTGGTTCGAAATGCCATGGCTACCCAGCAGATTCCCCCGAACCAGGTTGTCGTGGGCCTGGCCCTCTTTCTAACCTTTTTTGTTATGTCACCGGTTTTAGCGGAAATAAATGAAGAAGCCATCACTCCCTACCTTGCTGAAGAGATCCTCTTTGAAGAAGCCTTTGAAGAGGGCAGCAGACCGATAAGGGAGTTTATGTTGAATAACACCCGTGAAAAGGACCTGGCGTTGTTTATTGAGATTGGAGACCTGGATGATCCCGAGGATCGGGAGGCGGTAAACTTGAGTGCGTTGATACCCGCGTTTGTGCTCAGCGAGCTCAAGACGGCCTTCCAGATGGGCTTTATCCTCTTTGTCCCCTTCCTGGTGATTGACATGGTCGTAGCCAGCGCCCTCATGTCCATGGGAATGTTTATGTTGCCGCCGGTTATTGTTTCGCTGCCCTTTAAGATCTTGCTGTTTGTCCTGGTTGACGGGTGGTACTTAGTGGTGCAGTCCCTGGTAGAGAGTTATGCCTGAGCGCGCCGGTGGGTGAAATTGGTACTACATGACAGTTTTAGCTTTTTTACTGTTTGCTAATATAAGTGGCTGACCCCGGGGAGGAGATTATATGTCACCGGATTTTGTAGTAAGTGTTGCCCGGGATGGTATTATGACCATCTTAATGGTGGCTGCGCCCATCCTGGGTGTCGGGCTGGGTGTTGGATTGCTGGTAAGTGTTTTTCAGGCGACCACGCAAATCCAGGAGCCAACTCTTGCCTTCGTCCCCAAAATTGCTGCGGTTATGCTATCATTGATGATTTTTGGAGGCTGGATTTTGCAAGTTGTCATGTCCTTTACTTTAGACTTGTGGGCAGGCTTGGGGACGTTGTTTTAGTGTAAGGTGGTAAGGGTGGAGATGCAGTTATGCTGGAAGTGATGTTTTTAGAGTTCTGGTTTCCTTTCCTGTTGATTTTTGCCCGGGTTGCAGCTTTTGTGGCGATTCTGCCCTTTTTCGCCTGGCAGGGTGTTCCCGTGATGGTCCGTGCATTTTTCGCCTTTGTGCTGTCCGTGCTCCTGGCCTTGGGCTGGGACGGCGAATTGGAGCTGCCCATGACGGACCTGGGGCTGGTCATGATCCTGGTCCGGGAAGTTTTGACCGGCATTATCCTGGGGTTTTTGGTTTACTTTTTTCTGGCTGTTTTTCTAATGTCAGGACAGTTTATGGACCATAAGGCCGGTTTGATGATGTCCGGTTCTTTTGACCCCATGTTCGGGGGGCAGGTAACTTTGATCGGCCAGTTTTTCTACCTGCTGGCGGTAGTGTTCTACCTGTCCGTGGATGGTCACCATCTGCTGTTTCTGGCTTTGAAAGAAAGTTTTGCGGTCATTCCCCTGGCCGGACCTTTTGTTTCGGCAACAATTTTTTGGGAAATCATGAAAACCTTTACCATTTTATTTCTGCTGGCTTTTCAAATCGCTGCACCGGTGGTTATCGTGCTTTGGATGCTGGATATCGGGCTGGGTTTTCTATCCAAGACGGTACCCCAGATCCATGTGTTTATTGTCGGTCTTCCACTAAAAATCGCCCTTGTACTATTTATTTTTATGCTGACCTTACCGGTTATGGGCGGAGTGATGAGCGATGTTTTTGGAATGCTGGCCCGCCAGCTGAGCTTTGTCATTGAACACTGGTACGGCTGATTGAACATAACTGTTCAGCCCTGATATGATTGCGCCGCAAGCACCGTAGCTTCGCTTGCAAAAACTATATAGGATTGATAGCGATGGGTGTTTCATGCAAAAAATGGGAATATCGTCTATGGCATCAACCGTCTGGTGCAGGCCAAAGGGCCTGCCCGACAGGCCGGTTAAACCTGCAGCTTTTTAACCAGCAGGAAGATAAAACGGAAGAGGCCACGCCGCACCGGCGCCGGGAAGCCCGCAAGCGGGGACAGGTGATGAAGAGCATGGAAATGAACTCCGCGGTTAACATGCTGGGGATGATTTTCTTCTTTGTTGTCTTTTGGCGCTATTTCTATGACGGGCTAACGGACATGCTTTCCCATTACCTGAGACATTTTATGAACTTAGGGGTTGACCCGGCCTCGATGAGTTCCCTGGCCCAGTTTTCCCTGGAACAGTTCCTGATGTTGACGGTTCCTTTTTTGGCTGTGGCTTTTTTCCTGGGCTTGTTGGCCAACGTGATGCAAGTGGGGTTTTTGGTCTCCACTGAAGTGATCAAGCCCCAGGCCAACCGGTTGAACCCGGTGGAAGGGTTTAAAAAGATTTTTTCCCGCCGTTCTCTTTTTGAAATGGTGAAGGCGGTGCTGAAAGTTGTCATCGTCGGCGCGGTCAGCTACCTGTACCTGCGCGAAGAACTTCCTGTTCTTCTACTGCTTTTAGGGCAGGAGATAGGTGTGATTACGTCCCTTACAGGCCAGGTGATTATGGGCCTGGGTTTCCGTGTGGCAGGGGTATTCCTCTTTTTGGCCCTGCTGGATTTTATCTACCAGCGCTATGAGCACAACAAAAACCTGAAAATGAGCCGGCGCGAAGTAAAAGACGAATACAAGCAGCTGGAAGGTGACCCCTACATTCGTTCCAAGCAGCGGGAACGGCAGCGGGCTATTTCCCAGGAGAGAAGCATAGCCGAGGTCCCCGATGCTACCGTGGTGGTTACCAATCCCACGGAAATTGCCGTGGCGTTGAAATATAATGAAAAAGAAGATCATGCCCCGGTAGTGGTGGCCAAGGGGGCAGGTCGGCTGGCCCAGCAGATCCGGGAAGTGGCCCGGGATCATGAAATCCCCATTATCCAGAACCCTCCTGTAGCTAGGGTCTTGTTTGCCCAGGCGGAGCTGGGGGAGGAGATCCCCATGGATCTTTACCAGGCCGTTGCCGAAATCCTGGCCATGGTCTACCGGCTGCAGGAGAAGGGCCGGCAGCGCCGGCGTTCCATGGGCGCGTAAGCCATTTCCCTGTAACAATCTTTGAGAATTGTGGAGGAAATTGCAAATAATTGTTGAATAATATAGGAAGTAAGGGAGGGTAGCAGCGTGGCATCACCGTCTTTCATCCGCCGTTCAAACTTGGTTAGCCTGGCCAAAAATATGGATATTATCATTGCCATTGCTTTCGTAATGGTTATCGCCATTATCATCATACCGATCAGGCCGCTGCTACTGGATGTTTTACTGGTGGTCAACATCACCTTTGCCCTAATCGTGATCCTGGTAACCTTGTTTACGACGGACATCCTGCAGCTGGCCACCTTTCCCTCGGTTTTGCTGGTAGCCACCCTGTTTCGGCTGGCCTTGAACATTTCCTCCACCCGCTTGATCTTGACCGAAGCCCGGGCCGGTGATGTAATCAACGCCTTCGGCCAGTTTGTGGTGGGCGGGAACTATGTAGTCGGTTTGATCATTTTCATTATTATCACCGTGGTTCAGTTTGTTGTTATCACCAACGGTGCCGGGCGGGTTGCCGAAGTAGCGGCTCGCTTTACCTTGGATTCTATGCCGGGCAAGCAGATGAGCATTGATGCAGACTTTAATGCCGGGTTGATCGATGAGGAAGAGGCCCGCACCCGCCGCAATAAGCTGCAGCGCGAATCCAACTTTTTTGGGGCCATGGACGGTGCCAGCAAGTTCGTCCGGGGTGACGCCATCGCCGGGGTGGTGATCGTGTTGATCAACATCCTGGGCGGTTTGACTATCGGGATGGCGCAGCACAACCTGGATTTTTCCGCCGCGGCACAGACTTATACCATCCTGACGGTGGGAGACGGTTTGGTGGCCCAGATCCCGGCCCTGCTGGTTTCCTCCTCGGCGGGTCTTTTGGTGACCCGGTCAACTGCTGAAGAGAGTTTCGGAAATGAGCTGTTTGCCCAGTTTTTCCAACTGCCCAAGGTTCTGGCCATTGTTTCCCTGATCCTGGCCTCTCTGGGGCTGGTGCCCGATCTGCCCTTTACACCCTTTTTGATCTTAAGCCTGGCCTGCGGTTTCGGAGCTTATGCTCTTTTCCGGGAGGATAGAATGACCCGGGAAAAGGATGAAGAGGAAGCGCAGATCGAAGAGGAGGCCGCGCCCTCCCCCGAGGAAGATGTCCGCAGCATCATGAAAACAGACCTGCTGGAAATTGAGATTGGTTACAACCTTGTTTCCTTGACGGAGAAAGGGGAAGACGGCGACCTGCTGCAGCGGATTTCCACGGCCAGGCGCCGCCTTGCTTCCGATTTGGGGGTCATCATCCGCCCGATTCGTATCCGGGACAACCTGCAGCTTTCTCCCAATACGTATTTGATTAAGTTAAAAGGCAATGAGTTGGCCCAGGGTGAGCTCAGGCCCGGCTACCTGCTGGCACTGAACCCCGAAGGAGTCACATCTGATGAGTTGGGCGGCATCCCCACGGTAGAGCCTACTTTTAACCTGCCGGCAGTCTGGATTTCACCGGCCCAAAAGGACGAGGCGGAGTTAAGGGGCTGCACCGTGGTGGATGTAACCACCGTTTTGATTACTCATTTGACCGAAGTGATCCGCTCCCATGCCTTTGAACTCATCGGACGCCAGGAAGTTAAAGAAATGGTGGAAATGGTCAGGGAGAGCCGCCCGGCGGTTGTGGAAGAGCTGATCCCGGACTTGATGGGGATCGGGGAAGTGCAGAAAATATTGCAGAACCTGCTGCGGGAGAATATCCCCCTGCAGGACCTGCCTACGATCCTGGAAACCCTGGCCGATTACGCGGCTGCGACCAAGGATCCCGATGTGCTGACGGAGTATGTGCGCCAGTCCCTGGCCCGGACCATCACGGGGCAGCATATTGAAGCCGGGAAGAAACTGCAGGTTATTACCCTGGACCCATCCCTGGAAAAGCGTGTTGCCGATTCCCTGCAGCAGACGGTGCATGGCACATTTCCTGTCCTGGAGCCTGAGGCTTCCCAGCGAATTTTGCAGGCGGCAGCCAACCTGGTGGAGCGCCTGCGGGGTAAAGGCATTTCTCCTGTGATGCTGACTTCACCGAGGATCCGGATGCCTTTCAGGCGTCTGCTGGAGCGCTATCTGCCTGATCTGCCTGTTCTTTCACTAAGCGAGATATTGCCCCAGATCGAAGTCGAATCCGTGGGGGTGTTAAAAGAAGATGAAAATTAGGAAGTTTTACGTGCAGGACATGAAAGAAGGGATGCTGCGCATCCGGGAAGAACTCGGTCCCGAGGCGGTTATTATCCAGAGCCGGCGGGTGCGTTCCAAGGGCCTGCGGGGGATCTTTCAATCCTCCAGGATGGAAATTACCGCGGCTGTGGAGAATAACCAGTCCCGGGAGAAAAAAAGCCAGCTATTCCAACAGGAAGTGCCCGAATTTAACGGCAGTAAAATCACTTCCGAGCTGGAAGAGCTGAAAAAAGCCATTAACAACCTGGTTTTTCGTGAGACTCTTCCCAAAGAGGACAAAGAAAGGGAACAGGGCGAAATTAAGCGCTGGAAAGAACATCTGCGGCAGCATGAAGTGTTCGATGAATTAATTGAGGATTTTCTCCAGGATATTCGTGAAGTGGCCATGAGTGAAACCCAGCTTTCCCAGGAGATTATCGGGCTTTTGCTGCGCAAAAAAATCCGCAGGATTTTAAAGACAGCACCGGAAAAAGCTTCCCCCATCCAGGTGTTTGTCGGTCCTACCGGGGTCGGCAAAACCACCACCCTGGCCAAGCTGGCAGCCCGTTACGCCCTGTACCAGGGTGAGCGGGTGGGGATTATCACTATTGACCACTACCGCATCGGGGCGGTGGAACAGCTGCGCACGTATGCTGATATAACGGGACTGCCCCTGGAGGTCGTTATGACCCCTAAAGAATTGCGCCAGGCTATTGACCGATTAAACGGATGCCAGCGGATTTTGATCGATACGGCCGGCCGCAGCACCATGAACAAGACCCAGGTCCAGGAGCTGGCTAATTACCTGCAAAACTTGCCGCCGGCGGAAATTTTTCTGGTGATCAGCGCCACGACCAAGTCCCGCGATATTCAAAACATCGTGGAGAACTTTAAGTGTATGGGTTATAACCGCCTGATTTTCACCAAACTGGATGAAACCAGTTCTTACGGGATCATGCTCAACGGTATTTACCTGACGGATGTGCCGGCCCTATACTTGACCATGGGCCAGAGTGTCCCCGATGATATCTGTGTTGCCGATCTGGACCAGATGAGTGCTTTTATTTTGGGAGAGGAGGACTGAAATGGGCGATCAAGCCGAAAAACTTCGTGCTATGGCTAAAGACCAACAAACCCAAGCAGTCCTTCGGAAACGAAGGCTTTCCCGGATTATTGTCATTGCCAGCGGTAAAGGTGGTGTGGGAAAAACCAACCTGGTCGTGAACCTGGCCATTGCCCTGGGGCAGTTGGGCAAAAAGGCGATTGTCCTGGATACTGACCTGGGTATGGCCAACGCGGATATCTTAATGGACTTGAAACCTACCTATACCCTGGTGGATGTAATCCGTGGGGACAAAGAACTGGAAGACATCATTTTAAAAGGGCCGTACAATGTCGATGTGATTCCCGGTGGTTCAGGGTTATCCGATATGATTAGCCTGGACAGTCAGCAACGGGAGCAGCTCATTTCCAGGCTTTCGTACCTGGAAGAAGCAGGGAACGTGGTGCTGGTGGACTGCCCGGCCGGTTTGACCCGGGATGTGCTCAGCTTTATCGCCGTTGCCGATGACCTTTTGCTGCTCACTACACCGGAGCCTACAGCCATCACCGATGTTTACGGGATGATCAAAGTTGTGGACAGCTACCAGCTTCATTCCAGTATCAAGCTGGCAATCAATATGGTGCGCAATCAACGGGAAGGGGAAAATGTCTTTCGGCGGATTAATTATGTCTGTCAGCATTTCCTGACCACAGAAGTCGACTTTTTAGGCAGTATCGAATATGACCAGAACGTGCGCAAGGCTGTTTTGACTTGTTCTCCCTATGTTCTCCAGTTTCCCCGTTCCCGGGCGACCCAGGGCACGCAGCAGATTGCCCGCCGCATCAGCCAGGAAGATGATCTTTACCGGGGTGATGAAACAGGAAAAGGCTTTTTAAACCGCCTGTTGAATTTTTGGAGTTAGGGAGAAAGCAAAGCAAATCAAGGCAAGTTAAATCAAGTCTTTCCCTTTCCAGCACTGGTCCCAGCTGTTGATGCTGTATATATTCAGGCTTTTAGGGGTTTTATAAATGGACATTAAGCAGTTTTTCCGTGAAAATATGCAGGTTGAAGTGTATGAGCATCAATCAGAGATGTTTTACAAAAGTATTATCCAGGAAGTAAATGATGATCAAATTGCCATCGGGATTCCCATGAAAAAGCAGGATTCAATGATGCTGTATGAAGATGAAGTCCGGCTGTTTCGCGTCCCCAGCGGCGATGGGATTTATTACTTTGAAAGCCGGGTCCTGGGACGGAAGAAAAGCAATAATATACCGTTATATCTAATCTCCTGGCCGGAAAAAGTTGACCGCAAGCAGAGAAGGGAATTTTTTCGTTTTTCCTGCTCATTCGACCTGCACTACTGGATTATTCAAAAGAGCAATGAGCAGCAGAAAGACCTGGGTTTCAACCCCAGGCAGCCGGCAGAAAAAATAATCCAGTACCTGGGAAAGCCGCAAAAAGCCCTCACAACAGATCTCAGCGGCGGGGGGCTGCAGATGGCGTTGGAAAAAAGGATACCAGTAGAAACGCTGTTGGCCATCAAAGTATTTATCCGCAGCAAAAAAGTTGAGGAAGACCTGGTCGTAAAAGGTAAAGTTGTCCGGGCTGATGAACAAGTGGTGAGCAAAGGCAAGCTTTACCGTCATGGAATCCAGTTTGTTGATCTGAACATGGCAATGAGGGAGAAAATTATCCAGCTGGTGTTTACCCTTTCCCGGGAGAAACTTCAGTAACAAGGAAAGAGTTTTAAGGGGGTTCGTAACGCTTGACCGATGAACTGCTGCAAAAATATGCCAGCCGCAAAGATAAAGAAACACGGGATACGCTGATCCAGGAGTATCTTCCCCTGGTAAAGCAGGTGGCCGGACGTCTCTCCATGGGGCTGCCTCCCCAGGTGGAAGAAGACGACCTGGTGGCCAGCGGCGTGATCGGTTTGCTGGAAGCCCTGGATCGATTCAATCCCAATATGGACACCGGTTTTAAAACCTTTGCCACCTGGCGAATCCGGGGAGCCATGCTGGACGAACTGCGCCGGCTGAGTTGGCCTCCCCGTTCCCTGTTCCAGCGGTTGCGCCAGCTTCAGGCGGCCGAGCAGAAGCTGGGACATCGGTTGGGAAGGGAGCCGTCCAACCAGGAACTGGCCAGTGAACTGGACTGGTCTCCTGAAACCGTGGAGCAGGTTTACGCCCAGATGAACAGCTACTCCCTGGTTTCCCTGGAGTCACTGCTCTTTACGCCTTCTCACTCGGGTTCCTCCGAGGGAGGTGAAGAGGTTCTTTCCGCTGAAGGGCCTTTCCGCACACCGGAAGACAGCCTGGAAAGGGGAGAGCGCCGGGAAGTGTTGGCCCAGGCTATTGACCAGCTAGCTGAGCGGGAAAAACTGGTCATGGCCTTGTATTACAAAGAAGAGCTGACCCTGAAAGAAATTGGAACCGTTCTGAAGGTGTCCACTGCCAGGGTATCACAGATTCATGCCCGGGCCATTCGCAATTTAAGGGTTAAGATGCAGCAGGCGGAGTACATGGAACAGTGAGGTGGTAGTATGCAGGCTGCGCTAATTTTGCTGGGAGTCATCATCGGCTGCAGCGCCGGGGTGCTGTTGACCTGGTTTTTTGCCAAAAACGGTCCACCCCCGGAGCCTTTTTTCCTGCGCTTTTTGCGGGTGGAAAACCGTTCTGCCCGGCTGGATACACGCCTGATGGTCTACGAGCTAAACAGCAAGGTAAACGAACTGGCTGAAACGGTGGGGCGTATGGACCGGGAGTTACAGGAAATGCGGGACCTGGTGGCGGGAGCCCGGGGCGGCTTGCCTGCCGCCTGCAGTGACGGGGAAGAAACCGCTGAGCCGGAGAGGCTTTTCTCCGGTGCCTGCTCGCACGAAGAGGAGCAACCGGTTACGCCGGGGAGGGAAACCCTGGAGAACCGGCAGCGAAACCGGGAAATTGCCCAAATGCTGCGCAGAGGTTCGTCCCCCGGGGAAGTGACGGAAAAGCTCCAGGTGGCCCGCGGCGAGGTGGAACTGTTACAGTCCCTGGTGAAAAAATCATCCCTGCTGGAAGATCAGTAGCAGGGGTTAAATCAACCGCAACAATGCCGATAGAATGGTAGCAGGGTTTTGAAAAAATGACATGAAGCCCTCTCTTTTACCAGATAACAGCAAAAGAAGTAAAAGAAAAGGGTCATCTACATTAAAGGAGGGTTTATCCCTTGCGTGGCCTCTATAATGCTGCCGGCTCCATGCTGGTCAACCAGGTCAAGATGGAAAATATCAGCAACAACCTATCCAACCTGAATACGCCTGGTTATAAAAGAGATGAAGTAGTCCAGAGAACCTTTCCCGAAATACTTCTCTATCGCACCGAACAATCACGCCCGGGCGCAGGATTTTACGGCCCCTATGGCAACCTGCACGGTCCCATTGGAATCGCCGCTGAAAATGTCGCAGTAGAAGAAATACCGACCATGCATATCCCGGGAGGTCTCAGGACCACTGGGCGCGACCTGGATTTTGCTCTCCAGGATGAAGGGTTTTTTGTTGTAGAAACAGAGGATGGGTTGCGCTATACCAGGGACGGCCATTTTCACCTGAGTGAAGACGGAATGCTGGTAAATTCCCGCGGCTTTCCCGTGATGGGTGAAGATGGCCCTGTCATGCTGGAAAGTGAAAACCCGTACGTGGACCGGGAAGGAAATATATTTGAAGGCGAAGAACATGTAGACACATTGCAGGTGGTTGCTTTTGATGAAGATACCCCGCTCTGGAAAGAGGGAAACAACCACTTTGAGGTCGAGGAGGGGTTTGAACCCGACTTGGTGGAACAGCCTGAGGTATTCCAGGGAGTCCTGGAAGAATCCAATGCGGATCTCTCCCGGCAGATGACCGACATGCTCAAGGTCCGCCGGACGTACGAAGCGGCACAAAAAGTATCACAGGTTTACGATACCATGCTATCCAGGGCAGCCAACGAGCTGGGAACCCTGAGCTGACAAGGGGTGACGAATTTCAATGCATAAAGCAATAGCGAATAATTATACAGGCCTGAGAGGGCACCAGCAGATGCTGGATGTTACGGCGAATAATATTGCCAACATCAATGCCGCCGGGTACAAGGAAAACCAGACATCCTTTCAGGATCTTACATATCGTGCGCTGGCTGAACGCAGGCTGCCCCGGGCCGGTGAACCCCTCTATCCACCGCGCAGCGGGAGAGGGGTGGAGTTGTCCAGTGTTACTCCCTCTATGGAGCAGGGTTCTCTGGAAAGCACAGAGCACCGTTTTGACCTGGCCATCGAAGGCGAAGGTTTTTTCCGGGTGATCCTGCCCGACGGAAATTTCGGCTATACCCGCAACGGGAACTTTTCTTTGGATGAAGAAGGCAACCTGGTTATGGCTGGAGGCATCCTCCTGGATCCTACCCTCAACTTAAGTGACTATGAAGATGAAGTGGACTTGAATGATATTACGATCTCACCGGAAGGAAGGATCTTTGCTCCCCGCCTGGCTGATGCAGATGTTTTGGATGAGGAACTGCTTCTGCCCGAAGGGGATGAAGAGCTGCCAGGTGGTGTGGTTCAGTTGGGAGAAATCGGTCTGCATCGTTTTGTAAACCCCCAGAGCCTTTCCAGGATCGGTGAAAACATTCATGTCCCCTCTGAAGCGACCAGTCCCGCTGAGGAAGGTTTGCCCGGTGAGGACGGATTTGGAGCCATCCGGCAGGGCTACCTGGAAGCCTCGAATGTGGACCTGTCCACCCAGATGACCGATCTGATTCGGGGTCAGCGGGCTCTTCAAGCTTCTTCAAGGAGCATGGTTACTGCCGATGAACTCTGGGCGATCACCCTGAACCTGCAGAGATAAAGGAGAGGTAAAGGGAAAACAGGGCACTTCAATGCCTGGACAACCCGGCTTTTTTTGATAAATATGCGCAAGTGCTGCCCTGGCCTGTAGCGGTTCCAGGGTTTTTATTCTTTTTTTTGCATCCCTGCAGTTCTTGCTTTAGAAATGTCTTTTTTTGTGATAATATATACAGAAGAGAAGAACGTTGGAGGAGGTGGTGATTTTTGGGCAAAGATGTTCTGTCCCAGAATGAAATAGACTCGCTAATCACCGCTTTAAGTTCTGGAGACCTGGATGAAGAGGAAAAATCAGAAGAGGTATCGGAATACCGGGCTTACGACTTTCGTCGCCCGAGCAAGTTTTCCAAGGAACAGATCAGGACACTGCAGGTCATTCATGATAACTATTCCCGTATTTTGGGCAATTTTCTTTCCGCATACCTGCGGGTGCCCGTGCAAATTCAACTGGCTTCAGTCAGCCAGGTTACCTACGAAGAATTTGTCTTTTCTCTCCCGGTTCCAACGCTGGTAACAATTTTCAACATGAACCCGGAAATGGGCGATGCGATGCTGGAAACCAATTCGTCCTTTGTTTTCCCCATCATCGATATTGTTTTTGGCGGCGAGGGCCGCGTACCTAAGCAAACCCGTGAACTAACTGACATCGAAATTACAGTTATGCGCAATATCAATAACCGGTTGCTGGACAACCTGCGTTATGTTTGGGAGGATATTGTTTCCCTTACACCCAAGGTCGACACCATGGATACAAATCCGCAGTTTAACCAGATGTTTGCTTCCACGGAAACGGTCGCCCTGTTAACTTTTTCTGCGCAAATTCAGGATAATCAGGGGTTAATCAACCTCTGTTTTCCCTATATTACCCTGGAAAAAATTATGCCCAGGCTTACAGCCCAGTACTGGTTCCGGCAGACGCCTCAGGAAACCTCGGAAGTTCATGAGAGAACCATCCTGAAACAGCTGGAAAAGGTCGATGTGGAACTGAGTGCCGTGCTGGGAAGGGTTACCGTGACCCTGGACGATTTTCTCCAGTTCCAGGAGGGCGACATTATCCAGCTATCCCGCCAGGAAGGTGAGGACCTGGAGGTTTACGTGGAAGATGAGCTTATGTTTAAGGCGCAGCCGGGCGCCTACGGCCAGAACGTAGCAGTTCAGATTACCGGCTTGGCCGAAGAAGAGGACCAGGAAGGGGAGAGGGCCAGTGGCTAGTGATTTTTTATCCCAGGAAGAAATTGATGCCCTGCTGGGTAAAAGTGAACCTGCCCAGGAGGAACCAAAAGCCGATAAATCTTCCCCCAAAAAGGAAGCGCCCAAAAAGCAGACGCCCTCCGGGGAGGAAAGTCCCGACAACCTGGACCTGATCCTTGATTTCCCGCTAAAAATATCGGTCCGGCTGGGTGATGTAACGAAAAGCCTGCAGGAGCTCAGGCAGATTGGGCCCGGGCAAGTCTTTGAACTGGATCGGTTTGTAAGTGATCCCGTGGATGTATTTGTCAACGGAAAACTGATTGCCCGCGGTGAGGTCGTGGTAGTCGATGAAAACTTTGGTATCCGCATTAACCAGATTTTAAGTCCTGTAGAGCGGGTCAAAAAGCTAAAATAATCTTTGGGTCATGTTGCAGGATTATGGTTTTTTATGTAGAATCTTCATGCAATTACTGCATGGAATCAGTTTTCCATTTTCCCGGTTTTTCTGCGTCGATCTTCTTGGAAAACTCACTCTTTATTTTTGATTGAACGGACTGTTCATATTTAGGAGAAATAATTATGGCCAGGGAACTGAAAGCCCAGGAAAAAGATGTCATACTGGAATTAAGCTCTATTTGCATGGGCTCGGCAGCCACAGCCCTGTCGGGGTATATTAATGCCCAGATCAAGGCGGTCCCTCCGCAAATTGCCCTTTACGAGGCGGGACAGTTGCAGCAAGCTTATGAGGAGAAGGGTGTAGTGGCTCGTATCGCCTTTAAAGAGGGCCTGCAGGGACAGCAGTGGGTCCTTCTCTCCGAGGCAGACGGGAGCAAGCTGGCTGCCATGATGTTTGGCAGCGACCCTGTTGATGCCGCCGGGGAAATAGGGGAAATGGAACTGAGTGCGCTTAACGAGGCCATCGGGACGGCCATGAGCTCTTATGCCACAGCCCTTGCCGGCTTTACAGGAGGCAGTGTGGAGCTGGAGACCCCTTCGCTGGAAATAAACAGCCTGCAGGGCCAGGACCTGGCCTCTTTTGGGCTGGATAGTGCCGACTTTGCCGTGTTGACTTTTGGGATGGAGATCGAGCCGGATCATCAGCTTACCTGGATCCAGGTGCTTCCACTCGCCCTGCTGCAGGAGATGATCAAGCCCCTGATGCCCGAGGATGCCGCGGCAGAAGAGGCTCCTCTAGAGGAACCTTCCCAAGAGGCACCGCCCCAAGAAGAGCTTCCCCAAGAAGGGCCGCCTGAAGAAGAGGCGGTGCCGGAAGATGTCTCCAGTGACGTTCCGCTGGAAACTGAAGAGGCTGATCCAGCTTTTTCGGAGCAAGAGGGGCCTGCAGCAGAACCGGCAGCAGAACCGGCAGAGGAACGGGACATGCTCCTTGAGGGAATGGATGATGAAGAACCGGAACAGGACTCTATGGAAGAAGCTTCCCGGGAGGCACTGCCGGCCTTAGGTGATCTGTTTAGCAGCATGGAGCAAGATACCATTGCGGAAATCGGCAATATCTCCCTGGGTTCTTCTGCCACGACCCTTTCTGAGCTGGTCAACAAGTCGGTTAAAATTACCACACCCCGGCTTTCCATCACGACACTTTCCGATATCCAGAAAAGTTATCCCCAACCCAGCCTGGTTTCCCGGGTCCAGTACCGGCAGGGGCTGGAGGGGGAAAATATCTTAATTCTCAAGGAGAAGGACGCAGCACTGATCGCGGCCTTGATGATGGGTCTTCCACCGGAAGAGTTCCCCGAAGCTTTGGATGAAATCTCCATGAGTGCTATTAGTGAGGCCATGAATCAGATGATGGGATCGGCTTCAACCTCGATGTCGGACTTTTTAAGCCGGACCATTGATATTTCACCTCCCGAGTTGGAATGCTGCAACCTGCAGGAGGACAGCATCGACACAGCCACCGTGGAGGGATCGGATCCTGTTTTAAAAGTTGAATTCAGCCTGGAGATTGCTGATTTGCTGCAGAGCAACCTGGTGCAGGTTATGCCCATCTCCTTTGCCAAAGATGTTACCACCTATTTGTTGAAAGATTACATGGAGCAGGAGGCAGCAGAAAAAGCGGAAACGCCGGCTGAAACAGCAGCTGACGGTGTGCCTGAACAACCGGCCCCGAAACCTGGCTCCGAAGAGCTGGACGAGATGCAAAAGGATGTCCTGGCTGAAGTGGGGAATATTTCCCTGGGTTCGTCAGCCACTGCCCTGGCGCAGCTGATCAACCGGCAGGTGCAGATCACCACCCCCCGGATTACCCTGACTAACATGAAGGAAGTCCGGAACCGGTTTCCTGTGCCCTGTTTGGTGGTGAAGGTAAATTATATTAAAGGGCTGGAAGGGGAAAATGTGCTCATTATCAAGGAGGACGATGCGCTGATCATCACTGGTTTAATGATGGGGCTGGAACCTCCTGAAAAGCCGGAAAAGCTGGAAGAGCTGGAGCTTTCCGCCATCAGCGAAGCCATGAACCAGATGATGGGTTCTGCCTCTACGGCCATGTCTGATTTTTTTGAGCGCGTCATTGATATTTCTCCTCCCGATCTGAGCCATAAAGACCTGCACACCGAAGATCTGGATGCGGATGAAATTGCAGAAGAAACACCGCTTGTTCAGATCTCATTTCAAATGGAAGTGGAAGGGTTAATCGATAGCGAGCTGATTCAGCTGGTTCCCCTGGAGTTTGCCAGGGAAATTGCCTCCTATCTGCTTTCGGCTCTTTCAGGGGAAGAGTTGGATCATTTTGAAGAAGAAGCAGAAGAAGCAGAAGAACCCGAGGATATTTTCTCTTCCGTTCTTGAAGGGGCTGGCCCGGCGGAAGATGCCCAGGCCCAGGCAGAATCCCCCGCGCCAGCAAAAGAGCCGGCACAGGAAAAATCAGCCCCCCGGGAGGTTCCTGTGCAGGAGAAACTGGATGAAGAGGAAGCGGAACGCCTGGACATGATCCGGGATATCCCGGTGGAAATATCTGCTGTGCTGGGCCGGACCCGTGTTCCGCTAAAATCGGTTACTTCTTTGTTCGCGGGGGATATCATCAACCTGGAACGGTATGTGGGAGAACCGGTAGAACTTTTGGCCAATGACCGACTGGTTGCCAAAGGGGAGGTGGTTTTGGTCAACGGGCAGTTTGGGATAAAAATAACCAGCATGGTAAAATCTTAAAATGATCAAATAACATTCCGCAACGATCATCGAAAGCTGATGGTTCAATGCGGAAACTCCATTTCTAATTTAAAGGGGTGATGGTGCTTTGAAAAAACAAGGGGAAGCAGCTGCGTCTGAAGTTCAGATGGTAGCATTTAAGCTTGAGAACGAAGAGTTTGCCGTGGATATTCACCGGGTTCGGGAAGTCTTGAAAATGACCCGGGTGACACCCCTGCCCCAGGCAGCGTACTTTATTGAAGGGGTGATCAATCTTCGGGGAGAGGTCATTCCTGTCGTTGACCTGCGCAAGCGATTTGATCTGCCTGAAAGTGAACGGGACGAAGATACCCGGATTATTATTGTTGAAATCCACGAAAGCAATGTTGGTCTCATTGTCGATTCCGTTACAGAAGTGCTTCGCTTTTCTTCTGCGGCGGTTCAGCCCCCTCCTTCCAGGGTGGCGGGAACCCGGACGGACCTGATTGAAGGTGTAGGCAAGCTGGATGAACGGCTGCTGATCATTTTAAACCTGGAAAAAATCCTGACCTCGGAAGAAGTCATTTCATTGGACGAAGTAACCTTTGGAGATCAGCCACCCGCGGAAGCCTAAAGCTTCTTTATGGATGCGCCAAGGAGAAAGGAGGAGTGAGGGTGGAGGAGTATAGAGACCTGTTCCTGGCTGAGGCCCAGGAATACCTGCAAAACATGACCAACTGTCTTTTGGAGCTGGAAAAAGATCCGTCGGATAACGATCAGCTTACGGAGATGTTCCGGGCGGCCCACAGCTTAAAGGGGATGGCCGGGACGATGGGCTATGAGCTGATTACAGAATTAACCCACGACCTGGAAAACATGCTGGATCACTTGCGCTCGGGGGAAATTACCGTAGGAACAGACCTGGTGAACCTGCTCTTCGAAGCGGAAGATATGATCCGGTTTTTGGTGGATAACCTGGAAAGCCAGGAAGAGTATCAAGGCGACGTGAAGGCCCTGCAGGACAAGCTAAAAAACTGGGAACAGTTTTCTCCGGAAAAGGCTGCTGAGGCGGCCCAGGCAGGGCAAGTTTCCGCTACAGAAACAGAAGCAGCAGAGGACAAGGCCGAACCTGCGGCCAAAGAGGCCCAACCCGATGGATCTTCCGTCCCCAAAGCGGAAGATATCAAGATATCAGACCTTCTAAACGAGTTTGAAAAAGAAACTCTGAAAGAAGGGATGTTTAAAGGAGAAAACATTTATTATATCCATGTTAAGCTGCGGGAAGATTCTCTGTTGAAATCTGTCCGTGCCTACATGGTGGTGAAAGCCGTGGAAGCCCAGGGGGAGTTGATCAAGGCCATCCCCAGCGTTCAGGACCTGGAGGATGAGAATTTTCAAGATGAATTCACCTTGCTGTTGATGGGCAATCCCGAGGCGAAAGAACTGCAATCAACGATTGAAAGCATTTCCGAGATAGACCAGGCACATATTACTTTGCTGGATGTAGACGAAGAACTGGAGCTTCAGAGAGACGAGGAAGTGGAGGCCGCTGCAGCCCAACCTGAACAAAAGGAACAACGGGCTCCTGTAGAAGAGAAAAAAGAACAGGTCGGCAAGGAAGCTCTAGCAGCAAAGGCGAAAGATGAGAAGGGGGATGAAAAGGCTTCTCCAGCGGCAAAGAAGTCCCGGGCTGCTTCTTCCCTGAACCGTTCAGGGGATAAAACAGTCCGCGTGGAAACAGCAAAGCTGGACAACCTGGTGAATTTAGTCGGGGAGCTGGTGATTAACCGGACCCGCGTAGTCGAATTGGGCAAAAAGACCGAAGATGAAGCTTTGGAAGTTTCCCTGGAACAGCTGGAGCGCATTTCTACGGACCTGCAGGGTGCCGTTATGACATTGCGTATGGTTCCCATCAAGCAGGTTTTTGACCGTTTTCCCCGCATGGTGAGAGATTTAAGCGTGGAAAAAGGAAAGGATGTCAATCTTTCAATTTCCGGTGAAGAGACAGAGCTGGACCGCACCATCGTCAACCAGATTGGCGATCCCCTGGTGCACTTGCTGCGCAACTCGGTCGATCACGGCATTGAAAACGAGGAAGTGCGCAGGAAAAACGGCAAAGACCCGGCTGGGAAAATATCCCTGGAGGCTCATCACGAGGGCAGTCACGTGGTAGTCAGTGTGGAGGATGACGGTGCAGGGATCGAGCCGGAAAAAATGAAGGAAAAGTCCATCGACAAAGGGATTATTTCCCGGGAGGAAGCCGATACATTAACCGATGATGAAGCGGTGAAGCTGATCTTCCGCAGTGGTTTTAGCACTGCGGACCAGGTAACTGATGTCTCCGGGCGTGGCGTCGGTATGGATGTGGTAAAAACATCCATCGAATCGCTAAACGGTACAGTAGAAGTGCGCAGTGAAGTTGGCAAGGGGTCGAAATTTATTCTCCGGCTACCTTTGACCCTGGCTATCATCAGGACATTGATGGTCGGTTCGGCCGAAGAGATCTACGCCATCCCCATCGAGGCCATATCAGAGAACCTTTTCGTGGAACCCGAAGAACTTCGGACGATTCAGGGCGAACGGGTCATCACGTTGAGGGACGAGGTGCTTCCCATTTACTGCCTGGAAGAGAGCCTGGGCATGGGAACCTTCCAGGAAAAAGAAGTTTACCCGGTGGTTGTGGTTCAGGCCGGCGAAAAAAAGGCCGGGCTTGTTGTTGATGAACTCATGGGACAGCAGGAGATTGTAATCAAGTCCTTGAGCAACTTTATCAAAGACATTGTTGGTGTTGCCGGGGCGACGGTGTTGGGTGATGGTCGCGTAACACTGATCCTGGATGTAGCCAGCTTGTTAGAAGATGGGAGGGTTTAATGTTGGGAAAAAAAGTGTTAATTACAGATGATACGGCATTTATGCGCATGACGCTGAAAAACGTGTTGGAAAAAAACGGATACGAAGTGGCAGCAGAAGCGGAAGATGGCGTTCAGGCTGTGGAAAAATATGAAGAACTTAAGCCGGACCTGGTAACCATGGATATTACTATGCCCAACATGGATGGGATTACGGCCATTAAAAAAATCATGGAAAAAGATCCCCAGGCCAAGATCGTTGTTGTCAGCGCTATGGGGCAAAAAGCACTCGTGATCGAAGCACTCAATTCCGGGGCAAAAGATTTTATTGTCAAACCGTTCCAACCGGACCGGATTGTGGAGGCACTGCAAAAAGTAGGTGGTTGATCCAGCAGCATGTGGATGTAGAAATGGGAGCGAGGTGAGGCGGTTGGATGAACACCAAATTGATTCCAATAGGCTGGATGTATTAAAAGAACTGGCGAACATTGGCTTGGGAAATGCCGTGACCTCTCTTTCTCAGATGCTGGGGGAAGAAAAGGTGGATATGGCGGTTCCTGTAGCGAATACGGTTCCATTGCAAGATGTGCCCGATTTTCTTGGAGGCGGGGAAGTCCCCGTTGCCGGCATTTATATTCAATCTTCTGGAGATGTTCGCTTGACGATTTTGTTCGTTCTCTCCATGGATAGCGCTACCAACCTGGTTTCCTCCTTGATGCCGGGTGTCGACGGAGAGCTGGATGAAATGGCCGTCTCCGCTTTAATTGAAGTGGGAAATATTTTAACGGCGTCGTACTTAAACGCCATCTCCATGATGACCAATCTACAGCTAATGCCCAGCCCGCCCGAAATAGCTGTGGATATGGCCGGGGCCATTATCACCACTATCATGGCCGAAGCTCACATGATCGATGATGAAATTGTCCTGATGAAAACGACCCTGAACACGGTTGACAGCGAGGTTGAGGGCAACGTTTTGATTCTTCCGGACTACGGTGAGCTGGAAAAAATATTTGGACTGTTAGGGATTTCGTAATCATGGAAACTGTGAAAGTAAAAATCGCCGATCTGGCTGTGCTTAGGGACAGGGGTATATTAATTACCGTTGGGCTGGGTTCCTGTGTCGGCATTGCCATCTATGATTCCAGCAACAGAGTGGGTGGATTGGCCCATATTCTGCTGGCTGATAGCGAGCAGTTTAAGAATAAAGGCAATAACTTCAACCAGGCCAAATTTGCCAATACGGCCATACCCGTCATGGTCAAAGAGATAGAAAAGCTGGGTGGAAAGCCCGGCAAATCCTATGCGAAAATTGCTGGAGGAAGCCAGCTTTTTGACTTTCAAAAAGCGGGTATCAGTGTAGGGGAAAAGAATATTGAAGCCGTGAGAAATACGCTCAAGCAGTTGGGTATACCGGTTAAAGGAGAAGATGTCGGCGGAAACCACGGCCGAACCATGCGCTTCTTCGTGGATTCAGGAAGAGTGGCCATTTCAACTGTAGGCAAAGGTGAAAAAGAAATTTGAAAGACGTAAAAAAGACGTAAAAACTGAAACTCCCCGGGGAAAAGAGTAATAGGGAAATGATGATGAATAAAGAAATAATAAAGCCGAAAGTGCTGGTTGTCGATGATTCCGCATTTATGCGCAAATTTATCAGCGATATCGTGGAGAAAAGTGGGGAGTTCGACCTTATAGGTGTTGCGCGTAACGGCGAAGACGCCCTTCGAAAGATCCGGCTGTTAAAACCGGATATTGTTACCATGGATGTGGAGATGCCCAAGCTGGATGGGTTGTCCACGTTAAAAGAAATCATGGGGAAAAACCCGCTGCCCGTGGTAATGGTCAGCAGCCTTACCAGGAAAGGCAGCGAAATTACCATAGAAGCTTTATCCGCAGGCGCGGTAGATTTTGTAACCAAACCGTCGCTTTTCAAGGGAGAAAGTTCCGAAGAAATAAAAAGACTGCTTCCAGAAAAGTTAAAAGCTGCAGCCAGGGCTCACCTGGAAAACCGTCCGGCATTACCACCTCCTCCGCCTGCCGGGACCGGCAAGGGGCCTGCTGCATCAACTACACCCACTGTATCTGCTGTTTCACCTGCACCTTTTGCCCCTGTCATTCATAAGCTTCCCTCGATAGGGCAAAAGGCACGGCATATCGTGGCTATCGGTGCGTCTACAGGGGGGCCCAGGGCCCTGGAAGAAGTGCTGCGGGGCCTGCCAGGCGATTTGCCTGCCGCTGTCCTGATTACCCAGCATATGCCCCCGGGTTTTACAGAATCCCTGGCCAAACGGTTGGACCGGGTTTCTTTTCTGAAGGTAAAGGAAGCCAGCGAAGGCGATGTGATCATGGAAGGAAGTGCCTACCTGGCCCGGGGAGGTTTGCACTTAATTGTCAATTCCAATCACTCCTTATCCCTGGACAGTTCCGCTCCCGTGCAGCATGTGCGCCCTTCGGCCGATGTAATGATGAAATCTATAGCAGAACACTATGGCTCAGCAACAATGGGAGTTATTTTAACCGGAATGGGGCGGGATGGGACGGAAGGCATGAACTGGATCCGCAGCAAGGGGGGCAAGACGGTAGTCCAGGAGCCTTCAACGGCTGTTATCCCCAGCATGCCCCAGGCCGTGATAAAAAGCGGATTGGCTGATGAAGTGGTTCCCTTAAACCAGGTGGCGGCTACTGTAGCCAGGCTGCTCCGGTAGGATCAGAAACAGCTTTTTTTCGTGGTTAGCGCTATATTTAAAGGAGCGAGATAGGTCTTGACTACAGGTAAATGGGAATACAAAGATTTTAAGAGTGCCTTTTTCAAGCGGACAGGCCTGGACCTGGAAAGTTACAAGGACAAGCAGATGGAACGGCGGATCCGGCAGTTGATGCAGCGGGAAAACAAGCCGGACTTTAAAGTTTTTTTTGATTATCTTTCCAGCGATAAAGATGCTTTGGACCGGTTTATGAATTACCTGACCATTAACACTTCCGAGTTTTTCCGGGACGACAAGGTTTATTCCCGCCTGGAAGATGAGATTTTTCCTGAGCTGTTGAAAAAAGTATCGGGTACCATTAAAGTCTGGAGCGCCGGTTGTTCCATCGGGGCTGAACCGTATACGGTGGCCATTATCATGGATCGCCTGAAAGCCTTGAACCGGGTCAAAGTGGTGGCTACAGATGTTGATGAAAAGGCCTTGTCCTTTGCCGACAAAGGTTGTTTTAACAAAAAACAGTTGGGCAAGACCCAGGAAGATATCATCCAGCGCTACTTTGATCAAAATGGGGACGAGTACTGTATCAAACCCGAGATCAAGCGGGTGGTTGCATATCAAAAGCATAACCTGCTTTCTGATGCCCCGGTATCCAACTGCCACGTTATTTTGTGCCGCAATGTATTTATTTATTTTAAGCCGGAAACCCAGTTTTTCCTGTTGGACCTCTTTTCCCGGTCCCTGGAGCCGGGTGGTTTCTATATCATCGGGTCGGCTGAATATATCAGCGATCCCCAAAAGCATAACCTGGAAAAACGCTATAACACAATTTATGTGAAAAAAAAGTGACTTTTCCTCTTGCAGGGACATAAGCAATCTGTTATAATTAACATCAAGTTTTTAACAGGAAATAACATGGAAATTCGATGAAGGGGAACAAAGCCTGAAGACACTCAACAGAGAGGGACCTGATCCGCTGAAAGGGTCGCCGGGTTACTGTTCAGGTCATAAGCCGCCCCGGAGTTGTGGGCTGAAGGCATACGTGCTGGTAGGTCTCGCCGGTGAAAGCCGTTATCTTAAAGCGCTGAGCTTAAGGGACTATCTTTGAACCAGAAAGATAGTAACCAGAGTGGTACCGCGGGATTAACCCGTCTCTGTCCAGAGACGGGATTTTTTGTTTCGCACATCATCGAGTATTCTTGTTTGATTTTCCACAGGGAGGTTGTTTAGAAATGCCAATGTCATGGGAAATGCTTTATGCCGAACGGACCAGCTGCATGAAAGGGTCCGGAATCAGAGAATTCTTCAAACTCACAGAACGTCCTGATGTGATCTCCTTTGCGGGTGGGTTCCCCAGTCCCGATTGTTTTCCCCAGGAAAGGATTGCCCATGTTTTAAGTGAACTGGTGCTGCAGGAGGGTACATCTGTGCTGCAGTACGGGCCTACGGAAGGAAATCACCGCCTGCGTCTTTACCTGGCTCAAAAAATGACCCGGGAAGGTGCTATCACTTCAGAAGAAAACATCCTGATTACCAATGGTTCCCAGCAAGGATTGGACTTGATTAGCAAGATCCTGCTCAACCCCCATGACCTGGTGATCGCGGAAGAACCCGGCTATGTTGGAGGGCTGGGGGCAATTAACAACTACCAGGGAGACATTATCCCGGTATCCATTGACGAGCAGGGCCTCTGCACCCATGTGCTGGAACAAAAGTTAAAGCAGTTCAGCCATGAAGGCAAAAAGGTAAAGCTGGTTTATGTAGTGCCCAACTTCCAAAACCCCACGGGTGTAACCATGTCCCTGGAAAGAAGAAAGCACCTGCTCCAGCTGGCAGATCGCTTTGATTTCATTATTATTGAAGATAACCCCTACGGAGAGCTTCGTTACCGGGGCGAATTTATCCCTAGCATTAAATCCCTGGATACCGAAGGGCGAGTCATATACCTGGGGTCCTTTTCCAAAACTTTCATTCCCGGCATTCGGGTGGGCTGGATTGCAGCAGACCGCCACCTGGTAGAAAAACTGATTGCTGCCAAGCAGGCAACGGATTTATGTTCCAACACCATGGGGCAGCGGCTGGTCCTGCATTTCTGTGAAACCGGGTATATTGACAACCATGTCCAGGAATTGGTGTCCTACTACAATCCCAAGCGGGACCTGATGCTTTCTTCCATGGAACAACATTTCCCTGCCGGTATCAGCTGGACGGTCCCCGACGGAGGATTCTTTATCTGGGTCACCTTCCCGACCAACATGTCCTCCAGGGAAGTGCTGCTGAAATGCCTGGAGCAGCAAAAAGTGGCTTTTGTGGACGGTGGCGGTTTCTTCACCAATGGTACCGGGAAAAATACGGCCCGCTTCTCCTTCAGTGAAGCTTCCACGGAAGAAATAGAAGAAGGAGTCTATCGCCTGGGCCAGGTGTTACAGCAAGTAATGGGCAAAAAGGAACTTGTAGAAACCCGCACCGGGCAGCAAGGCAGCCCATCTCTGACCAAGGTAGCCAGCAATTAAACCAGGCAATAATGATGACGCAAATAAGCTGTTTTCAAGCGTTTTCGCTGAAAAAAGACATTGGCGGTTGTTATCCTGCGAAATGTGTCGAGCAATCTCATCCGGGTAAAGCAGGGTGTTTAGAACAGTTCTAAATGCCCTGTTTTTATTTTTTGGTTAGCTTGCCCCATTATGGAAAATGTAATATAATAAGTTTTTAGAATGAATTCTAAATTGTAAAACAAAGAATTGGCAGCTTTTGGGCGTTTAATTACATAAACTTTTAAAACAAAGGAAGGAGGAGTAAATGCTACATGTTGTTGGAAAAATTTCGAACAGGACTCAAATTTAAATTACTGGCTATTTTGATTACCCTCACCCTTGTACCGCTTTTCATCGCAGGATTTCTTGCGGTCCGTTCAATCGAGGATAATATCAGCGAGCAGGCACGGATAACGGTACAAAGAGATGTAGAGTCAGCACAGGAGACCCTGCAGAGGCAGGTAGGGGAACGTGAGACGCATCTTAGTTTTGCTTCGGAAAATGAAGGCCTTGTTGCCGCCGTTGATGAGCGAGACTTTGAGCAGGCTGTGACAGTCATAAACAGCGACCGCCTGCGCTTTGACCTGGATTTTCTGACGGTTTTGGATTCTAGTGGCCAGGTGCTGGCCCAGTCTAATACCGGCGAGGTGGAGACAGGTGCAAGCTTTGAATTGCCTGGCATGGACGAGGTGCAGCGAGGCAACAGGGTTTCCGGCATTGTTATTCTAGAGGAAGAGTTTGTCCGCCAGGAAGGATTGACTGAACAGGCAGCCGTGGAACTGGATGCCGAAACGGAGGGCGAAGCCGGCCGGGAAGAACGTGCCCTGGCCATTGTCAGCATGGCCCCGGTTCGCGACCAACTGGGCCGGGTTGCAGGTGTCCTGGTAGGCGGCGAACTGTTAAATCATAATTACGAATTTGTCGATGAGATCGGCGAGACCCTGGAAGTGACCTGTACCATCTTTTTTGAAGACCTGCGTGTTGCTACCAATGTCATGCTTAATGAAGAAGAGCGTGCTGTGGGGACACGGGCAGCAGAAGATGTTACCCGGACGGTCCTGGAGGAAGGTCAGGATTTTTCTGGTCGCGCCCTGGTTGTCGATGAATACTTTATTACAGCATACCAGCCCCTGGTCAGCATTGAAGAAGAAACGGTGGGGATGATTTATACAGGCATCTCCGAAGCCCCTTTTGTGGCCATCAGCAATGCCAACCGCAACCGCTTTTTGCTTATCGGGGCCATCAGCGCGGTAGTGGCGCTGGGTGTAGCGTTTAAGTTTTGCGAGAGTGTGACCCGTCCCCTGCGGAATATCACGGAGGGGATGAAGGAAGTGGAAGACGGTCACCTGAACCAGGACATATCCATTTCCCGCAGTGATGAACTGGGTCAGATCGGTAGCGGATTCAACTCCATGCTGCAGGGACTCCGGGAAATGGTGGAAACGGTGAAAGACATGTCAGAAAAAGTAACTGCTTCAGCGGGTGATTTGACATCAGCCGTGCAGCAGAGCAATGCGGCCATGGAGGACATTGCCACAACAGCCAATGATAATGTGGCCCGCAGTGCCCAGGAGATTGCCCAAAACTCTGAGCAGGCAGCAGAACAGGGGAAAGAAAGTGAAAACGCAGCCCGGGAGGGTGTCAGCGCAGTAAAGGAAGCCGTGGGGTCCATGGAAGAAATCGACTCAGCGGTTAAAGATATCAGCAGTTCCATCCAGGAGTTAAACGAATTCTCCCAGAAAATAACGGTGATTATCAAGTCAATTACTGATATCGCCGGCCAGACCGACCTTCTGGCGCTGAATGCTGCGATTGAAGCAGCCAGGGCCGGAGAGCAGGGAAGAGGCTTTGCCGTCGTTGCCGACGAAGTCCGCAAGCTGGCCGAACAGAGTGAACAGGCTGCCGGAGAGGTGGATACTCTGATCTCCGGTATTCAAGAACGGATTACCGGTGCCGTGGAAAAGATGGAGGGTGTATCCGAAGTTGTGGTCAAAGGAGATGAAAAAGCCCGTTCTGTGGAGCAGGAGCTGGACCGGATTTTAAACTCTGTCCTGGAGCTCAGCAATTATATTAATCAAATTGCCGGCGGGGCCCAGGACCAGTCGGC
>CAZOOA010000031.1:0-1706 GCA_964581355.1 uncultured Desulfovibrionaceae bacterium | reverse complement strand
TGTTTACTTCAAAATTCGCAGCCCGGCGTCGGCTGCTTTTTTTCTGGCTACAAAGTATTCCACGCTTTTCAGGGGTCGATCCAGGGGTGGATACTCCCTGGCTTTATAGGCGGGAAAATATTGCCGCATGATATTGACGGCACAACGGGGCGATATTTCCCGGGTAAGGAAATCGACTACCTGATCGCTTCCGGCCAGGTTATCCGGTAAAACCAGGTGTCGGACAATCACCCCGCTTTTGGCAATGCCGTTATGGTCTGTGTCCAGGTCACCCACCTGGTTTTGCATTTCCTTCAAGGCGGCCCGGGCTTTTTCCGGGTAGTCCGGCGGGCCCGAGTGTTTTTGGGCTGCTTCAGGGTCCCAGTATTTAAAGTCGGGCATATAGATATCGATGATGCCCTCCAGCAGCTTGAGTGTCTCGATCGATTCGTAACCACCACAGTTATAGACCAGGGGAAGGGCGAGGCCTCCGTCCACGGCCAGGGTCAGCGCCTCCAAAATTGCAGCGATATGGGGCGTGGGGGTAACCAGGTTGATATTATGGCAGTTGTTGGCCTGCAAGGAAAGCATCACCCGGGCCAGCTGGTCCACATTTACCGGGCGCCCCGAACCCTCCTGGCTGATTTCCCAGTTCTGGCAGAATATGCAGTCCAGGTTGCAGTGGGTAAAAAATATCGTCCCCGATCCATAAAAACCGACCAGCTCAGGTTCTTCTCCAAAGTGGGCATTGTAGCTGGAAATAACGGCTTCAGCCGGGGCTCTGCAGTGCCCCGTTTCCCCTTCCAACCGGTTCACCTGGCATTCCCAGGGGCACAAGGTACAGGAAGCCAGGATCTCCCGGGCTTGTCTGGCCCTGTTTTTTAACTCTTTGTCCGACAGGTTCAGGTACGCTGGGATAAAACTCATTGTTGTTAAACCCGACCTTTCGAGGTCGAGCTATCCTCCTTTTAACAGATTAAATCTCAACTTGGCTTCATTATAAAAAAAAAATTGGCAAAAAACAATACCGGGGAATTCACTCCTATTTTTGCGGCACCAGGTTTTTTGGTTGAATATTTACAGCTATATTATATGGGATGATGAGCAAAATACAAAGGCCACCGTTTAAAACTGCATAAGGAGATGAGGTCTATGTCTCGTGGGCGGCGTAAAGGCGTCATGTCTGAAGCTTTAAAGGTTGAGCTGGCCAAAGAACTGGGCGTTGGCGATATTGTTCAACTTGAAGGCTTTGGTGAAGTCACCTCGAGGAACTGCGGCAACCTGGTTACCAAGGCGATTGAAAGGGCGGAAAGGACAGTCTCAGCAGAAAAATAATGGTGGCCGGCGGGAGATACAGCGGTGTATCTCCCGCTTATTAACTCTTGATCACCTTTTCGTCGGAACGGCTGCAGCTCCGAAAAGCCGAAACAGGTTCTTCATGGGAGAAGATTTTTCTGGCGAGGCCCAAACTAGAAGTCCATCACTCTATCCCGCTGCTGCAGGATGGCACCGAAACAGGGTTTTTCGTCATGAACTGGTTTTTCGGAAGCTACGGAAGAACTCGTGGCATTTGATCGTAAGTTAATCCTTTCTCAAAGAGGATTTTCCTGCACGATGTGGAATATTCCAATAGACAGAAGGATTGAATTGGCTCGAAAATGTGCTTCCTTTAAGGAGGTTTCAAGCTGCTTAGAAATATCTGCACATTTCTGTACTTTAACCAACAA
>CAZOOA010000030.1:3374-32624 GCA_964581355.1 uncultured Desulfovibrionaceae bacterium | reverse complement strand
CAACCGGCAGAAGACCTGGAAAACTGGTTTGATCAGAAGCAATTTGCATAAACAGACTTATCGTCAGGATAAACAAGAATTACGCTGTTCAATCGTTTTATCGACGGTAACATGAGATCCCGGTTAAACAAGTTAAGTGCCAGCTTAAACAAGAGGAGGAAACGTAGATGGAAGGTGAAAACGCGAATAAATACTTGTTGAGACTCTATGTAACAGGTCAGACGCCGAGAACCATGCGGGCCATAGAAAACCTGCGAAAAATTTGTGAAGAGGAGCTGGAGGGACGCTACGACATGGAAGTGATCGATGTCCTGGAGCGTCCTCAACTGGCCGAAGATGAAAAAATCATGGCCACCCCCACCCTGGTGAAGGAGTTGCCTCCGCCCCTTCGCCGTATTATCGGTGATCTGTCGGATAAGGAAAAAGTACTCTTGGGGCTGGACTTAACGCATTTCGATTAGTGACCAGGCGGAGATATTTTGAATTTTAAAGAAAACGCGGCAGCCTTCACGACAAGGAAATCCGGGAATTTACCATTGATGGGAAGGGTATGCATATAGGAAACGCCTTTAGAAACATTACGGGGATCCTTTCCGGGCAGGTTTCCCAGCTGGCCAGCGCGGAAATTGAACGCCTGGATGCCTTGTTTGAAGATAGTTAAGAAGATTGGACCGGGTGGTGCTCATGAGCGACATGAAAGAACATAATCCGGGTGATACTCCCGGGAGAAAAAAAATCAAACAGGATGCGCGCGGTGCTTATATCAGCCGGGAAAACCTGGATTTAATTTTTCAGCAGGCCCTGGATGGCTTCTTTTTCATGATGTTGGAGGAGCCGGTTGCCTGGAATGATGACGTGGACAAAAAGGCGGTTTTGGACTACATCTTTGCCCACCAGCGAATTACCCGGGTCAATGATGCCATGCTGGACCAGTACCTGGGGAAAGAGGAGGATTTTCTCGGGTTGGTCCCCAACGACCTTTTTGCCCATGACTTGCAGCACGGGCGCGATCTGTGGTGGCGCATGCTGGACCAGGGCAGTATTTACCTGGAAAGCGCGGAACAGAAATTTGACGGCACGCCCATGTGGGTCGAAGGCAATTATATCTGCCTCTACGACCAAAAGGGACGTTTTGCCGGGCATTTTGGTATCCAGCGGGAAGTGACCGAGCGGAAAAATGCGCAAGAACGCATTCGCATGTTAATCAACAAAAATGCAGACGGAATTCTGGTGGTAGACCGGGAAGGGACTATATTGTTTGCCAACCCGGCAGCGGAGAAGCTGTTCGGTGTGAGTAGCCATGAACTGTTCGGGGCACCTTTTGGTTTCCCCGTGTTTTCCCGGGAGCAGGAAGACGGTGATGAAAGCATGGAAATGAACATAACACGTCGAACGGCTGCAGGGCTGGAAAGCCGCACTGTGGAACTGCGCAGCGTGGAAACCCGGTGGGAAGAGCAGCCTGCGTATCTGTTTTCCCTGCGGGATACGACCGAACGGCAGAAAAAAGCGGAAGAGCTGAAAAAGGCCAAAGAAAAGGCCGAAGAAGCCAACCGGCTCAAGGACCAGTTTCTGGCAAATATCAGCCATGAAGTGCGCACCCCTTTAAACGTGATTATGGGTATGCTCGATTTGGTTTTGTCCACCGACCTGGTTCAGCAGCAAAAAGAACAGCTCCAAATGGCAGCAGAATCGGCCAGCCAGCTGCAGCACATGATCAATGACATTTTGGATCTTTCCAAGATTGAAGCAGGTAAAATGGAACTGGATCACGAAACATTCCATTTACATGAGACAGTACAGACCGTTATTTCTTCCATGACCCTGGAAGCGAAGAAAAAAGGGCTGAAATTAAATTACTGCCCTCCAAGGGATCACCTTCCCTGCCTGCTGGTCGGCGATCCCGGCCGCCTGAAGCAAGTTTTGATCAACCTGCTGAGTAATGCGATTAAATTTACTGAACAGGGTTACGTGGAAGTTTCTGTGGAAAAAGTGCAGCAGTTCCATTCCCGGGTAGAGCTCCGGTTTTCCGTCAGCGATACAGGAATGGGCATAGACCAGGACCAGGTGAACCGCCTCTTTCAACGGTTCAGCCAGCTTGACGGTTCCACGACGCGCAAGCATGAAGGCACCGGCTTGGGGCTGGCCATTTCCAAAAAGCTGGTGGAGTTAATGGAAGGTGATATTGGAGTCACCAGTGAAAAGGGCAAAGGCAGCACGTTTTTCTTTACCGCCCGCCTGGAGCTCCAGGATGATACTTCAGGCATGGTTGATCAAACAACTGCTCCCTCACAGGGCCATTTCCGGGGCACAGGTCAGGACGAAGGCCCGGCTATGCCCCCTGCTGGCGCTGCTGTGGAGGAAAGAAACCAGCCAACCCAAACAGATTGGACCTGCCGGCCCTTGCATCTTTTGGTCGTGGAAGACAAGCCCATGAACCAGAAATTGGTGGAATCTTTATTGAAAAAGAAGGGATGGAGTGCTGTCTTGGCGTCCAGCGGGAAAGAGGCCCTGGAAAAACTGGAAGAAGAAGACTTTGATGCCGTTTTAATGGATATCCAGATGCCGGAAATGGACGGTGTCCAGGCGACAAAACTGATCCGCGAGCGGGAACAGGCGACTGGCAAACATTTGCCGATTATTGCCATGACCGCTCATGCCCTGAAAGGCGACCGGGGAAAATACCTGGATGCCGGCATGGATGATTATATCGCCAAGCCGATCCAAAAGGAAAATCTTTATGCGCTCCTGGAAAAAATTGCTACCTGCTCCCGGGAACATTCCACGGCCGAGGGGCAGCAGCCCGAAGACCTGCGCTTCATGCTCAAACAGACAGGGAATGACAAAGCGCTTCTGTTGGAAGTAATAGAGCTTTTTTTGCAGGATTACCATCAAGACCTGGTAACGCTGCGGAGGGCAATCCAGCAAAAAGACCACCAGGCATTTAACAGGACAGCCCACGGGTTAAAAGGGGAGCTGGGGAACCTGGGGGCAAAAAAAGCCTTTAACCTGGCTTATGCCCTGGAAAAAATGGGCCGGGAAGCCAACCTGGAAAAAGCGGAAGCAACATTAGAACAACTCCAGGCCGAGGTTGATCAGCTGGCGAAATTTTTTTCCAGGCCGGAAAACCTGGACCGCATTTAAATAATACTCGGGAAGATCGCCTGCTCATGTTTCTTGTAAAAGGGGTGAAATTGCTTTGGAAAGAAACCATGACATTTTAAACGCCATTTTTGAAAGTGCAGCAACCGGGATGGCCCTCCTGGACCTGGAAGGGCATGTTGTGCATAGCAATCCCGCCCTGCGGAAAATGCTGGGTTACAGTGAAGAGGCGTTGCGAAAGATGAAGGTTCAGGAATACACTCACCCCGACGATATAATCAAAGACCTATCCCTGGTGCAGGAATTGCTGGAAGGCAAAAGAACTTCATACCAGATCGACAAACGGTACATCCACAAAAAGGGATACCTGGTTTGGGGCCGCCTGACAGTGACGCTTTTAAAAACGAAACCGGGCCATGATGCTGGTGAAACCTTCCTGGGCATGCTGGAAGATGTTTCTTACCGCAAGCAGTTGGATGAAGAACTCCAGCAGGAAAGGGATTTCATAGAAACGGTCTTAAACACCATCGGCAGTTTGCTGGTGGTCCTGAATCCCCAGGGGCGTATATTGCGCTTTAACCGTGCCATGGAGACGTTAACCGGCTATACCCTTAGTGAAGTAAAAGGGCGCTGTTACTGGGATATTTTCCTTGAACGGCAGGAAATAGAGCTGGCCCGCGCCTTTTTTGAGAATATTTCACCTGAGGACCTGCCTTTTACAATGGAAAATGAATGGATTATGAAGGATGGAAGCACCCGGTTAATTCTCTGGTCCAATACAGCGCTTCTGGATGATGAAGGGATGATTGGCAACTTTATTTGGACCGGCACGGATATTACGGAACAAAAACAGTCTGAAGAAGCGCTGGTTGAGGCCAACGAGCGCCTCAGCACATTAATCCATGCTTCGCCCCTGGCAGTCATTTCCCTGGATTCCAGGGGGCGGGTTACCAGCTGGAGCAGTGCGGCGGAGAACCTGTTTGGCTGGACAGAACAGGAAGTTTTGGGTCAAGAGCTTCCCATGCTCCCTGCAGGGGAACAGGAGACTTTTTATAAGCTTTACGAGGAAGTCATGCTGGGCAGATCCTTTACGGAGCTGGAAGTTTGCTACAGGAGAAAGGACGGCACCCCGGTAGAGATCAGCCTTTCAACAGCCCCGCTGCGCAATAAAATCGGTGATGTTACAGGGATTATGCTCATTGCCCTGGATATAACGGAGCGCCGGCAGGCGGAAGAAAAAATTCGCTATTTAAGTTTTCATGATAAAGTGACCGGGCTTTACAACCGGGCTTATTTTGAAGAAGAGTTAAACCGGCTGGATACGCCCAGGCAGCTGCCCCTGAGCATGATCATCGCCGATGTAAATGGTTTGAAGTTGGTCAACGATGCTTTTGGGCACCAGGATGGCGACCGGCTGCTGGTTGAGGCGGCCCGGATCATCAAAGAATCATCCCGTAAAGAAGACATTGTTTGTCGCTGGGGCGGGGATGAATTTGCTGTGCTGCTGCCCCGAACTTTTGCCGGGGACGTGGAAAAAATTATCACCAGGATTAAAACTGCCTGCAATAAATGCCAGCCTGATCCCATCGAGTTGAGCATTGCTCTGGGCAGCGCTACAAAAACAAGTCCAGAGATGAATATGCACGATGTAATAAAAAAAGCTGAAACAGAAATGTACAACCAGAAAATCTTGGAAGCCCGGGAGTTTCGTGCCCAGGTGATCTCTTCACTGCTCAAATCCCTGGGCAAAAAGAGCTATGAAAACGAGGAACATACCTGGCGGATGCAGGCCCTGGCCGTAAACCTGGGGGATACCATGGGCCTGGATGACACCCTGATGGACGACCTGGTCCTGGCTGTTTCCCTGCACGACATCGGCAAGTTGGCTATCTCGGAAAGGATCCTGCTCAAGCCCGGCCCCCTGGCGCCCGACGAATGGGAGATTATCAAGGAGCACCCGGAGAAGGGCTACCATATCACCCTGGCTTCAGGGGAGTTGGCCCGGGTGGCCAGGATTATCCTGTCACACCATGAACATTGGGACGGCTCGGGTTATCCGCAGTGCCTGGCCGGGGAGGAGATCCCCCTGCTTTCCCGCCTGATTTCCATCATTGATGCCTATGATGTCATGACCCATAGCCAGGTTTACAAGCAGCCCATATCTCCCCGGGAGGCCTTAAAAGAAATTGAGCGGTGTTCCGGCAGCCAGTTTGATCCCTGCATAGCCGGTGTTTTTATTCAGATGATGCAGAAGGTACACCAGGAAGAAGAACGCTTGATCAAAAACGAACAAGATTTTCGCTAATAACACTCTAGCCAGTTAACCAGTTGGGAGGCGAATTTTCGTCGTGATGCGCAGGATTTCCCTGGAACAAATTCAGCCAGGCATGGTAGCAGCAAAAACAGTTTACGGCTCCAGGGGGCAGGTGCTCCTGAATTCGGGAGCTGACGTTAAGCCCCATTATGCCCGGTATTTACGAGCTCTGGGCATTTACCATCTCTATGTTTACGATAGCCGCCTGGAGGGGGTTGAAGTAGACGATGTTGTCACAGAAAAAACCCGTATGGAGGCTCGCAACCTGGTCAGGCAGGTCATGAATAAAGCGGAAAGTGGCAGGCCAGATAATAAATCCATCTTACTGGAAGACAAGAGTATGATCAATACCGTTGAGCAGATTGTCGATGAACTGTTAAGCAACCGTGATGTAGTTGTGAACCTGCTGGATGTCCGGGCGCTGGAAGAGTATACCTTCGCTCATTCTGTCAATACCTGCCTGCTTTCCACGTTAGCAGCCATCAAAATGCAGTATACGACCAAACAGGTTAAAAATATCGCCCTGGGCAGCCTGCTCCATGACCTGGGCAATACAGCCATTCCCAGTCAGATCTTGAAAAAGCCGGGGAGCCTGACCCTTGATGAATTTGAAACAGTAAAAAAACATCCCGTTTACGGTTTTGAGTTATTTAAACGCAGCAACTTGTTTACTGCCTCCGCCGGAGCGGTGATCTACCAGCACCATGAACGTAAAGCAGGGCAGGGTTATCCTGAAGGCAGAACGGGTGATAATATTAACCCGCTGGCCCGGATAGCCGGGCTGGCCAATGTCTATGATGCGCTCACTTCCGACCGCCCTTACCGCAGAGCTCATCTCCCTCACCAGGCCATTGAAATGCTCCAGGGAATGGGAGATACGCACTTCGACCTGGATGTCCTTTCGACTTTTCTCTCTTTCATTGCCGCTTACCCGGTGGGCACCCATGTGCTGCTAAATAACAAGGAAAGCGGGTTGGTGGTTAAAAATACCCCGGGGTTTCCCAACCGCCCGGTGGTGCGGATATTATACGAGGGTGAAAGCCTGGCTCCCCACCCCGAACCGTACGAAGTGGACCTGACAGAAGTCCTGGACCTGGTTATTGAAAAGGTCATCGAGTAGCCCCGACGGGTCCTTCTAAAAAGTGTAGTTATTATATTTTTTAGAAGGATTTTTTCTGCCATAGTATTGACACCCTTTATTCCTTTCTGTATGATAGGTATATAATTTTTCAATGGGAATCTTAATTTGTTATTCTGCTTCAATATTGTCAACAAAAAATCTTGTTATCAAATTCTTATCAAATCATTTTGGTTCATTGCCAGGCAAAACATGTCCATATTTTCTATTATTAATTCCCTGGAAAAAGGCAAACCGCTCGTGAGGGCGGGACGCAAAGCTGCGGGGCTTTTGTAAAAAAGCCAGCCGGGCCGCCGAATAGGGTTAAGCGTCAAAGCTTACTCTTTTTGTCTTACGTAAAGGGCGAGCTTTTTTAATTTCCAGGATATGTGCAAACGATCTATCAACTTGTCATCCCGGGTATTGAGGCAGGTACGGTCAAAGAAAAGATGAGGAGGTATCACAGGTGAAGTTTAAAAGTCTCGGTCAAAAGGTGATGTTTTTTGCTTTTATCCTGATTGTTGCAGTCTGCCTGGTGATGGGGGTTTTGTCTTACAGGCGATCGGCGACGGCCCTGGGAGAGGAAGTCGACCGGGCCCTTCATTCCCTGGCTGTTGAAGGCTCGATGCTGGTTCGGACGTACGTGGAGTCTGAGCTGTCCGTCCTGGAAACCCTGGCCAGCAGGAAAGAGATGAAGTCCATGGACTGGGAGCAGCAAAAAGAAGTTTTACAGGAAGAGGAAAACAGGCTGGACTTTCTGGGCTTGGGTGTTGTCTATCCCGATGGTACGGCCAAGTACCCTGATGGGGACAGGGCCGAGTTGGGAGACAGGGGCTATGTCCAGCAGGCCTTTGATGGAGAGTCCAATGTTTCCAACATCATTATCAGCCGGGTGATTAACCAGCCGGTGATGATGTTTGCCGTCCCAATCGGTCATAACGAGGGAGTTCTAATTGCCCGGGCTGATGGTACATATCTGAGCGAAGTTGTTGCAGAAAGGGGTTTCGGAGAAAGGGGTTTTGCCTATATGGTTGACCAGGAAGGGTCTGTCATTGCCCACGAAAACGAAGAGCTTGTCATGGACCAACATAACTTCCTTGAAGAAGCAGAAGGCAGCGACCGGTACAGTGACTTTGCCGGTATCCTGGAAAACATGGTTCGGGGGGAATCAGGAATCGGCGATTATTATTACGATGGCCATGTCATGCATGTCGGCTTTACGCCCGTGGAAGGGACGGAGTGGAGCTTTGCCGTAGGTTCCTATGAAGACGAAATTCTTGCCGGTGCCTATCAGCTAAGGAACATCTTTATCCTGGTTTCCGTGGGTGTCTTGGCGGTTGGGTTTGTCTGTTCCTATCAGCTGGGACGTTCCATTGCCGCCCCGATAAAGGAGTGCAGCCAGTTTGCAGATAACATGGCGACCGGCGATTTTACCGGACAGGTTCCCGAAAACGCCTTACGGATGCAGGATGAACTGGGTGTGCTGGCCAAAAGCTTCGAGCAGATGCAGGAGTCCATTGGCAGCATGCTGCAGACCGTTAACCAGGGCGCCAGGAAAGTCAGCAGCTCCAGTGAATCCCTGGCTGCTTCTTCGGAAGAAATGAATGCTTCCCTGGAAGAAGTGGCTGCTTCCACAAACGAGTTTGCTGACAATGCCCAGAAACTCAACACCAATTCCCAGGAGATGGACCAGGCAGGCAGTGCCATCGCGGAAAAGGTTACAGAAGGCAATGCAGCCATTGAAAACGCGGTCAACCAGATGCAGGTGATCAGCGATATCGTTGGGGAGCTCAAGGACGTAGTGATTAACCTGGACGGCCGGGCCCAGGAAATTGGAAAAATCGTGGACAGTATCAAGGATATTTCCGAACAAACCAATATGTTGGCGCTAAATGCAGCCATTGAAGCAGCCCGGGCCGGTGAGCAGGGGCAGGGTTTTGCTGTTGTAGCTGATGAGGTGCGCAAGCTGGCTGAACAGTCTTCCACATCGGCAGCAGAAATTACGGAACTGGTAGTAGCTACCCAGCAGGAAACTCAGAAAGCGGTCAGCAACATGGACCGGGGTGTCCAGGAAGTGGAAAACGGCACCGGTGTAATCACGTCCACCGGTGAAGTCTTAAAAGCGGTGATCGAAGGTATTGACGGGATCACTCGCCAGATTGAGAAGGTTGCTGAGGTTTCCCAGGAGATCGGAGGGGGCAGCCAGGAGGTTTCGGCGGCCGTGGAAGAGCAGACAGCGACTATGGGAGAAATATCCAGCGCCGCCAATGATCTTCAGGGGATGGTAGAAGACCTGCAGGAGGCCATAAACCAGTTTAAACACTAACCGCCGCGGCCCCTGCCGAGGCACAACAGGGGATGGAGTTGTAGATCGAAAAAATTAGAGGAGTGCCGCCTTCTTCGTTTTGGTTCGGTGGCTTTGTCAAGCGGCATCAAGCGCTTGGCGCAGTGAAGTTAAGCCGACAGGATACCGAAAAAAACAGGAATAGAGCTCATAAAGGATCAGGAGAACCAGTAATGGGAAAACCATTACTGGTTCTCTGATTCGTACAGCCAGAGGTAGTTCAGGTAGGAATCCTTTACTTTGGTAATATACTCCCGGGTTTCAATGAAAGTGATGGCTGTGGGGAAGCCGAGCGGTTCCTGGCCCAGGTCAGAGTTACCCCAGCGCCGGGCATGTCCGGGGCCGGCATTGTAGGCAGCCAGGGCCTGGTCCAGGTCGCCGTCAAACATATCCAGCACCGAGCGCAGGTAAAAAGCCCCAAAGCGAATGCTGGTTTCCGGGTCGAACAGCATCTCCAGCTCAAAATCTTCGTTTTTGCGGTCGGCAATATCCTGTCCCGTCGAAGGCATGATCTGCATTAGCCCCCGGGCGCCGGCCACAGAGGTTACATCGGCTCGGTAGTGGCTTTCTTCCCGCATCACAGCCAGCAGCAGGTAGGGATCCAGCTGGTACTCTTCGGCGGCCTGGCGCACTTCTTCCAGGTACGGTTTGGGATAGGCCAACCGGTATGCATTCAGGCAGGGGCGTTCCCTGAGCAGGCGAATACCATGTCGGACCGCCCGAAAGTAGTTGCCCTGTTCCAGGTACCACTGCCCCAAAGCCAGCCTTTCCTGGGGCGAAACCCGTTCTAACTGGATGGCCAGTTCCAGGTCGGCCAGCCTGCCCAGGCGGTGTTCCCGGTAGGCTTCAATCCTCCTGATAAAAAGTGGTTCTTCCAGGGTTTGTTCTGGCTCCAGTTCCCGCTGCGGCTCTTTGTCCAGTCGCTCCATCCAGGCAGGCGAAGAGGCGATAACGGGTAAAAATTCGTCAGCTCTTTCATCGCCATCGCGGGAAAGCAGAACATAAGCCCGGTAGGCCGCATCGTCCTGGACAGACGATTCATCCTGGGCCAGGTCCATGTAAACGGGCAGCGCTTTTTGGGGGTCATCCAGGGATTCCCACAGGTGTGCCCCTCTCCAGCGGCCCTCGGGTTCCGGTGTGGCGCTGAAGACCTCGGCCGCTTCGGCGGTCTTCCCCTGGTTGGCCAGGATAATCCCCCGGCGGTACAGTCCCCGCTCTCCTGCTGCCTCGTAGTATTCCAGGGCTTTTTCCGGCTTTCCAGATAACTCCAGGGCCCGGGCATAATGCCAGATCAGCTCCTGGCTTGTCTCCTCTTCCTGGACCCGTTCTTCCAGGAGGGGTAGTGCTGTTTCATAACGGCCTGCCTGAACCAGGGCTTTTAAATAATAGCGTTCTGCCGGCCCTGTTAAAGAAGAATCGCTGCGCTCCTGGACGAAAGAAACCAGGGTTGCCCAGTATTCCTCCCTTGCCAGCGCCTCAATAATCGTCTCCGGCGGCACTTGAAGTTCCTCCAGGGCTTTCAGGGCGTCCTCACCGGGCAAAAGCTGTAAGAACTCCTCTGCCGCTGCATCTTCTTTTCCAACCTCTTCTTTCAGATACAAGGCCAGCTCTTCCTGGACATCATTGGTTTCATGCAGGGACAGGGCCCTGCGGTAAAATAATTCCGGGTTAATTTCTTCGTAACGATCATATTGACGGGCCAGGGTCAGGCTGGCCTCGTAACCTACGGCATCTTCCCTTGTGGATAATTCCATTAACCCTTCCATCCCGTCAGGGGGCGTTTTCCCCAAAAGCCTGTCCAGCTTGACGGCATGGTAAAGTTCTTCGGGGAGCTCCCTTTCAGGCTCTTGTTCGGCCCCGTTGTAGTCCTCTTCCCCGTCATTTTCCACGCTACCGGGCAAAAAAACATCCCGGACTTCCCTGAGACCGAAGCCTTCAGGTAAAAAGAAAAAAATGCTTAAAAGGCCGCCCAGCACCAGCAGGACGGGTAGAATTTTTTTGATCAATTTTCCACAACCTCTTTAACCTGGATTGAAAGGACCTTCCTGTTGTTTTTTCCAGTTCAGCCCTGTTCCCAGTATAAATTCGACATGAAAAAGAAAAAACCTTTTTATGTTTTCAGGGAGCGACGGGGCAGCTTGAGTTTAAAGTAAAAAGAAACCATGCGCAGAATAATAATCAAAGCAAAAAGGAGATACAGCTGCACGGGGCTGGTGGTGCTTACCAGCCCCAGCCCAATGGAGAGTCCTCCCAGCGCTGCCCAGAGAGCGTAAATCTCATCGCGCAGAACCAGGGGTTTTCTCCCGGCCAGCACATCCCGGATCATTCCACCCCCGATGCCCGTAAGCATGGCGGCAACTGTGATGGCGATCAAGGGGCGGTGCATTTCTGTGGCATAAAGGGCTCCCTGGATAGCGAACGCCGACAGGCCGGCAGCATCTAGCAGAATCCCCCATCGTTTCCACCGGCCGATCCAGGAAGCCGGGAGTAAAAACAGGAAGGTGATAAATAACAGGGTAGCGATAATCAAGGGGGTTTGCTCCCAGAGTATGGTGGTCGGAATGCCGATAAGCAGGTTGCGGACTACGCCTCCCCCGAAAGCTGTAACCAGGCCCAGGACAAATACTCCCAGGATATCGTATTCTTCTTCCATGGCAACAATGGCACCGCTGGCGGCAAAGGCCAGGGTGCCGATGACATTCAGCACTTCCCAGGTCAACGGGGATCCCCCTTGCTTAAAAAACTCCTGCCCTGCCAAATTGAACCAACTGGATCAAATATATGCCCAAGAGGACAAAAAGTCAAGCAGTTCCGCCTTTGTCAGGCAGAAAGGAAAAACATAATTTGGAAGTTTGCTGGGGGGAAACTCAACTCAAGGAAAAAGGGCGCCGCTGGCTGGCAGGATACAGGTTGTTTGCTTATTGAGATTTTCCAGCACAGCTAGTACAATACAATTATCAATGACGAAAGAGGGAATAAGATGCGAAAAGAATATTTGAAATACGGGTTGATAGCAGTGGCCTTGATCCTGACACTTGCTTTAACTGCCGCTGGTTGCTCCATCCCGGGAATCGTTGAGCCCGAACCCGGTGATGAAGAACCGGAGTTAATTGAGGAAGTTGAAGAGGATAGAGAAGAAAACGACTTGGATATGGACAGGGAAACAGAAGAGAAAGAAAAAGCAGAAGAATATATATCTCCCGGGGAAGAAGTTACTGTTTCCATCCTTCAAGGCATGTCCAGGGATGCGGAGCAGGGTGCCAGGCCCAAGACGCGGACGCTGGAGATAGAAGGGGATAACGGCAAAGAAGAAAAAACATTTCGTCTCTTAAACCTGCCTTCCCTGCCTTTTTCCACTTATATCCCCGGTGAGCCGGATACATCCCCGTACTTCCTGCTTGGTCACGATCATCTCTGGGGAGAATACCAGGCTTTGCCCCAGGACCAGGAAATTGTCATAGTCGGTCGTTCTGACGGGGGACGTCAGCTGGACGAGTTGGAGACAGCCCTGGAAATCCTGCCGCTGGAGCCGGACCTGACGGAAGAAGAAGCCTGGGAGCAGCTGAAAAAAGGACTTGGCGGCATGGAGGAATTAAAGCCCCTAAAATCCGACCTGCCTGCCTGGGTCCAGGATGCCCATGTGTTTGTCCGGGATGATGGGAGCGCCGGCTTCCTGGTGCTGGGACACCATGAAGAGTATCAGTTTGGGCTGCGTTCTACCTGGCTGCAGGGCCAAAAAGAGTCCTGGCTGGCACGGGTCCGACCAATCCTGGAGCAGTGGACCTGGGATGAACAAACTGCACAGCGTCCCTCGGAGCAGGTGTTCACCACCTTTGTCGAAGGGACGGAAAAGCTGCAATCATACTGCCTGGTCCAACACCCGGATATGCCGGCAACCACCTATTTCCCCTGCGACCGAAAAGACCGGGTGCAGGAAGTGGATGCCGGTTCGGCAAAGGGGATCCGCATGGAATATATGGATCTCATGTTTTGGGATGAGGACATAACAGAACGGGGCGCCGAAGCATCCTTCCAGCAGGTGATTGGCTATATGGGAGCCCTGGAGTCAGTCTCCGGGGATGAAGCTCTCCCCCCCTGGGCCCTGGAGAAATATAGAGGCCTGCATGGAGACCGGTCCATGGGCGCCATCCTGGGAGAACATGAGGGCCGCTACTTTTATCTTCGCGAGGAATACCCTGTGGAAGCCGGGGACGGCTGGTATCCCCTGCGGTCACTGATAATAAACCAGCTGCGCTGGAAAGAGACGGGCGCGCCCCTGGGGCAGCAGCCTTAGTGGGCAGATGTCCCGGATCCATCCAGGACCCGGGAGCGAAAAACACAATTCAACCTATTTGAGAGGTGTTTTCTATGGCTATCGTGGAAGTAAGCATTACTCCCCTGGGGACGGGGAGCCCCGGTATCAGCCGTTACGTGGCCGATTGCCACAAAATACTGGAAGAGGAAAAAACGATCAAATATCAGCTTACCCCCATGGGGACGATCCTGGAGGGCGAGCTGGACGAACTCCTCAAGGCAGTCCGCCGTATGCACGAAATCCCTTTTGAACAGGGCGCTTTGCGCGTTTCCACCCAGATCAAAATCGATGACCGGCGAGACAAAGAGGCTTCTATGGAACAAAAGCTGTCTTCGGTGCAGGAGAAGCTGGAAAGGTAATTGGCGTCAAGGCTTTTTGCCAAGACAGTATTGCCCGCTGTTGGCTTGCAGCAGGCAGCAGGCCGGGCCGGGTGCCCACTTACCGGCGGGCCATTTCCTGCAAAGAAAGATAGATCTTGTTCATCAGGTAATAAAAAGGAATGCTCAGGATCAGGGAGAGGCAAAACAGCCCCATCCAGGACATGCCCATACCTTGCTGGCTTCTCAATCAATTCACCTCCAACGATCTTTCCCATAGTATTCCCGGCAGGATTATCTTCATTCAGCATAAACAGTACAAATAATGACTTGGGGGTCTTTTAAGGTAGAATTCAAACATCAAGCCAAGAAGGTTTATTTTCCCTCGGCAGGGAAAATGTTTAACAGGGCGATATCGTCATCAAAAGTGCTGCCGGCGAAGTGTTGCAACTGGTCCAGCATGGTGGGGATGGTGCTTTTCATTTGCTGCCCCTGCATTTGCAGTAAAATTTCCTGCACCCGTTCCCTGCCGAAAAAATCCTGTCTGCTTTCCCCGGGCTGTTCAATCAGGCCATCGGTATAGAGGAAAATGCCCTGGTTCTCATGTAACGTACAGGACTTTTCTGCAAAAGAACCTGCAGGGCCAAGGGGCATAATTAAGCTCCCGGGACAGGATAGTTCCAGCAGATCCCCGTTGCCGTAAAGATAGGGAAATTCGGCGAAACCTGCTGCGGAATAAGTGATGGAGCGGGTTGAAGGGTCAAAAACTGCCAGGAAGAGAGTAATAAACAGATCTTCGGGGAAATCCTCTTTTTTAAACAGGCGGTCCAGTTCAGCCAGGCACTCCCTGGGGCTGAAGAGTTCGCCTCTTTGCCGCATCTGGCGACTGTAACCAGCTATCGCCTCTTTTAAATAAACAGTCAGCATGGCTGCGTCCAGGTAGTGGCCTGTAACATCGGCAATATAAAAGCAGAACGTTTCTCCGTCCAGGGGGAAAACATTATAGTAGTCGCCTCCCAGGTATTCGGCCGGCTGGTAATAGGCGTCAAATCCCAGCTCTTTTACCCGGGGAAAACTCCGGGGCAAAAGAGCTTTTTGAATTCGCTGGGCAGTTTGCAGGTTCTGCAGCAGCTTTGCATTGCTTTCCTGCAGCTGCTCAAAATAGTTCTTGATCCGCAGCAGGGAATTGATTCGTGCCAGCATTTCGGTGGAATCTACCGGCTTATTCAGAAATTCGTCGGCCCCGGCCTGGTAACACTGCAGGCGGGACTCCCGGTCTTCCAGGGCCGAGACGATAATAATCGGGATCATGCGGGTGTTTTCATTTTCTTTCAGGCGCCGACAGACTTCAAATCCGTCGATTCCCGGCATCATAATATCCAAAAGCAAAAGGTCCGGCTTTTGACTGTCTACAATTTCCAGTGCCTCTTCACCGGAGGCTGCCTGGATAATATCGCTATACCCGCCCTGGCTGAGATAACGTGCCAGCAGCAGGCGGATGGTTCTTTTATCATCCACAACCAGTATCCGGGGGAGCTTTTCCAAGGGTTTTTACAACCTCCTGTATAACTTTTTTTTTTAGATTCTACGTGCGGGCGTTAAATCCTGCCGGCAATAGCCGAAATGATTTTCAGAAAGGAAGCATAATTGTTATATTTCCAGGATCTTCCCTAGAATACAGTATATATTAACTGAAAAAAGAGTTAAACAGACAATTAATTTAAAAAAAATTGGGCTTTATGCCCAAATAAGGTGTCGTTTTCCCTTTTTTTGTTGTATAATGTAGAGCATAAAAAATGTAAAAAGAAAAATGTTGTTTCTTCCTGTCAGATTCAGGCCGCGCAGCGGAAACTCCATTTCAATATTTCTTTAAGGAGTTGAATATGGACACAAGGACGATAAAACAACGCATACAAGAGACCACGACCCGTATAGAAAACATAATTCGCGATACCGAAGATATTTATGGCAGCATCCATGCGCAGCTTCCGTCCATCGAAAGGGAGATTGAACTGACCCTGGAAGAAATGTCCATCTTGTTGGAATGCTTTGTGCCCAGCAAAGAACCGGGCCAGCACATTACCGAAGAGGCTGAAGCCCATGCTCTCTCCACGGTTTTAAAGCAGGTCCAGGATAACTTTACAGCTACCCGCGATGAGCTGGTAGGAGAAAAAGAGATCCGGGATACCATTGACCTCTTCCTGGAGGAAGACGGGGAAGAAAATGCCGGGGTTTCCAGCCTGCTGGTAATGATCGAGCAGATCAAAGGGCGTTTAACTGATATTGAGGTAGTATCTTTAAATGCAGTGATTTTTTCTGCGCACCTGGGGGAAAGAGGGCGTGCTTTTGGGGTTATTTCTGACAACATCAATTCCCTTTCATACCAGATTAACCAGCAGTATGCCGGGATCCAGGAAGAAGCCCGGGCACTGAGCAGATGGAATGAACAGTTCCGGGAAGACCTGAAAAGCTTGCTGCAGCAGCACGGCAACATTTCAACAGGACAGCAGGAAGAGTTCCAGGAGTTATTTCAAACCACCTTTCATTCTCTCCAGGAAATCAGCCGTCTCCTGGAAGACCTGATCAGCAATGTGAAAAAAGTAATTATGCCGGTCCAAAACCTGATGGTTTCCATCCAAATGCAGGATATTATCCGTCAAAACATGGAAAATTTAAGCCGCTGCCTGGGGACAGTGGCTGAGCATGCCGATGCCTATGGCCGTCCTGATACTTCTTTGGAAGACAGCTTGAACTTTCTTTCTTTTGCGCAAAAGGTTCTGAAATTAACCGGGGAGTTAGTCAGCAACGTAGAGAACCAGCTTGGGGAGTCCCTTACGGAAATGGAAGTTCCCTTGTCGGAGATTCAGCGGGACCTGGACAGCCAGAAAGAGGAAGGAAATATTTTGATGGAATTTTTGGCCGGCGATATGAAGATGAGAGAGGGTAATGAACCAAACACCGTCCGCGCCATCTTCAATCGACAATACCAATTTATGGAAGGCTTTTTTTCCGAACTGACCAGCCTGAAAACAAATTTTGCCCACATTACAGCCTCTAACCAGGATTTTCACCGCCAGCTTTCCAGCATAGATTCCCGTATCAGCACGATCAAAGCACGGATCAGCTTCCTGAAAAAATTAAAACTGATGACCCGGATTGAATTGGCCCGCCTGCAGCTGGAAGACGATTCTTTTGGCCAGGAGATTGCTAATGTATCCGACCGGATTATCGAGGAAGTAAATGCCAACGAAGCATTTATGCTGGAATTGAAGCAGCGCCTGTTAAATGACCTGGAGAAATTTGAAAAGATGATGCAGCTAAACGAAGAAAACATGGAAAAGATGAACCAGGTCATCCAAAACTCCCGGGAAGAATTAAAAGTAATTGAAGATATGATTTCCCGGGGAGTGCAGTCTCTGGGTCAGTGCATGAATTCTTTGATCGGGGAAGTGCAGGGGATTGCAAGTAACCTGGAAAAGGGACGGCATCTGCCGGGCCTGCTGCAGGAGATAAAAACGTCCATTACGGAACTGGAAAGCAGCCTGGGCCAGCAAAAAAATTCCAAGCTTCAGAAACTGGAACTGGAGCGCTGGGATGGGACCAGTGAAGATTTGCAAGCGGTCCTGAACAATCTGACGACAGTGCTGGAGAGGCGGACGGCCAGCGCAGTATTTGAAGATGTGGAAATGGATGTGGGGGATGACTCCGGGGAACTTACTCTTTTCTAGAGCTTTTTCCTGTGAAGAAAGGAGAGTGGCAGGCAGTGTTTAATTTGCCCGAAATGATGACCATACATAATGTCCAGGAAGTCCAGGAGCAACTGCTCGGTTATGTGCAGCAGTTGAGTCCTGAAGAGCCGGTCGTTTTAAATGCTGAAGAGGTGCAGGATGCTGATGCGGCAGGCATACAGCTGCTTCTGTCTGCAGCCAAGACGTTCCGCCAGGAAGGCCGGCCGTACAGACTGGTCAACTGCCAGGAACTGTTGGAGAGACTGCTCACCATTTCCGGTGCTAGCGATATTGTGGACAAAGGGGGAGGCAGTGAGAATGAGTAAGTGCATTTTTGTCGTAGACGACTCCAAGACCGTTCGGGCTTCGCTGGAGTATACCCTGGGCAAGGGAGGCTTCGAAGTCGTGGCCGCCCAGGATGGACAGGACGGGGTTGACCGCTTACAGGAGCTGGAGAGCAAAGGCAAGCGCCCGGCCATGATCATTACCGATATCAACATGCCCCGCATGGATGGCATTGCTTTTATCAAGGAAGTAAAGAAAAAGCCGGCTTTCAAGTTTGTCCCTATCCTGGTTTTGACCACGGAATCCCAGGATCAAAAGAAGCTGGAAGGGAAAAATGCCGGGGCGGCTGGCTGGCTGGTCAAACCGTTCAAGCCGGAACAGTTAATTGGCGTTGTCAAGAAATTTGTAAAATAGGAGGGGAGATGGCGTGTCCGATGAAGATCTAATTCAAACATTTATCGAGGAAACCCGGGAAAACCTGGAAACGCTGGAGGAAGGTTTGCTGGAGCTGGAAAGAGTTCCCGATGATGCCCAGCAAATGGATGAAGTCTTCCGGGCGATGCACACGATTAAAGGTGGAGCGGGGTTGATGGGGTTTACCGGAATCAGTGCTGTGGCCCATCGCCTGGAAAACATCCTGGACATGTTTCGCCGCTCCGGAAAAGGGCTCACTGAAGATACTTTTGGGCTTCTACTTTCAGGGACTGATGTCATTAAACAAATGCTGCAAAGTGAAGATACCAGTGGGGAAAGCATTGGTGAACCCCTGGAGGAACTGTTGACGGCGCTGAAAGTTTACGAAGAAAACCTGGGGCTTGCGTCCGCTGACTCTTCCCCTGAACAAGCGGGACAGGAACCTCAGCAAACCCAAACCCGTTTTTATAAAATAGAACTGAAATTCAACCAGGACATTTTCGAAACAGGGACAGACCCTCTGATGCTTCTGCTGGAACTGGAAGAAAGCGGCACAATCCTGGAGAGCCACGTCAATGTCAGCAATCTTCCCCCGCTGCAGCAGCTGGAACCCCACAGTCTGAATGTTTTCTGGACCATTTTTTTCGAATCGGATAAAAGCCAGGAGGAAATTGACGATATCTTTATCTTTGTCCGGGACGAAAATGATGTTTCCGTGGAAGACATTACCGAGGAAAAAGAACTTTGGTTTCAAGGTGAAAAACGGATGGGGGAACTGCTGGTGGAGCGTGGTTTGATCTCGCCTGATGATGTGGAAGAAGTCCTGCAGAAACAAAAGCGCGTGGGTGAACTGCTCATTGAAGAAGGGAAGCTGACCAAGGGGCAGGTAGAGAAAGTGGTCCAAACCCAGCAGAAATACAGGGAGCAGGAGCAGACCAATACCATCCGTGTTGACACCCATAAATTGGAGGAAATTCTGAACAACATTGCTGAACTTCTTATCGCCCAGTCCCGGGTCAAAGAACTGGTCGTTAACCTGGCCAGCGAAGACCGTTCCGCCACTGTTGAAGTCCTAAACGCATTCCAGGAAGTGGACAAAATCATCCGCTTCCTGCAGGAAGAAGTGATGAATACCAGCATGATCCCCATCGGGGGCACTTTCATGCGCTTTCAGCGTATGGTGCGTGACCTGGCCCGTGAGAACGGCAAAGAGATTGAGCTGGTCATGCAGGGCAAGGAGACAGAGCTGGATAAAAAAGTAATTGAGCAGATTGCCGATCCCCTCAAGCACCTGATCCGCAATTGTGTGGACCACGGCCTGGAAACGCCTGAAGAGCGGGAAAAAGCGGGCAAGCCCCGCCAGGGCACCATTTGGCTCAACGCTTACCACCAGGAAGGCAATATAGTCATTGAAATCAGCGATGACGGGCGGGGTATCGACGAGAGCAGGGTGTTGGAAAAGGCCCAAAGCCGAGGCCTGGTCGATCCGGACCGGACTCTCAGCCGCTCGGAAATCCAGCGACTGCTTTTCATGCCCGGTTTTTCCACAGCCAAGGAAGTAACCGACATTTCCGGCCGGGGGGTGGGACTGGATGTGGTCATGACCAACATCACCAATCTGCGCGGAAGCGTGGACCTGCAGTCGGAGCAAGGCAGGGGGACCACGTTCAGCATCAAGCTTCCCTTGACCCTGGCTATCATCGATGGAATGATGGTCCGGGTAGGAGAAGAACGCTTTATCATCCCCCTGACGTCCATCACAGAATTTATCAAGGCCCGCCCCCAGGACATCCGGCAGGTAGAGGGCAAAGGTTTGATTGTCCACCTGCGCAAGGAGTATATCCCCTATACGGGCCTGTTCCAACTGCTGGATATCGAGGCCGAGTACACCAAGCCGACGGAAGGAATCCTGGTAATTATCAAGGAAGGCCGCAAAAAGTTGGCCGTTTTGGTGGACGAGATTATCGGCCAGGAGCAGGTAGTGATTAAAAGCATGAAGGAAAACATGGAACAGATTGACGGCATTGCCGGTGCGACCATCTTAGGGGATGGGAAAGTGGCCATTATCCTGGATATTTCTTCCCTGTTCCGTTTGGCCCGAACCAAAGATGTTTCCCACAAGACCCAGGTAATGCAGTAAGATTTGCAATGTGCTGCGGCTCGACTACTTTGCATTTTGGAGGAAAAGAGATGGCGGAAGTAAACCGTCCTATTGAGCTGACCGAAGATGATTTTCAGGCTTTTCGGGACATGATTTATCGTTCCATCGGTGTCAACCTGACGGAAGCCAAAAGAGCTCTTACTATCTCCCGGCTTTCCCGGCGTTTAAAAGAACTGCAACTGCAGACCATCGGTGAATACCTCCGTTACGTGGAGAAAAACCCCGGGGAACTGGAAATCATGTTTAACTTGATTACCACCAATGTAACCAAGTTTTTCCGGGAAAGCCACCACTTTGATTTTTTGAACCAGGAGTACCTGCCTCACCTGGAAGCGATGGCCTCCTCTGACCAGGATAAGCAAATCCGGGCCTGGTCGGCGGGATGCTCCACCGGGGAAGAGCCCTATACCATGGCTATTGTCTTAAACGAGTTTTTTTCCAAAAAAAAGGGCTGGAAGATCAAAATACTGGCTTCAGATATTAACACAGAAACCCTGAAAAAAGCGGCAGAAGGCGTGTATTCCAGGAAAGAGGTGGAAGGCATCTCGTACCCTTTGCTGAAAAAATACTTCAAACTGGGGACGGGTTCCAACGAAGGTCTGTTTAAAGTGAAAGATGAGCTGAAAAGATTGGTCACCTTCCGCCGGGTTAATTTAACGGCTGAAGAAGACTTTCCCATTAAGCAGGGTCTCAACTTTATTTTCTGTCGCAATGTTTTCATCTATTTTGACAAAGAAACCCAGACCCGGGTCCTGCGCAAGTTCAATGCACACCTGGTGCCTGGAGGGGTGTTGATGCTGGGCCATTCCGAGTCGATCAACTCCACACATGGAAACCCGGGAAACTGGCGGTTGCTCAAACACACCATTTATGAAAAAATTCCTTGAAAAGGCGGTGCTTCAAGGCTTTGAAAAAATACTTTAACCGCGGTTTTAACAAGTATACCTACGAACTGTTCGCGGGAGACTACTACGCAACCAAAGAACGCAATATTGTGCTTACCACCTTGTTGGGTTCATGTATTTCGGTCTGTATGAGGTGTAAGACAACTGGCATCGTTGGCATGAACCATTTCATGCTTCCTTCCACCGTGCGCATAGAGGACATTGTATTTAGTGAGGATGCACGCTACGGTATTAATGCCATGGAGCGCATGATTAACGATATAATGAAGCTGGGTGGCAAAAGGGACAGCCTGGAAGCCAAGATGTTCGGGGGAGGCCGGGTGATGGACGGGGCCATGAACAACGTGGCTCAATCCAACATTGAATTTGCCCAATCGTACCTGCAGATGGAGGAGATACCCCTGCTTTCCAAGGATGTGGGAGGCAAGACCGGCCGCAAGATTTTCTTTTTTCCCGACCAGTTTAGCGTGTATTTAAAACGGGTCCATTACAACCAAAAACTGGAAAATGCTGTTTCCCGCGAAAAACGCTTCCTGCACTGGATGCGGGAACAGCAGCGTAAAGAGGCAGAACTTACGCTTTTTGACGAAGAAAGGGGTAAAAATTATGCCAGCCAAAACCATCAAGGTGCTAATTATCGATGACTCAGCCCTGGTGCGGCAGATTTTAAGTAAAGTGTTTGCCCAGGATCAGGCCTTTGAAGTCGTGGGGACGGCCATCGATCCTCTTTTTGCCATTAAGAAAATCAAGGAACATAAACCGGATGTCATTACCCTGGACCTGGAAATGCCCCGCATGGATGGGCTTACCTTCCTGGAAAAATTGATGTCCATTTACCCGATGCCCGTGGTGGTAATCAGTTCCCTGGCCCAGGAAGGGAGCGCTGCAACGCTTAAAGCCCTGGAGTTGGGTGCGGTTGACTATATCCCCAAACCGGCCGCCGGGCTCGGTCAGGGCCTGGCGGGAATCAGCGAAGAAATTATCAGCAAGGTAAAAAATGCCGCCAGTGTCAACATGGACGAGATGAGAAGGCAGGTGAAAAGAACCCGGGCCAAGCGCCCTGCTGATGCCCCTCAAGCAGAGCCTGTGGAGCCTTCCGTAGAAAAAAAACCCCTGGTGCGCAGCACCGACCGGATCATTGCCATCGGCGCATCCACAGGGGGAACCGTGGCTGTAAAAAATATTTTACAAAAGCTGCCAGCCAACCTGCCCGGGATCCTGGTGGTGCTGCACATGCCAGCCAGTTTTACCACCTCCTTTGCCAGCAGCCTGAACAGTTCCTGCCGGATGAACGTGAAAGAAGCCGAGGATGGGGAGTCGGTGATGGCCGGCTATGCATACATAGCCCCCGGAGGCAGACACATGCTGCTGAAACGTAAGACGGAAGGGTACTACATAAAAATCGATAACAGCGAGCCGGTAAACCGCCACAAACCCTCCGTGGACAAAACCTTTCAATCCGTGGCAGAGAGCGCATCCCCCAGCGGCTTGGGCGTGATCCTGACCGGCATGGGCGATGATGGTGCCAGGGGATTGAAAGAAATGCATAGCAAGGGTTCATTAACGTTAGCCCAGGACGAGAAAACATCCATTGTTTTCGGCATGCCTAAAAAAGCTATTGAATTAGGGGGTGTTGACCAGGTACTGTCACTGGATAAAATCAGTGAAGCCATTGTGACCTATGTAAAAGGCTAGGCATTATTCCAAGTTATACTTTTATGTTTTCGAAGCAGGACACAAAATCGTATGAAGAAACGGAGGTGAGTTTCAAGCTGCCCCCTTACCCGTACCGGGCAGTTTGAAAAGCCATGCGACTGACAATCAGAATGAAATTGCTGGGCGGTTTCGGGTTGGTCCTTCTCTTGATGATCATCATGGGCGGTGTAGCCTTCTTTATGAGCGAGCAGGTGGACGAGGCCAACCAGGAAGCCATTGAAACCATGGAGCAGATTATTTTTTCCGTCGAAAAAGAAGTCGACCACTTGGATTACCTCAACTTGCTGGCCGATTCCTTTATCTTCCAGCAGCAGTTCACCGGGGAACTGGACTATACCCAGTGCGATTTCGGCCGCTGGTACTACGATCTGCTGGATTCACCGGAGTTCCAGGAGATGAGCCCCGAGTTCCGGGATGCCTTCCGCCGGATTGAAGATCCCCACATCGGGGTACACCAAAGCGCCGAAGAAATTGTCGCTACTATTGACGACATGGGCCTGGACTCCGAAGAAGGCTGGGCCATGGCCGAGGAAATCTACACCGAACAAACCCAGGATCACATCGATGAATTCCGGGTTATTCTGAATGAAATGGAAGCCGCCCTGGATGCGGAAAGAGAAACAATGGTGGCCCAGGCCCAGGCCCAGGGAGAGCTTACGCAAAACATTATTCTTATCGCATCGGCCATAGCTTTGGTCATCGGCATCACGGCCGCCCTGCTGATCAACCGCGGCATTACCGTGCCGATCAAAGAAGTGGTTGACTTCTTGAAAGACATGGCCGAAAGCGGCGGTGACCTGACAAAGCGCATCGACATCCGTTCCCGGGACGAGGTAGGCGACCTGGGTTACTGGTTCAACGCTTTTGTCGGCAAGCTGCAGGAGATCATGGTCCAGGTTCGCAATGCTTCCGACCTGGTTTCCAGCGCTTCCGCCGAAATATCTTCCGGCAACCAGGACCTGTCCCAGCGCACCGAGGAACAGGCGGCCTCTTTGGAAGAAGTCTCTTCCACCGTGCAGGAAGTTTCCTCCTCCCTGGAAAGCTCTTCCGGCAATGCGGCCGAGGCGAATAATCTGTCCAACCAGACCATGGATACCGTCAAGCAGGGCTCTCAGGTTGTAGATGAGATGCAGGGCGCCATGCAAGAGATCACCAAGGGCAGCCAGGAAATTGGGGAAATCATCAGTGTGGTCAATGACATTGCCTTCCAGACCAACCTGCTGGCCTTGAATGCTGCCGTGGAAGCGGCCCGGGCCGGCGAGCAGGGCCGGGGGTTTGCCGTGGTTGCCGCTGAAGTGCGCAACCTGGCCGGCCGTTCCGCCGAATCGGCCAAGGAGATTGAGAAACTGATCAAAGACAGCATTGAACGGGTAGACAAAGGAAACACCCTGATGGGTCAAACAGAAGATGTGTTAAATCAAATCGTGGAAAACACCCAGAAGACAAATGATCTCGTGGGTGAAATCTCCGCTTCCTTGAGAGAGCAGTCCACGGCCTCAGGCGAAATCCGCACCGCGGTGGAAGAGCTAAACCAGGTGACCCAGCAGAATGCTTCCCTGGTAGAAGAAATCGCCAGCTCCAGCGAAAACATGAACAGCGAAGCCATGGAGTTGAACAACCTGGTCAACCAGTTCAAGCTGAACGGCAGCAAGCAGGGTCGCAGGCAGGAGCACCGGGAAGAAGATAATGAAAGGAAGAAAAAGGCCAAAGCTCCGGCAAAAGAAACAGCATCCAGAAGCGCCAAACCTGCTCAGGCCAAGCCTGCCGCCAGGCCGGCGGAAGACAATGACATGGATATGCTGGATGATTTTGACGAAGGCGATTTTGAGAAGTTTTAAGCCAGATTTGGCGTAAGGAGGGGATCAAGCATGGTCCGGGAACAACAAGAACAGGAACGCGGCTTGAACTTCCAGGATGATCACCTGGACAACCTTTCCGCGGAAAACCAGTATGTAACCTTCAGGATTGGCGAGGAAGAATACGGCATTGATATTATGCTGGTCCAGGAAATTATTCGTTACAGCAAGCCGACACGGGTCTTTAACGCCAATCCAGTGATCAAAGGAGTTATCAATTTCAGGGGCAAAGTGATCCCGATTCTGGATATGCGCCGCAAATTCAATCTGCCTGAGCAGGAATACGATGAATATACCGTGGTTATCGTGATTGAAGTAAACGGAAAAACCATGGGAATGATTGTGGACCGGGTTTCGGATATCATCAGTTTTAATGAAGAAAACATCCAGCTGGTGGACCAGGAGTTCGCCGACGATATCAAAACAGAGCACCTGAAAGGGATGGCCAAAACCGGTGAGCGAATCGTTCTGCTGCTGGATCCACAACGGGTCCTGACTTTTGAGGAGTTAAAGCGCCTGGATAAGGAACTGCCCCGGGAGTTGCCGGAATCCACCGAATAGCAGGTGGGCCCACATCGGGCCCACCGAAAGTAAATTGGAGGAACACGCATGCCCAAAGATGTTAACCAGCCTCAAGAACGTTCAAGTTTTGTGGTGGACTTAAGGTCCATCGAGGACAAGCTGCAGGGGCTCATCGACAATACAGAACATTATTACGGGGTCGTTCACGAGAGCCTTCCGGTGATCGAGCGCAATATTGAGCTGACAGACCAGGAAACATCAATGCTGATCAATTACTTTATTGACTCCGATGACCTTTCCCCGGCGGAGGGACAGCAGGAAGAACCTTTTCTCATGGCCGAAGCCCTGCAGCAAATACAGGATAAGTTCCAGGAAATCAGCGAATTTCTCCTGAACCAGGAAGAAATAAACCAGATGCTGGGTCATTTTCTGGGAAAAACGCAGAGCCACGATTCCTTTGAGAACTTTCTGCAGCGCATCCAGGAGGTGGAAAACACCCTGAGTGAAGTAAATGATATCTCGCTCAATGCCATGATCTTCTCTGCCCGCCTGGGAGACAGCGGGAGGGGGTTTGGTGTCATCTCCGACCATATTCATCAAGCCTCCACCTTCATGGACCAGGAGTTCAGCATGGTGGATGAACAGCTGGAAGCACTGCAGCAGTGGCAGCAGGGCCTGGTGGACAACGTGGAGCAGATTGTCTCCACCCAGGAAAAGGCGGTCCAGGACTATATCCAGCAGATCGATGACACCTTTTCCCAGGTTATCCAGTCTATCCAGGCCATCAGCAAGATCCTGCGGAATATCATGCAGAATGTAAATGAGGCCGTCTCCCCTTTCCAGGAACTGATGACTTTTATCCAGCGCCAGGATATTGTTCGGCAGAACATGGAAAATACCATTAAATGCTTAAGCCAGGTAGAAGAAAAATACAGCAAATACCACCAACTGGTGCAAGGGGAACAAACCGATTCCCGCGATATTCTGGACCATATTGCTTTCATTGAGCGGGCCCTGGGGCTTTTGGAACAGTTAATGGGCCGGGTTTCTTCGGAACTGGGAGAATCTTTGGATGACATTTCCGGCACCACCGATCAGCTGGTCCAGTCCCTGGAAGAAGTAAAGGAGGATTCCCGGCAGTTAACCAGCTATCTGGCAGGGGAATCCATGATCCGGGATGGTGTGGAAGACCTGAGCATGGTGGACTATACTTTCAGCAGCATGTTTGCTTTTATGAATGAATTTCTTGACCTGCTCAAGGAGATTAAAACCCGGGCCGAATACCTGACTGCGGACAAAGAGACCTTTAACAGCTCCATTACCAGCCTGGAGCAGAGCATGGGCAAAATCTACACGCGGATCAATCTACTGAAAAAAGTCAAAACCCTGGCCAGGATCGAACTGGCCCGGATGGGGCAGCAGGATCACGCCATCGGTAAAAAGGTGGAATCGGTGGTAGAGGAAGTTAGCGAGCGGATAGAAAGCAACCAGGAGATCTTTAACAACCTGAAAACGAGCTTGAATAAAGACCTCAGCCGCTTTGACCAGATTATTGCGGGAAACCAGGAACAGATCAACCGTGCTGTCGACGAGGTGGATGTTTCGCTGGAACAGGTCAAGGCTACCAATGATATTATTGGGCAGGCAGTTGTAGCTTTGAATAAGGAAATTGAAACCCTGCACCAGACGGTAAACCAGGTTTACCAGCGGTTAAAAGGGGTTGAAGAACTCAAAGACAAATGCCAGGAGATATATTTGGAATTAAGCGATGCCCTTGCCAGGGCCCAGCAAGAAAAAGAGTATACCTTTGAACACTACCAGGTGGAAGACTGGGAAGAGAAAAGCGAAGAGTTGGTGGAACTGTTCAATCTTTTCACCAGCTACCTGGAACGCTCCACGGCCAAGAGCTATTTCGGGGAGCAGGACCTGGATGAGGGTTCCGGTGAGGGTGAACTCACTCTATTCTAGCCTCGCAGTGTGTGGTGTAATCAGTGGGCTGAGCAGTTACAAAAGATTTTCCCTTACCCGCCTCGGATTTGCTCAGAATTCCCGGCAGAAAACCGGCATAACTTGAGGTGATAAGCTTGTTTGCGGAGCAGAATATATATCATTCCATCCTGGATAATCTTCATCTGCATGTTGCGGTCCTGGATAACCGGGGGGCGATTATCTACACCAACCGCGCCTGGGAAGATTTCGCCCGGGAAAACGGCATGGAAGAAAACGCACAGTGTATCGGTGTGAACTACCTGGAAATCTGCCGCCAGGCCCAAGGGGCCAAAGAGGCAAAAATGGCCCGGGATGTGGCCGCTGCACTCCAGGAGATGCTGGAAGAAAAGCGGGAAACCTTTGCCCTGGAATATCCCTGCCATTCTCCGGTAACAGAGCGCTGGTTCGTTCTTTACGCCGCCCGCGTACAAGAACCGGGACCGGCCTCTATTATTCTTTATCATGAAAATGTAACCCGGGCCCGGCAGGCAGAAAATATCAGCAGGCAGGAGCAGGAAAACTTGAAACGTTTCAGGCTGGCCCTGGATGCATCTGCTGACGATATCTACCTGATTGATTATGAGACCATGCGCTTTATTGATGTGAATGAAACGGCCTGCCGGAACATGGGCTATCAATGCCAGGAATTGCTGGCCATGGGTCCCCAGGATATCAAACCTTATGTCACAGAAGAGGAACTAAAGAAACGCTTTTATTCCATCTTATCCGGCAACAGCAGCTTACAGGTCATTGAAACCGAACACCAACGGAAAGATGGAACCCGGTTCCCCGTGGAAGTTCACCTGCGGCCGGTTGAGCTGAACGGTCGGCAGCTCATGGTGGCCTCAGTCCGTGATATCACTTTACGCAAGCAGATCGAGGAAGAACTGCAGCGCTCCGAACAGGAAAAGGAAATCATCCTTTCCAGCATGACCGAACGGGTTGTTTACCACGACCCGGAGATGAAAATCCGCTGGGCCAACCGCGCTGCGGGTTCATTTTACGGCGTATCCCCCGGCCAGGCCCGGGGCAAAAGATGTTTTGATCTGCTGCAGCGCTCTTGGGACGAATGTGAGGCCTGCCCGGTAAAGCTGGCGATAGAAACGGGAGAAGTCCAGGAAGCAACCCGTTCTTTTCTTGAGGGGAATACCTTTTTGATCCGGGCTTATCCCGTTATTAATGCCGCTGGAACGCTGGAAGGGGTGGTGGAAGTAACCATGGATGTTACTGATCGGGTCAAATACGAGCAAGAGTTGGCCCAGGCCCGGGACAGGGCCCAGGCTTCCGACCGGGCAAAAACCCAGTTTGTGGCCAATATGAGCCACGAGATCCGTACTCCGATGAATGTGATTATGGGAATGACCGACCTGGTGCTGGCTACGGGGCTGCTGCCGGAGCAGAGGGAATTTATGGAAATGATTAAGGCTTCATCCGAATCGTTGTTAAACTTGATCAACGATATCCTGGATATCTCCCGGATTGAAGAAGGCAAGCTGGAGCTTGAACAGCTATCTTTTGACCTGGTGGAAACAGTGGAAAAGACTATCGCCTTTCTTTCCCTGCCGGCTCACGAAAAAGGACTGGACCTGAGTTATTCCATCGACCGGGATCTGCCGGCCAATCTGCTGGGCGACCCTTTCCGGCTTCGCCAGGTGCTGGTCAACCTGGTGGGAAATGCGATCAAATTTACCGAAGAGGGCTATGTCAAGCTCACAGTCTCCCGGGCTGCAATGCCTCCAGAGTCAGGTAAGAAAAAGCAGGGGCAGGTAAACCTGCATTTTTCCATTGCCGATACGGGCACAGGGATCCCCCGGGATTCCCTGGATCTGCTCTTTAAAAGCTTTACCCAGATTGATGGTACCATGTCCAGGACTCACGAAGGGGCCGGGTTGGGATTGGCGATTTCCAAAAATCTGGTCCAGATGATGGGGGGCCAGATCTGGGTGGACAGCCAACCGGGCCATGGTAGCATCTTCCACTTTACTGCGGTCTTCGAAGAAGCCGAAGCCCCCCAGGCAGCTCAAGGTGAACCAGAAACTGCGGCTGTATCTGGACCCGGGCAGCAGGGGATCCAATGCCAACGCAGCGGTGGCTTTTCTATCTCTGAGCAGCTTTTGAACATCCTGCTGGTGGAAGACAAGCCGATGAATCGCAAGCTGGCCCGGGTT
>CAZOOA010000030.1:0-3274 GCA_964581355.1 uncultured Desulfovibrionaceae bacterium | reverse complement strand
TTTGAACATCCTGCTGGTGGAAGACAAGCCGATGAATCGCAAGCTGGCCCGGGTTCTGCTGGAGAAAAAAGGGTGGAAGGTTACCGAGGCGGCCGATGGAAAAGAGGCGGTATCTGTAATTACCCTTTCCCTTGGCCGTTTTGATCTAATTCTTATGGATGTCCAGATGCCGGAAATGGACGGCCTGGAAGCAACCCGGTTGATCCGGGAGCAGGAGCAGCAGGAAAAGAAACGGACGCCCGTTATTGCCATGACAGCACACGCCCTCAAAGGAGACCGGGAACGTTTCCTGGAAGCGGGGATGGATAATTATATTTCCAAACCAATCCAGGCCGAGGACCTCTATTCTTCTGTAGCCAGGGTGACAGGGAAAGTTGCCCAGCAAGAGATTGGCAGCTGTGCAGATGAAAACGAGGCAAATCCCGGGAAAGAACAACCTGCTCTTCCTGAAGATCTGGACAGAATGTTAAACCAGGTGGCCGGCGATACATCTTTGCTGGAAGAACTCTTTACGCTGTTTTTGGAAGACAGCCGGCAGGATATCCCCCTGCTCAAGAAATCGGTTGAACAAAAAGACCCGGAAGAAATTGTCCGCCTGGCTCATGGCTTGAAAGGAGAGCTGGGCAACCTGGGTGTCCGCAAAGCCGCCGAACTGGCCAGGCAAATGGAGAAACAGGCCAAGGAAGGGGACCTGGAAAACATCACCGGAACAATAGGGCAGCTGGAACAGGAGATCCAGTTCCTGAAACACTTTTTTTCCCGACCGGACTGGAAAGAACAGATCCAGGATGGCTGATTTAAGCAATAACCAAAAACAGAGAAAATAAGGAGGCAACTATGGAAGCCCGGTTTATGGAACCTTTCTTGACAGCGTTAAGCGAAACCTTTGAAATGTTTAGCGGGAAAACTGTTCAAAAAAAAGATGTCACCACCCTGGAAAACCCCCTGGTTGAAGGTACCGATATCCATATTTTCCTGGGAGTTACCGGCGACCTGCAGGGAGCCATCTTTTTCAGCGCTGCCCGGGAAAACGGCCTGCAGCTGGCATCTTCGATGGCGGGCATGAAATTTGAACAGTACGATGAAATCGCTACCAGCGCCCTGCAGGAACTGCTCAATATCACCTCCGGCCGCGCCCTGACCACCCTGGGAGATATGGGCATCGATGCGGATATTACACCTCCCTCATTTTTAACAGGCGAGAGCATGGAGCTTCGCGTTCCCTACCCCCTGGTCAGTCTCTGCCTTTTGGCCGGGGATGCGGAATTTTATATGAATCTATCCTTGAAAAAGGCCCAGGTAAAAAATGTTCTGATCACCGATGATAAGGCTGCGACCCGGGAACAGCTTTCCCGGTTGATCCAAAAAAATGGTTACAACCTGGCCAACATGTGCTCCAACGGCAGCGAATGCCTGGATACCATTTCCGAGTCTCCACCTGACATAATCCTAATGGATATTTCCATGCCGGTGATGGATGGACTGGAAGCCTTGGAACGGATCAAACGTGATTTCCCCGGCATCAAGGTGGTTATGGTCACAGCCTTTGGTGAACGGGATAATGTGCAGCGGGCCATGCAGCTGGGTGCTGACGGGTTCGTGCTCAAGCCATTTACGGAAAAATCCCTGTTAACTGTTTTGCGGGGACTTTAACCCCCGGGAAAGTTCTGCTTTAGCTGTGTCCGGTTCCGGAGGTCTCATGGTATGTTGCCAAACAAAGAACGGCACAAATGCTGCAGGGAAAAAGAACCGCAGCGGCTGTTGAAGATAAGCGTTGCCCGGGGGAAACCGCCGTTGGAGATGGGTGGTTTTTGCGTCTTGCCCGGCACCTTTGTTTTGTGTTACTATTAATTGCAAAAAGGAGCGAACAGGATGGGCAAACGCAGAAGAAATAGAAGCACTGGACTGATCCTGCTGCTGGCCGGGCTTTTCTTTTTGGCCTTGAACCTGGGCTGGATACCCGGTGGCGTGGGGCCCTATTTGGTTCTGATTATTGGACTGGGCTTCCTGGCTCTTCACCTGGTATCCCGGGAAAAGTGGCCTGTTTTCCCCGGCAGTTTCATGACCATGATCGGGATTGTTGTGGCCCTGACCGCCACCAACACAGTGCCTGGTGATTTGGCCTGGCCCGGTTTCGTTATCGGCCCCGGGTTGGCTTTTTTTCTCATTGCCGCCCTGGTGGCAGAACACAGGGAGTGGGCTTACATTCCCGGTGGCATTATCACATTTATCGGGTTGGTTTTGATGGCGATAAACCTGGGCCCGAAAGTGCCGGGCTGGTTACCCCAACTGATCTTTCCCCTGGCTTTGATCGCGGTAGGAGTGTATTACCTGTTGTTCCGTCGATAAACGGCATTTTATCTTAGATGAAGTCATGAAGTGTTTCTGTGCTTTTTATCTGTGCCGCCAGCCATGGAGGTCCCTTCCTTCGTTATGGTTGCGCGGCTGTTTTTAGCTGCGGAGCATATTATTGAAAGGAGCGGATATGATGGCGGTTAAAATAGTCGATCTGAGTGACCGGATCGAAAATGGCACGGTGGAGCCGATTCCCCACGAAATAACGTACATTTCCCATGAAGCAGGTGCCCAACAGGCGGCACAGCTGTTTGGCCTGGATCCGTCCGATTTTCCCGAAGGGAAAGCCTGGTCGGTTGAGCTTGTCAACCTGGCCACCCATTCCGGCACCCATGTGGATGCCCCCTATCACTACGGGGAGCATTCGGAAGGGAAGCCTGCCAGGACCATTGATGAAATGCCCCTGGAATGGTTCTTCGGGGATGGTGTCGTGCTCAATTTCAGCAGCAGAGAAGCCGGTGAACTTATTACCGTTGCAGATGTAAGGAAGGAACTGCAGAGAATTGATTACACGTTAAAACCGGGAGATATTGTGCTCATCCGTACAGATGTATGGAAGCGTTTCGGCGAACCGGGCTACCAGGAGATGCACCCGGGTATGAGTGAAGAAGCCACCTTATGGCTGGTTGAACAGGGAATCAGGGTTACGGGCATTGATGCCTGGGGCTGGGACAGGCCCTTTAGCGTCATGGCCCGTGAATATAAAGAAGAGGGTAAGAACAGGTTGTGGGCAGCCCATTTTGCCGGCAAGGAGAAGGAATACTGCCACATTGAAAAGCTGACCAACCTGGATCAGCTTCCACCTTTCGGGTTTAAGGTGGCCTGTTTCCCGGTCAGTATTAAAGGAGCCAGTGCTGGATGGACCCGGGCGGTGGCAATTTTTGAAGAATAAAAAGCTTGGAGATCCTCAGGCTGGCCC
>CAZOOA010000029.1:0-33112 GCA_964581355.1 uncultured Desulfovibrionaceae bacterium | reverse complement strand
TGGTGCTGGTGCTGGTGCTGGTGCTGGTGCTGCCGTCCGAACTGCCGGGTTGGCTGGCAGGTTTAATAAAAAAGTTCCCGGCACTGGGGCATTTGATCTTTTTTGTAACAATCTTCGCCGACGGCACAGGTAAAGCAGGGACGGCTGTATTTATCGGCCTGGCGCAGGTAATAACTTAAAGATGATGAAAAAACTGCATCTTCTTCCCGGCGGTGCTCGGAAATGGCAGCGGTGATCAGTTCTCGTTCAGGCTCTGTATAGCCGGCACCTGTTAGCAAGGGTTCTGCCAGTTTGGCGCCCAGGCCGGCATGACACCCCTGTCCGCGATATTCCATCCAGCGGCCGATATCATGGAGCAAAGCTGCGCCGTAAACAACCTCCCTGGGATAGTCCGCTCCTGCCTCCAGGAGAAATAGCCAGCAGAGCCGGGCAACCTCCAGGCAGTGGTGGAGATCATGCCTGCAGAAGGCTCTTTCCAGCTCTGCCCTGCTGATCTTTTCCATATAATCCCGGTAAGCCGGGGCTTGCAGCAGCAAATTAGCCCGTTTCATTACGGCCATCATCCCTTGATCAAGGAAAAGGCCTCGGACCTGGACACCGGGTTGCGGTAGAAAATCCCCCGCACAGCCGAAGTCACCGTGGTGGCCCCCGGTTTTTTCACACCCCGGATGGACATGCAGAGATGTTCCGCCTCCACCACGACGACCACACCCTTGGGGGCCAGAACTTCCATGATCACATCAGCCACGGTGCTGGTTAACCGTTCCTGGAGCTGGGGGCGCTGGGAGATCTGTTCCACAACCCGCACCAGCTTGCTAAGCCCCACGATCCGCCCCCCTTCGGGAATATAAACAATGTGCGCATTCCCGTAAAAAGGCAGCAAGTGATGCTCGCACATGGAGTAGAGGGAAATATCCTTAATGATAACCATTTCGTTGTGCTCATCCTCTACAAAGCAGGTCTGCAGAAGTTCCCGGGGGTCCTGGTGCAGACCGCTGAAGACCTCACTGTACAGCTGGGCTACCCGCCTGGGCGTATCCACCAACCCCTCCCGTTGAGGGTTTTCCCCGATGGCTTCCAGGATCATCAGCACCGCTTTTTCTATTTTCTTTTGATCTACTTTTTCATCTGACAAAACAAGAGCACCTCCTTCTCCTGGAATGGGCTACTGCCACATTCAAGAGAAAAGAGGTGCTTTGCTTCGCTCTTGTGTGGCAGTGGATGCGGTACCATGTCGCAAGCATAAACCTTTTTCTACGGTTCATACCCTTCGTCTAGAGGCAACTTCCCATCCTCGTAGCACTTAACGCATGGCACCTACTCTGCCAGCAAGCTATCGTACCTTATTGAAACTTCAATTAAGATATTTCTGCAGGCCAGCTTTTTAGAACAAGCCGGTTACTTTGCCGGTGCCGGTATCCACGTCGATACGACGATAGGCCGGGTCGGAAGATGTTCCGGGCATCATGGGGACGGTGCCGGCAACCGGGACAACAAAGCCTGCTCCACCAAAGGTCAGGATATCGCGGACAAATAGTCTCCAGTCCGTGGGAACTCCTTTTTTGGTTGGGTTATCAGACAGGCTCAGGTGAGTTTTAACCATGCAGGTGCCCAGTTTCTGAATCTCCGGATCCTGCTCCATGCGCTTGGCTTTTTCCAGGGCTTCGGGGGAATAGTCGACCCCGTCAGCGCCGTATACTTCCTTGGAAATCAGCTCAATACGCTGGCGTAACGGTGTGTCCAGCTCGTAGAGATAACGGAATTCGTTGGGCTCATCGCAAGCTTCGGCAACGGCATCCGCCAATTCCAGGGCCCCGTCTCCACCGTACTGCCAGTGATCGGACATGGCCACTTTTGCACCAGCTTGTTCACCAATCCGGCGGACCGCATTGATTTCATTGTCTGTATCGGTATAGAACTTGTTGATACATACAACGGGGTTAATGCCAGCCTTCTTGATTACATTGATCAGGTGGACCAGGTTGCTGCAGCCTTTTTCGACCCATTCAACGTTTTCTTCTTTGTAAACCGGATCAATGGGCTTCCCGGGGACGGGAACCGGTGCACCGCCGTGGCACTTCAGTGCACGGATAGTAGCCACCAGAACGGCGCAGTGAGGCTTCAGGCCGGACATCCGGCATTTCAGGTTCCAGAACTTTTCAAAGCCGATATCGGCAGCAAAGCCGGACTCGGTAATGACATAATCAGACAGCTTCAGCGCGACCCGGTCGGCGACGATGGAGGACTGGCCAATGGCAATGTTGGCAAAAGGCCCGGCATGGACAAAGACCGGCTGTCCTTCCAGTGACTGCATCAAGTTCGGGTTGATCGCATCAACCATCCAGGCGGTCATGGCGCCGTCAACTTCCAGGTCTGCTGTGGTAACCGGTCTGCCTTTTTTGTCATAGCCGACGACAATTTTGCCCATGCGCTCACGCATATCCTGCAGGTCTGTAGCTACGGACAAAATAGCCATAACTTCTGAGGAAACGGCAATATTGAAGCCGGACTGCATGGTAAACCCGTCCATTTTTCCACCGAGACCAATTACAATATTGCGCAGCGACTGGGCGCAGAAGTCCATAATCCACTTCAGTTCCACATTGTTGGGGTCAATATCAAGGCGCTTTAAGTTGCGCTTGGCCAGGAACGCATCGCTGTAATTAAATTCATGCTGCATCCGGGAAGTCATGGCTACCATGGCCAGGTTGTGGGCGTTCATGATGGCATTGATATCACCCGTCAATCCCAGCGAAAAGGGTGTCAACGGGATACACTGGGCAAGACCGCCGCCAGCAGCAGAGCCCTTGATGTTCATGGTGGGGCCACCCGAAGGCTGCCGGATGGTCGCAATTACATTTTTGCCGCGTTTACCCATGCCTTGGGTTAAACCCATGGTGGTAGTTGATTTTCCTTCGCCCAGAGGTGTGGGTGTAATAGCGGTCACATCGACGTATTTTCCGTCGGGCTTATCTTTAAGCCTTTCCAAGACTTTCATGTAATCAACTTTTGCCACATAATGCCCCTGGGGAAGAAGTTCTTCTTCTTCCATTCCCATCTCTTCCGCCAGTTGAAAAACTTTTTTCATATCCTTCTCTGCTGCTTCAGCAATCTGCCAATCTTCATACTTAGTTGGATCTAATGGCATAATCTAACCTCCTCATTTTTTCCTTTTCACTGGAATGCCGGAACGCTATTTTTGACAGCCTGCCCGGCTTTCCATATCATGTACCGCGGTACAATCATGCAAAATGCAACCCTTCAAACGACTCCACTGTTCACTGCCTGAATAAGATCCTTGCCCGGCTCCCCCCTTTCCTGCTCGTTTTGCTTAAAAACTGCTTCGAAGACTTGTTATGAAAAGAATTTAAGTAGTAATGAAACTTAATACAGGATAATCTTTGTTTTTCAAGTATTTCAAAGGTACAGCCTTGAATATAGCACGTTAGAAGTATTCTACATAAAAGAATAAAATCCTGCTGACTGAACGTTATCTTTTTCACTTTTTACTTGCTTTTTCAAACCCTCCCCGCTACAACTTCAAATCCTTCAAAGCAGGGACTCCACTTAAAGATACAGCACGGTAAAGGGCCAGAGGGACGGCTTCAGCCATCAATTCCGCCCCGACTGCTGCAACCACATCCACCAGGGCAGTTTTTCCCCGGGGATTGGCCAGGGCAAAAACTGTATCGCCATCCCAGCCCGTATGTAATGGTTTAATGGTCCGGGCCAAGCCATTGTGAGCCAAAGCAGCTACCCGGTTCACTTCCACCTTGCTCAGGGCAGCGTTGGTCGCTACAACCCCCAGGGTGGTATTCATTCCGCCGCCGCTATCACCGGGAAGGTCAATGTCTTCCGGCGCCCTGCCCCGTTCTATCACCGCTTCACCAGCAGAGAAGATATCCAGGGTTGTCCTCATTTGCCCACTTTCAGGGTCACGGGGCCCTGCCAGCAGCGCCCCACGGGTATCCCAGACATCGCCCAGGGCATTAACCACGACCAGTACACCTACAATCAAACCACCGGGCAGCTCCCGGGACAGGCTGGCCTGGCCGGCCTTTACCGCACCATGCATGCCCAGGGATTTGGCCACAGTTGCCCCTGTCCCTGCTCCGGCACTGCCCTGGGGAAACTCACCGGCTACAGCATTGCTTGCCGCTTGGTATCCCCACTCAGCATCGGGACGCACATTTCCTGTACCGATAAACAGATCAAAAAGAATTGCTGCCGGAACGATAGGTATACGGTAAGGTCCTACAGGCAAACCGCACTGTTTTTCCTCCAGATAGCGCATCACCCCGGAGGCCGTATCCAGCCCAAAGGCACTGCCGCCGCTTAAGGCAATCCCGTGCACTTCTTCGACACGGCAAAAAGGGGAAAGCAGATCCGTTTCCCGGCTACCCGGGGCACCCCCTTGAACAGAAACGCCGCCAACGGCGCCGTCTTCCATGATCATGACGGTGCAGCCAGTGGCGGCATTTTGGTCGGTTGCAACACCTACTTTAATCCCGGGAACATCGGTGATATTGCCGAAAATGGTTTCTTCACTCCTTCTGGTGTGACAGTTGCCTTTACAAGCATTTTGTTCCCTGCAAATTGTTCCTTCCGGAGAGCACAGGCCAGAACATAGCCCTAGCATAGCAGCTGACTATAACTCTTCCCTGGGTTCCCTGCGCACATCTCCTTTATCAGGCCTGAAAATAACCCTGACTTTGCTCGTCTTCTCTTTCTTCGACTCTTCTGCCTGCTGGTCCTCGGCAGCACGTTCCTGATCTGCTGCCTCATGTGCTTCTTCTTCTTTTATTTCTTCCAGCGTTTTGCCTTCAATTAAAGCCTTGATTTCGTACGCATCAAGGGATTCTTTTTCCAGCAGGGCTTCCGCAATCAGATCCAGTTTATCACGATTTTTTTCCACGGCTTCTTCGGCAACACTGTAGCATTTATCCATTGTATGACGGATTTCCCGATCAATGGAGCGGGCAATATCTTCGCTAAAATCCCGATCCCGGCCCAGGTCACGACCCAGGAAAACCTGGGATTGCTTGCGGCCAAAGGTAACGGGACCCAGCTCTTCGCTCATTCCGTATTCCATAATCATCTGGCGAACAACGGAGGTGGCCCGTTCCAGGTCGTTCTGCGCACCTGTGCTGATTTCATTAAAAACCACCTCTTCAGCCACCCGTCCGGCCAGCAGAGCACTGATCCGCTCCAGCAATTCGGACCGGGTCATGTAGTAGCGGTCTTCCTCGGGGAGCATCAGCGTATAGCCGCCAGCCTTCCCCCGGGGAATAATGGAGACTTTATGCACCGGGTCGGTGTGGGGCAACAGATATCCAACCAAGGCATGACCGGCCTCGTGAAAGGCCACAATTTTTTTCTCGAAATCACTGATCACCCGGCTTTTCTTCTCTGTGCCGGCGATAACCCTGTCAATGGCTTCTTCCATTTCCAGCATACCAATTTTCTTCTTGTTCCGACGGGCTGACAACAGGGCTCCCTCATTGACCATGTTTTCCAGGTCCGCGCCGGTAAAACCTGGCGTGCGCCTGGCCAGCACTTTTAAATCCGCATCGCTGTCAATGGGCTTGCCTTTAGTGTGCACCTGGAGAATCTCCTGGCGTCCTTTGACATCAGGGTAGTTAACCGTTACCTGGCGATCAAAGCGCCCGGGACGCAGCAAGGCCGGGTCCAGAATATCCGGGCGGTTGGTGGCCGCCAGGATAATAATTCCTTCATTGACATCAAAACCATCCATCTCCACCAGGAGCTGGTTCAGTGTCTGCTCCCGTTCATCATGGCCGCCTCCCAGCCCGGCACCACGTTGGCGCCCGACAGCATCGATTTCATCGATGAAAACAATACATGGGGAATTTTTCTTGGCATTTTCAAACAAATCCCTGACCCGGGAAGCCCCGACACCGACAAACATCTCAACAAAGTCCGAACCGCTAATGCTGAAAAAAGGTACGCCGGCCTCACCGGCCGCAGCCCGGCCCAGCAGGGTTTTCCCTGTTCCCGGCGGCCCTACCAGCAGGACCCCCTTGGGAATGCGGGCACCCAGCTCAACAAATTTCTTGGGTTCTTTCAGGAACTCAACGATTTCCTGCAATTCCGCTTTTTCCTCGTCGGCTCCGGCCACCTGGTCAAAGGTTACTTTCTTGCGTTCCCCTTCATGATGAAGCTTGGCCTTGCTTTTGCCAAAATTCATCACCTTGTTCCCGCCACCCTGAGTTTGCTGCATAAAAAAGAAAAACAAGCCAATGATCAACAAGAATGGAATCATGTACGTCAAAAGTGTAGACCACCAGGGTGGTTCCGGTTCAGGATGGGGATCCACGGGAATATTGTGGTCGATGAGCCTGGCGATCAATTTTTCCCCTTCCGGGTTATATGCTTTGACCATGGTCCCATCTTCCAGGACTGCCTCAATATTGTTTCCAACCAGTTCCACCTCGGCAACTTGACCGCCTTCGATATAGTTAATAAACGTGGGGAAATATTTTATTTCATGCACCACATCTTGCTGGCGGCTAAAAGTCTGAATCAAGGCAACCGCAATAAAAAAAATCAAAAGATAAAATGTTGCCTGTCGCAAAAAACGGCTGTTCAAACCAGGAAACCTCCCTCCAACTCCGATAAAATACCTGCTGCTAAATTGTATCACACTTGTTATTCAAACTCAAGCAAAACACATATATCCGGCAAATTACGATATTGCTCGTTACAGTCAAGCCCGTATCCTACAACATACTTGTCCGGGATACAAAACCCGCAGTAGTCCGGCTCAATATCAACTTCCCTTCGTTCCGGTTTATCCAACAGGGTTATCAGGCGCAAACTGTCAGGTTTCCTGGAAAGAAGGTTTTCTTTTAAATATTCCAGGGTCAAACCCGTATCGACGATATCTTCAACGATAATGATATCTTTGCCTTCGATGCTTCCTTCCAAATCTTTCAATATCCGCACAACTCCTGAAGATTTGGTGGAAGCTCCATAACTGGAGACAGCCATGAAGTCAATTTCCACGGGAATATCCAGATGGCGCATAAAATCGGAGAGGAAAACAACCGCTCCTTTCAGCACGCAGACCAACAGCGGTTTTTTCCCACGGTAGTCATCGGAAATCTGCCTGGCCAGTTGTTTGACTTTCTCTTCAATTTCTTTGGATGAAATCAGAACTTCTATTTGTTCGCCTGTCATTTGTGCTCCCTCCTTAGTATGAAAAACCGTGTCTTGGCGCTGTCGTCCGGGCGACTGGGTAACTCTGTGGAAGGCGCTAGGGTTCCGTGTCTGCTTGTTCTGCAGAGGCATCTTCCAGCTGCAGCACCAGCACGTTACTGGTTTCGCCGGTTATCCGGCAGAGCTCGGACACCTGGTAACCGGCCACCCAGATAATGGCCTGGCCGGCAGTTACCAAAGGGATGCAGCCCCGTTTCTCCAGGGGAATCTTGTGGTCAATAAAGTAGTCTTTCAGCTTTTTGCTTCCCGGCGCCCCCAGGGGATAAAAGCGGTCCCCTTCCTGGCGCGGCCTGACCAGCAGTTCCAGGCAATGGTCAGCACCCGGTCCATTGCTCTTTTTTTGTTCAAGACTTCCGTTCACCAGGCTGGCTACCCGCGCATAGTCCAGGTAAGCCTCTTTTTCCGGATCCGGGGGCCAGTTCAGGTCCTGAAGGTCGGCCTGCTTCGCAGTCACTCGCTTGCCGGTTTCCGGAATATTACACTGCCCCGGAACGGGCAGGGCAGCAGGGGCAAAGGAAACCGGGCCGGGCTTTCCCCGTCCTGTAGACAAGGCAAGAACAGCCCGGTTGCCCCTGCGGAACACGCGTAACCCCCGGGGAAGATGCAGTTCTGCGCCGGCTGTCTTCCCGCAGCACAGCTCAATTACCTCCTGGATATGCTGAAAACCAAGGTCCCGGGGAAAAGCACCAATCAGAATGGAGGCCGCCAGCCTGATTATCCTGGCCTGCAGGGCCTGGTGTTCCTGGCAAAAGCGTGGCAGGTCCAGGGAGAGGAAGTTCTCATCTCTTTCCAAGGTTAATTTCTCCAACTGCTCCGCTGCCAGGTTTTCCAGCAGTTCATTATCCCGGGCCAGCGCCTGGGAAAGCCTGTTAATCGCTTCCCGGGCACGGGGGTTATATTTTTCCTCCAGGTAGGGGATCAGCTCCAGGCGGACTCGATTCCTGCGAAACTGAAGCTCCTGGTTGGTGGCATCGATCCGGGGGTTGAGTTTGAGCTGGCGGCAAAAACAATCAATTTCCCGGCGGCTTGATCCCAGCAGGGGACGAACTAAATCACATGCCCCCTGACCCAGCCTGCGCCTGGCTTTCATCCCGGAAAGGCCACCTAAGCCGGAACCCCGCAAGAAATTCAGCAGGACCGTCTCCACCTGGTCATCCCGGTTATGTCCAACAGCGATCTTATCCGCCTGCACTTTTTCTGCCACCTGGGCCAGGAAACGATAGCGCAGCTGCCGGGCGGCATCTTCCAGGGACAGTCCCTTGCCTCTGCGGTACATTTCGGCATCCACCCTGGCAATTGTGAAGGAAAGGCCCAGTTTCCGGGATTGATTTCTGACAAAATTGGCATCTCCCTTGCCCTGTTCTCCTCTTAACCCATGGTCCAGGTGGGCAACATGAAGCTGCAGCGGCAAAAAAGCGTATTCCCGGGAAAGGCGATCCAGTACATACAGCATCGCCAGGGAATCGGCGCCCCCTGAAACGGCAGTGACGACTCGATCGCCCGGCTGAAACAATTTATTTTCTTCGATAAACTGGACAGCTTTTTCATATAAAAAGGACTGAAAATCTTTCAGCAGTTTCTCACCTGCAGTCGTTTAGAAGTGGAGTTTTCACTTCCCGGCCCTGAAACCAGCTGTCGGGGCCAGGAAGGATACACCGGCTTTATAAAAAAGTAACTGATCCGCCCATTTATTGCGGCATAATCAGGCCCTTACTTTTCAAGTCTTGCGCTTTTTTGCAAAACTTTTCGCCCGGTCGTAAATCCTTTATGGTTCTTGCTTTGGTCCAGGTCTAGGATATTAATTATTCTTTTCTCTTTATTTAAAAAAAATCCTGCTCCAATTCCAGGGGGAAATTTATCAGCTGACAGAATGGACCTGACAGGCTTGTTTATGGCAGGTTGGCGGAATTGATTTTACGCAGGCGAATAACCAGGGCTGTCAGGTCGTCCCGGGCCGGTTCCGCACGCCGGCGGCAGGCTGCCTCAATAAGGCGGTCCGCAATAATTTGAGGATGATCGTGGCGAATATCCCGGAGCAACTCCACAAAACTTTCCTCACCGTCTTCAGGCTCCCGGCCGATTACCCCATCGGTAACCATGACCAGGATACCTCCTTCGGCGATGGTAAAATGCTTTTTCTCTGCAGTAATGTCATCCAGTATGCCTATGGGCGGAGCACCGGAACCGATTACTTTTACCCGGTCCCCCTTTTTCAGGAAACTGGGGGGAGCCCCCAACTTATAAAGGTCAACTTCCCCTGCCTGCAGGTCCAGCAGGGCCAGGTCCAGGGTGGCAAAGCGTTCAGCCGGATAACGCAGGCGGAGAAGCGTGTTGATGGTATTGATTACCATTTCCCGGCGGAATCCTGCCCTCAAGAGGTGTTCCATCAGCTTAACTGTAGCCCGGCTGGCCTGGCGCGCCTCTTTACCGCTACCCATGCCATCACTCAACATCACAGCCTGCCTGCCTTCTTTTAAAGGTAGCAGGGCGTAGCTATCCCCGGAAACACTAAAACCGTGACGGGCTACCTGGGCAATTCCTGCTTCTATGGAAAAACGGATCGATTCCGGTTCAGTCTCTTCCCCCTGTGCCACAGAATCCTCGGGCTGAAGCTTCAACTCCTGGGCCAGGTCGTGCATCACTGCAGAGATACCCTGTAGTTGCTGGGAAACCAACTCCCTCCCGTCTTGAATTTTCTCCTGCCAGTAACAGTTCAACCGGTATATTTCCTGCATATTCCCCATGGATTTTACGATTTCCTGCTGCCTGGGGCAGTAGCGCCTGAGCTTGACGGGGATCATGCGCTCGGAAAATGCGCCTGCCTCCTGGAGGTTGGAAAACATGGACAGCACCCGCCTGTACTGGTTGTTTAAGTCATTTTTCCAGCAGCGCTGAAAATGTTCGCAGGCCCGGCAAACCCTGCGGCTGAAGTAGTCGACCAGGGGGGAAAGATCACGCCTGGCTTGCACCAGTTCTTCCTGCCCGGCCGGCTGAAAGGTAGCTGCCAGCTCCTTGAAAACGGAAGCGAAATCCTTGATCCGGACGGCCATGGCAAAGCGGATTTGTTCATCCTCTTCCAACTTGAAGGGCCAGTAACGGATCAAGCCCCGCAGCCTGTCCCAGAAAGACAGGGGCACAATCAAAAACAAGGCCACAACGGCCACTTCTTCCCAGAGCCCGGTCAGTTCATAGCCACCTTCCAGGCCAAAAAAGGACATAAAACGTAAAAAGGCCAGGTAAACGCCGGCGATAATAATCCGGCGCTGATGGCGCAACAACCCTGCGGTTAACCCGGCAGCACCCAGCACGCCTGCGTAAACCAGCAGTTCAGGCCTGGCGATACTGGCGCACAAGCCGATTCCCAACCCGGCAACAACGCCCCATAGCGGGCCCCAAAGATAGCTGCCAGCCAGCACGAGGAAAAAGGAAGTCATATTCATAAGTGCCCCGCGGCCCGTTAGCAAGGCTTCATTCATCCCCAGAAAAACCAGGCCCAAGAGCAAAAATGCCGCCACGATCACTTCCGGAGAAGGCCTGCCCTTGATTTTTTCCCCACTGCCCGGCAGCTGGAACAAAGGTTGCAACAGAACAGGAAGTAATGCCGCCAGGGATATTTCCATCAGGGCAATGGCCAATTCGTACACTGTAAAGTGATGCCAGATAAAATAAGGTGCCCGCAAAACAATCAGGGTTAACGGCAGCAGCAGGGCCAGGTGCAGCTCATATTTAAACAGGCGTTTGGAAACAAAGTCAAGGCTTTTCCAAAGCAGCATGCTGGCCGGTACCGACCAGGGAGGGAAGACGCTGACATTAATCATCAGCCACCCTGCCAAAACCGCCAGGGTCACCGGCAGCTTGCGCTCTGGACGCAACCGAAGGACCAAGGCCCAAAATACCAGGGCAAAAGGGGCCACTTCCCCCAACAAGGAAGCCCGTCCAATAAAAAAAGCGGTAAAAAACCATAAAAAGCCTGTCCCATCCAGGCGACTGCAAAACTGCAATACCGTAATCAGAGGTGAAAAACTCTGCCCAATAAACTTGCGGCGCCAAAGCGGTATGTTGTACGGCCATTTTTCTGTCCCTGTTTTTTCCACGGAAAACAACCCCCTTTTAAGACAATAAGCAAGCCCGCCAATGACGGGAGCAAAAAACCGTTTCCTCCTCATTATAGCGGGCTCACTTGGAAATGTCTGTCATAAAAGGGGGGCTGGAAAAATTTATTAATCTGAAAATTACTACACCAGGCCAAGAATTACCCAAAATTGCTTTGTAAACCGGCTTTTTCTCCAGCCCGCTCCAGGCCATTTTTTTTTGATCTTGTCGATCGAAGGATAAACAAGGCCAGCTCCGGGACCTAACCACGACCACAGGCTTGAAGTGGTTAGGCCCTTAACAGTGAAGTCTTGCGCATTTTTGGCAAAAATTCTATCGCACAGCACAACTGCACTGAAAATAATTATGTTTCTGGCTCGTCCAGGTTGAAGGTCTTATTTGATAAAACCAACGTGTTTGGAAATTTCTGCTACACTGCGCTCCTTGCGATCATTGTACAGGGCTTTATTGTCCGCAAAAAGGTTATTACCTTCCGTGTCAATGGAGACAATCAGCGGGCCAAATCCCTTAACCCTACAGATCCACAGCGATTCCGGCATACCCAGTTCTGCCCATTGTACACCTTCAATTTCCTCCACCTGGGTTGCAGCCAGCACGGCACAGCCTCCCGGGAAAACGCAGTGCAGCGCTTTATGTTCCCTGCAGGCCTGAGCCGTTTTGGCTCCCATGCCGCCTTTTCCTATTACCAGTTTCACCCCGGTACGCTCAATAAATTCCTGCTCGTATTTTTCCATCCTCATACTGGTAGTGGGCCCGATAGAAATCATTTCATAGCCGGCGCCATCCTGTTTGACAATAGGTCCCGCATGGAAAATGGCCAACCCTTGTAAATTGACCGGCAGCTCCATACCTCGTTCAATCAGCCGGCGGTGGGCGATATCACGACAGGTGATCATGTGTCCATCCAGGTACAGCAGATCACCGATGCGTATTTCTGCAAGATCAGCATTATTCAGGGGTGTCTTCAGGTTTTTTTTCATCATGTTACCTCCCGGTGGGAAATGATTTCGTATGACAGGTCACTGTTAATCCGGATGGTCCCTCTCCGGTGGGCCCAGCAGCCAATATTAATCGCCACAGAGATGGTCGAAGGATGCCTGGCCGCAGACTCCACGTGAACTCCCAGCACAGAAGAGTTCCCGGCAAGACCCTGAGGACCCAGACCCAGCTCATTCAGCCCTTTTTCCAGCCTCTGTTCCATTTCTGCCCCCTTGGGGTTGGGATGGGAAGATCCGATGGGCCTTAAGATCGCCTTCTTGGATAAAAGGGCCGCATTTTCTACTGAACCGGCGATCCCAACACCGACCAGCAGGGGAGGGCAAGCGTTAATTCCCCAGTCCACAATGGTATCAAAAACATAGCTGACGACACTTTCATAACCTGCCGAAGGCATAAAGGTGATTGCTCGTCCCGGGAGGCTGCACCCGCCCCCTGCCATATAAACCTCGAGTTCAACCTGGTCGCCATCATCGACAATCTCCCAGTGGACAAAAGGAGCCCTTTCCCCGGTATTGTCCCCTGTATTTATCTCGTCAAAAATCTGAACAGCATTATGCCTGAGCGGAGCCTCAACTGTGGCCAACCGGACAGCTTCCACCAAAATATTTTCCATCTGGGCCAGGAGGGGAAAATTCGTCCCGGCCTTTACAAAATAATTGATGACTCCTGTATCCTGGCAGGCCGGCCGATCCAGTTCCAGCGCCTTTTCCAGGTTTTCAAACATAGAGTCATAAACTACCCTGGAGAGCTGTTGCTCCTCCTGTTCTCTTAATGCTTTCAGTTTATCCAGCACATCGTCTGGAAGCTGCTTGCCCACCACAGCTGTAAACCTGGCCATAAGCTCTACTACCGCCTGTCTTCCCTCTTCCTGTCCTGTCAACTGAATTCCTCCTTTAATGAACCAAAATCCATCAGCCGGGACTTGCTGTGCTGATGCACCCGGATTCTATACTTTTCGCTTTTTTTTCAAAATATCCTTTAATCCCTGGCGCATTTCCCGGAAGCAGGGGGACGGTTCTGGCGCTTTCCCTGGCGGTTCTCCGCTGCACTCCCGTAGCTCCGGAGCCGACCCCACAACTTCCGGGGATTGGGTTGATCCGGGCAAAAAAAAACACCCTGATCCAGGGTGCCTGGCAAAAAAAGACTATGTAAACCAACCAACTACTGCAGCCTGTCAAGCAAGCCCAGTTTAACGCTGGCTGGCCCCTCACCATTTATATAGTTATATAGTTGAGTTTAGCCGTTTACTTTTTCTTTCAACACTTTGCCGGCCTTGAAGACAGGAGTTACGCCCGCTGGAATCGTAATCTTCTCCCCGGTGCCAGGGTTTCTTCCTTCCCTGCTTTCCCTCTTCCGTGTCATGAAAGTGCCGAAGCCGGTGAGCTGAATCTTATCACCTTCGGCCAGTTTCTCGGTCACTGTTTCCGTAAAAGCATTGAGGCATTCGGAAACCTGCTTTTGCGAGATACCTGTTTTGTCTGAAATAATCTTGACCATTTCCGTTTTTCCTGTAGCCACGAACATCACCCTTTCAAAGTAATATTTCATATAATTTCGACGAAAGGTAACATTATCCTTTTTGTTCTTTGCATTTTTATTATTTTTCCGGCTTTTTTCGTTTTCATACATGGATTGATACAAGTATGAAGATATCTTTCCCTTAATCCGGGCAATTTAACAGGAATCCTGCTACTCATAAAGAATATAACAATATTGTAATTTTTGCAAGGGGTGAAGGAAAAAAATGAACGCCAAAGAATTGGCCCGTATCCTGGAATCATCTCCATACTGGAGCCTTTTGGGCCTGAAAATTAGAAAACTGGAAGAAGGCTTTGCCGAACTATACCTGCCTTTTAAACCGGAACTGGAACAGGTATTCTCCGTCATGCACGGGGGGGCGGTTGCCTCGCTGCTGGATGCAGCCGGGGCTGTAGCTTTTTTTAAGCAGATGGACCTGGCCAGTGAAACCATCAGCACCGTGGAATTGAAAATAAACTATCTGAACCCGGTCACCATAGACCAGGAAGAAATCACCGCTACCGGGAAGGTGATCAAAAAAGGACGAAAAATCGGGGTCAGCACCATTGAAATTAAAAACAAGTCCAGCGAAATAGTCGCTATCGGGATCGGAACGTACGCTCTTTTGCCCCGGTCAGCAGGTTGAACTCAAAATCTGTAAAGACTCGATCACAACCTGGTTTTTTTATCCTGTACCGTCCCGTTACAACTGATTGCTTGTTCCGCCAGGCTCTCCAGCACACCCCAGAGCAGGCCTTCTTCAGACACAATAACGCTTTGCCGCTGGCAAAAGTCCAGGATGGACAGCCAGGCCGCCACCCCGGAGGGAAAGATATCAGCCCGCCGGGGAGCAAAGGAAAGCAAATGCTGGATTTCGTTTAAAGAACGGCCCTGGAGCCTCTTAATCCACTGCTGGACAACAGCCCTGGAAATGGTATGCCCGTGCACTCGCTGCGGGTCATATGCTGTCAAGTCACAATCCAGCGCTGCCAGGGTGGTAATGGTCCCTCCCAGGCCTACCAGTGGAAGTCCCGGTTCCGGGGGGAAAGGCACAGCTGCGCGGCCAAACTCTTTTTCCAGGACTCCCCGCACTTTCTCCATAACCAGGCCTAATTGAACACTTTCAGGCCCGGAACCCCGTTCGAATTCTTCATACAGCCTGACTGCACCCAGGGGAATACTGAGAAAAATAAATCTTTTCTCGCCAGAAGCCTCCTGCCAGGACAGTTCGGTACTCCGGCCTCCCAGATCGACTACCAGGCCATTTTGCAACTCCAAAGCCTGGACAGCCCCTTGAAAGCCAAAACAAGCTTCTTCCCGGGCTGTAAGCAAACGTGCAGGGAAGGGAAAATGCCGGGCGGCTTGCTCCAGAAATACCTGACCGTCCGAGGCTTCGCGGACCGCACTGGTAGCAACCAGCATTCCTTCGGCAACATGCTCCTCCCCGGCAATGCTTTTCAGTTCTGCCAACGCTTCCAGCGTCCGCCTGCTGGCTTCCGGGCAAAGGGACTCCCCCGGCTTTAGCCCCTGCCCCAACCGGGTTTCCCTTAACTCCCGCCGAACTGGAATGATCCTCCCCTGCTCAACTGCCGCCACCATTAGCCGCAGAGAATTACTTCCCAGGTCAAGAACTCCGATTTTTTTGCTCATTGCGCCTCCCGTTAAGTTACATATTGATTCAGGTAGAATCGATTAAGATAGAAACAAGGCACCTCCTAATACAGGGTGCCTTGACTGATCCTTTCCAGTACACGATGAAACATGCCTGCACAGTCATCCAGTTTATCACCTGGATCCTGTTGTGCCTGGCAATCTATGATTAGACCTCCAGCATTTATTCGTTCCGTCCACCTCGCTTGGATTCAGTATGACGTTTCAAGTCCTGTTGTCTCTCATCGCTTTCTTTCATGAACTTGCTCAGCCTGTCTTCAAAAGAAACCTTGACTCCACCTTGCGGGCGGCCTCCCCCTGAACGGGGTCGGGTTCCTTTACGCTGCTGCTGCTGCTGGGTGTCCTTTTTACCGTCATTGGAAACTCGCCTGATGGAAAGGCCAATCTTCCCGTCCCCGTTTACATTGAGGACTTTCACCTTTACCTTGTCTTTTTTCTGAAGATGCTCATTAATATCCTTTACATAGGAGTCAGCCACTTCAGAAATGTGTACCAGGCCTGTTTCACCATTGGGCAATAAAACAAATGCTCCAAAATTGGTTATGCCGGTTACCACCCCTTCCACAATTTGTCCAACTTCAATTTGAGACATCCTGCAAAAATTTCCTCCTTTAAGAATAAGTTAATGGTATATAATAGGATATACCCAACCGGACCGGATTGTCAATTAAACATTGAACATTAATCGACCACTTTGAAAATTTTCTCACCCGGCCGGATTAATCCCAACTTTTCCCTGGCCTTGATCTCAATATATTCCTCATCCTGGAGCAAAACCATCTCTTCGCGCAATGCTTCACTTTCCGCCTTTAGTTCTTCCTGTTTTTGTTCAAGAACACGAAGTTCGCTTTTTGCCTGCCAGTACGCAATAACCTGTCCCATGTAAAGAACAAAAGCGACAACGATACACAGGCTGATAATAAAGGCCAAGGCTTTTCTCTTGAATTTCTTGCGGGACTGGCCCGGGTAAGAAACAACCTTGTTTTTCTTGCTCATAGTATACCTACTTTATAAGGGTCATTTATCAGGAATCAGGTTAAAAAAACGTCTGGACAAAAAATGCTGAATGGTCCATTACTGGCCCGTGTGATTGCTATTACGACTTATTCTACACTTTTTAAAAAAATCCTGCAACTTGACAAACATCTTTGCAAATTTTATCACAACAGTTCGCAGGGCCGTCAGGCCGTGGAAGAACAACCTGTAGACAAAGGAACTGCAAAACATATAATAAGTCATTAACCCCAACCCCAGTGAAAAGAAAGCATAAAAACGCACCTCACCGCGGTTAACCTGCAGCAGGAGATAGAAAACAAAAAATGCAGAAAACAGGCAGTAAAGCAGATCAACGAATAATAGCGCCCTTTTGGGGAGCGCAAAAATTTTACCACAGCAGCGCAGAAAATCAAAGATGCAGGCCAGGCCAAAACCGGCCAGGATCAACACTACCAGGCTGACAAATTGAGGATCCAGGGTTGAACCTGGCATCATTTAAACAACCGTTCCAGGAAGCTTTTCCCCCGGTCCCGCGCTTTTTTCCCCTGGTCCTGGGAATAAGCCAGCTCCAGCAGGTAGCCTTCAACGAACAGCTCCCCCTGTTCCAGGTTCAGGTGTTTGATATGCAGCTCTTCGCCGCGCATGGCCATCAACCCCTGTTCCGTCTCCAGGACGATTTCCTGGTCATCGAAGCTGTCCACGTGCAAAACTCCCGTAATTTCCATTTTTTCTCGATTATCAATCACCAGTCGGTGCTGCCTGCTGCCCCGGGATATAGCTTTTTCTTCCACAGGCACCCTCCCCTTTTTCTATATGTATATCGGGAGACTGAACAAAATATACCTGCTTTTCCCACTATACGATTCTGCAATACTCAGTCCCAGAGCGTAACCAGGTCAATGTTTTTGTAAAAGTAATTCACAATCTCTCCCGGTGAGCTGCCCCCTTCAGACATAGCGCGGGCCCCCCACTGGCAAACCCCCACCCCGTGGCCGTAACCGGTGCCAGCCATGTTGACCGAATCTTTTTCCAGGCTTAATTCCTCGAGAAAAGTGGAGCGCATTTCCGTGCTGCCCAGGGCCAGCCGCAAGTCGGGGGCAGGCACATCCTGCCCGTTGATGGCCAGGGTTACAGCCCGGCCTGACGGGCCCCGTTCCTTAATCTTTACATCCTCAATGCTGCCTGGATCCTCACCGGTCAGATCACTCACCGCTGCCTGGACGCTCTCCAGGGGAAAAGACTCCGACCAGTCTTTTTCTTCAGCAGGGATGATCGTTTCGCCCGGGCTCTCGACAATATGGATATAGGGGGGATTTCCTTCTTCGAAGTTGAGCCCCTCGTCGGCCAGGGCCGTTTTCGGGCCGGCATACGCGCTAAACCAGGCCCTGATAAAACTGCCCTCATGGCAGGCCACCTGGCCCCGGGTCATCTCAACGGCCTGCCGCACTGTTTCTGTGATGTCTTCCCGGCTATAGGCCTGAAACTCCTCGATATCCGTGGAAGCATGGGCATCCCGGTCTGGAACGCCCCCCGCCTCGGCAATTTTTTGCAAGGTAAAAGTGCGGGCAATAATGGCCTGGGCCGCCAGCGCCTCCAGGGGCCAGTCGGGCTCCATTTCACCGGCCACCACACCCTCAATGTATTCTTCCATGGGCATCTCTGTTACATCACCTTCTTCAGCAATATAAACAGCAATAACCGGTTCCTGCCTTTCACCCCCATCAATTTCTTCAGGAATAGAAGGTGTCCCCGGCGTCCCGGGCTCTTCAGGGGGTTCAGCGGGTTCCATATCTCCCTGGCAGCCGGAGTTCAGGGCTGCCAACAAAAATAAGACGGCAAGGGGAAAAACGATTTTTTTCCAACAGGAAGCCAACAGGAAAACCCGATTCATAAACAAACTCCTTTCCTGGAAAATGAAAAGTTTGCCAGACATCCCTTTCAATCGAAGGGGTATCTTGTTCATAGTTTGTTCTGAACCGGGTTGTTTATTCAGCAATAGAGACTGGACTCACTCACCAAACTCACTCGCCAAAGCGCCTGCTATTTTTTTCCCTGGTTTTGGCTTCATCCCACCAGCAATCCAGCTCTTCCAGGGTAAAACAGTTGTAATCGCCCCCGCGAAGCTGTACCTGCTCTTCAATATACTGGAAACGCCACTTAAATTTTTCTACGGTCTGATTTAAAACCAGCTCGGCATCCACACCCATGAAGCGGGCGACATTGACCAGGGCAAAAAACAGGTCCCCCATTTCTTCTTCTATTTTTTTCAGGTTCCCGCCAGAATAAGCCCCTTTCAATTCTTCCAATTCTTCCTGCAGCTTGTCCAAAGCTCCACTTATATCCGGCCAGTCAAAACCCACATCGGCTGCCCGCTTCTGCACTTTCTGGGCCTTGATTAAAGCCGGAAATTCCCGGGGCATGGAAAACCGCCCCTGGTCTTTTTGTTTTTCCTTCTGACCCTGCCTGCTTTCCTGCTTCTCTTTTTTTTCTTCCTCTTTGATTTCCTGCCAGCTTTGGCTGATATCCCGGACCGTATGGAACTCCTTCCCGGAAAACACGTGAGGATGCCTACGGTAAATCTTCCGGGTGATCCCGTCGACTACATCCCCCAGGGAAAAATCACCCTGCTCCCAGGCGAGGCAACTGTGAAAAACAACCTGGAGTAAAAGGTCCCCCAGCTCCTCGCACAGTTCCACACTGTCCCCTTCCTGGATGGCGGCAATCACTTCGTACGCCTCCTCGACCAGGTAAGGCTGGAGCGACTTATGATCCTGCTTCCTGTCCCAGGGGCAGCCATCAGGAGCCCGCAATTGCTCCATCATGAAAATCATATCGCCCAGCAAATGCCGCCCGGAAGGAGGAAGATGCAGATGGAACCAACCCCGGAACTGGTCTTTCTGGCCGAGCGCATCCAGGGAAGAAGTATCCACCCGGGAAAGAACCCCTTCGTCACCAAACTGCAAAACGTGTACAGGCTGGTTGGAAGGATACCACCTGAGCAGCCAGTCCCGGATCCCGGGTAGCTGCTGCGCACTGCAAACACCGGTTACCACCAGTTCTCCAGGCAGCTCATTTTTTACCTGCGCCAGTTGCCAGGCATCGACCAGGGTTACACTGCCGGAAAAGGTTGTCTCCAATTCTTCTTCCAAAAAAATGATTAATTCTGTCCGGATATCTTCACCAGGAACTATCTCCAGGGAAAAATCAGCATCCAGGGCTGCTTCCCGGCGCAGAGCCTGCAGCAGTCCCCCTCCATGCTCCGGTTTTCCCGGCAGCGCCAGGACAGTCCGGGGCTCATTCTTCCACTTTTCAACGATGAAACGTGCCAATTCTTCTTTCCAGGCCTCCACGGAGAGCCGGCCCGCAGATTTGCAAAATCCATCAGCCAGGTCCACCAGGTATTTGCCCTTCTCTTCCAAATATCCTGCCAGAAACTGAGGGGGCGAAGGTGAAATTACCACCGGAAAATCAAGATTTTCCTGTTGCAGTCTCTCCAGGGCCTGCAGATCGCCCCGCCCCAGGCCCACCACACGAAGGGGCATCATCAGAACAACAACTCCTTCCAACTAACAAATAAAACCGGAGGGAAATGGTTATCCCCTGAGTAATCGCAATTTTTCCGCCAGCGCTGCCAGGCGCCCGCCCACCCGGGGCAGGGTCATCAGGTCTTCCCGGCGCAGCCCGCCCACCAGGAACAGCAGCAGCGCATAGACGATCATCCCGAAAAACACTGATACAAACAATGCCACGGCATAGGCCAACCGCTGCCCGGTTTCCAGTCCTGCCTCAAAAATAACGGGTCCTGCAGGTAAAAGCCCGCCCTGCAGTAAACTGTAAAGGGCATGGACCCCCAAAGCCATAAACAGGGCAGCAGCGACAGGTTTTGCTACCAGCTCGCCAAACTGAAACCGCCATCCTGTCAGTTGCGCTACCTTGCGAACATTTAATATCGAGGCCAGCATGAAGCCCAGGACAGTGGAAATGGCCGTGCCCCCGATATGCAGGGCCGGTATGGCCGTCAAAAACCAGCTAAGCAGCAACTTAACTGCCGCGCCAAGGAGCATATTCTTTACCGGTTCCATGGTGCGCCCCATCCCCTGCAGAATACCTGAAGTAGCCGTATAAAGCGATAAAAAGATGGTTGCAAAAGCCAGGATAGACAGGGGATAAGCCGCCTGGACATTATCGTAAAGCACAAGGGTGGCAGGTTCGGCCAGGACAAAAAGGCCAAACGCCGCCGGAATACTGAAAAACATGGTCAAGCGCATGGCCAGGTTGGTGCGGTGGATAATCAACCCCCTGTTATTCAGCGTCTGGGCCTCGGAAATAGCCGGGACAAGGGACATGGCCAGGGAAATGGTCATAATCACGGGAAACTGGATTACCGGGTTGGCCATCCCCGTTAACTGGCCGTACAGGGCTGTGGCTTCCGGCCGGGAAAAACCGGCAAAGAGCAGCCGGTTGGGGACCACAGCCAAGTCCACCATATTGACCAGGGGAATCACCAGGCTGGCCAGAGTAATGGGGATGGAAAACTTTGCTATCCGCACGACCACATCCAGGTGGCTGAAATCACGCAGCACAACCTGCTTCTTGATCGCACCTGCAAACTGCCGCCTTCGTCCGAAAAAAAGCAGCAGGAGCACCAGCAAACTCAAAATAGCACCGCTTACCGCGCCAAAAGTTGCCCCGGCTGCGGCATATTCCAGCCCGTAAGGGATTAACAGGTAAACCAGGGTGATGGCGATGGCAATGCGGCCCAACTGCTCAATGATTTGGGAAAACGCTGTCGGCTGCATTTCCTGCTGCCCTTGGAAAAAACCCCGGAAAGAGGCCATAATGGAAACAATGAATATAGCTGGAGAAACGGTGAGCAGGGGGTAATAAGCCCGGGGGTCCAGCTCCAGGACCTGGATAAATGTTTCTGCACCGAAGAACAAAAGCAGGGAAAAAAAAGCACCCAGCAGGGTCAACATAGCCAGAGCCGTCTTAAAAACCCGGAAGGCCCCCTGGTAATCTCGCTTGGCAATATTCTCCGATACCAGCTTGGAAACAGCAATGGGTATCCCTGCTGTGGAAATGGCTAACAGCGCGGTATAAACAGGGTACGCCATCTGGTAGAGCCCGATGCCTTCATCCCCTAAAATGGCACCCAGGAAAACACGCAGGCCGGCGCCCATCAAACGCACGCTCAGGCCAGCGGAAGTCAGGATTAGCGCACCTTTAACAAATGTCTGTCCACGGGACAATAATTCTCCGGCCTCCCTGCAGCAGCCTGACTGTAGCTGCCAAGTTAAAAACTCCCTACATTATATCATATTAAACTTACAAAAAAAGCAGTAACAAATTGTTGTTACCACTTTTCGATCAACGCCAGTTTTTTTGCTTTGATCCCGGGAACTGGTAAATATTTAAAACTACACCGCTTAAAAAGGACAATAGAGCCAAACTACGATGGGTCGATTTGAATCGAAGTTTTTACTGCTCCATTTGTTTCGCCAGAAAACCGGCCGCTGTTTCAGCCAACTTAAGTTCCAGGTCCCCCAGCTGCACTTCGCTGTTTCTCGTGCCCATAATGACTGCGCCGATTGGATCTCCTTCGCTAATGATTGGAGCAATAACTTCCGAATAAAACTTGGAGACGCTGTCTTCATCCGCTTCCCGGTAAAAGTCATGTTGCGAGGTGTCCTGGATCAGGATGCTTTTCCGGGTTTCCATCACTTTCTCCACGGCCAGGCTCAGGGTGCGGTTAACAAATTCTTTTTTCGGCGCCCCAGAAACAGCGATTACTGTATCCCGGTCGGCGATACAGGCAATATGCCCCATCGCCTCATAAAGGGAATCGGCATATTCCTGGGCAAAATCCCCCAATTCACCAATGGGAGAGTACTTCTTCAGGATAACCTCGCCGTCACGGTCCACAAATATTTCCAGGGGATCTCCTTCGCGAATCTTCAGTGTTCGCCGAATTTCTTTTGGGATAACTACCCGGCCCAGATCATCAATGCGGCGGACAATACCCGTTGCTTTCAACTGCTGCTTCCCTCCCTTTTCCAACAAATATGCATCTTTGCAGCTTTTCCTTAGTATTCATCCAAAGGGAGGGTTTTATACATTACCTATTGTCCTAAAAACGTTTCGACTGCAGCTTCACTCATCAGCGTTTGCAGGTACTCCTCGAAGTAAAGACGTTTTTTAATTTCCCTGGCTTCTTCGGCCACTTCCTCAAAACTAAGTTCCCGGGCATCCTGTTTATCGGTAATCTTGATAATATGATGGCCAAACACCGTTTCCACGGGATCGCTAATTTCCTCCGCTGAAAGGTCGAAGGCTGCTTCCAGGAAGGTGGGATCCAGCATATCGTCGGAACTGATATAGCCCAAGTCCACGTGGCTGTCCAGGGACACTTCTTGGCCCAACTCCATGAAGTCTTCTCCTGCTTCCAACCGGTCCAATACGGACTCAGCCTCTTCTTCCGTTTCCACCAGGATGTGCAGGGCATAAACCTGGGCCGGCTGGGCCAGCAGGGCGGGATTCTCCTCCACAAATGCCCTCACTTCCTCTTCAGGCAGGCTGCTGCCGGCATGCTCAAACAGCAGCTCCCTTAAAAACGTATCCCGGTGAACCATCCTCAATGAGTCCTCCTGAACCTCTAACTCCTCAAGACGGTCGTAAAAATCTTCTTCAGTACCGTAGATATGGTTGATCAGTTCTTCCCGGGTCTCCTGGTAGATGTCTTCAATTCTTTCTTCATCCACTTCCAACCCCAGGGTAAGCACTTCCTGTTCCAGGACCCGGTTTTCAATTAAAAACCAGAGGATCTCGTTTTCCAACATCTCCAGGGCCTCCTGCTCAGAATACATTTCTTCCACATCAGGCATATAAAGAAAGACTGCGTTCATAAATTCCTGGAGTTCATCCTCGGTGATCTCTTGATCATTTACATTGGCAACAGCCGCAGCCCGGTGCTCCGTGCCGCCACAACCGGAAGCAGCAAAAACCAGCAGGAGCATGAATAAGCAAAACACAAAAACCCTGCACCTGGTTTTCATTTCCCTGAATGTCCCCTTCCTGAGATATTTTAAATTTTCTTTTTCCTATTCTTTATTATAGCATGGAAAACACCGCTGTAAAGCAAGCTTCTCGGCCTGCAGCGGGTTAAAATGAGCGGAAAACACTGAGATCCAAAGGGATGGGGGTAAAATCCAGGTAATCACTGGAAGTGAAATAATAGATAATCCCCTCTCTAAGCCCCTGGAGCGCATTTTTATGATCAGCCCCGTGGAGGTGACCGTAAAGGCAGACTCGTACACCGAACTCCTCCATGATCTGGATGAAGCCCGTTTTTTCCAACCTGGCATTCCAGGGAGGATAATGAAGGGTAACCAAAAGTTGATCATAGCCATCCATCCGGGCTGCTTCCAGGGACATCTCAAGACGCAACAACTCCCGTTGATAAATCTTTTGGTCCTGCTCCGTAAAGTTCTCCCCCCCGGGTGAGGTCCAGCCCCGGGTCCCACAGATGGCAATTGCACCGTAAGGATAATAGTTGTTCTGGATAGCGACCAGGCTGGAGGGCAGCGCCTTTTTCACCTTGGCGTAGCTTTTCCACCAATAATCGTGGTTGCCCCGGAAAAGTATTTTCTTCCCGGGCAGGGCATGAATGAACTGCAGATCCTCTTTGGCCTCTTCCAGCTTCAGGGCCCAGCTCAAGTCTCCACCCAGGATCACCGTATCATCAGGTGCAACAACACGGCTCCAGTTTTCCTGCAATTTAAGATGATGGCTTTCCCAACGCGCTCCGAAAATGTCCATGGGCTTTTCCCCGCCCAGGGAAAGATGCAGATCGCTGATGGCGTACAGTGACATAGGCGAGATACCTTTCTAGTAGTATGAAAAACCGTGTCTTGGAGCTGTCGTCCGGGCGACTGGGTAACCCTGTGGAAGGCGCTAGGGTTCCCTCGGGGCACCCCGGGCGGCCTCCCCGGTTTAACTCCCGTCCGGGTCGATCCCGGCGGCCGACGTCCTGTCGGCCGGACCGCCCGAGAACCTTCGGTCACCAAGCGCCTTTGGCCACAGAGACCAACGTCGCCGGACGAATGCGCCCTCTCCCCGGTTAAGGAGCAGGATGTTGAAACCAGCACTTCGACCGTAAGTCGTGGATGTTATGATACAAAACAGCGACTTTAACTAATTCTCCCCATTTCCCTGTATTTCCTTCCCTGTTATGAAGATAAAAAAGCCCCCTTGCCCTCTTGGCTGCTTTTGGCGTGGAGGGCAAGGGGACCGTATAAACTTGTCTATTTAGCAAAGAGCTCCGCCGGGATTTTAGCCATCCGGTGTGACAGGAGCTTCCACTTCTTTTTCCGCTTTCTGCTTGGCCATACGCTGGTACAGGAACAGGGCAACCATTATTCCGAAACCAACGAAATCCGCATAAATGCTGGCTGTAATCAGGGACAGCGCAGCGGCAAACAGGATCACCTGGAAAAGGAAAGGAATTTTGCCGAAGTACCACTTCTGCACCGACGAAGCCAGCGCATACACACCCACAAGGGCTGTCAGGGTCCTGAGCACCACCGTTGTTACAGTTAGCTGCATTATCGTATCTGTACCATCTATATGCACCGTCTGAACCATCATAACTTCCTCCATGTTACCCAGGATCAGGGCAGGCGCATAGAAGAACATAAAGGGCACAATATAAGCTGTAATCCCCAAGCGGAAAGAGGTGTATCCCGTTTTCATGGGATCCGACCCGCTTATACCTGAAGCGGCATAGGCCGCCAGGGCCACCGGGGGCGTAATCGCTGAAATACAGGCAAAGTAGAAAACAAACATATGGGCCACCAGCACCGGCAGTCCGATTTCGATCAAGCCCCGGGTCAAAACAGAAGCCGCGATAGCGTAAGCCGCTGTCGTGGGCATCCCCATCCCCAGCAGGATAGCCACACACATGGCAAAGACGAGAGCCAGCAACTGGCTGGTCCCGGCAATTCCCATGAGCAGGTTGGCAAACTTAACACCGATACCGGTCAGGGCAATAACGCCCATAATAATCCCTGCTGCGGCACAAACGGCCATCAACTGGATAGCACCCCGGGCTCCACCTTCAAGCCCCTTGATAACTTTCTTGTGGTCAACACCCTTGGTAACATCCCTGGTAATCAGGGCGTTGAGCCATCCAACAACAAAACAGCTGCAAATACCGACAAAACCGGCCATAATAACGGACCAACCGGTGAGCAGCAGGTAGAAGAGCAGCGCCACCGGGATAAAGAGGAAGCTGCGCTTCATGACATAACCGAACTTGGGCAGGGCCGCCCTGGGGAAACCCATCAAGCCCAGCTTTACCGCCTCGTAGTCCACCATCAAGAAAGCCGAAGAAAAATAGAGCAAGGCAGGAATAATTCCGGCCATCATGATCCGCTGGTACGGTATCCCCGTAATTTCCGCCATGATAAAGATACCAGCCCCCATAATCGGCGGCATGACCTGGCCACCGGCCGAAGCAACCGCTTCCGTGGCGGCGGCAAACTTGGGCGTATAACCCACCTTTCTCATCAATGGAATGGTCAGGCTGCCCGTGGCCACAGCGTTACCGGCCGAGGTCCCGTTCATGGTCCCCATCAGCGCGCTGGCGATAATAGCCACCTTGGCCGGGCCTCCCCGCGCTCCACCGCTAATGGAGAAAGCCCATTCCACAAAATACTTCCCAACCCCCGATACCTGCAAAAAGGAAGCGAAGATAATAAACAAAATTATATATCTGGAGGAGATGGCTATGGGAGCGCTAAAGATTCCATAGTCGCTGTAAATATACCCCATAAACCGCTGAAACGCATAACCGCTGTGCCCGATAAAGCCCGGCAGCATGTGCCCCAAAAGGGCATAGGCAATGAAAACACCGGCCAAAATCAACAGTGCATTACCGCTGCAGCGGCGCGCCAGTTCAAGGACAATGACAACCCCAATAATTACCATGACCAGGTCCGCATCCGTGGGCCTGACCCGCATTCTCCAGATCAGGTCCTGGAAGTTAATGACCATGTAGGAAAAGACATAGATGGCCAGCAAAATCCCGATCCAATCCACCATGTGAATCTTTTCCTTGGCCTTGGCCCACCCGGGAACCAGCAAAAAGCCCAGGACGGTAAGGGTAAAAACGTGCATACTGCGCAAAAGCAGCGGGTCAATGGGGCTAAACACCAGGAAGTAAATATGCAGGACTGATGTAAGAACCGCCCAGATCGTTACAACACGGCCCATAAACCCGGGGAATACACGCTGGCTTCCCGTTTCCACGTCTTCATCCACGTCCATGCTCTGCAGCTGTTTGAGCTGCTCCGGCGTGAGAATATTGGCGAGATCGTCCTGTTCTTGCTGCTTTTTGGATTTTTCGTTGTTTTGATCAGTCATTTTTTGTTCCCGACTGCCTCCTTTCTTCTTGGTTTAATAACCCCCCCACCCTCTTTGCTGCTTTTGCGTGGAGGGTGGGAGGGTTATCACTCTTTTAAACACCCTATCAACTAAACATGATCCACTTACGTTTCATTATCTCACATTACAGAAATTAATCGATGGGCTGTGCGCCTGCGGGAACATCATAACCGTTATCTTCAAACCACTGGGCTGCGCCGGGATGCAGGGGCAGGAAGTCGTTAGTGCCGACATTTTCCGGAACCGTTTCCCTACCGGCTTCGTGGATACTTACAACCCTGTCATTGTTGGTCATCACGGCATCGACGATTTCATAGATCAGGCTGTCGGGCAGGTCTTTGTGGCCGATGAACCAGTTAAAGACAACGACGGTCTCCAGGTCATCATCCAGGAAGTCGTAGGTGTCTGCCGGGATGGTGCCGGGCACCCAGAAGGGCATGGCTTCAATTACTTCGTCACGGTCGTCTCCTTCGATAGGCAGCATAACCACATTGTCAGCGCCAACCGTTGCTTCGTAGCTCAGCAGGCCGCCCATGGGCAGTCCCGTCGCCTGGCTGTTGGCATCGATCTGCCTGTCCGCGTGGCTTTCCACCAGGTCGCCAGTCGCGCCCCATACCGGGGATGCATCGACACCCAATGCTTCGAGAATCTGGGGATGGTAAGTTCCCGGGGTTCCGCCGGTGGGGCCTACGCCAACCTGCTTGCCATCCAGGTCGCGCAAGGTAGTGATCCCACTGTCTGCGTGGGCCCACCACTGGGAGTATGTGCTGTACATGGGGAAGAGGGCACGGACATTGTCATGCTCTTCGCCTTCAAAAGCGGTGCCTTCCAACGCATTCCAGCCTTCGTAGCCGATACCCATGGTAATCATACCCAGTTCAATGGCTCCGTCATGGACCAGCATCATGTTGTCAGCCGGACCGCCGGTCTGCTCAACTCCTGTGGGAACGCCAACAATATCGTCGATCATGCTTCCGATTCCGCCACCGTATACAAAGTACACACCACCAACACCAGCCGTTCCCAGCGTTACTGTGCCGGGCCAGTCGTCGGGGACATCGGCAGCAGGCTCATCAGGTGCATCCGGGGCATCATCCGGGGCATCGTCGGGTGCCGGAGCATCCGTGGCAGGATCATCACCACAACCTACAAATACAAAACCGAAGACCAGTAACAAACTTAACAAAATACATAGGGTTGCTTTTTTCTTCACGCTTTCCTTCACTCCTTTTTTCCTTAAAAATTGGTTCAGGCATTAATTCTGTTACTCAGGCAAAACTTGTTAAATACTTCCGCTACTAAAAATCTTTCTTTTCTACTATACCCCCCTCTTAACACCCCCTTTGCTAATTTTGGATAGAGATAGAATTATTTCAGAATAACCTACCTTATTAATATAAAGGAATTCTCTGAAAATAGAAACGTTACGGTTATATTGTTTATTTTGTTCTTTTTGTTCTCGCTTTTCTTATATTTTACATATCACAGGATAATTCTGGAACTGCCAGTGAGCCCTGGGGCATGACATAGGTAAGCAGTTCCGCCTTTTCCCGGTATACCTCATCCACCGCTTCTTGAAGCGAAGAGGCAGGTAGAAAGCCCAGGGAACGCACCTTGTCCGGGTCGAGCCCGGATACCAGGAACACCGTCCCCAGCTTTTGGGCCCTGGATACAGCATAGGCCTTGTGCCCCCCAAGCTGAAAATTGGCCTTTAACGCATCTCCTATTTCTTCCATGGTCTCATATTTTTGAGCCCACTGCTCGTAGATATCGGAACCAACCCCTTCCGGGCAGCAGGCCAGCAAGATCACCTGTCCACCGGGCTTGACGGCCTGCACAGCATTTTCCAGGGTCTTCTGCGCCTGGTAGATATTGATATCCTTGGGATAACCACCGCAGCTGGCGATGACTACATCAGCCAACTGATCGATAACCACCCCATATGCTTGTTGAACAAATTCGCACCCTTGCAGATGAGCCTGCTCCATGTCTCCGGCAAACACGGCCAAAAAGTTTTTCGCTTCATCCAGCACCACGTTTAGCAAAAACCCGCCACCGACCATCCTGGCTGCCTCCAGCTGGTCTTCATGGACAGGGTTTCCTTCCAGCATCCCGAGCCGGGCCTGCTCTTCCATCATCAAACTATGATTGGCACGAATTGTATCATAGCCGGCCACACCGGGAATCAGGGCTTTACGCCCCCCGCCAAAACCGGCAAAGAAATGATAGACAATGCTACCTGTCAGGATACACTTGTCCGCCTGGGCAGCTTGTTGGTTTAAATAGATCGGCGTTCCACGGGAGGTCTCTCCCATGTAAACCAGGTTGCTTTCATCATGACAGTCGTGGTTGTACATGGCGATCCTGCGGGCAGTATTTTCCCCCACCAACTCCACCATTTCTTCATGTTCCAGGTTCCGGTGGGTCCCGTTGGTAAATAGAATAAAAATGTCGGATTCTGCAACTCCTGCTTCCACCAGCTCATCGACCAGGATGGGCAGAAAAAAGTCGCTCCTTGCCACCCGGGTGGAATCGTTAACCAACAGGCAGACACTGTCCCCCGGGTTCACATACTGCCCAAGAGGCACAGATCCAACAGGGTTTCGCAGTGCTTCTTTGATGGTTTCGGCCGCGTCCTTCAGGGGCTCAATATGCGGCATATGTAATATCTTCCGGGGAGCTGCATCAGGAAGACTTAATTCCGCCTTTTCTTTTCCGTAATATAACTGCATTGCCTGCCCTCGCTTTCAAATTTTTATCAATCGAACCACATTTCAAAAACATAACTATTTTACTCCGCTTTGATCTTTTTTTCAATACCAACATTTTTTCCATCACTCAGGCCTTCCTGACAAAACCCGACAAGAACTGACTTATTGGACCTACAAAAATCTTTTCGGCAACCCAAAAAACCATCAAAGCCTGCCAGGGTTTTTAAACGGTGAAAAACACAAATAAACTTACTGGCGGTGTCAGAACATTAATAAGTTAGACGGGATAAACCCGGGAATGCCTTAATGCCTCAGCAAAAGAAAAAGCGTCAGTACTCAGCTAACGCTTTTTTATAAAGATAATCGCTACTTTCGATTCTTTCCAGGGTATGTTCTTCGGCCTGGCTCTATAAACAACCTTCAAATTCCTATAAACATGTGAAAATATTACCAGCTTCAATTAATCAACCGTAGTAACTACTTTTCTATATTACTTATTTCCTCTGTGGTGATTAACACCGTCCTGGTCCTGGCTTCCCAGCCCACATCCTGGCCGGTGCTTTCGGCGATAAAGCGCACGGGCACCAGGGTGCGGCCATCCATAACTGTGGCCGGTGCATCCAGTGTAACTTCTTCGCCGTTTACCGTGGCCTGGGTGCTGTCCACCGTAAGCTGGATACTGGTCTGAGCTGTTGTGCCGGTAATGGCCCGCGTCTCGGCATCGTAGTCCACCTCGGTATCCAGAGCCTCAAAAATATCCCGCAAAGGAACCATGGTCCTTCCGTCAAGGATGACCGGCGGCACATCGGTGCGTAAAAGCTGGCCGTCTATTTCGATGGTGATGGGAGGGGTGCCCACTAGCACCAGGGAATGACCAGTGCCTGCTGCAAGGGCCAGGGCGTTATTTCCCTTAAGACCTTCAATGAGTGCAGGAGTGCTTCTCAGACCGGTAGCATCTCCGTGACCCAGCCTGGCTCCACCATCGCCCCAGCTGTAGACATCGCCGTTTTCTTGGGCAGCCAGGGCGTGATTCCTACCGGCCTCGATCATGGCCACCCCGCTTAAGGCCTCCACTTTGACAGGCACATCCCTGTCTTCCAGATCTCCCAGCCCCAACTGGCCTTTATCGTTTTCGCCGAAAGCGTAAAGGTCGCCGTTTTCCAAAAGGACAAAGGAAGTGCTTTCATATGAAGCGACGGCTTTAGCCGGCCCAAGGCCTTCTATTCTTACGGGAGTATAGATTGAAGTTCTTGTATCGATCCCCAACCCCAGCTTTCCATGTGCGTTCGACCCAATAACGTAGACATCGCCGTTTTCCAGCACCGCCAGGGAATGATACCAGCCTGCTGCAATGTCTAGGGCAGGTCCCGGGAGAGGTACACTTACCGGAGTCAAGTATGTGCTGGGTCCGCTATCTCCCTGACCAAGGGCTGCTCTGCCGGTTCCAAATCCGTAGACATCGCCGTTTGCCTGGAGGACCAGGGTGTGCGTGCCCCCGGGTGCTATCTGCACGACATGGCTGACACCCTCCACTTTGGTAGGGACACGTTCGTGCCCGGTATGGCCGACCCCAAGTCTTCCATAAGACCCATCGCCAAAAGCGTAGAGGTCGCCGTTTTCCAGGCTGATAAAGGAGCTAAATCTCCCAGCGCCTATGGCTGCAGCCTTGCCAATGCCTTCAATTTTTTTAGGGACGAACAAGTAATGGTCTTCCATCTCTCCGTGGCCCAGCACTCCACGGCGTGTTTCTCCGAAGGAGTACACATCCCCGTTTTGGAGAAGGACCAGGGAAAAGCTTTCGCCGGCGGCTACGTCCCTGGGGTTTTCAAAACCGGGGAAGTCTGGTATGTAAGTCCCCCCTATCCTGTTGGGAATGGTGCTATCAAGGGCGCGGATGACGCTTGCTTCACCCAGGCCCAGCTGTCCGTATCTGTAGCTGCCGAAGGAGTAAACACCGTCAGACACACCAGCCTGAACTCCTGCCGGTGCCACCACCAGGGCAAGGGCCAAAACCAACGCCATCAACATCCTTACGCCACCACGACTTGATCTTTTCTTTTGCAGCAACAACTTTTTCATTAAAGAAAAACCCTCCTCTTGAGCATTATTTGATTAGAAACTTTCAAATGCCTCAATAATTGCTTCTACTGCTTCCGTGTAGTAATCTTCCTCATACTCATCAAAGCGATCCGGGTGGGCCATCACGATATTCCCATTCAGTGAATTATACTCTTCATTCAGATTGTCTAAGTAATTCAACGTTTGTTCATCAGCTTGATCCAGATCAAACTGGTAAAGCTCGAAAAATGTGATATCAGTTGACACATACATGCCGGCCTCTGCACCCATAGCTCCGCTAAGCATTACCGACTCAACATTTGTTATATTGATTCCTTCAGCTATAAAATGATCAACTACTGCTGCTAATTCTTCAGTCATCCCTTCTACTTCCGACGGCCGAACAATCTCCTGAGCACTCCACTGAGCGCTCTCTAGCTGCTCCTCCAGTTCATCCAAATCATCTTCCAGTTTAGTGGCGATTTCCGCTGCTTTTTCCTCCAGTTCAGAAACTTTTCCTGAAGGCCCCCCACAGCCGAAAACAGTAAAAACCATCAGGCAAAGCAAACCCGCCAGCAACACTTTTTTCATCATTTTTGCACCTCCTTTCCTGCTGAATTATTGCCATGAAATGTACTTGAGTTATCACGAGTTCATCAGAAACCGGGCCAACCGGAGTCAGGTTGCCGACTTACTCTGGACGGGCGTCCATCCGCAGCCAGGGTGTCATCGCTCTTTGGTTGATCGCCTAATATAGAAATTGCAAATCTTTTCCTTATATTATTTTATTAGCCTCCATGCAAAGATGTCTATTATACTAAAGTATGATTTTTCTTAAACTTGGAAAAATATTCAAATTAACAGCCGCGCTGTGCCGGGTAAAAGCAAAAAATTTGTCGTCTATGGTCTTGATGACAATCTAATTACCTGAAACATGAAAAACGGGCGCCCCGCTTCCGAAAAAGAAAAGCACCCGTCAAAAAAAACCAATGAACTCCGGGCAAATTACGTGCAATAAACCGTATTATCCTGTTATGCAGCAGCAAACAATTATGAGCGAGAATCGCTTTTTTTTGCCTTAGGCTCGTTTTTTAGTATCCCTGTTTACTTTGCATAACGTCTTTGTTATAATGAAAACGGTTAAGGTGCGTAAGTATTCAATGCTACACAAAGATCACTTTTGAACTCCCATTTTGCCAAGGTTTACCGGGAAGGATTTACCGCTAATTATCGCAACAGGATTTCAATTTGACGCGGCAGAATGGATACTATACCTAACCTTTAACTTGGAAACTCCGATAATAACGGATTTAACAGGCGGGCGTGGCGGAACTGGCAGACGCGCAGGACTTAGGATCCTGTGGGGC
>CAZOOA010000028.1:27511-33665 GCA_964581355.1 uncultured Desulfovibrionaceae bacterium | reverse complement strand
TCAGGTAGAAGTGAGTGGAGAACCTTGTTATTGAGGTCAATACATTTTTTTAATTCCCATATTTGCAAAGGCAGCTGTCACCGGGTTGTGATTTGCCTGGGTCTTTTTTTGCTGCTTCCGCTATGGATCCTGGCGGGTTGTGCAGATGATCCCGGGCCTGTCGAAGAAACCTTTGAACCCGAAGCTGCTTTAATCAACGACGTGAACGTGGCGGCACGGACCCGGGGACGCCAGTTCGAGGTTTACCGCGGCGGGGAATGGGAACACCTTACGCTCAAAGGGGTAAACATTGGAACTGCATTGCCCGGGAAATATTTCACCTGGTTCCCGTCTGACCGGGAGGTGTATCGGGGATGGCTGGAAGCGGTTTCCCGGCTCAACGCCAATGTGATCCGCATCTATACCCTGCTGGATCCCCTCTTTTACCGGGTTTTCCTGGAATACAACCAGTCTTTGCCGCCGGAAGAGCGCATCTGGCTTTTGCAGGAGGTTTGGCCTGAAGAAGAAGTCCCCAACGACGACTATTTCCAGGAAGATTATCTGCAGGAATACAAACAGGAAATCCGCTATGCCCTGGATGCCCTGCACGGTGCTGCAGAGATACCGGCACGCCGGGGCAGGGCCTACGGCAACTACAGCGCCGATGTTTCCCCTTTTGTTTTGGGTGTGCTCATCGGCAGGGAACTGGAACCCCATGAAGTGTTGCAGACCGATGAACTAAATCCAAACCGGGATGTATTTGACGGCCGCTATGTGCAGGCCGTCAAAGGTTCCAGCGCCACCGAAGTCTGGCTGGCCAAAATGTGTGATTATGCCCTGGATTATGCTGTGGACAACTACGGTTGGCAGTATCCGGTATCCTTTGTCAGCTGGCCCACCCTGGATCCCCTGGGCCACCCGGCGGAATGGGAACCTGACAGTGAGCCGTATAATGACATGGCCGAGGTGAACCCGGCGCACATGGAACAAGGTCCTGCCAACCTGGCCGGCTTTTTCGGTTCGTACCATATCTATCCCAATTACCCGGACTTTATGAACAACGAGCCCTCTTATGATGAATACAGGGATGAAGAAGGAATCCTGCGTTACGGCGCCTATCTCCAGGAATTTATGGAGGTGCACCCTCCCTACCCGGCCCTGGTGGCGGAATTTGGCATGGCTACAGGGTTGACTACAGCCCATGTCCATCCCCACGGTTTTCACCACGGTGGAGTGGACGAAGTAGAGCAGGGAGAGATGACTGTGCGCATGATGGAAGCCATTTTGCGGGAAGGCTATGCCGGAGGGGTCATTTTTGCCCTGATGGACGAGTGGGTGAAAAAAACCTGGAGTACGGAACCATACATGGTTCCGTACGAACGAAACGTTTTCTGGCAAAATGCCTTCTGCCCCGAACAAAATTACGGTCAGCTGGCCATGGAGCCGGCCCGGGAGCCTTTTTTGGATCAAGAAGTCCTTCGGGTAAGCCAGAATGCACCCGCCGGGAATGGTAACCCTGTCCCGGACGCCTCGGATAACATGCCTTCCAATGATGCTGGCCCGGGGTACTTCAAAGGCCTGCAGATGGACCACAATGAAGCGTTTCTCTTTCTCGGCCTGGAGCCGGCCTGGGAATCCGGCGAAGTGTTGCTGCCGCCCGGGACGGGTCTGCTTGTCGGCTTTAATACCGCCGGGTCCCAAAGAGGGCTAACTGAGCTTCCCCTGCAGGACGCTGTTTTTCCCCAGGGGATGGAGTTTGTCCTCCTGGTAACGGGAGAGGCTGACCCCCTGTTCCTGGTCAACTCCTCCTACAACCGGGCGGAAGAGCGTTTCTTCTCTCCCCCTATTGAGCCCAAAAGGCCCGAAGAAGACAAAGAAACAGTTGAAGCAAAAATACAGTGGGAGACCATTCGCCCTGTTGTGAACCGGGAACGCATCGGGGAGGACGGCACGGTTTTTCCTGCCATCCGCACCAACCAGAGCATCCTGCCCCGGGGTAACTATGATCCTGATAATGAAGCGTACGATTCCCTGGCCATGGCCTATTTTGATGAAGAAAACAACCGGATTGAACTGCGGCTGCCCTGGGCTCTGCTGAATTTTACAGACCCATCGACACGACGCATCATGGACGACCCCGGGACGTACCTGGAACCCCCTGGGCGGGACCAGCTGCAAACGGCAGAAACTGAAGGGATCTCCTTCGGTGCCCTGCTCTTTTCCTATGACCCGGGAAGCCATGCCTGGCCCCCGGATGCGGAAAAAGAATATTTTGAACCAGGTGAGCTTCCTGCTGAAATAATGGACTTCCTGCCGAGAAAACAAGGAGAAGCCGATTTTAAAGCTGACCTTCCTCATTACACCTGGGACTTCTGGGAAGAACCCGGTTACAGGGAGCGGGAAAAACGCAGCTTTTCCATCATCAGCGCTTACTTTAAGGAGATCAAGTGATGGGCCACGGCTTATATTTTCACTTGTTTTCAAAAGTTCAGTGGGGTAAAATAGCACGAAGATAAAGACCTGCACCGGGGGTTGCGCCCTGTGTGCCTGACCTTCAAATGGCAGGGTACAGTTAGAAAAGCAAAGGAGAGGCAGCCATGACCCGATACTCTGAGCATATCTGGAAATCCTTTCTAAGTCATGCCGAAAACCTGGAAGCGCTGCTGGACAGCATCAATGATGGAGTCTATGTGACAGATTTGCAGCGAAGGATAGTTTACTGGAACCGGTCAGCCGAGGAAATAACCGGTTTTTCCCGGGAAGAAGTGGCGGGAAAGCCCTGCCATGCGGGAATACTCCAGCACCGGGATGAGCAGGGCAATGAGCTTTGCAGCAGTGACTTATGCCCGCTCAACCGGGCCATGGCTACCGGAAAGAGCAGCAACAGGCCTATCCGGGTTATAGCCCGCTCAGCAGATGGCGGCACCTTCACTTCAGCGGTCAGTGTAGCCCCGGTGAGAGATAAAAAGGGAACAATCATCGGCGGGGTGGAAGTGTTTCGTGATATTAGCGAAGACCTGGAGTTGGAACGCCTTAAATCGGAATTCCTTTCTACAGTTTCTCACGAGCTAAAAACGCCGCTGACCAGCATTATCGGCTACCTGGACCTGGTCCTGGAAGAAGATGCAGGTGAGGTTACCCCCGAACAGCAAGAGTTTTTAACCATCTCCCTGCAGCAGGCTGAAAAGCTCCAGGAATTAATCATGGATATCCTGGAAATCCAAAAGATGGAATCCGGGGCGCTGCCGGTTAAAGTCGATTGTGTTGATCTGGTGGCGATGATTGAGCAGCTTTTTCATTCCCAGGAACCTTTAATCCGGAAAAAAAAGCTGGAAAAGGTTTTTGTCGGGCCGGAAAAAGCTCTATACCTGGGTGACCGGCAAAAGCTGGAAAAGATCCTGGGCAACCTGATCAGCAATGCGGTCCGCTATACAGAGCAAGGAAGCGTTGCCGTTGTCCTGGAAAAAGAAGAAGAAGGATACAAGGTCTCCGTCAAGGATACAGGTGTTGGGTTAAGCCGGCAGGAACAGCAGAAGGTCTTTGACCGTTTCTACCGGGCCGATAACTCCCTGAACCGCAGCACGGGAGGGACCGGTCTGGGACTCTATATCGTTAAAACCATGCTGGAAAAGATGGGGGGGGAGATTACCCTGGAAAGCGAGCCGGGGAAGGGGACATGCTTTACGGTCCTTTTGCCTTTCATCTAACCCTGAGATGGGGTGATAAAGTTTTCGATTTTGATTCACAGTCTCCCATGATTACCTGGGGAGGGGAGGTGCAGATCTATGAAAATCTTGATTGCCGAAGACGACCCGCAGGTAGCCCGCTTGCTGCAGTTCAAACTGGAGAAAGAAGGCTTTGCCGTAAGCTGGGCGGAAGATGGGGAAAAAGCCCTGGAAATGGTCCTGGGTGAAGACTGGGACCTGCTTCTGCTGGATGTGATGATGCCTGTTTATGATGGGTTTCAAGTGCTGCGACGGCTGCGAGACCAAAAACCCACTCTGCCCGTAATCATTCTCTCCGCCAAAGGTCAGGAAAAAGATATCCTGCACGGCCTGGAGTTGGGTGCCAATGACTATATAGCCAAGCCGTTCCGCCCTGCGGAGGTTGTGGCCCGTGTAAAACGCCTGAAGGGAGCAGGTTAATGAACCCTGATGGTCTTGTTTCCTTGCAAACGGTTTTTGTCTTATGCCTGGTTTTTTCTTTACTTATCGTCGCTTTTCTCCTGGTTGTCGTTTTCCTGAGGCTGACTAACTTGTTCCAGGAAAAAAAATACATCCGGCTTGAGCAGGACTGGGACCGGCGTTTTCTGCTCTACCTGGATGGCGACCTGGAACTGGAGACCATGCCCCGGGTGGAAAAAAGTGAGCTGCTTTACTGGGAGCGTTACCTGTACGGCTATTTGAAAAATATCCGGGGCCGGGAGCGGGAACTGATCGGTGAACTTTCCCGGCACACCGGGCTGACAGCACATCTGCTCCATCTTTTGCAGCGGGGCACCCGCTGGGAAAAAGCCAGGTCAGCCCGTTTCTTGGGGACCTTGGGGGAAAAGCGGGCCATTAAGTACTTGCGCAGGAACCTGCAGAACCGGGATTACGTAGTCTCCCTGGCTGCGGCCCGGGGGCTGGCCGCAATTGGCGACTGGGATAGTTTTCATGAGATCATCCGGGTGCTGCTGCAGAGTTATTATACCTATGAGGCGGTCAGTGAAATCCTGGTGGACTTCGGTGAGCAGTCATGTCCCCTGGTTCACCAGTTGCTGAAAAACAATGTCTTGGTTTCCGCCTATCGACAGGCGCCTTTGTTCCAAACAGGACATGAGGCAAGGGCTTCTCAAAGCCAGTTCGATAATGCCCTGCAGCTGCGTATACGCCGGGAATCTGAACTGGACATTGAAAAGCCTGAAGTATTGTGCTTGTACATTGACTTTTTGGCCTATTTCAATTACCTGCCCGCCGACCGCACCATACAGAAGATAATGGAACTTAGCGATATTGAAGAAGTAACCATTCGCTGCCTGAAAGCCCTGGAACGGATTGCTTCGCCGGAAACGGCAACAAGCCTGGTCTTGTTCCTGCAGCATGAAAACTGGATTGTCCGCAGCCAGTCGGCCAAGGCCTTGGGCAGCGTCAACCCTGAAGCTTACCTGGATGAACTGCACCACCTGCTGTCTGATCAAAACTGGTGGGTGCGTTTTCGAGCCGGGGAGGCATTATTAAAAGCTGGCAGCCAGGGGCTGGAACGGTTAAAGCAGCTTACGGAGCAAGAAGGTGAACCGGCGGAGATGGCGGTTTATATGCTGGAACGGTTGGAAAAGGGGTGAGGCCATGAATATCCTGCTTATGCTGGCCATTTTGTATAACCTGTTGGTCTTATGCTATTTTACCCTGTTAAACTCTATGTACCTCTTTTTAAATCTTGTGGCCTTTTTCCGCCTGCGCAATTACTTCCGGGAAATGCAGGTGGTCGACCTGGGCAGGCGTTTTCTCTCTTCCTTTTATAAACCCCTGACTATTATTGTCCCCGCCTTTAATGAAGAGCAGACCATCGTGGAAAGCGTTTATTCACTGCTGCAGCTGCAGTATCCCGAATTTGAAGTGATAGTGGTCGATGATGGGTCTACAGATACCACGTTCAACCAGCTACAGGAAGCTTTCGACCTGTATGAAATTAATCGTAGTTTTGACCAGGCGCTTCCCTGTAAAACCATCAAAGGGCTTTATGCATCTGTGGATCACCCCAACCTGGTCATTGTAAACAAAGCAAATGGCGGCAAAGCAGATGCCTTGAATGCCGGGATTAACGTAGCCAACTTTCCTCTCTTTTGTAATATTGACGCCGACTCCATCCTGGACGCCGATTCCCTGCTGAAGATGACACGGCCTTTCCTGGAGAATCGCCATACCGTGGCCGTGGGAGGAATTATCCGGGTGTCCAACGACTGCCTGGTCAAGGCGGGAAAAGTGGTGGAAGTAAATATACCCCGGAGTTCGTTGGCCCGCTTTCAAGTAGTAGAATACCTGCGAGCTTTCTTGTTCGGCCGGGTGGGCTGGGGCTCCCTGAACAATCTGCTGATTATTTCCGGTGCCTTTGGCATTTTCAAAAGGCAGGCCATTGTCGAATGCGGCGGTTATCGTACCGATACCGTGGGAGAGGATATGGAACTGGTGGTGCG
>CAZOOA010000028.1:0-27411 GCA_964581355.1 uncultured Desulfovibrionaceae bacterium | reverse complement strand
AATGCGGCGGTTATCGTACCGATACCGTGGGAGAGGATATGGAACTGGTGGTGCGTCTGCATCGGTTAAACAGGATACAGAAAAAACGCTACGAGATCCAGTTTACCCCCGACCCGGTTTGCTGGACCCAGGTCCCGGAACGATTGAGCGGTCTCTCCCGGCAGCGCAGGCGCTGGCAGCGGGGGTTGGCCGAAAGCCTGCATTTTAACCGGGAGATGTTTTTAAACCCCCGCTTTGGAACTGTAGGCCTGCTGGGTTTTCCTTTTTTCGTCTTTTTTGAAAAATGGGGGCCGGTCATAGAATTGACCGGGTACCTGGTTTTCCTCCTTTCCGCTTTTCTGGGCATCTTAAACGTGCCTTTTATGCTTCTTTTTTTGACCATGGCTATCCTGCTGGGGATTTTGCTGTCCACCTCTTCCATCGTGCTGGAAGAACTGTCCTTCCGCCGCTACCGGCGTTTAAAAGACCTGCTTGTGCTCTTCTGCTACGCTATTCTGGAAAACTTCGGTTACCGCCAGCTTCACTCCTGGTGGCGTTTAAGGGGACTGTGGGATTTTTATCGAAGGAAGCAGGGTTGGGGCCAGGCGGATCGCCGGTCCTTTGTCATGCAAAATGCCGGATCGAAAAGTGCAAAAGGAACCAATCCGGGCGCTCAAAGCCGGGAACTGGAATGAAGAAAGAGGTTGCAACGGAGTGCGAAATGCTCTAAAATATTTTTTTGAATATTTGAGTAGTTCTGTATAAGTTTTGCAGACCAGGTTTTGGTTTAACCATCCGGGATCGGCTCCGGGCGGCTGTTTCTGCGGGCTGAAAGCTTTAATGAACCAATACAAGTGATCCAGAAAAAGGTTTCCAGGATCAGTGCAGGTGAGGAATCTTGATGATTAAAAAAAGATGGAAACTGCTTTTGTTCCTGCTGTGTGTCGTCTGCTATGCTGCCAGCTGGCACCTGCTTCCCACCAGGGATCTGCCGGTTTTGGTGGTCGATAAGACCGTCCCAGAGCCGGACTACCGGGAGCACAGGGCTTTCTTCTGGCTGTTGGAGCATTACCGCTTTACCAGCCAGGGACGTTTTTTGAAGGCCGAAGAGGATTACCTGGGTTATCATCCTGATGATAACGGGGGCGAGGTGAAAAAAGAAACACTGCACCAGGAGGAACTGGAAGGGATTATTTTGCTCTACCTGGTTGATACCTATGGTATTTATCACTATGAAGAAGGATATGAACAGTACGAAAAAAGACTGCCCCATGAATACGAGCCGGTCTCCCTGATCTACGGGGGTTTAAGCAGTGAAGAGGTAAATGCTGTCTCCTCCTTTTCCCAGGATGAAAGGGCTTTCCTGCTGGGCGAGTTTAATATTTTTGGGTTCCCCACCTACCGTGACCCGGAGGCCTCACTGGAGCTGCAGGAGCTTTTTGGTGTCCGCCACACCGGTTGGACGGGACAGTATTATGCCCGGCTGGACCAGGTGGCATATCACTTCAAAGAGCTTTATGAACGGATCTATGGCCGCACCTGGGATTTTCAAGGGGAGGGAATTGTGTTTGTTCGGGATGACCTGCCCTCCTGGGAGTGGTATCCCGACATCGTGGTCCTCACCTCCAGCGATTTATCGGCACCGTACCCCCTCATCCAGACGGTGGATCATCCGCTGACATCCGGGGCATCCCGGGAAGATGTGCCTTATACATACTGGATTGAAGTCCTGGAGGCCGGGCCCGGTGCCGAAGTGCTGGCCTCTTTCACTCTGCCTGTCAATGAGGCGGGCGCCGCCAAGCTGGAAGCCCGGGATGTTCCGGACACCTTTCCCGCCATGGTTTACCACCATCCTGCCGGGACAGCCAAGCGTGTCTATTTTGCCGGGGATTTTGTGGATATGCCTTATGATTTGTGGGGTGCCCGGCTGACCGGCATGGCCGGGGCCATGCGGGTTTTCTCTTATTTGCCGGGGGTGCCTGAGGAATATCGCTTCTTTTGGCGCTGGTATGCCCCGGTGATCAAAAATATCCTGGAATCGGCAAAAACAGGCTGAACTGCGAGCCGGAAAAGTGGCCTGTTTTCCGGCTCAGGTGTAGGAAAAAACCTGTGCCATGTAATATTTGTGCCGGCTTGTTTTTACCAGTCCCTTCTGTTAAGTAACAGAAATAATGTTTTTATTGGGAAGGGTAAAAAGAATTTCTTGTGGTCGTAGAGCAAAATTCCCTAATTTCTGGTATAATCTATTAATCAGGCCATTAACGCTATGTAAAAATCTGCAATAAAAGTGCTCATTACAGCTGAGTTTATAAGGCTGAAGCAAAAAGGGAGTGTTAAAAGGTATGTTTAATAAAAAGAGTTGGATCGTTTGGACCCTTTCGCTATTAATTGTTTTTATGTTTGCGAGCAGCGTTAGTGCCCAAAACAAGGTTTCGGTTAAAACTGATGGAACATTTTTGGAGTTTGACGTACCACCAGTGAATAAGGATGGCCGTGTCCTGGTACCACTCCGCGGCATTTTTGAAGCATTTGATATTTCACCAGAGTGGGATGCGAAAAACCGTACTGTAATCGCTAACACGGATACAGCAGAAATAATTCTACCGATTGACAAGAAGCAGGCATGGCTCAATGGGCAATCAATCGAATTAGATGTGCCAGCCACTTTAGTTGAAGGAAGAACGATGGTTCCTGCACGTTTTATTGCTGAAAGCCTGGGCACTAATGTGGGCTGGAATGCGTTGAGCCAGATCGTATTAATTCACAGCCCTGAAGGCGCTATTGCTTATGAAAACAATGATTTGGGTTTTCGATTAACGATTCCTCAACACTGGATAGAGCTTGTTGAAACCGAAGCTTCCGATGACACAGTATCTTTTTACAGCAAAGACGTTCGGTCGATTCAAGGATATGAAAAAGTCGGGTGGGTTTTTTCGATTAACAAAACAAGCGATACTCCAGCGATCCGCCAACAAATTCAGGATGGACACACGCCGATATCATTAATTCAGGAAGACGAAGGGTTCTTATTTGTGAAATATGGTCCTTCTGACGTTCAGTTTCCACATCAAAATGAAACAATAACTGAACTATATTTTAGATTGTATGATGATGTTCCATTAGTAATTCAATCTTTCCAATTGTTAAATTAAGGCAAGAAGGAGAATAATGGGGTAGGGAAAATGCAGTATGAAGGTAGTCTTCCACTGGTAATTATTGATGGCAAAGAGTATACCTGGGAAGAGTTGGGCGAAATGTTGATGAGCTTTGAGGGGTGGGATTTTAAGCTGAAAATATTTGAGAATTGGGAAGACATGGATTGAAAAGGTATGGGCGCCCCAGGAAACTGGCCCAACGCGCATCGTTTTGCTTTCATAAAAATTTTGAAACACTGCCTGGATGGACACGCTTGTGTCCCACGGCTATGCTATCATAAGTTCAGAGAGGCGTTGCGCCTTAAAGATTCAAAATATTATGAAAGGCGGGCCAGAAAAATGAGTGAACCCCTGAACAAGCTCGCGGAGAAAATTGTTGCAGGTGAGGGGCAGGCCCGTGACACCTGCTCATCTTTCCCCTTTTTTCATCAAATGGGGAGGCAGAACCGTTTGATTGCCTGCTACTGGAGGATGCCTTTGAAATGGGGCACATTGAAGTGAAGGAGCTGACCGAAGGAGGCAATGTGAACACCATTCACATCAACAACAAAGGTGAGGTCCCGGTGCTCATCCTGGACGGGGAGGAAATACAGGGCGCCAAACAGAATCGCATGGTCAACGCTACCATCATGCTTTTCCCCGTGCAAGAGACAGAAGTGCCCGTAAGCTGTGTGGAACAGGGCCGCTGGCGTTACGATTCCCCTGTCTTTGATAAATCTGAAAACTTCGGCTACAACTCTTTGCGCCGCCAGAAAGCAGAACAGGTTGCTTACAGCCTTCGGACCAGCGGCAGCTACAACGCCGACCAGGGTGCCATCTGGGAAGAGATCGACCGCAAGCATGCCTGCATGGGCACTCACTCCCCCACCGCCGCGTTGAATGAAGTCTATAAGAACTACGAAGAAAAGCTGGAGCAACTCCTGGAAGGTTTGACACCGTCCCCGGAACAGGCCGGAGTAGCTGTATTTATCAACAACCGCTTTTCCTGCCTGGACCTTTTTGACCGCCCTCAAACCCTCGGGCGGGTCTGGCAGAAGCTCATAAAAAGCTACGCCATGGAGGCTCTGGAAGCAGGCAGCCAAGCCAAAGCCCGCCGCAAGCCGGACCTGCAAAAACTGCTCGGCGCCCTCAGCGAGGCCGAGTGCAGCACCTACCCCTCCGTGGGCATGGGCAACGATTTGCGCCTTAAGGGCCGGGGCATTATCGGCGCCGCTTTGGAACATGAAGGCCGACTGCTCCATCTCAGCGTTTTTGCCACAGCACAGAGCAAAAAACCCGAAAGAAACCGTGAAAGCCGCATGGAGCGTCCCAGCCGCCGGCGCCGCAACCTGGAGTAAGAAACTAAACTGTTTGAGAACCTACCTGTCAAACGTCATTACCATTGACAATCACTTTTTTCACAAATATAATATAAGTAAGGAAGCTTGGTTTCCTGGCCATTATATAGAGGGAGCGAATATTTATGTCTGAAACAAGAACGAATGCAGAGGGTAAGCACATAGAGAAGCGTCGAATAAATATCTCAAGCAAGCGCCAGATCACAATCCCTGCAAAATATTTTCATGCTTTAGGCTTGGATAAAGAAGTGGACTGCATTTACTCAAAGGATATGCTAATACTCACGCCTGTAAAAGAAGAAGCCCCCGCTTTTGCTGAAGAAATTTTAAAAGAGTTAATTCAGCAGGGCTATTCAGGCGAGAAGTTATTGGCAGAGTTTAAAACAATGAATCGAAAGGTTAGGCCTGCCGTTGAACAATTAATCGAAGAAGCTGATCAAATTGCTAAAGTCGCTTCTATTAATTATGTAGATCCAACAGATGAAATTTTCAGTGATATAGACACGGAGGCTTAACCATGCTTCCAGTAGCCTACACACCCTTTGCAGAAAAGTACTTCAAAAAATTAAAAGACAAGCAACTCAAAAAAGCTTTCAAAGAGGCTATTATAAGTATTAGAGAAAACCCAGAAATTGGAGATGCTAAAACTGGTGATTTAAAAGGCATATACAGTTATAATATCCAGCATAACCGAACGAATTACGAACTGGCTTATAGAGTTTCTCAACTGGAAAATGGTGATATCGTTATCGTTATCATAATCATGGCGGGTACAAGAGAAAACTTTTATAAAGAATTAAAGCGATACATGAAGTAGGTCAGACAAAAAGTGTGATGGGGTCAGGTCTTGAAATATTAGACATCCATGAAGCTCCGCTTCACTAATACAGCGTCCCATAAATTCGTTCTTAAAAAAAATAAGCGCAGCCTTCCCCACTAATACTCTGCAAATTCATAAGGGGAGTTACCCCATCCTTTAAATGTTCAAAATATTATGAAAGGCGGAGCACAAAAATGAGTGAACCCCTGAACAAGCTCGCGGAGAAAATTGTTGCAGGTGAGGGGCAGGCCCGTGACACCTGCTCATCTTTCCCCTTTTTTCATCAAATGGGGAGGCAGAACCGTTTGATTGCCTGCTACTGGAGGATGCCTTTGAAATGGGGCACATTGAAGTGAAGGAGCTGACCGAAGGAGGCAATGTGAACACCATTCACATCAACAACAAAGGTGAGGTCCCGGTGCTCATCCTGGACGGGGAGGAAATACAGGGCGCCAAACAGAATCGCATGGTCAACGCTACCATCATGCTTTTCCCCGTGCAAGAGACAGAAGTGCCCGTAAGCTGTGTGGAACAGGGCCGCTGGCGTTACGATTCCCCTGTCTTTGATAAATCTGAAAACTTCGGCTACAACTCTTTGCGCCTTAAGGGCCGGGGCATTATCGGCGCCGCCTTGGAACATGAAGGCCGACTGTTCCATCTCAGCGTTTTTGCCACAGCACAGAGCAAAAACCCCGAAAGAAACCGTGAAAGCCGCATGGAGCGTCCCAGCCGCCGGCGCCGCAACCTGGAGTAAGAAACTAAACTGTTTGAAAACCTACCTGTCAAACGTCATTACCATTGAAGGGTGGCAAAGTGCTCCAGAAATAGCACCGAAGAAACAGAGTTTCCCACTGCTGGTGACCCCGTCCCGTGGGGTCATGGGGTTCTATCCTGAAAATAGAAGCTGCCGCATATTCTTCTTGCTCTTGAATGCTGGCCGCGCATTTTATCCTTTTGCTGGTGTCCCCATCTTGTGGGGGTATCGGTGTCTTATTTGAGAATGAGCCTTCTTTTATAAAAAATTATACCGGCAACAACTAGCACAAGTCCGATCAAAAAGGTGCTCAGAATATAAACCATCGTGACTTCCGGCTCAACTACCTGAATCACAATGATCGAAGTAATATTCCAGCCTACATGCAAAGCTAGCGGAACCCACAGAGAACCTGCCCACATGTAAACAAGCCCCAATAAAATCCCACCGATAAACGCATAGCCGGATTGCAGATAGTTTAAATGTATTGCTCCAAAAACCAGAGCTTGTAAGAAAAGTGCTGCTATTAGTGGTAGATCCTCTCTCATCCGGTTAAAGATTATCCCTCTAAATGCAATCTCTTCTACTAGAGGTACCACCAGGCCAACCCCCAACAAAGATAGCAAAATATTGGGATGGTGCATAAGTTGCTTCATTAATTCCTGATGTTCGGGGAAGTACCTTTCCACTTGAGTTAAAGCAAGCATGCTGTTTAAAAAGAAAGAAAAACCTATTCCCATGAGTAGAGCAACAGCAATATACATAGAAGGAGTCTTTTTAAGACGACAATAAGAAAAAATGCTTTCCTGCTTATCTGAAAAAGAATTTTTTACCACGAAAACAACCCATAAAAATACCAAGGCCAAAAGGGCACCAATTAAACTTATTAACATGTTATGCTGCATTATGGTTTCTTCAATAACTGCTGGTTCGACCGATACTCCTTCTTCGGCCTCCATGACAACGCCGAGATAGAACCCGTACACCATTCCTACCATTATATTTGAAAACAAATATAATCCGGCTATCAACAGTACAAAACCGGTTAACCACAAGTACTTTTTCATTTGTTCCCCCTAACCTGGACAATCCAGAACCATTTAAGCTGCTACCTCAAAAAGATTTGCCATTTTTGAGCAAGATTTGAAAAGCAAGGGCCTAATATAGCAGTGGTCACTTCCATACAACACGGCTATATTACTCCAGCACCTATAAGGGCCCCCAGAACAGAATTGACCAGGGATAACAGTAAACCTATAGCTGATAAAACAGTACCTGTTTTTGCTATGGCAAACTTTTCACTCTTTAGGCCTAATACTCCCATTATTACTCCTATAACCGTAACTGGTATGCCAATTATAGGCACAAGCCATGCTAACAAACCTACAATCCCTAAAATCAAAGCGGCCAGCGCTTTGCCATTATTACTTTGCATAATTATTCCTCCCGGGAAAAAAAATTGCAATAATAAGTTCCGCTACAAACTAAACTTAAGAACCAATCGAGTTCATTTCTAATTATTACTGATATTGCATTTGAAAACTACTATGGCATGTTAACATTCACCACAATATTTCGCAACTTATATCATTTAAAAATCTTGTAAATTTTTCTACTAACCAATAGAAGATGACAGTTGTAGGTAATTCTGTGCGGTTTAGATCATTCTTTTCATCCACGTACTGCTGAGGCGGTGATTCTTGGTTTTTTTATTGCAACATAACGGAGACGAAAATAGGCGCTTTGTTTCTATGGTCTCCAATTAAGGATTTCCTCAACATGCTTCCTCACCTGGGTCGATACCTGTTTTGGTGCCCTGACCATATATTCCTGTGCCTTTTCATAAGCGTCTTTTTTGAGCGCCCTTAGATAGGTAACAGCATTATCGGGACTCAAGGGCATTTTTGTTTTTGTGGCAAAATTGGAGGGCAGGTCTGTCCAGATCACTGCATCAAAATCTCTGGAATCCGTCCAGCTTTTTATAGTTTCCAAAGCTTCAGGTGCCGCATCACACCTGTAAAGGCCGTTGTATATCGAAAGATAACCAATTCTGTGCCTGGAAGTGCCTTCTCGGCTTGCCAAATCGGCCACCGCTTCTTCCAAACTTGAACATGCTGATAGGGCCCAAAGCACCTGGACCGGCTTTGCTCCAGGATACAGGACCAGGGTAAGGCGCTCGTTTTGAGAAACCCGGGCAAACTCAACCGGAAGAAAGGGTCCGTCAGGGTGCCATTCACCGGTTATTTTTAGCTCTCGTGGAGACCAGATGAGAGATCCCCAGCCAAGTACAGCAATTTCCATGGAAGTGCGCTCCTTTACTTTTCATTACCCTGGAATTGTTTGAATATTTTATTCGGCAGTAAACGCCGATAATCCTGCATGTATTCCTGCATCTTACGGTATAATTCTTATTTTTTGCTCACTCGAGTTTTTCATGATAAATCAACTTGCTTGCAGGGTATAGTTCCATTCTGGGATTGTTGGTGGATTTATATTTTTTGTTGCTCGTTACATGGCGAAGAAAAAAAGGGGGCTAATAGCTTTGAACACCCTACTCTCAGGCCTGGCAGAGATATGCCGGCAATATAAATTCACTACAAAATATTTAGTGGTCAATTCTTACCGGTCAGGGCACCAGCTTCTTGTCTACACCTTATCCCAGGCTTACAATATCCCCGTCACCTTCGGGGAAGGCATACCGGTTGGCTTTACACGGCCGGGCAAACTCTTAACCGGACTGCTCGACTGGATAGAAGAAAACTATACCATCTCCGGTTTCTACAGGCTTTTTGCTGAAGGCCTCTTCAAAGCATCGGCACCCATGACCTTGTCACGCCTGTTGCGCCGTGCGGGTATAGGCTGGGGCCGGGAAAGATACCTGCCAGCACTGGAAACACTGGAACAGGCCTTCAAAGCAGACCTGGCGAAGGTTGATACAGAAGAGCAGGGAGCATACACTGCTTACCTGCAAAAGCGGCAGGAGCAGGTGCAAGAACTAAAGGAAATCCTAGTTTTCATACTGGACAAGCTACCCACGCCGGATGATCAGGGCTATATCAGTTTTGAAAAACTCTGTAACGGCCTCAGTGAAATTATACAGCAATATGCCATGGATAAAGCTGCTGTGGATAAAGCTGCTGCCGGAGCGTTAATGGAGCAACTGTCCGAGGTAGCACAAAGTTTTCGAAAAGAACTCACCATACGCCAGGCAGTCCAAAGACTCAAAGCGTGGCTGGAAACCATACGGACGGGGGCTTCCAGTTTTGAGCCCGGGCATCTTTATGTTACTTCCTTCAACCAGGGCGAATGGTCCCATCGTCCACATAGCTTCCTCGCAGGCCTGGATGATGGATATTTTCCCGGCAAGGCCCTGCAGGACCCGGTGCTTCTTGACCGGGAAAGGGCCGCCATAAGCAAAAATTTAAGGCTCAGATCAACTGCGCCTGCAGAGAACACCTACCGGCTAAACCGTTTTCTGGCTTCCCGCAGAGGCAGGACAACCTTGAGCTTTGCTTCTTTCAATCCCGCAGAAGGGCGGGACTGCTTCCCCGCAGCCGCCCTTTTGCAGGCATACCGGCTGAAAACGGGGAACAGCGGCGCTGATTATTTTCAGTTTATAAATTCACTGCCCAGGCTGGCAGCCTTTTTTGCCGAACAGCCCCAAGACGCCCTTTCAGAAGAAGAATGGTGGGCTTCCTTTGTTTTGCATCATGACAAAAACGGGGACCTGGACAGGGTCAGAAACTGTTACCCCCATCTTCACCAGGGCATGCGGGCAGAAGAAGCTCGAAGCGGTGAGCGTTTTACGGCTTATGACGGCAGTGTTGCTGCCGACCCCGCAGAGCTGGATCCCCGCCTAAACGGCCGCACCCTTTCAGCCTCAAGGATCGAAGCGTTAGCCGCCTGCCCCTTTGCGTATTTTCTACGCTTTATCCTGAAAGTTGAGCCGCCCGATGAACAGGTTTTTGACCCGGGGAAATGGCTTGATCCACTAACGCGGGGCCTTCTATTGCATCAGATCTATGCAGCTTATCTGCGCAATACAGGCACAGGTTCAACAGCAAGCCCGCCCGACCGGGACTATCTTGTGGAAGTGGCCGAAGAATTAATTGAAGAAACAAAAACACAGATTCCCCCTCCCAGCCCCGTTGTTTATGAATACGAAAAAGTTGAACTCTTGCAGGGACTGGATGTGTTTTTACGTGTTGAAGAGGAACTGCGCCGGGATGGCAGTTTCCCTATCTACCTGGAAGTGCCGTTCGGCCTTGGAGCTGACGAACCGGACCTGGCCGGGTTGGGCCTGGATGAACCCCTTGAAGTAGAGCTCCCCGGTGGGGGCACTGTATACTTGAGGGGGCGCATTGACCGTATTGACCGCATCAGTACACACGAACCCGCTTTCCGGGTCTGGGATTTCAAAACGGGCAGCACGTACGGTTATGAAGAGTTGAAATACATAAAACAGGGACAGCAGATCCAGCACTGCCTTTACGGGTTGGCCGCAGAGGCGATCCTGCAAAACAAGGAACGGGCAGCCCGGGTTGACGAGGCAGGATACATCTTCCCCACTGAAAAAGGTGAAGGGCAGCGCTTCTTAAGGCAGCAGCACCGGCGCCGGGATGCTTTGCTGGCGCTGCAAAATATGCTGGATCTTTTAGCATCAGGCGTGTTTTGTGCCACGCAGGAGCAAAGCCGCTGCACCTATTGTGATTACCAGGCTGTCTGCCGATACCCCCATTCCGTGGAGCAGATCAAAAACAAGCTTCTTAATGCAGGCAATGCACAGTTAACACCTTGGAAGGAGCTGCAGCAGTATGACTGAACAAAGACTAAACGACGCTGCCGCCCGGGAAGCCATCCGCACCCGGCTGGATCAGAACTTTTTGGTGGAAGCAGGTGCCGGATCAGGCAAAACATCCTGCCTGGTGGATAGAATGGCCGCCCTTTTGGCTGGCGGCCACTGCCAGCCGGAAAAACTTGCTGCCGTGACCTTTACCCGCAAAGCAGCGGGCGAACTGAAAGAACGGTTTCAGGTCCGCCTGGAAGAAATGTTCCGGGAGGAGAAAGATCCGGCTATCAAGCAGCGGTTAAGCGAAGCCCTTGGTAAAATGGAGCGGGTTTTTGTAGGCACCATTCATGCATTTTGCTCACGCCTGTTAAGGGAACGGCCTGTTGAGGCCGGTGTAACCCCTGATTTTGCAGAAATTGAAGGCCTGGATGAACGGCTTTTGTCCGAGATGGCCTGGGAAAGTTATTTACTGGAAGTACGCTTGTTGAAGCCCCAGGCCATGCAGCAGCTAAGCGATCTGGACCTTTCCCCGATGGAACTGCAGGAAGCTTTCCAGCAGCTGATCCGTTATCCCGACGTGGAGATGGTCGGGGAAAAGACTCCCTACCCGGATCTTTCGGGAGTTAGAGCCAAACTGGATGAATTCTGCCAGCTGGCACAGCGGCACCTCCCTGCAAAACAACATCCCGATGGCTGGGACGGGCTGCAGGCAACTGCCAGAAGAGCGCTGCGCTGGCAAAAAATGTTTGATTTACAGCAGGACCGCTACCTGCTGCGCCTGCTGGAAAAGATGGACAAAAATGCCGCCCCCACGTATAAGCGCTGGCCGGACAGGGAAGACGCTGAAGCCCTGGCCAAAGCATTTGCAGATTTCCGGGAAAAAGAACTAAAACCAGCCAAAAAGGCCTGGTTGGAATACCGCCACTTTCATCTTCTCGACTTTCTCATCCCTGCCGCAGAGCGTTACCGCGACCTGCGCAGGAATGAAAATAAGCTCAATTTTCAGGATCTGCTCATGCTGGCAGCAAAGTTGCTCAAAAATAATCCTGAAGTCAGGGGCTATTTCCAGGAAAGGTACACCCACCTGTTGGTGGATGAATTCCAGGATACGGACCCGATCCAGGCGGAAGTAATGTTTTTCCTCACAGGCACTGACCTGCATGAAAAGGACTGGACAAACCCTGGCCCTGCCTCCATCTTGGGATAGCTTGCAGGAAGAAGAAACACGGTATCAAAAAGCTGAGGAACTGCGTCTTCTTTATGTGGCTGCCACCAGGGCCAAGGAGTTGCTGGTGGTCTCTACCTACCCGAAGAAACCGGACAAAAGCCCCTGGCATCCCCTGGAGCAGTTTCTAACGGACTCAGAAATAGCAGTTGATTTTATTGAATCCGCCGAAGTGCAAAATGAAGAAGGGAAAGAACCTCTTGAACGTTCCATGTTAAATGAATTTAGGGAAAACATGGTGATAGCAGCCAAAGAAATGAGTTCGCCCACGTATGCACGCCAAAGCGCTGCCAGTCCCGGCAGCGAAATCAAAGCACCAAAGCGCAGCACCCCGGGAAGGGGTGCTGCCTGGGGACGTGTTATGCACGCGGCGCTGGAAGCTTTGATAAAGGGTATGCCACAGGTGGAGCTCTACCGCCGCAGTTGGCAGGCGATTGCAGGAGAAAAGGTTGTCGAGGCAGGGCTGTTTTTTACGGATGTGCTTCAGTATTTTAAGCTGCCTGTTGATTCTGCTTAGTGGCGCTGCCAGGGCAGCGGTTGTTAAACAACAAATAATGCAAATGAGTTGACCGTGGGCGCTGGACATATTTTCAGCACATCCTGGCAAGGTCCTGTCTGTGTGCTCAAATACAGCCTGGCAGGCGGGTTCAGAAAAATATATAGCGGCAAGCAAGGAAGAAGAGAAGAAAGGAAGAAAGGAGAGTCCTGATGCAAAAAAGGGACACCGGCAAAAACTTTACCAAAAAGGCTGATAGCTATTTCAGGGTTGCTGCAGAAAAGCGCCAGTCATCCTTTGAATACCCGGAGGACAAAAAGCAAATAGTCATCGTCTCCCGCAACTACGAATTGCTGGCAGCTTTGTCCGAACTTGCCGATGAAGAAAACGCCCAACTGCGCCATGCCCGGCCGGGGACGCCCGATATTCTGGTTTTCTCCGGAGTTGTCAAAATTATTGACCGGCCCTATCTCGGTGAGAAAGTCTGGAAAACGTTCTGCGATTATTTGGAGCAAGTCAATGAAGAAACAGAGTTTCCCATCCGTGATGAGCAGGGAGAGATTATTTTTGAAGATGCCATTTACGATGAAACTCCCCTCATCATCATTGACGGCGACCCGGCAAACACGCGTCTTGTTTTCCAGGAACCTGATAATAAAGAAGGCAGTGTTTATTATATAGAACAAGAATCTGTGGAACTGATTCTTTATCTTACGCGCAAACTGGTGCGGGGAAGCAGAGATACAGGTGGCTGTATGGTGAAGGGAGTGGATGGACCCGAAGGGGAGAGGCTTGAATAACATTTAGGGTGAGCTGTCCTCAAAAAATGTATCAAGTTAATAGCCCGACTTTGGCGTAAAATATTTCCAATCCCCTTAAACACCGGGGGTGGTGCCAAACAACAGCTTAATGTAGTAGCGAAAACATAAGATTGAATGCAATATTAACTTGCTTTTTCCCTCTTCCTGCGGTATAATTGTAGTAGCCAAACACCGCAGGAGGCCGCCTATGTTTCTTAAAAAATCCAAGAAATCGTATAAAGGAAAAGGCTATGAAACATACGCCTTGACCGAGTCTTACCGCGAAGGCGGGAAGGTAAAACACCGGCATATTGCCAACCTGGGAGCTTTGACCCCGGAACAAGCTTCGCGCATCCGGCTGGTGTTAAAAGCCAAGCGGAGCGAAGATGTTTTTGTCGGGCCGCTGTCCGATGTAGTAGCCAAGCAGCATTACCGGTTTCTGGATGTAGCGGTACTGGATCAAGTCTGGAAGCGGTTTTCCCTGGACCAATTTTTTCGGGATCTGCCCTATGCTGAGGCCATGGCTGTAAACCGCTGCTTGGAGCCTAAGGCCAAGATCCAGATTAAAAAATGGACAGAACAGACAGTTTTGCCCCGCTTGCAGGAATTCGAGTCCGAGGATGAATTTGAGATATACCGTGTTTTGGATCAAATCAACGAACAGGAAGAGGCGCTGCAAAAGCATCTGCATCAGCAGTACCAGCGGCTGGGGCTGGCTGCAAACGACACGGTGATCTATGATCTCACCTCCAGCTATTTTGAAGGGACAAAATGCATCCTGGCTTCCTATGGTTACTCCCGGGACCACCGTTCTGACCGCAAGCAGGTCGTAATCGCTTTGGTGGTCACGCCCCGGGGCTATCCGCTGTACTGGCAGGTTCTACCGGGAAACATTCAGGATGTTGCCACGGTCGAGGAACTTTTGGCTATACTTAAAAAGCGCTTCGATGTCAAGCAGTGTCTTTTGGTCTTTGACCGTGGAATGGTTTCCAGCAACAACCTGGAATCGATATCCGGGGCATTTTTCACCTATGTTTCTGCCCTGGACAAAGATGAGATCCGGACACTGGGGCTGATTGAACCTGAACTGGCAGAATATGCTGCCCAAGGGAAAAGCCTGCTGACCCTGGGCTTTCAGACCCATGACAAAAATCTGTTTTACCGGGAACACTTACACCAAGGGCGTCGCTATATTCTGGCCTTTAACCGTAATCTTTACCGGGAACAGCAGCAAAGCCGAAAAACACGGTTGCAGAAAGCAAAAGCGTATCTCAGTTTTTACAATGAAGAATTAGGCAAGGCCCAAAAAAGCCGCAATGAACAGACAACACATCGCAAAATCGAAGCCAAGTTGCGCAAATGGAAGCTGCAGAAAATCATTTCCTGGCAACTGGAACCACTCCTGCTCACAGTGCCTACAGCAAAAGGGGGCAAAAGAACCGTGCATTCTTTCCAGATCCGCTACGAAGTCAATGAGTCCCGGCTCCAAGAGCAAAAACAGCTGGACGGCATCTTATGCTTCGTCACCAATAATCAGTCGCTTTCTCCAGAACAGATCATCGGCCACTATCGTCGTAAGGATATCATTGAAGATGCCTTCCGCGAACTGAAAAGCTACCTGCACCTGCGTCCCTTTTACCTGACCCGGGAGGAACGGGTCAAAGCCCATGTTTCTATCTGTGTGCTGGGCTACCTGTTGTTTAATGCGCTGGAAGACCAGTTAAAACAGCTTGAAAAGCCACTGAGCGGCAAAACAGCGCTCGAGCTGTTAAAACAATGCCAGCTCAACCGCATCGGCCCGCATGATAGCGAGACATACGTGGAGAGCATTACGGAATTGACCGGCGAACAGGCCACGCTGCTGGACCAGTTGGGCCTGAAGCACCTTGTGGGTAAGAAATACTTGAACAAAATACTGGAACATTCTGCCATGTAGTAGCGAAAAAATATTTTCCAAGCCTGTGAGGCCTTGTATCATCGCAACTGGAAATATTTAACGCCAAAGTCGGGATAATAACTCATTTACAATAAAATGTTATAAATTGCTACAAGGAGAATAATCTTTGATTATTAGACAGCACTTACTATTTTTACAGGATCTCTGTTCGGCGGGGCTGTAGGGGACGCTTTGGGCGCTCCTTTGGAATTTTATAGCTACGCTGATATTCAAATAAAATACTGAGAAATAGCAGATTATATCGTAACAGAAAACAATCTGGCTCAAATTACAGATGACACGTAGATGATCCTTTTCACCGCCGAAGGTTTATTGTGTGCCTATTGCCGAGGTTACCAAAAAGGTGTAAAGCCAGTATTTGCGAGTATTTTCTACCATGCTTACCTGCGCTGGCTTTATACCCAGGGAGAAAAAACCCCCTGTTCCTTTGCTATAGACTATTCTTCTAGTATTTGCGCTCCTGTGTTGCTGTCAACTATGTAGTTATCTTTGTAAAGCAGTTCAGAAATGGGGACAATGGTGTAGCCCTGTTCAAAGGTGTACGCAATAATCTCCGGCAGGGCTTCTGCGGTGTGCTTGCCGTTGTTGTGGAACAGCACAATAGCCCCCGGGTGCAGGTTTTCGGTGACCCGCTTGACCATAGATTCGAGTCCCATTTCTTTCCAATCAAGGCTGTCGATACTCCATTGAATGGTGCGGTAGCCGCAGGCCTTGGCTGCCCGGATAACCTTGTTACTGTACTCCCCGAAGGGGGGACGGAAAAGATCCGGCTGCTCCCCGGTCAACTCCAGGATCATGTTTCCAACCCGTTCCAACTCTGTTTGGATTTGTTCTTCTGTCAGGTTGTTTAAATGGGGATGGGTGTAGGTGTGGTTGCCGATTTCGTGGCCTTCCTCATGGATTTTTTTAACCATCTCCGGGTGTTTTTCCACCCAAAAACCGGTGAGGAAAAATGTGGTTTTCATTTCATTTTCCCGGAGTGTTTCCAGGATGCTGGGAGTCTGTGCCGCTCCCCAGCAGGCGTCAAAGCTGAAAGCCACCTTTTTTTCCGCGGTATCGACATAATAGATGGGCACCAGCCTTTCCCTGGTAAATGGCAGCTGCGTGGGCAGTGCATCACCTTTAGCCAGCAAAAGCAAGACTGCCAGCAAAATAACTGCAGCAGCGCTTATAACTGCAACTATTTTTCTTAAGGAATAAGAACGGGCAAAGAATAGCCTTCTTTGCTTTTTGATTGTCCTCCACCTCCACATATTTAAGCTCACTACATTCTATGAAATGAGGGCCTTTTTTATGCGAAAAATGGGGGCATCTGCTGTAGAGCTGGTTTCCGGGTCTGTTCAATTGACTTGTCGAATGAATTCGCTTATTATTAAGAAAAGATAATCATTAAGTCTTGCATGGTCGAGTTGGAAATGATGGATATATAAAAGGTTCAGAAAAGAAATCTCTTTGGAAAAGCGCTGCAAGGGGTGATAATTATGGGGAAAAAACAAAAAGTTTGCTTTGTTAAAAGACTTTTTTGAGACTCTTCGATATTTGCTGTGTATAATGAATTAATGAGGGAATTGATCACTAAAATAACATGATGAATATATTCTGAAACGACTAAGGTAGCTGGAAAGAATAGAATGAGTGCGAAATAGTTTTTGACTAAAAAACCTATATTAACAGGGTAGAGCAGAATGGAGAGATAAAGATGGTTGACAAAAAAAACCTTGATAACCCAGGTGAAGAACGCATAAGCAGTGAGCACTGTTCTGGGGAGCGAACTCCAGCACCGCGCACTGATTTCCCCATTGTCGGCATCGGTGCTTCTGCGGGGGGGCTGGAAGCCCTGGAACGCTTCCTGGAGCATGTGCCGGAAGAAAGCAGCATGGCTTTGGTTATTGTCCAGCACCTGGACCCGACGCGGGAAGGCGCCCTGGTGGGACTGCTGAGCCGAAAGACTTCCATGCCCGTGGCCCAGGCCGAGGAGCAAACAAAGGTCCGGCCTGGTTGCGTCTATATCATCCCACCCAACAAAGATATGTCCCTTTATCACGGGGAGCTGCACCTCTTCGAACCGGTGGCCCCGCGCGGCCTTCGCCTGCCTGTTGATTTCCTTTTTCGCTCCCTGGCCGATGACCGCAAGGAAAAAAGCATCGGGGTGATTCTTTCCGGCATGGGGACAGACGGCACCCTGGGTTTGAAGGCGATCAAGGAAAAAGGTGGAGGGGTTTTTATCCAGGACCCGGTTTCGGCAAAGTACGCCGGTATGCCGAAAAGCGCCCTGGATACCGGCCTTGTCGACATAGCAGCACCCGTGGAAGAATTGCCCTCGAAAATTATTGCCTATCTCAAGCACAAGCCTCTTATTGCCAGATCTGAAACAACCCTGGAAGACAAAGATCAAAACGCTTACGAAAAAGTCATTATCCTGCTGCGCTCACAAACAGGCCACGATTTTTCACAGTATAAAAAGACCACTATCTATCGCCGCATCGAGCGGCGTATGGGAATCCACCAAATTGACAAGCTGAACACCTATATTCGTTTTTTGCAGGAAAATCCCCAGGAACTACAGCTTCTTTTCAAGGAACTCTTGATCGGGGTGACCAGTTTTTTCCGCGAACCAGAAGCTTGGGAACAGTTGAAAGAACAGGCCATCCCGGAGCTGCTTGCAAGATCTGCGCCTGGCCAGCCCTTACGGGCCTGGGTGGCAGGTTGCTCCACGGGAGAGGAGGCTTATTCCCTGGCCATAATTTTCCAGGAAGCGAAGGAGAAACTGGATCCCCCTGTAAATTATTCGCTTCAGATTTTTGCTACCGACCTGGACCGGGATGCCATCGAAAAAGCCAGGCAGGGCTTTTACCCGGCCAACATTGCCACAGATGTTGACCCCCAGCGGTTGCAACGTTTTTTTATCCAGGAGGAATACGGCTACCGGGTTTGCCAGGCTATCCGCGAGATGGTTGTTTTTGCACCCCAAAACATTATTATGGATCCACCTTTTACCAAGATAGATATCCTGAGCTGCCGCAACCTGCTTATTTACCTGAACTCCGAACTGCAAAAAAAACTACTGGCACTTTTTCACTACAGCTTAAAGCCGGGAGCAATACTCTTTTTAGGCAGCGCGGAAACTATTGGCAATTTTTCCGACCATTTTTCTTTCCTGGAGGGCAAAGCCAGGCTTTACCGGCGCCTCGAAACCACCCTGCCGGCAGAGCTGGTCGACTTCCCTTCCTCAGGCTATCCACTTCCCGACACACCTGATATTGCTGTTACCCAACCCAAAACACAACAGCAGGCCCCGAACCTGGAAGAGCAGGCGGATCAATTGATCCTGCAGCGCTATTCCCCTGCGGCCGTGCTGGTTAACGACCGGGGAGACATTCTTTATACCCGGGGACGCACGGGGAAGTACCTGGAGCCGGCAGCCGGCAAGGCCAACTGGAATATCTTTGCCATGGCTCACCAGGGGGTGCGCTTAAAGTTAAACAACGCTTTTCAAAAAGCGCTGGCCCAAGGCAGACCGGTACTCCTGAAAAACGTGAAAATTACAATTAACAGTCGAAAGCAGGCCGTAGACATTACCATCCAACCGCTTACGGAAACAGAAGCTTTACGTAACATGGTTCTGGTGGTTTTTAAAGAGGTAAACATCCCTCCGGCAAAGAAAGTTTCAGGTCGGACCAGGCAGACCTCGGGCTCCAAAAGCAGAGTGGCAGAACTGGAGCAGGAGCTGGAGCAAGCCCGGGATGAACTCCAGAATTACCGTCAGGAGAAGCAAACGTCCCAGGAAGAACTCTTATCCGCCTACGAGGAATTGCAATCCACCAACGAAGAACTGCAGTCCACCAACGAAGAGATTACCTCCTCCAAGGAAGAGCTGCAGTCCTTGAATGAAGAACTGCAGACACTGAACTATGAACTGCAGACCAAGGTCGACGAGTTGTCCCGTGTCAATAGTGACATGAAAAACCTGCTGGACAGCACGGACATCGCTATTTTATTCCTGGACAACACCCTTGCTGTCCGTCGTTTTACGCCCCAGGTGGCGGAAATTTTTAAGTTGATCCCCGGTGACGTGGGGCGTTCGATTACAGATATTGTTTCTGACCTGGACTACCCTGACCTGATCGGTGATGCGCAAGAAGTGCTGCGCACCCTGGTATTCACGGAAAAAACAGTCAGCACCAGTGACGAACGCTGGTTCCGGGTGCGTATTATGCCCTACCGCACCCTGGAGGACAAAATTGACGGCTTGGTGGTCACTTTTACAGACATTACGGCATTAAAGACCATGGAGACAGCTCTCAGGCAGACCCAGGATGAGCTGGAAAAACGCATGACCCAACAGGATAAGCAGTTGGAAGAGTCTGAAGGGAAACGGCAGGCGGAAAATCAGCAGAGTGATAGAAAGGATGAGTAGGAGAAAGATCTTGAAAGCAAAAAAATGCGGAAGGGATGCTCATGCATAATTTTTTTTAAGCTCACGGAGCCGAAAACCTTTCATAATGTCAGAACGCGTAATGATTCCAGCAAGGGTTTCATTCTCAACAACCATGATGCGGCCAATGTCATAACTGGAGAGTATTTTTAAGACTTGGTAAACATTGTCATCAGGTGAGACCGTCTTAATGTTTTTTGACATGATATCTTTTACCCTATACTCATCATGGTTATCAGTGTCTACCTTACGGGTATCGCCAATCGTGACGCAGCCCTTGAGGTTCCCGCCTGAAAATACGGGATAACCGGTATGTAGCTCGGTAAACACTTTCTTTAGTAATTCTTTTACTGTCGTATCTTCGTCGACTACGGAAACGTCTTTTGTCATCAGATCCTTCACTTTAAAATCTGTCAGGGTTATTCGCTGCAGTGTCTGCTGGTATTCCTGGGAAGCTCCGATAAAGATAAATACGGCAATAAATATGAGGATAAAGTTACCTGAAAGCAGCCCAACCAGTGCAAACAGAAAAGCAAAAATCTGCCCTGTAATTGTAGCAATCCGTGTAGCATCAAGATAGGAAGAACGTCGTGCCAGAAGGGATCTCAAGATTCTGCCACCGTCGGTAGGAAAGGCAGGTATCAAGTTAAAAAAGGCGAGGAAAATATTGATCTGGCCCAGATAAATGCCCATAACTCTTAAATCTGGGAAAAATAGAAGGGGAAAAATAGAAAGAGCTACTAACAGAGTAGCTCCAATGACCAGGCTGGTAAGGGGGCCGGACATGGCAATTAAAACCTCTTTTTTGGGGTCTTCCAGTCCTTCATCCATGTGGGCTACACCCCCGAAAAGCATCAATGTTATACTTTTGATGGCCAAGCCGTGTTTTTGTGCCACTCGTGAATGGGCCAGTTCATGGAGGAGCACACTAACAAACAGTGCCAGCGCCATGATAAGGCCGGAGAGATAAGGGTTTAGCAGAAGGTTTTCTAATGGAATCCCCGCCCTCTCGGCAAATAAACTGAAATTGCTGCCGAATATCCAGGCCAGGAAAGGGATAATAAGCAAAAAGGTAAAATGAATTTTTACAGGAATCCCGTAGATCCTGCCAACAGTAAGTGCTTCTTTAAACATGCAAATAGCCTCCTCTATATATAATTTATATGGCACCGCTAATTTGTTATTTGTTGCAGTAGCTCTAATAAGGATCTAACTTTTCGCCTGCAGATGAGATCACCAAAAAGAGCCTTCTAATTTTCCACTGTCCCCATGTCCCCACTATTTCTGCATCGTCCAGCTTCTCAGCGCCACACGGCGCTGAGTTTTCCAGTGGCATGGTTTTTGGGAAAGCTATGCTTAGAATTATGCTTGCTTGGCCTTTAACCTAAAGATGGTTCCGGGTCATCTCCTGATGGCAGTACGTTTTTACTGGTATCCCCCTTGACAGCAGTGGCTTCACGTTCTAGCTGCTGCCCGCTCATTTTTTCTTCAAGCCTGCTGTTTTCCTTTTCCAAAAATTCCACACGGTGCTGTAATTGTTCATGGTTATGGCGTTCTTCACGAAACTTGAGATGGTTGCGAATGCCGCGGAAAAGACTGAAAAAGCTTAAAGTCAGGGCGCCAGCACAGGCGGAACCTATGATTAGCACGATTAAAGAGACTCTTGCCTGACCAAAAAGGTAATTAACAGCAACGACTTCACTATTAACCATGGCCACCACAGCGATAAGAAGACTGAAAAGTAGCGCCAACACAAGGTAAAATATGCTCATAGCCGGTCCTCCTTTCTATAGTTTCCAACTTTTTTTACGGATGAGATTTATCTCTAGGGTCTGTTGGGGTTGACAACCCCAACAGACCCTAGCCCCCCTCATTTATTAATTATGCCTAAGCCCTTAGTAACCTGGTGATAAATATCACCAAAGCTGCTCCCAGGAAAGCCACAATAAAAGTTGTAAGGTTGAAGCCACTGATTGGGTTGTGGATATTCAACACAGCAGCGGCAAGCCAACCGCCGACCAGCGCTCCAATGACACCGACCAGAACATTACCGATCAGCCCAAATCCTTTTCCTTTCATGACCAGGCCAGCCAGCCAACCTACTAACGCTCCAACGATTAACCAGGTAAAAAGTCCCATTCAAAGTGCTCCTTTTCTGGTTTCTGGTTTCTGGTTTATAGATTGAAATTACGACAATTCAGTAATTCAGTTTGCATTTACATAATATCAAAGGAGATGCTTAGAAATCTATTAGCATTTCATTTAGCATTTCATTTGGCCAAAAAACACGGGGAATCTGACTACTAAAAAAATCGGGATTATTGCTAATAGATGTCTAAGCATCTCCTTTGTTAATATACAATTAAGAAATTGGATTTTGTTTAGATATTTAAATATTTCTGCAGTGCAAGATTAGAGTCACGGAGCAATTACCTGCCTGGTTCTTGTCAAGAACCAGGATTCAGACCTAATATTCAAGTGGGAGACTTAAGAATTGACTGAATAGGACATTAACTGGTGAGTTTTCCCGTTAACATGGAGGTTACCTTGTATAAAAAAATTTCCCTCATTCTCATTCTTTTTTCATTGTTTTTGTATGGCTCCTGGGCTTCTCAGGCAACCTCTTCTTCTGTATATGTTGTTCCCGTAAGAGGGCAAATAGAGCCTGGGTGGCTGCTTTTCCTGGAGCGCTCCCTGGAGGAAGCTGAAGAGGCCGGCGTCCAGGCGGTGGTCCTAGATATGGATACTCCGGGAGGTTTTATTGACACGGCCCGGGAAGCCAGGAAACTGCTGGATGATTTTGCTGCACCTGTTTATGTGTATGTTAATACAGACGCTCTTTCTGCCGGAGCATACCTGGCGCTGGCAGCAGATGGGTTTTATATGGCCCCCGGATCTACAATTGGGGCTGCTGAACCGGTTATCATGGGCGGCGGCGGGGATGCGGATGAGAAATTGCTCTCTTTTTGGGAAGCAGAAATGAAGAGTGCAGCTGAAAAGCAGGGGAAAGATTCCAGCATAGCAGGAGCGATGGTGCGTAAGGAAATAAGCATAGAAGGACTGGTTGAAACAGGGGAGCTTTTAACACTTACCGCTGGTGAAGCCGAAAACTTGGAGTTTAGCAACGGCACTGCTGCTTCTATGGACGCATTGCTGGAAGCTGTGGCCTTGTCGGGTGCAGAGCTCACCCACACCTCACCGACCTTTTGGGAAAATTTGAGCGGATGGCTTATTAACCCTGTTGTGGCCACCTTTCTTTTAATGATGGGCTTTTTCTTTTTAATAGTGGAAATCCTAACTGCCGGCTTTGGCGTTGGAGGGTTCTTAAGTTTACTTTCTTTCGGCCTTTATTTCGGGGGGCACTTTTTTACCGGTGTAAGTGGATGGCAGGCAATTTTCCTCTTTGTTTTTGGCATTATCTTTCTCCTGGTGGAAGCATTTGCACCCGGCTTTGGTATTTTTGGTATTGGCGGCCTGGTAGCGGTATTTGCTGCTATCGTTCTGGCTGCGGCCTCGACGACTTTAGGGTTGTATATGTTTTTCATATCCTTTTTTGTTGCCTGTGCAGCCGGTTATGGTGCTTACAAATATTTTCGCCGCAAGGGAGCTCTCAAGAGTTTCATACTTTCAGATTCAGCTACCAGGGAGTCAGGTTATAGCTCATCCAAAGACTACAGCCATCTCTTGGGGAAAAAAGGCCGGACTGTTACCCCCATGCACCCATCCGGAATTGTGGAAATCGAAGGAAAAAGATATGACACGGTCAGTGAAGGAGAGTATATATACGCTGATGAAACGGTAGAAGCAGTAAGGGTGGAAGGAAGCAGGATTGTGGTTCGCTTAGTTAAATAAAAAAGTAAAGCAAATTAAAGCAAGGAAAGGAAAGGAGAGTTATTATGGTCGAATTTTTACCTGTTTTAATTTTAGTGGTCATTATCGTAATCGGTTTTTCTGTTGTTCTCAGTTTCATCCCTTTAAGGTTATGGATTGCTGCCCTGGCAGCGGGAGTGCGTGTCGGGCTCATTACTCTTGTGGGGATGAGGCTGCGCCGGGTTGTTCCGGCTAAAGTGGTGGAACCTTTAATCAAGGCAACCAAGGCGGGGCTGGACCTCAACGTGAATAAACTGGAAGCACATTACCTGGCAGGCGGAAATGTAGACAATGTGGTCGATGCCCTTATTGCTGCCCAGCGGGCGAATATCGAGTTGGGCTTTGAGAGGGGTGCTGCCATCGACCTGGCAGGCCGCGATGTGTTAAAGGCGGTCCAGATGAGTGTTAACCCTAAGGTAATAGAAACCCCCGTTGTGGCTGCCGTAGCCAGTGATGGTATTGAAGTCAAGGCCAGGGCCAGGGTAACGGTTAGGGCAAACATAGAACGCCTGGTTGGTGGAGCGGGAGAGGAAACTATTATAGCCCGAGTTGGTGAAGGGATGGTTTCCACCATCGGTTCTGCCATAAACCATAAGAAAGTGCTGGAAAACCCTGACGAGATATCTTATACCATACTTAACAAAGGGTTGGATGCAGGCACGGCTTTTGAAATCCTTTCCATCGACATCGCTGATGTAGATGTGGGTAAAAATATCGGGGCTCAGCTTCAGACGGACCAGGCCGAAGCTGACAAACGCATTGCCCAGGCTAAGGCTGAAGAGAGGCGGGCCATGGCTGTGGCAAAGGAGCAGGAGATGAAGGCCTCTGTCGAGGAGATGAGGGCCAAAGTTGTGGAAGCGGAAGCAGAAGTGCCTAAAGCCCTTTCTCAGGCACTGCGGGAAGGCAACCTTAGCGTGATGGATTATTATAACATGCAAAACATTCAATCGGATACCCAGATGCGGGATTCCATCTCCAAAATAAGGCCTGATGCCGAGAAAGAAGATGAATAAGGCAAATAATGGAGCGGACTTTAAACAAGTAGGGCTAAGGGGATATTAAATGGAGCTTGTAATTAGGGGCAAGAAAAAAGTATATAAAACAACAAAAGATACTGGGGAGCTTGAAAGGGAACTCAAAGGATTCTTAGAGGGTGAGAGGCTCCCCCTGGGGATAGTGGCCTCGGAGGTGCTCGGTCCACCGAGATCCAAAAGATCGTACAGTCGAAGAAAAACATAAGCCAATTAGCTGTAGTTGCTTTTCGCTTTTATTTTTGCAATCGCATGAAATGCTCAATCGCATAAAATGCTAAGAAATTCTAATGGATTCCTTAAGGTTAGGACTATCGGAAAAGCTGGTGATTTTGACTGTGCTCTGATCATGCAAAACAGCAAAGAAAAGATTGCAGTCCAGGCTAAACGCTACAGGAGTAAGACTGGGGTTAAAGCTGTGCAGGAGACAGCATCCGCAAGAAAATTTTATGGTTGCACTAAAGCAATCGTTGCAACCAATAGCTACTTTACTGTTCCGGCAAAGAAGCTGGCTAAAGCGAACAACATTGAGCTATGGGATAGAAGTAATTTAATAGAATCCCTTACCCTTAGCAGGAAACCGGAGCAATCTAACGGTATAGTACAGCCTCACGGTATAGTACAGCGCTGCCTTTTTCGCTATTAGATAGTTCACTATACAGGTTCCGCAGACCTCTATGGAGGAGCAGCTTAACTGCACCCTCTGATTTGTTCAGGATGCAGGCTATTTCCTTTATCTTTAAATCCTCGGTGTAACGGAGCAGTAAGGCATCCTGCTGGTTCGGAGGCAAAGATGCTACTTTGTTCAGCAGCTCAGCTCTCGATTCTTTTGTGGAAACAATGTCTTCCACAGTTACAGGGTCCGGATGGTCTGTATTATCGAAACTGTATAAGATTTCGCGGCTGTTTTTGCGGTAGTGGCTGATCACAGTGTTTCGGGCGATGGCGAAGAGCCATGCCTGGAAAAAGCCTTTGTTTTTGTATTTGCTGATGTTTTTCAAGGCTTTATAAAAGGTATCCGAAACGATATCCTCAGCGACGTGGGTGTTGCCGACTTTATAAAAGACGTAGTTATATATCTGTGGCAGGTAGTGGTTATAATGATGCACGAAATGCTGCGGATCTGATTGGGACTTCTCGGTTATTTCGTGTTCATTTTCCATCATTTCCATTATGGTGTTCCCTTCTTTTTAATGACTATACCTTTCTGGTCAATAACCTCTTGAGTATAGAATATTATTTTAAGATGCTTGCAGGAAGCACCACGCCGGGATACCTTTAGGAAAATCTTGCCATAACCTGTTGTAGAGATAGATTTTTTATGTCCAGCGCTTATCTTGTCGCCTACAATCTTTTCATTTGGCCGTACTCAAAAGCTTCCCACTTGATGAAAACGTCGTCAGTGGGTGAATTAATACAAGCAGCAGAAAAGCTAATAAAAGCCTCCGGTATACCATCATTCATTTCTCCGAAATAATAGCCCATATGATACAGGTTGTCCATGCTATGTTCAGGACCGAAATCAGGTTCTCCTAAAATGTCTTTTATCTCCGCGAAAAGCATTCCCACTTTTGCGCCTAAAACTTCTTGCCCCGGTCCTAAAATAATGCTAGCCGCAATTTTATTGTCTAAAGGTTCCGGAGAACAAAACCGGATAAACCCTTCTTCCTGTCGAAAAAGAATATAATTATGCGGCCCAAGCCGTTCGCTATAACCTTCTTTGTCTGGCTCTCCTTTCAATTGCTTTATTTCATCAAAACTTTTACCAAGCAGTTTCAGCACAGGATCTTTTTCAGCCATATCCAGCACTGGGCTTTTGGTACTGTCTACCTCTTCCAGGAAAGGGTTTTCGGTGCTTCCTACCCTACGTTGCAGAAAATAAGCAGGGTCCTCCACTTCCTGGCAACCCATCAGGACAAGTGGCAGCATAACAATAAATAAGTATAATAAAGGTGATCGTTTACCGGAATTCAATTCAATTCATTCCCTCCGTGTCGTCCAGTCGACCGACGATAACACTGTTAATTAGACAGGTTATAAGTCCCATTTAAGTTACCCCTTATCTGGTATTATGGACTGGCACAACAATTTTTTGTATTATTATAATATCAACGGGAATGCTTAGAAATCTATTAGCAATATTCCAATATTTTTGTTTTTTTAATGCAAGAAGCAGAAAATCTTTTGTCAGGGTTTCACTACCCCGATAAGCTTGGCGAACTGCAGAGCGAAATAATAATGTTGAAGTGCAGTTAATAGTGGTTATTATTACACATAGGAAAAAGACTGTTCAGGTTCAGGTAAATATTATATTCTGGGGGCGTAGTTCAGCGGTAAAACACTTTAATGCCATTCAAGGGGTCAGGACTTCGATTCCCCTCGCCTCCACCAAATGTAAACCTCAAATATTGATACAATGCGGAAGCCCTTAAATCAAGGGCTTTTCGTGCTTTCAGGGGTAAATTGGGCTGCAGAAAAAGGCCTAATCTACCCTTTGTACACCATTCCGCCAAAAAGTATGCACACCCCTGGTGCAAAATTATGAAGAGGTGTGCATTTTTTTTCTTGGGGGTGCAAACAATTTGGCAGAAAGAAAAAAAATGGAATTATTAAGGGTGTTTAAGCGAAAAAAAAACGGAAAAACGAGAACATTGCTAATAGCTTTCTAAGAACTTGTCAGTATAGTATTAATATAAGTTAAGAACCTGATTCAATTTAAGGGGGATGAACGAACATGAAAAATCAATTCAGACTTGCAGTAGG
>CAZOOA010000027.1:0-33831 GCA_964581355.1 uncultured Desulfovibrionaceae bacterium | reverse complement strand
CGGCTGCCACCTGCAGTACCAAAAAGGTGATATCGTCTCTGCCCTGCAGGGAGCCGTTGTTGAATTGGCGGAAGTCTTCCACTACGGCTTGTTTAATCAATTCGGGCGGCAGGTGGACGTTTGCGTAAAACACATCCGGCAGCCGGCCCATGAAATGCGTTCCATTTCTACCCTGCTCCGTAAGCCCGTCGGTGGTGAAAAATAAAGTGCTTCCCGGTGATAGCTTGACACTGGCTTCGTTAAAGTTTAGCGCATCGACGGGAAACAGCCGTGAGATAATAAATGCTTTGCTGACCAGCTCTAAGTGTTCGCCGGTTCCCAGGCTTACCAGAGGTGTTGCCTGGAAGCCGGCAGCACTGTAGGTCAGTTCCATGCTATCAAGATCCAAAACAGCCAGGAAAATGGCAATATAGAGTTCTTCCGGGAGGGCTTCCTGGTAGTATTTTTCAGCCAGGTAAGTAAGTACTGTTTTTGGTTTAATGGCTTCAACGGGTGTAAGGTCGATGTAGCTGTTGATGGTGTGTTTGACAAAAAGGCTTAACATGGCGCCGTCCAGGCCGTGACCGGAAACGTCGGAGAGATAAAAAACGAGCTTGTTATCGCGCTGGATCAGGTCGTAAAAGTCACCGCCCATTTTCTCCGCAGGTTGATAAAACGCAGCAAAGGAAAGGTTTTCAATTGTGGGTAGAACTTGAGGCAGGATTTGTTCGTGCACCTGCTGCGCTTTGCTAATCTCCTGGTCCAAGTAACGGTAAAGCTCTTCCAGTTCCTGGGTGTAGTCGGCTATCTTTTGTTCGGCCTGCTTGCGCTCTGTGATATCACGCACAAACTCAACAACTCCATTAACATTTCCTGTTGTCTTATCCATTAAAGGATAGGCATAAATCTCTACCCATCCTGCCTGCTTATCCTCTCCCATTAATGGAACTATTTCAGAACAAACTGCTTTCTCTTCAAGAGCCCTGATAGAAGGGCATTTAACACACGGTTCTGAACGACCATGATAAGCCTCGTAGCACTTTTTACCAATTAACGGCACCGCATGGCCGTACCACTTTTCCATAGTCTGGTTAACTTCTCTAATGGTCAAGTCGGCATTGAGAATGCTGATACCATCCTGGATACTTTGGAACATACTATTTAAAAGGTTTCTGTTTTCTTGAAGCTCTCTTTCCGCCTGCTTGCGCTCGGTGATATCTTCAAAGGTTGCATACACCTGGAATGGCTTAGCTTCTCCTGGTTGAAAAAGTGGTGTTACCGTGATATTCATCCATAAAAAGGTATTCTTGTCTGGGTGAAAAACCCCTCTTGTCACCGGGCCAACTGTTTGGCCTGTCCTAAGAGCGACCATGGCCGGGTGTTCCGTCTCGGCAACTTGTGTACCTTCCTCTGTGATCATTTTCCAGCGCGGGTTCAAGGAGGATTTCCCCTGCATCTGTTCTAAGGTGAGTCCGATGATCGTTTCCGCCGCTGGATTTGCCGAATCTACTCTTCCATCTGCATCCTGGTAGATAACGCCCTGGGCCATAGTCTCGAACAGGCGGCGGTGCTTTTCTTCGCTTTCGCGCAGCGCTTCTTCAGCCTGTTTCCGTTCGGTGATATCTCTTGTGCTAAATATTATCTCCTTTGGTTTTTCATTTTCGTCCATCAAAAACTTGCCAACTGTTTCAAACCACAGATATTGCCCATCGGCACACCGATACCTGTATTCAACTTTTTCAGAGCTCTGCTGGTTGTAGTTATTCAAATACACTTCAAAAACAGACAACACTCTTGGAAAATCGTCGGGATGGACGAAATCCATTACATTTTTACCAAGCAGGCTATCTAAATCATAGCCAAGTATTATATGAGAGTTGCCAACAAACTTGAAGTTGCCTTCCAGATCTGTTATTGAAATCAGATCATACATATGTTCCAAAATATTATCTTTAAACTGTTCGCTTTCTTTTAGCGCCTCTTCTGCCAGCTTGCGCTCGGTGATGTCCCGTACAAAGCTTTGTATAAGGCCGGAACCTTCGCTTGAAACAAGTTTTGCACTTACCTCCACCGGCACCAATAAACCATCTTTCCGGACTGCCTCAGATTTGAACACCAGCATGCCTTCAGCAATAACCTGTTTTCTTCGTTCGGGCATAAGTTTTACATATCGCGGGCTGTCGATCATAGAAAGAGAAGCACCCACAAGCGCCTCCCTTGAGTAGCCCAGCATTAAGCATGCATTTTTGTTGACATCGAGAATAACCCCGTTAAAATCATGGATAAAAAGGGCATCGTTTGTGTTTTCTACAATCGTCCGGTATTTTTCTTCGCTTTCCTGCAGGGCTGCTTCGTATGCTTTTTGCTCTGTAATATCCCTGGCCACGGCAACCATTTCATAGCCATTGCTTACGGTTTTTAAAATGGTATTTTTGGCAGACAACCATCTCCACTGGCCGTTTTTGTGTCTGGCTCGATACTCAACTGTTATCTGTTTTGTATATTTCCCAGCCGTTTCCCGGAAACGTTTCATAACTTCATGTAATCTTCCAGAGATATTGTTTACATCATCTGGATGGACAAACTCAACGAAACTCCTGCCAATAAGATCCGTGGCCTTGTAGCCCAGAATCACTTCGCTATTGGGAGAAACGTATTTAAACACGCCCTGGTCTGTAACACTAAAAATTAAGTCGCCAATGTTTTCAACCAGAAGGCGGTAGCGCTGTTCACTCTCCTGTAGCTGTTTTTCTTTTTCTTTCTTCTCGGTGATGTCTCTTAATTGCCCTACAACCTGCACAATATTGCCGTTTTCATCCAGCACGGGATTGCTTCGGCAATCTAAATAGACACCCAACTCTGGAACGTATTTTTCTATCTGTTCCTTCTTTCCACTTTGCAGCGTTTTACGAGTGGCACATTCGTTGCATTCACTGTCACGCCCGATGAGTTCGTAACATTTTCTGCCCTTCACTTCTTCTGGACCCATGCCCAGCAGATCATATCCGGTCTGGTTATAGTGTTCGATGCTGTGGTCAGGGTATTGGATTGACAGGACATCTGAAATATTGTCAATGACTCCTTCAAGCAATTTTTGTTGGGCTATAACTTCCTGCTTCGCCTGTTTGAGGGTTTCTTTTTCCTGTTTCATAGCAGTGATATCACGAAACAGAACAGCAAAGTATCCCGGTTCATCACTGTAAGCCGTAACAGCATACCAGCGGCCCAGCGGCTTTGAATACTGTTCAAACCTGGCCGTTTCTCCATCCAGTGCGACTTTGCCGAAAGTGCCTATCCAATCAAAACCAGCGCTTGTAATGCCCGGAACAGCCTCTGTAACCTTCCGGCCGATTACTTGTTCCCGGGCAAGATCTGTCATTTCTTCAAAAGCCGGATTCACATCGAGGAAGATACAGTCCACCGGCTTGCCGCTGTCGTCCGTAACGATCTGGCAGTAGGCAAAGGCATCGGGAAGGTGTTCAAGTATGCGATATTTGTCTTTTCCGGGTTCCATGTAAAGCACTCCTTATAATTCACAATATGACATTTTTCGATATTTTTATGACAATTCCTGCTTATGAAACCATATTGCTCACTTTTTACGCCCGGTAGCTGCTGGCTGGGGTTATCCTTTTGTGATATCATGGAGTAATTATATTAAAAAAATGCACAAAATGAAGGAAATTATGATTTGACGTAGAATTTCGATAAGTATTACATTGTACAGATAACAAAAAAAAAGGATAGGAGAAAATTATTATGTCAAACGATAAGTACACATCAATCGTAAACCTTGATTTCCAGTATGCACATAGGTTTATGAACTGGCCGAGAGAAGCAAAGCATCTTCATGGGCACTCAGGTCTTTTAACGATTGAACTTGAAGACACCGTTGACCCCGAAACCGGATTTGCACACGCTTGTAAAGAAGGGTTTAAAAAAGCATGGGAAGTTTGTGACCATTTCCACCATGCTACACTGTTTCAAGAAGGCGATCCGCTTCTTGACGCGGTTCTCGCTGTATACAAGAAGGAGGGCATTACTAACGACCCGGAGCATTGTGTTCCTCTAAAGAAAATAGACCACCCACTTGCCTGGTCGTACCCGGAGTACAGAATAGTTGTGACCAAAAAAGTTTCCACCTGTGAAAATCTTTGCGAGCTTTTCTACGAGCTTCTTAAGGACAAAATGCCAATTAAAAAAATTACTTTCCGCTCATCTTCTATGAACGCTGCATCAAAAGAGTTTAAGTAAAAATAGACCGTATTAGCAGAAATAAATGGCTGGGCTATAGCGACACAGAAATTAATTCCAGGCAGTTTAATTACAGGCAGGTTGTAACCACGCTCTACCCTTTAACGTTACTGGGTGCCCATACAGGCATGCGGCTGAGCAAAAAAATATGGATGCCCATGACCTTCGCTGAAATGGGCATCCACACGGTTTATACCTGGAGCCGGCAAGGAGACTTGAACTCCTAACCTACGGATTACGATTCCGTCGCTCTGCCAATTGAGCTATGCCGGCTTGCGCCCTATATTCTACCGCATTTTCTGCTATTTTGCAAGATGGAGTTTCTCCTGTTTTACCTCTTTAGTCTGTCCGGTTATTACCCGAGAGCTTGAAAAAGCTCACCCGCTCGGAAAGCTCCACAGCTTCGGCGTTCATGTTCTGGCTGGAGCTGGCGATTTCTTCCACCAGGGAGGCGTTTTGCTGGGTGACCTGGTTTAGTTCCTCGATGGCTGTGCGAATTTCGGCAGCAGCGGTAGACTGCTCGCCCAGGGAAGCGGCGATTTCACCGACTACATCGCTGGTTTTCTGGGTGTTATCCACGATTTCCTGGAGTACGTTTTCCGTATCGGTCATCAGTTCATTGCCCCGTTCCACCCGGACAACGCTGTCTTTGATCAGCTTCTCAATTTCCTTGGCCGATTCCGCTGATCGGCCCGCCAGGTTGCGAACTTCAGCGGCCACAACGGCAAAACCGCGGCCCTGCTCCCCGGCCCGGGCGGCTTCCACAGCGGCATTTAAAGCCAGCAGGTTGGTCTGGAAGGCAATATCGTTGACCGTGGAAATGATTTCGGAGATCTCCTGGCTCCCCTTGGTGATCTCGCTCATAGCCCCTTGCAGTTCCTCCACCACTTCTCCACCCCGGTTGACGCTGTTCATCGTCCCCCGTGAGAGATTATCCGCTTCGGAAGCATTGGATGCAGAGCTCTCCAGGGATGAAGCGATTTCTTCCACAGTCGAAGAGACTTCTTCCAGGGATGAGGCCTGCTCCTCGGTCCGCTGGGACAGATCCTGGTTGCCTGAAGATATCTCCGCAGAGGCGCCGGATACATTGTTAGATGCATCCTGCACCCGGGTCAGGGTATCGCTGAGCACCCCGATGGTGTTGTTCAGGTTTTCCGCCATCATCCCTACCTCGTCACGGGACTTGATCTCGGCGCTGACAGTAAAATCACCGGTGGCCAGATCCTTGGTCAGGTCGCTGACCTTCTGCACGGGCCGGACGATAGAGAGAGCGACGACAAAGGCAATTACGGCAACCACTGCTGCCGTAACACCGATAATGGGGATGATCATGTTGCGCAGGGCGAGAACTCCGGCAAAAGCTTCCGCTTCGTCGATTTCCACAACCAAACCTACCGGCTGGTCCCCCAGCCGGACGATCTCCAGCGTGCCCAAGACAGGGTTGCCCAGGTAATCGGGATAAACATCCTGGGCTTCAAAGTCCCAGTTTCCAGACCGGATGGGGCCGGAAAGCAGCTCCACGGCCCGTGTGTTGATGGTCTGCTGCAGGGCTGCATTTTGGGTATAATCCCCCAAACGGGTTTCACTCAGCAGCAGCCCGTCGGCGTCAACCAGGTAGGAATCACCCGATTGGCCTACCTGCTCCACACCGGCATGAGTCAGGTAATTGATGGCCTGCTGGTCGAAGAGCAGGTTTACGCTGCCGATGACGGTGCCGGAAGTGCCTGCGCTGCGCACCGGCGCTGAGACAACCAAACAGTTCTCATGAATTACATCGGAGTAAAACAGTTCGGACCAGCTGATATTACCACCCAGGGAACCCTGGATATAATCCCGATCCGAAAGGTCAGCATGCCAGAGGTCATCGTCTGTGGCATAAACAGCAACTCCCTCGGTATTAGTGATGAACAAAGAAGCGTAACCGTATTCCTCGATAACCGTAGGGCCCATCACTTCCAAAATATCCAACCGCTCCTGCCACAAGGGATCATTTACATCACCTTCCACTTGCTGCAGGACATTGAGGCTTTGGTAAACATCCCGCGATGTGGCCAGTACAACGGCATCACCTTCCCGCTCACTGTAATAATCATTCATTTGCGCTTCTGTCAGATCGGCGAATAAGGCCAGTTTTTCAAAAGCTTCATCCTGGATCTCGCCCTGGGCGCTGTTGTAAGACAACAGGCCAATTACAGCCATGGGGACCAGGCCAACCAGCAAAAAGAGCGCAATCAACTTAAACTTCAAGCTCATTTTTCTGAACACACATTTCCCCTCCCTTAACATTTATTCAACCCTATTCGCCCTGAATTACTCAACAGCTCCAGTTGATTATTCCTTGATCATTCACATAATAACATCTCCTTAAGCAAAGGTCCCGGTGGTGGTGGCGGTTTTTTCCCGGGCCAGGCTGAACAACGAGGACACGTCCAGGATAACAGCCACCTGTCCATCGCCCATAATCGTGGCCCCGGCTACACCGGGTACCTGCTCCATGTTTTCTTTAATGCTTTTGATTACCACCTGCTCCTGGCCAATGATCTCGTCAACCATCAAGGCCAGTTTTTTCTTCCCGTCCTTGAGGATGGTCAATATTCCCTCTGTCGGTTCGGTATATTCAGGCTCTAGATCAATAAGCTGGTAGAGGCCGGCAAAGGGGATATATTCCCGGCGCAGGTGCAGGATCAGCCCTTTGCCCTCGGCCTGCCGGATGTCTCCAGGAGCTGCTTTGATGAATTCAGTGATGGAGGTGAGAGGGATGATATATCGTTCAGCGCCTACCCGGACCATCATCCCGTCGATTATGGCCAGGGTCAGAGGCAGTTTAATCGCCATGGTGGTTCCCTGGCCCTTTTCCGAAGACAGTTCCACACTGCCTCGCAGGTTCTGGATATTGGAGATCACCACGTCCAGCCCGACACCCCGCCCGGAAACATCGGAAATCTGCTGGGCGGTGGAAAAGCCGGGCATGAAGATCAGCCGCTGGATAGCTTCTTTTGTCAGTTTTGAATCATCTTCTACCAGCCCTTTTTCCCGGGCTTTTTTCAGTACAGCTTCCTCATCAATGCCCCGGCCATCATCGGCGATCTGGATCACGATGTTTCCTTCCTGGTGAAAGGCGTCCAGGTGGATGGTGCCCCGGGGTGGTTTGCCCGCTGCTTTGCGCTCTTCTGGAGTCTCCAGGCCGTGGTCCATACAGTTACGAACCAGGTGCTTTAAGGGGTCGGCGATCTGCTCAATTATCTTTTTATCCAGCTCCGTTTCCCGTCCGCTGATCAAAAGTTCCACATCCTTGCCCAATTCCTGGGAAAGATCCCGGACCATGCGCTGGAAACGGGCCAGGGTGGCGCCAATGGGAATCATGCTTACATTCAACACTTCTTCCTGCAAACGTCGAATAATCTTGTCTACATCCTGAAAGGCATTGAACAAATCTGTGTTTATCGCCTGATGTTTATCCATAAAAGCCATCTCTTTGGTCCGGGACTGGGCGATAAGCAGTTCTGCCACAGAGTTGAGAATGTCTTCCAGTTTGTTTGTCTCCACCCGGATCGTATCTACCTGTTCCTGCTCGCGCAGGCGCTGCTGGGACTGAAGGACCTGATCCACCTGCTTTGAGGAAAGCTTGCCTTCTTCCACCAACAGCTCGCCAATGCGCTTCTGCTTTTGGAGAACCTTTTCAATATCTTGGGCCTGGACCAGGCCGCGCTCAACAAGGAGCTCGCCGGTCCTTTTGTCCCCCTGGAACCACTCTTCCAGTTCTGAGGTGATTTCCTCGACATTGATGCTGCTGCGGTTTTGTATCCCTGCAAAAACACCTTCCACTTTTTCCGGGCTGAGCCGGGTTTCATAAAAGATGGTCCAGTAAAGCTGAAGTGAACCGGGATCCAGATCTTCCAGAGCCGGCAGGCGGGAAATGTTGATGTATCTTTCCAGGATGCGGCCGTATTCCTTTAACTCCACCAGGTACATCAAGGGGTCGATCCCGGTAGCGACAATATCGGGGGGGAAGTGAAGTTCAAGCCGGTAAAAGCGCGCCCCCCGGGCGGATGTTTTGGATTCGGAAGCTGTAACTACTTCACCATCCACTGCAACCGCAGGTTCTATGGCAGAATCTTGACTCCCTTCTTCTTGATCAATAAGGGAAAAGGCTTCTTCCACAGGAACCCGGCGGCCTTCTGCATGAACAACTTCAGAAACATTGGCCAGGGTATTGCACAACTCGTCAACATCTTTTTCACTGGCAAGCAGCAGGGAAAAATCAGTTTCAAAGTTTTCTTTTTCCAGTTCCTCCACCGACGGAATTGCCTTAATGATTTCCGCCTGTTCAGCCACAGCCTGCAGAACCATGTAAGCCCGGACAGCTTTTAACATGCAGGAGGGGTCCAGGGTGACATCCAGTTTAAACAGGGTCTTGTTCTGCAGGGTCATCTCTTCAAGCATTTTGGCTTCGAAATCCTTGATGAAACCCGTCAGGCTGACACTGTCGTCGTCGGCCGCTTCCTCGCCGGCACCCTCTTCGTATTCATTGACCGCCATGAGTATTTCCTCCAACTGGGAGGACACAATGGCGCTGTCGGGCTCATCCCCGAACAGCATCTGCTTGAGCAGATCCATGCCGGAAAAAAGCAGATTTAAAACTGTAGGAGGCATTTCTTCCCCGGAGCTGCGGATGCGATCCAGGATGTTTTCCAGACGGTGGGACAGGAGGTTAACCTGGGATAACCCCACCATGCCGGCACCGCCCTTGATGGAGTGCATGGCACGAAAGACAACATTGATCAGCTCGCTATCGGCAGGCCGGCGCTCCAACTCCAAAAAACCTTCTTCCATGGCCTGGATGTTTTCCTGGGCTTCTACCAGGTAAGCGTGAAGCAGTTCTTCGTTCGACATGGGGTTAATCACCTCTCAAGAATATTTAACGCTAACCTTTTGTCAGGTTTCCTCCCGGTACAACCTGCCAAAGAGCTGATTTTCACAATGGCTGCATGCCTGGTTAAGCTGAACCTTCCGTTTCAAGCAGATCGCTCCCACCGGAAACCTCCAACAGCTCCTGCAAAACCGGTGTGACATTTATGAGCTGGAATGAGCAACCTTCTTTTTCAAGGCTGCCGCTGGCCGCGATGAGCAGCTGCAAACCAAGCGCATCTATATTCTGCAGCTCTCCGGCATCAACAACAAAGCTGCCTGCCTGTGCCGCATTCACTTTCTGCATTAGTTCATCCCTTATAGAGTGGACATTGTCAATGGTTAATGTTGAAGGGAGTTTAAACACGTGACACTCACCCACCTTTTCCCTTAACTTCAGTATTCCCTATCAGACTCATAGGAGCATTGGGAATAAACCAGCAGAGTGAAAGTATTACTGTTCAATTTTGCACCTTCCACCCTGCTGCTATTCTCATCATGCCTGTTCTGGAACCCTGTTATTGATCCTGGGACTTTTGTTGAATCTCTCCGGCGGCTGCAACCTGCTCCAACTGCTTCATTTCCTTAAAGGAAAGCACCCGGTTGGGATCCAGCAGCATCACAATCCGGTCCCCTGACTTGCCCATCCCCTTTAAGTGTTCTGTCTTCACATCATCGGCAAACTCCTGGTCCACCACCTGGATGTCTTCGTTTTTAAAGCTCATTATATCGGAAACCCGGTCGACAATCATCCCCATGGTCTTGTGCTGCACTTCGATGATAATCACAACGGTAAAGTCATCGTATTCCTGCTGGGGCAAATTGAACTTGCGGTGCATATCGATGACAGGGATAACCTGGCCCCGGAAATTGATCACGCCCTTGATGAAGGGGTTGGCGTTGGCCACCCGTGTGGGCTTGCTGTAGCGCACAATCTCCTGCACCAGCATGATGTCTATGCCGTATTCTTCTTCTCCGATGCGGAAAGTGATGAACTGATTTTCGGTTTCACCATTGCCAAACTGCCCGTTGATGCCTTCTAAAGCCGTTGACTCCATTTGCTGTTGTTCATTGTGTTGTTGTTCATTTGTCAACCTGCCTCGCCTCCTTTCTTCTAATACTGGGCATTAAAATCTTTCAAATTCCTCTTCATCCAGTTCGAATTCCTCTTCTTCTGCCCGTTTCTGGGCTGCCTTCGCTTTTTTGTTGTTATTGGCTTCCTTGCTGCCATTGCCCCCATTACTGCCTTTTACCGGCCTGCTCCCTGAAGCTTTCGCCCGCGATTGTGTCCGGCCGTTTTCCGCCAGCTTAAAGAAGCTGACCCGCTCAGAGAGCTCTACCGCTTCGGCATTCATGTTCTGGCTGGAGCTGGCGATTTCTTCCACCAGGGAGGCGTTTTGCTGGGTGACCTGGTTTAGTTCCTCGATGGCTGTGCGAATTTCGGCAGCAGCGGTAGACTGCTCGCCCAGGGAAGCGGCGATTTCACCGACTACATCGCTGGTTTTCTGGGTGTTATCCACGATTTCCTGGAGTACGTTTTCCGTATCGGTCATCAGTTCATTGCCCCGTTCCACCCGGACAACGCTGTCTTTGATCAGCTTCTCAATTTCCTTGGCCGATTCGGCCGAACGGCCGGCCAGGTTGCGCACTTCCGCGGCCACAACGGCAAAGCCGCGTCCCTGCTCGCCGGCCCGGGCCGCTTCCACGGCGGCATTTAAGGCCAACAGGTTGGTCTGGAAAGCAATATCGTTGACCGTGGAAATAATTTCGGAGATTTCCTGGCTGCCTTTGGTGATCTCGCTCATGGCGCCCTGCAGCTCCTGAACCACTTCTCCACCGCGGTTAACGCTGTTCATCGTCCCCCGGGAGAGGTTGTCCGCTTCAGAAGCATTGGCTGCGGAACTCTCCAGGGAGGAGGCAATCTCTTCCACAGTGGATGAAACTTCTTCCAGGGATGAGGCCTGCTCCTCGGTCCGCTGGGAAAGGTCCTGGTTGCCCGAGGATATTTCCGCCGAAGCGCCGGACACATTGTCAGAAGCTGCCTGGACCCGGGAGAGGGTTTCGCTGAGCACCCCGATGGTGTTGTTCAGGTTTTCCGCCATCAGTCCCACCTCATCCTGGTTTCTAATATCAGCACTGACGGTAAAGTCACCGGTAGCCAGGTCCTTGGTCAGGTCGCTGACCTTCTGCACAGGCCGCACAATGGACAGGGCGACGACAAAAGCAATCACGGCAACCACCGCTGCCGTAACACCGATAATGGGGATAATCATGTTGCGCAAGGCCGCGACTCCGGCAAAGGCTTCTGCTTCATCGATTTCCACTATCAGGCCGGCCGGTTCACCCCCGAACCGGACCACCTCCAGGGTGCCCAGCACGGGATTGCCCAGGTAGTCCGGGTAGACGTCCTGCGCCTCAAATTCATAGTTCCCCTCCCGGATGGCTCCGGAAAGCAGCTCCACAGCCCGGGTATTGATGGTCTGCTGCAGGGCGGCATCATGGGTGTAATCCCCCAGCCGGGTTTCGGTCAGCAGCATTCCATCGGCGTTGATCAGGTAGGAGTCTCCCGACTGGCCCACATCATCCACACCCACATGAGTCAGATAGTTGATGGTTTGCTGGTCAAACTGCAGGTTTACACTTCCGATTACATTGCCTGAACGGCCTCCACTGCGCACCGGCGCGGAAACGACCATGGCATTATCGTTAACCACATCGGAATAAAACAGTTCAGACCAGCTGATATCTCCGTCCAGGGAACCCTGGATATAATCACGCCCGGAAAGATCAGCATGCCATACTTGATCATCAGTAGCATAGACAGCTCTACCTTCATCGTCGGTGACGAACAAAGCAACATAACCGTATTCCTCCAGTACACTGGCGGACAGATCGTCCAGGATATCCAGGCGCTCCTGCCAGAGGGGGTCATTGACATCGCCTTCTACTTCTTGCAGAATGTTCAGGCTCTGGTAGAGATCCCGCGCAGTTGCCAGGACTACGGCATCGCCTTCCCGTTCTGCATAATAGTCTTCCATCTGCGCATCGGTTAAATCTGCGAATAAGGCCAGTTTTTCAAATGCTTCCTGCTCGATCTCACCCTGGGCGCTGTTGTAAGAGAGCAGGCCGATAACGCCCATGGGAACCAAGCCTACAAGTAAAAATAGTGCAATCAACTTGAACTTCAAACTCATTTTTCTCAACATTGTTTCATCCTTCCTCCTTTACTTGTTTTTGTTAGATGCTTATTTGACCGGAATCACCTTGGCCAACTGAATCATTTCCAGGATATGCTTTACCCGGGGATTCACTGCATTTTTGATCAACACCTCTCCTCCAGATTCTTTGAATTTTTTTTGAAAGACTAAAAAATAATAGAGCACCTGCTTGTCGATGGCTTCCACCATAGCAAAATCCAGAATGATGAATAAGAAACCCTCCCTTTGCAGCTCTTCCATGACTGTTTTTATTTCCTGCTGACGGGATGCATTTAACTTCACACCAGGCTTGATCGTTGCAGATGTCCCTTCTTTGATCACTTCCATCTTCATTTAGCCTCCATCCCATTGGTGTAAAAACACGTTTTTGTCAGACCGTCCCGAGATAGAAAGAATCTTTTCATGCATTGCACCCTCATTCAGAAAGTTCAAATGATGCTGTAAATATCATTATGAACGAAATGGACAGAAAAAACGATTAGCAGGGCTCCCTATATACGGGCAGAATATTCCCCCTTTTTTGGCTTGACGTTCCCTACCTGGCACTGCTAATTTCCTATACCAAAAGAACAGAAGAGCCGATAGAATCTTGCCTGTTGCCTAGGCCCTTCCTATATTCCAGAAAATAATTCCCTATGAATCGCCAAAAAGATCTTCTCTTTCCTATGCAGGGGCAGGAATTATATAGTAATTTCGCGAATTTTTAACTAACTGTAAGCCGGAGAAGATCAAACTGTGGAAAATATGAGCAAGGAGTAACCGGGAATGAACCTGAAGAAAGATGAAAACCGAAAATTTAAAGAGAGGTGGACTGCAGCACTGGACTGCCTGTTCCAAGTAGTAGAATTATCCTGTGAAAAGGCAGTCGAACTTGATGTTGTCCTGGCTGAAGCCGTCAATTTGATTCCCCGGGCCTGCGGGAATCCGGAGCATACCGGAGCACGCATCATCCTGGAAAGCCGGGAGTTCAAGACAAATAATTACCGCCCCACCTCTTTCAACCACCTGGCCCCCATCGAAGTGAACGGCATCGAAGTGGGACGCGTCGAGGCCGTTTATTTGCAGGAATTAACCGCAGAGGAAGAGGCGTTTTCACAGGAGGAAAAGAAGCTACTGCAGCTTATGGCCAGCCAACTAAGTTTTTTGCTCAGGCAGAAGCAGACAGAAGAGGATCTGCACCATAGTGAAGCCCGCTTCCAGCAGCTGGCAGAAAACACCCAGGAGCTGATCAGCCCCCACAAAAAGGCAGAGGATGCCCTGCGCAGAAGCCTGCATTACAGCCGTTCAGGGATAGAAATTCTTAATTATATGGCTGAAGGAAATGAACTGCCCTGGGTTATCCAGGTAGTTTTGTTGAAGGTGTTGGAAATTACCGAGTTTGACGCCGGCGCCATCCATTTAATCGGTGGGGATAGCTACTCTTTTATGGTCCAGGAAGGTATGCCCGAGCCGGTTATTCCGCAAAACCTTCACTCGGCCAACAGCGATGGCCTGTTTGTCCAGGATGGAAAAGAAGACCCCATCATGCAGTGTGCCCTGGATAAATGGGCCCGGGAAACAGGCTTTTCCAAGATCTTGAAAAGCGAATACGGCAGTTTTATCTTCAACCAGTTGAGCAGCCTGTTAGAAGATGTTAGGTTTACTCAACGTGCAGAAGGCTGCTGTACCCGCTGCATTCAGGCAGGTTACGAGACAGTAGCCCTGCTGCCCTTAAAAGCAGGACAGCAGTTAACCGGGATTTTGTATTTACTGAACCGCAATCCCCATGCCCTGGATAAAGAGGCCTTTTATCTACTGGAGTCCATCATTTATCCCCTGGGTTATGCCGTCCAAAATATGCAGGCCCAGGAACAGCTCAAAGAAAGCTTTGCCCGGAACAAATCCCTATCAGCCAAGATTTTAAAAGCCTTTGAGGAAGAACGAGCCCGCATGGCCCGGGAACTGCACGATGAAATCGGGCAGGTGCTTACAGCAATCAAACTGGAGCTGCAAATTATGGAACGGGATTATGGGAAGAAAGAGGTTAACCTGTCCGATAAACTGCCCCAAAGCATCGCTTTGGTCGACTCGTTGATGGATTTCACCCGGACCAAAGCTGTATCCCTGAGGCCGCCGGCCCTGGATGATATGGGGCTGGTCCCCGCAGTACGCAATATGGCCAACGGGTTCAGCAAGCGCACAGGAATTCAAACAAAAGTATCGGCAAAAGGATGCGGCACTTACAGGCTTTCGGAAGAACTGGAGACGGCTCTTTTCCGCTGTATCCAGGAAGCATTGACCAATGTCTACCGCCACGCCCGCGCGAACAAAGTGCTGATTGCTGTTGAACAAAATCCCGGGGAATTGGTAGCGCGGATTGAAGATAACGGCGTTGGTTTTAACCCGGAGTCCCTGAACGAAAACCGGGACTGTGTCGGACTGGTGGGCATGCAGGAGCGGGTGGATTTAATTGACGGGAAGTTGACCATTGACTCCAAGCCGGGTAGGGGATCCCGGATCCTGATCAAGGTTGAACTCTAGAAAATGAGGTGGTTTAGTGAAAGTAATTCTGGTTGATGACCACGCTATTGTCCGCCAGGGTCTCCGGTCTCTGCTGGATAGTGATGAAAATGTAGAGATCATTTCTGAAGCATCAGACGGGCGGGAGGCTGTAAACCAGGTGGCTGAACACCTTCCCGACATGGTGATCATGGACATTGCCATGCCTTATCTCAGCGGCTTGGAGGCAACCCGCCAGGTAAAAAAACGCTTTCCCGAGGTGAAAGTGGTGGTGCTTTCCATGTATGCCGAGGACAGTCATGTAACCCATGCTCTCCAGGCCGGCGCCCATGCTTATGTTCTGAAAAGCGCGGTTTTTGAGGAACTGAAGCTGGCCCTGGAGGCCGTCTCCAAAGGGGAGTATTATGTCAGCCCCGCCGTCTCCAAGGTGCTTGTGGACCAGATGTTGGGCCAGGGGCAAACTTCTTCTGCACCTTCCCCCTACGATACGCTGACAGGCAGAGAGCGGGAAGTGCTCCAGTTGATGGCCGAGGAGCATACCCGCAACGAAATCGCCCGGATTCTTACCATCAGCCCCAAAACTGTCGACAAGCACAGCGAAAACATAAAAAGAAAACTGGATATCCGCCAAAAAGAAGACTTGATCAAGTATTCAAAGAGCATTGGGATCCAAGAATAAAGACAGGCTTTTAATAACATTGCGGCCATACTGATTCAGGCCGCAACATTTGGCAAAGAACAGGACCTTTTTAATAATGAAAACAAGGGGTTAAAGAATCTCTCTTTCTCCTGCATCCATTTTGCACTATCAGCTTGTTTCCTAATTTTGGAACCCCTGGCCTGTAAAGCTACCAAGCATAAGTCGACAAGATTTCTTCATCAAAGTCTGGATAATCCACCTTCCTGTGAAAAGCAAGCAAAAACTATTCCTCCAGGTAGTTGTGGATAACTTCGCCCCAGCCCAGGTCGAAATCACTGTTAACAAAAACGCCATCCATAACTTCTAATATAGGAATCTCATGGAAACGATCTACCGGGGACTGGCCAAATTCTAAGATGGCCCGCCCCATATAGACTTTTTTGATTTCTACATTTTCCAGGGTGGTGGTTGTAAGCTTATCGACAAGGGGTGGTGCCCCTTCTCTAATTGAAGGTATCAACTTATGATTGTAATAAGTGGCACTACCACCGACATCTTCAGCCCCCCCCATAGGGCCAATCTGCATGGCGGCTTTTATCAAAACAATTCCCCCGCGCTCAACAGTCCCGGTGAGCACCCCATCTTTTTCTTCCAGTTCCACCCGACCCATTTTCTTTGGAAAACCCCATATTTCTCGACCTGCCATTGCAGGAATATCGCTATCCAACATCAAGTAGTGGCTGAAATTTCCCAGTTCGCCATTAAAGGTTACCGGGGTAAAGAAAATTAGCTCATTGTAACTGCCAAAGCCGCTAACAAAGAATTCACTAATTTGTATGCCCATTAAATTGTCAGGGTTAGGCACAAGGGGTTCGGGAACCATCTGAGCTATCACTTCCGGATCCGTCCTAAACATAATGGTCATCCCCCAGTTGTCCCGATATTCATTAGGTGGGGCTTCGAACAAGGGACTCATTGTCGGGGTGCTAAATGGTGTATCTGAAGAAGCTGCAAAGCTACTTCCCGCAAAAAAGGACAGCAAAACCACCACGACGACAAATAAAAGCAACACTTTTTTTCTCATCATCCATTCCTCCTAAAGCTTTTTTAATCTTCCAAAATATGGCCGTCTTTTTGTTTCGAGTTTCTTTAACCCCTTAAATATTGTTTAACTTTTCCCGCGCACCTCTTCCGGTGAACGCAAATTCCAGTCAAAGCGTTTCTCCTAAACTAATCGGGCAACCCGGGCACCTTCATGGATCGCGGGGAGCATCTTACGTGCCTGAAGGCAATCCCCGACCACATAAAGTTCATTGATTTGGCCTTCAAGGGCTGAAGCCAACCCGGCACAAGGTTCCTGCCCCAGTGCCAGAACCACTGTATCAGCAGGATAATGGTTTTCACCAGCCTGCACACCATTGGACTCAATTTTATCCACCTGAACACCGGTAACCAGTTCCAGGTCCAGGGAGCCAAGGCGGGAATAGAAAAATACTTTGCTAAAGAGTTCCATATCCAACCCCACTTCTGAGAGGGCCTCCAGTACGGTTACTTTTTTTCCCTGAGTTGCCAGGTACTCTGCTGTTTCGATTCCCACCTGGCCCCCTCCAACCACGATGACATTTTGACCAACTTCCACGCTGCCTGAAAGCACATCCCAAGCGGTAACCGCCTTCTGGGCTGTTAGCTGAACAGGCACTGAAGGCAAAGCACCTGTAGCCACTATAACTGCATCGGGGTTTTCCGCAAGAATTTCTTGGGCATCTACTTCCTTTTCCAGTCGGATATCTACTCCCAACTGTTTTACCTGCCGGGTCAGCCATGCTACCAGGTGCAAGATCTCTTCTTTGGTAGGCGGTACAGCTGCCAGGTTTGCCTGACCACCCAACCTGTCATTTTTTTCATATAAAGTAACCCGGTGGCCTCGGAGTGCACTAACCCTGGCAGCCTCCAATCCGGCGACTCCACCGCCCACGATGAGGACCTTTTTTGCTCGCTGAGCCGGAACAAGCTGATATTCTTCCTCCTTGCCAACGGAAGGGTTAACTGTACACGTAGCCGGAATACCCATCACAATGCGAGCGGCACAACCGGTGTTGCAAGCAATACAGCGCCGGATGTCATCAATTCGTCCCTGCGCCACCTTTCTGGGAAATTCAGGATCTGCTAGTAAGGGCCTACCCAGCAAGATAATATCTGCCACATCCTGCTGCAGCAACTCTTCTGCCAATCCGGGGTCATTGATCCGGTGACCCAGCATCACTTTTGCTGATTTCAACCCCTTTTTTATTTTTTGAGCAAGTTCTGCATGCACTCCCCGGGGCACTGCTGCCGGAGGCACTACATACTGGTAAGTTTCATAAACAGCAACATGGAGGCGAAAAGCAAGTATGCCCGCCTTTTCCAGCATTTGGGCCATCACCGTACTTTCTTCTATACGGATCCCGCCTTCCACCAGCTCATCTGCAGGCAAATCAAAAAATAAGGGGTAGTCATCTCCCACCTGCTCCTTGACCTTGGAGATAATGTTCAGGGGGAAACGCATCCTTCCTTCCAAATCACCCCCATACTGATCATCTCTTTTGTTGGTAAAAGGAGACATAAACTGGGCAATACAATATCCCGCTCCACCGTCAATCAGCACAGCATCGAATCCTGCAGTTTTAGCCCGGAGAGCTGCTGCAGCATATGCATCTTCCAGTTGCTCAATTTCATCAATACTCATTGCCCGGGCATCCTGCATGGGCAACACGCCCATAAGTTTTGTGGAACAATCCGAGGCAGATAACGGTGGTTTGCCACCTGTTTTTTCAGGTGTAGTCTGGCGCCCGGAGTTGTAAAGTTGAATTACAGCTTTGCTCCCCTGGTCGTGGATCGCTTCCACGAGCCGGTTAAAACCGGCTACGTATTTATTGTCGTCCAGGCGTAGTAAAGGCGAAGGGCAGAAGAGTTTGCCCATTTCACCTTCCACTGTAACTCCACCAACCATAATCATAGCTGCACCGCCGGCCGCTCTTTCCCGGTAATAATTAATGTGCTGTCGACTCACACCGTCATTTTCATTCGCGTAGCACATGGTCATCGGAGGCATACCTATCCGGTTAAGCAGTTTTAGAGGGCCGATACTGATCGGCTCGAGAAGCTTATTAATCGCAACATTCATCCTCAATCACTCCTATCGCTCTTGTGTATTGCCTCAAGCTCACAAGGCAAAAAAGATGTTCAGGGGGGAAGCTGGCCACTTCCCCCCTTGTATTTTTTCCACGTTGTGACTGTTCAGCCCAGATTTATTCGCCAAAGGCCGCGAAGCAGGGAGACGGCTCGAGCACTTTCCCTGCCGGTTCTCCGCTGCGCTCCGGAAGCGCTCGAACTGTCCCCGCGGCTTCGCTTGCAAATTCTTCTGAGCAATTACTCTACGTATAAAGCATTTAATAAAGCTTTTAAGTTTCCGAGTTTGGTTTTACCTTTAAGCCAAGTAGTCATGGACCAAATATCCGTACGGCAAGTGAATGTTAAACCAGCCATAAATCGCGTCTAATATATTCACCACCGGTACCCGGTGCCAGGCATCATCCCTGGACCAGCTGTCAAAGGTCAAACTTCCTTTACAACGCCATAGCTCGGCGATACCATCGGAACCTACAATTGGGGTCAGCTTAAATTCGCAACCAACCAGCTGACAGACATCCGGGCCTTTTCCTTCCTCGGCGCTGGGAATTTTCTTCAATGAGAGAATATCTGTATTTTGCCAGTCCTCTAACTTGAGGTTGGTTTCAGGGCTGACTGTGGCAGTAAACAGCCTGTTTCCCGCTGGCCTCTCCACCCAGCTGATAATTTGATTCCTTTCTTTTTTGAACTCCATGTCTGCAAGTTTTTTTGCGTAACCCCAAATCTCCCTGCCGCCGATTAGTGGGTCCTCTTGCGTTACAAAAAGGTTGGGTATATAAAGGTAATTTTTGTTCTTAAAGGTAACATTAAACATGAGGATAGCTTCTTTATAAGGTCCGAAGTTGGAAAATGTTAGGTTGCTCATCATCAACCCTGCTACTGGAGGATCACTGGCAAATTCCAAGGGCTCAGGAAGCATTTGTGCTGCACTTTCATAATCCGTTTCATATACAATGGAAAACGCTTCAATACCCCTGTAGAGAAAAGGTGGACTGCAATGAGCCGGATCGCTGACCGGCATGGTATAACCAAAGTCCTGAACTTTCAACTTGCCTTTTTTCGCCATTTTGATAAACCCCTTTCTTGGTTTGATATCATCGAAGCTTAAATAAAACCCCAATAGTACAGATGCTACCTGCTATAATCATCATAAGGGTCAATTTTAAAGAAAGCATAGGGCAAAAATGCTTCTTTATCCACTGTAGTAAGATATTTCGACTCGGCATGCATGTCCACTTTTGGTGTATACCAGCATTGGAGCATTTCTAAAACAGGAATTTCACCGTATACATCATTGTCTGTCCTGGTTAGTGCCAACTCTACATCACAGGCATAGGCTTCCTCAACAACATTGGAGAACAAAACATGGACTAAAAGCGGATCATGGTCCAGTCCTGAACCATCAGCTGCGAAGGTATACTTGAAATGGAAATTGATAAAGCTGGAAAGATCCTGAGGATCTGCTGGTCCGGTTGGCGTTGCTGTAACACGCATTACTTCAATACCATGGCGCTGCACGGTCCCAATAACTTTCCTGCCTACAGAGACAATATCCGTTTGCGCCTGTTTTTTGGGCTCACCCATAGTTTCACGCCCAAACAGAATCGCTGTATCCGTATTCATAGGCATAGTTAAACAGTAATCGCCTTCAATATCTTCGTAGACTGCCCTCACATACAGAGCAGCGCCCCGAAAAGGCCCTACACTATTGCTTTTTCCCCAAGCACCCACCAATAATGTGCCTAGTGGTTCTGCAGCTGGCTTAAGGGGAGGCGGCAGCACCTCTTGTACAAATTCAGGTGTAGTTTTGAAAGCAGCAGCGAGCATTTCACAATTAAGAAATTTTGGCTTGGCAATGACACCCAAAATGCGCTTGACTTCTTCTCCCGTTCTAATAAATTTCACTTGTCTCCCTCCATGATGATAAATATTGGCCTGGGACACTGGCACCAATCGAGCCCATATCCCTGCCGGGAAACATCAGACCAACACCAAGCAGATCAATTGTAACGTGCTCAACACTATTTGTAAGCGAAACTGCGGGGACGGTTCTGGCGCTTCCTGAGCGCAGCAGAAAACCGACAGGGAAAACGCCAAAACTGTCCCACTTCTTCGCGGCATTTCGCTCAATCACATCAGGGCTGAGCAATTACGAGCAATGCAGGATATTACTCCAATGCTCCTTTCCTTATTGAAATTATCCTTGGGGCACCCCAGCTTTAAGCCAATTACTCATTTATTTCCAGGTAGCTTGCCTTAAACTCCGGGGTCGGTATGGTGCCGGGAGGAACCAGGTCTATGTGTTCGGGGGCCCATAAAGTGGCATTACGAATTCTCTGGGTTAGTTCTTCTTTTAGTTTTGGAAGTTCACTTTCCTGGACCTTTTCTCCGTATTCCGCCTTGACCCGGATCGGCCCTTCAACACGAAATGAAATAGGCTTCTGGGATAAAACCATTTTAAATTGACCCGTTAGTTTAGGTGTCATAGTCGCCACTATATCTTTTATCGTAGAAGGCCATATTTTTACCCCTTTGACTTTCAGCATATCGTCAAAACGTCCCGTTACTGTAACTCGTATTCCCGGATAACCACACTCGCAAGGGGTTGTCCACACTTTCACTTGGTCCTGAACATCAAACCGGAGTAACGGACCCGCTTCTTTGCCCAGGGAAGTATAGATAAATGTTCCCGTTGCCCCATCTTCCAACTCCAGGGGTTCCTTGGTTTCCGGATCGCAGATCTCGTTATAGCAATACTCCCGGTTAACAATATGCATTCCCTGCTTTAAATGGCATTCCACTTTATCCCCGGCAATCATTTCCGGACTGCCCCACAGGTCGCGAAGATCGCAATTCCATATTTGCTCTATCCGCTCTTTTACCGAAGGGATACCCGCTCCAGGTTCACCACCGCAGAGAAACTTACGAATGCCCAACTCGGCCGGCTCCAGGCCCAAAACTTCTTTAACCCGCAATGCCAGGTGCTCAGCATAAGAAGGAGTGCAGATTATACTTGTGGGGTTCAGGTCAGCAGCCAGCATGAGCATTCTTTGCGCCGGAGTAGGAACTCCCACTGGAACTACAGTGGCTCCTAACTCCCTTGCTGCTTGGGTAAAGGAGATGCCTGAGATCCAGGTGCTAAGTGCCAGGGCATGGAAATGCACATCCCGAGGACGCAACCCACCCAGCCACAGCATACGTTTAATGGATTCCATCCACATCTGCCAGTCATTCTTGGTGCAGCAAGTGTAAGTTGGCTTGCCGGTCGTTCCTGTAGAAGCTGTGACCCAAACAATGTCAGACATAGAAACAGTCATGTTATCCCCTAACGGATAACCTTTCGACTGCATTTCCCTGATTTCTTCCTTTGTCGTAACAGGCACTTTTAATGAAAAATCTTCAAATGATCGGATATCCTTGGGGTGCAGGTTTGCCTCCTGAAACTTTTTCCGATAAAAAGGCGATTTTTCATAAGCGTGCTCCAACGTGTTTTTTAGTTTTTTCCATTGAATTTTTGCCATATCTTCCTCAGGCATTAATTCCATCTCCGGGTTCCAGGCCAACCGATCATCCATACGCTCATCTCCTCAACGGGAATTATTCTTTTCAATCACTGGATCAGGACAAGCCCGACTCTCATTCCATGAGGCACCTCTTCATTTTTGCTGCAGCTCCCCACAGGATATATTTCCCATCCTGCATTGCTGGCCATCCGATAAACATCCATGCCTACCCCTTCCATACAGGGCCTGCCTCTAAGTGGAAAACGGCAAGCTTTTCCTGCCTCCAATACTTGACAGGGCCTATCGGGACACCATGCCGCCTTACAACTTCCCCCACTAAAGGCAGTTGCAAAATAGAAACCATCATAAAAGGCTCTTGCTTCAACACGGGTAACAATTTCATGGATCTTTAGCCTTCCAGCAACCACTTCTGAAGAAACCAGGGCGTTTTTTCCCTTTTCTTTCCCTCCCTTGCCAGTTACTGCCGTGGGGGGAAGCTTTACGCCGATCAAGATACCTGCTTCATAGCAATTAACTAATTTTTCCATATCGAGAAAGGACGGAGCAAAAGGAGGACAATGGATATTGGTGTTATAATAAGGACACTTGGGAATGATGCATTTATAGTAGGCACGATAATCCATGATTACCTCTTGAGCCAGGATTGGCGCCGTATGGGTAGCACCTTGCTTTAGTGCCAGTTCTTCATATTCTTGAATTTTGGCACTTGTAAGTTCGTTTACTTTTTTGATCGAAGTTGGTTTCATTTTTCTTCTCCCTGTTCACAGCTGATTAAGCTTTACCCAGGCGCTTTTTCTCTTTGGCAATCAGCTCTCCAACTTTCCCCATGGCCTCCTGGCTTTTGGCAATTAATTCAGGAGAATCTCCTTTCCGGAGATATTGCGGTGGCTCCACGGGCCAGCCTGTTTTATCTTTGACCTGCGGATAGCCCCCACCGCAAAACCCGACGAAAAACTGGGGCAGGGTGTTGAGAACAAACTGTTCGTGTTTATCCATATCAAAGGTATGCGCCATGTCCGGCCGGTTATACCATACAGTATCCCTGCAGGGCCCGATTGATATCCCCACTGTTGTAGTGCATCCTTCCATATGCCCTACCAGCATGGCAGCGGCGCCGTACGAAGCCTGGGCCCTGTTGTCTACATTTTGCTGCCAGATGCTTGCCGCAGCCCAGGATTGGGCTGTGCCAAAGTCCAGCACTTTCCAGTTGCAAGAGGGACCTGCAAACAAGCCGCCAGCACTTAAGTTTTCTTTGGCATAACGATTAAACTCCGCACAGGTATCGAAACCACAAGCACCGCAATTCCAGTTTAAATCTGATTGTGATAAGTTGGCGCCGATTAAAAGCTCGACGATGGGTGTTTGCGCCTCAAAAGACTTTTTCCCGCATAAACCATCACCATAAATGAAGGCACTGGTTGCCCCCAAAGCCACAAGAATCTCCGAAAGAGGCTCCAGGTCTTCTCCTGTTAAAATCATCGTTTTAATTTCAGTATTGGCCATATTGGGTGCTTTTAAAGCAGCCATAGCCCCCATCCTGGCAATTTCGACCAGGTATTCGTTTGCTGACTTATTGCCATCCATGATCGCCATTTATTCATCCCCCTTTTTCTCTTTGGGATACCAGGAGCGATAATCAAACCAGTGTACCATGCGTGAAACTACATAATTTTTCCGCAGCTGCTTAACTGCTTTATCCCTGGTAAGCAGGTGGTAGTCAGGCAAGACATCAACATAGGGATTTTTCGGTAAAGATGATATGGGCAACCCTACGACCATTTCTGAGTTTGGGCAGTAGCCTAGTTTCTGCCCTGCAATACTTACACTAATCAGGGGACGCGTATCGACAAAAAGCTGCTTGGCAATGTAAGTTGCACCTCCGACAGCATAGCCCAAATCGCCGACAAAGATTGAACAGAGCGGGCCGTCCACCATCCGGTGAGACCGGTCTTTTTTCCCTTCAACCAGGTCGATCTGGCCATAGCGGCTATGTCTACGGTTATACACATAACCGCACTTTTCAGCCCCTCCGCAAACGCCACAACCCAGATCAAGGGGACTATCAGCGACACGGTAATTGCCGATAAAAAGAACACAGTCTGTCTCTCGAACCATGATTGCTTCTGTTCTGAATATTCTTTTCCACATTTTGTTCTTGGAATTCTCATCGGCCAGTTCTTCAATTTTTCTGGCAATAAGCTCCATTTCTTCTTCACCAGAGACAATACAACACTCCACCTGGTCAATCCCACCTGCTTTTGGGGCTGTTTGTGCCGCATTGGCCATTAGCTTTGCCGCCAGCAGCGAGCCATCTCTACGATTCATATCCGCTTTGGCATAAGGAGGCCAATCGTTCATATAGAGTCTGCTCATAACTTTTCCTCCCGATTAATTGTTTTTACAGCTGACACACCCTGTAACGCAATGACAATACTTTTCTTGCTGAACACCTCCCCTCTGAAACTTGTCCCAATTTTGAGCATAAACAACATTGTGATTACTACAGCCCCTGAAATATGTTAACTGATACAACCGCTTCTTCCAGGCCCAAAAAGCCTCCACCGTTTTCCGTCAAGCCAATCCTGGCGTTTTCCACCTGCCTTTCACCCGCTTCTCCTCTTAACTGCAATACGATTTCAAATACCTGAGCCAATCCTGACGCACCGATGGGGTGGCCCCGGGATTCTAGCCCCCCGGAAGTGTTAATGGGCAACTTTCCACCTAGCCGGGTTTCACCTCTTTCAGCCAAGAGGCCACCCTCGCCCTCCCGACAAAAACCCATCACCTCCGTTTGAAGCAGTTCACCAAAAGCTGTAGCATCATGTAACTCCGCCAAATCAACATCCTCAGGACCAATTCCGGATAGTTCATATGCTTTTTTGGAAACCTTGCTGCCAACATGTTCCTCGTCAATGCTCCGGTTTCTCCCGCTACCGATCATTGAGGCCAAAACTTTAACGGGCTTGGCATTCTTCATCCTCTTCAAGTAGTCTTCTGAACAGAGGATCACGGCCGCTGCTCCATCCCCGACAGGAGAGCACATGGCCCTGGTAATCGGGTAATTGATCTCCCTGTCTGCCAACACTTCTTCCACACTCATTTTCCTCCTGATTTGGGCTAAGGGGTTATAGTAACCATGTTCGTGATTTTTGGAAGAAATAGCTGCCATCTGTTTTTGGGTTGAACCATACTTTTCCATATGCCATCGTGCCAGAAAGGCATACACATCCATAAAAATACTTCTGCCCTGTCCAATAGATGATTCTGCCCCGGTGGATTGTGACTGCTGATCAATGGCAACAATCTGCTCAAAAAATTGCTCAGAGTTTTCTACATCCACACAACTATCAAAAGAGCGTAAAGCGAAATCTTTATCTTCATGAGACAATTTTTCGACGCCCAAAGCCAATACCAGATCATACAGCCCGCTTTTCACCCCGGTCCAGGCCAAATGCAAGGCAGTTGAGGCACCGGCACAAGCATTCTCTGTGTTTATAACGGGTATTTCCTCTATCCCAAATGCTCTTAATATTACTTCGCCTTTAATCGAATGTTGACCGCTGTAGCGACCCCAAAACGTATTGGAAACATACCCTGCCTGCAAGTCTTTTTGATTGATTCCTGCATCTTGAAGCGCACTGTAAATGGCCTGGTTGGACAAACTTTTAATTGACATATCTGGAAACTTGCCGAATTTTGTCATGCCTGCGCCAATAATGTAAACGCCATCCAAGTAATCCACCTCCAATATTTCCAAAAATTATCCCTGCCCAACCCGTTAATTTCAAAAATAATGGGTCTTTTTTTAATATTTGCAAAAACCATGCCATTACTGCAGACAAAAGGGAAAGATCCGCTGAGACGATGCCATTTTCACCATTACGGCAGCAATGCAAACTTAAAAATAACTGCTCCGCCCTGATGTGGTTGCGCCTGGTGTGATTGCGTGACACGCCACGAAACAAGGGACAGTTCTCACTTTTTTTCAGTCTACCTTATAAATACTAATTGATCGGGCACGATGGCCGTTAAATCATTTTATAGTTTTCTTTTGTTTTGGCAAAAAAGCAAATTCTTATGCAGTTTTGCAAATACTACAGAATATATTACCTTTTTGGGTAATTGTAATTGTTGTGATTTTTTTGTATGATTATCCTGCTAAGACTTGCCCCATTATGTAGTTTAGGAGTGAACACCCGTGGCAGACCAAACGATTGTCTTCTGCCAGAAGTTAATCGATGAACTCCCAGTAGGAATACTCCTCTTAAATCGTGAAGGTAAAATTGTCGGCTTCAATAAAAAACAAGAGAAAAACTCCCGCATAGCTCGTTCTTTCGCCCTTGGCAAAACAGTCCCGGAAGTATACCCTAACCTGCTGGACCAGGGATTAAGAGAACATTATCTCAATTTGATCCACAACCATATCCCATTCTCAGTTTATCTGGACAAATATGTTCCCCAATACTATGATGCTACGGTATCCCTGTACTTGAGGGGAAGTGTATTCTCCCAAGGCACAGCCAGCTATGCCTTGATTGTCCAGTTCCTGGAAGAGTCAAACCCTTTTGTTATCCAGCTTCTTGACGCAAACCCGGATATCGTCATCGCGGTTGACAGTAAAAAATGCATCGTTGTTTTTAATAAAGCAGCTCAACATATCTTCGGTTACAAAAATAAAGAGATTGCCGGTCACTCGTACAAAAAACTATTTCATCCCAATGAAAGGGATATACTTGAAAAAAAGCTGGATAGTGCAAAAAGCCTGTTGCAAGATGAAACCCGTTGTCTCCGGAAGGATGGAAGTTCTTTCCCAGCAGAAATAACTGTATCTTGGATAACAGACGATAAAAATTTCAAAATAGCAAACCTGTTTATTATTCAAGATATCACGGAGAAAAAAGTAACAGCTGACAACCTGCAGCAGGCTCAAAAACTGGCGGTGCTTGGCAAGTTTGCAAAAGAATTGGCCCACCAGTTGAATAACCCTCTGGTAGGGGTAGTAAACCTGAGTGAACTCCTGCACAGCCAATTTAACGGTGATGAAAAACAAAAAGCCCTGGTCCAGTCTATCTATCAAGCAAGCAAAGATTGTAAGAAAGTTGTCCAACAGATGCTCCTTCTTCCCGATAAAATCCAAAGCAATAGTGACGAAGAAAACCAGTGGCCTGTCAACATTACTTTGCTGCTGGAAGAAATCATGCACTACCTTAAAGGTATGATTGGCAGCAAAAAGATCATCGTCAAAAAAGACCTGTCCGGCAAAGGTGCTTTTATCAAAACAGACCCCCTGGTTCTCAAGCAGGCCTTTGTCAACATTATTGTCAACGCCATTGAAGCTATGTCATATGAGGGGACCCTTACGATTAAAAGCAGGAATTACAGGGAAAAACTGATCGTGGAGATAATTGACACCGGAGAGGGAATTAGCAAACACAATTTAACCAATATTTTTGAACCTTTCTTTACAACAAAAGGCTTTAACAATTCTGGACTCGGTCTTAGCCTGGCACAACGCATTATTTATGAGCATAAGGGCATTATCAATATTTCCAGCCTGCCTGACAAAGGAACTTCTGTTAAGGTGAAACTGCCTGTAGAAAGGAGTTTATAATGAGAAAGGGGTTCTTCAAATGAAACAGGGAAAGATACTGGTAATTGATGATGACAGCTATACTCAAACATATTTTGAGAACTTGCTTTCCAATCACAATTATTGGTTTAAAGGTGTAACAACAGGGCAGGATGGGCTAAGAGTTCTTCAACATGAAGATATCGATTTAACACTGCTGGATCTCAAGCTTCCCGACACTGATGGCATCAATGTGTTAAAAGAATTAAAAAAAACCAACCCTGAAACAGTGGTTATTATCATAACCGCCTATGCAACCCTGGATTATGCAATCCAGGCGATGAAAAACGGAGCCCATGATTTCTTAACTAAACCTTTTGATAACATGGAAAAAATATTGGTAGACATCAAAAATGCGATAAATAGCAAAAAACTGGTTAATGAAAATGCCTGGTTAAAAGAAAGTCTTGCCACATTAAAAGGAAATAATAAGTTTATTGGAAAAAGCAAGAAAACACAGGCAATAATTGAGATAACCAAAAAATTGTCTTTTGTTGATAGCACGGTTTTAATAGAGGGCGAGAGCGGCACAGGAAAAGAAGTGGTGGCCAAGATGATTCATGAACAAAGCCGGGGAACTGATGCCCCCTTCCTGCCTTTAAATTGCGGGGCACTTCCTGAGTCTTTACAAGAAAGTCTGCTCTTTGGTTTTGAAAAAGGGGCGTTCACCGGTGCCTACAAAACCACAAAAGGGTACTTTGAAGAAGTCAGCGGAGGAACAATCTTCTTGGACGAAATAGCAGATGCGCCTTTCTCCTTGCAGACAAAATTGCTCAGGGTCCTTCAAGACAAACAATTTTCCAGAATTGGCAGTTCTGTTAAAAGAAATACCGACTACCGCTTAATTTGTGCTTCTAATAAAAATTTAAAAAGCAAGGTCCTTGCAGGAGAATTCCGGGATGATTTATATTATCGCATTGCTGTTGTATATATCTTTATTCCACCTCTCCGGGAAAGAAAAGAAGATATTGCCCTGTTGGCTGATCATTTCTTGCAAAAACGTTGTGAAGCCTTCGGTATGCCTGCAAAAAAGTTTACCCAGGAAGCTCTTGAAACTTTGGCAGAATACTACTGGGAAGGCAACGTAAGAGAATTGGAGAATTTTATTGAAAATTTACTTATTTTTCATGAAGGAAAAATGATAACTAAAGAGGACCTGCCACAGGAAAGCGTATCGGCAAACAGGAAAGAATTATGCTCTTTTAACGAAGCAAAAGAACACTTTGAACAGGAGTATTTTAAAAAACTTCTGAATAATGCCGAAGGCAACTATCAAAAAGCAGCAATGGCTGCACGAATCGATCTTTCCACATTATATCGAAAAATAAAAAAGCTTCATCTTTAAAATAAGGTGCTTAAGTTTCCAGGTCGGGGCGCGGAAGCTTGAGTTGAGCTTAAACGTGTTTCCAAGCAGGCAAACCAGGGCCAGGACCGGGAAACAAAGCTGCCGGTTATAAGTTCTTTAAGGCCAGGAGCAGACTTTTGCTGCTAAATGGCTTGGGAAGGTAGCCATCGGCGCCCAACTGCAAAAATTTCTGGGCATATCCCTGTCCCAGGGAGCTAACCATCAGCACTTTGATCGCGGGGTAGTGTTGTTTGATCGTTTCCAGGATAACGTCACCGTTAATATCGGGCATCAACATGTCCAGGAGGATGATATCCGGTTGAGATTGCTGCAGGAATTCCAGGCATTGTTTTCCGTTCAGGCATTTGCCAACAATCTTAAAGGAACGCTCCGGCTGCAAGAACATCTCTGCCTGTTTGCAGAAGGTGACCGAATCATCGACAATAAGAACATGATCCACCTTCCTTTTCTTTAAAGAAAGATTCAGGCTAACCTTTTTATCTCCTATACCCATGCAGACTTCCAAAAGGGGCAGGGGAAGCCGGAGTTCTCCGCTCCCGATAAAAAAAGTTGGAGGGGTGATATCGGCCTCGAAACCCAGATCGGCTATTTTTGTTAAGGCGCTGCCCGAAGTCATATTTAACAGCTCCTGCAGGGCGCTGGAAGAAAAATCATCAAATTCCGTTGCCGGCATGCCGGACATCATGGTAACTACACCCAAGGCGTTGTCCCGGTCTGCTCCCAAAATGACCGTGCCGAAAACATCCCCTGTAACACCGACCATGGTATGTACATCGGTATTCAAAGCTTTTTCCAGTAGTTTGACCTCTTTTTTTTCTATATTCTCATTGGAGAACATTCCAATAACTTCATTAAATGAGTCCACAAATGAGTTAATCAAAGTTGCATCCATAATTTCACCTCTTTGTTATTTAGGCCGGAGCAGCCTGTGTTACTTATCCTATAATATTGCGGGGAAAAGGTCAATAAAATACCGGGGCAGAAGACAAGCTTATTTTTTGCTGATGCTTTGCCTTCCGCCCCTGGCATGACATGAAACTGAGCCTTGGATTTACTTTTGATCCTGCGACTTAAGCGCCTCAGGGTTAGAAGTTGCCTGCTCCAGCTGCTTCATTTCCTTGAAGGATAGAACCCGGCCGGGGTCCAGCAGCATGACGATGCGGTCCCCCGACTTACCCATCCCCTGCAGGTGCTCTGTTTTCACATCGTCGGCAAACTCCCGGTCCACCACCTGGATATCTTTGTCTTGAAAGCTCATGATATCGGAGACCCGGTCTACAATCATCCCCATGGTTTTGTGGTGGACTTCGATGATAATCACCACGGTAAAGTCGTCATATTCCTGCTGGGGCAGGTTGAACTTGCGGCGCATGTCAATGACGGGGATTACCTGCCCGCGGAAGTTGATGACTCCTTTAATCGCCGGGTTGGCGTTGGCTACCCGGGTAGGCTGGCTGTAGCGGATAATCTCCTGCACCAGCATAATGTCAATCAGTCGGGATCGCCGGTATCGTAGCCGGCTTCTGCCAGGATATTAAAACTCTGGTAGATATCCCGGGTGGTAGCCATTACGTTGGCATCGTTTAAAATATCTTCAAAATACAAGTTCATCGAGTCCTAGGCCAGGATTGAATACATGCCCAGGCCCGTAAATACTTCTTCACGGATCTCTGTTTCGGCCCTGTTGTAAGACATAAGGGCGATCACGCCCATGGGCACCAGGCCAACCAACAAAAACAGGGCAATCAGTTTAAATTTTAAGCTCATTTTTTTGAACATTGCTTTCTTTCCTCTCTGAATTATTATAGTCCCTTCGTTGACGAACGTTTTTTATTTGCTATTTTACCCCGTCTTTGTCCTGTTATCATCACCTTTCTTTTGTATGGTAATTATTTCTATTTCGTCAGGCGGACCAGGGTCACCTGGTTGCCTTTTTCGTTATATCCCAGGTAGTCGGACATCATCCGGGTCATACTGATACCGCGACCCCGTTCAAAAAAACTGTCCAGGTCCAGTTCCTTCTCCAGGCCTTTGCTCTCTTTGCAAACACTGCCTGTCTACTGCTGTGCAGTCCACAGTCAGCAGCTGGGGGCTGCAAAAACCGTGGAGGGAGTACTGCAGGACCCCGGCCTGTGGATCCAGTACGCCGAGAACAATGGAAAGCAGGCCGGCCGTATCGGGATTTTCCCGCTCAAATTGCTCCAGCAGCTCTTCCAGCATTTTTTCCGGGGTGAAACAAAAGTCACCTGCACGTAGTGTTTCCAGGGATTTTTCCAGTTGATTGCGCACAAAATAGTTTGCCGTCACTCCATCAAGGCCCTGGCCTTTCACATCGGCAAGGTAAAAAAACAGCCGGCCCTTTTTTTGGATGATGTTATAAAAGTCCCCTTTTAACTGTGCGGCAGGACGGTAATGAGCTGCCAGGATGGTTCCCGGGCAGGATGGGGGCAGCTGCGGCAGCGAACGCAAATGCAGGCGCCTGGTTTTTTCCAGTTCCTGCTGCAGCTCTGCCTCAATCCGTTTTACTTCTGTTATGTTCCGGGTAATGGATAGCACCGTTTCCACTTTGCTGCCCGGATCAAATTCCGGGACGATGCGGGCATGATATTTTTTTTTCTCCCCTGGCAGGGAAAAGTCGAAGTAAATTGTCTGCTCTTCGCCACCTAGAAAAACCTGTGTAATAGCTTGCTGCCAGAGTTTCAGAGCTTGTGAATCCAACTGCAGCTCATCCAGAGACCGCTGCAGGAAAAAGTGCCGGTCAATACCTGTTTCTTGCTCAATGGCGGGGTTGACATAGAGGCAGCACATCGTCCGGTCGAAACGGGCCACTATATCGGGGGCATTTTCCACCAGGGCCTTGAACTCTTGCTCCCGGCGCCGCAAAGCTTCTTCCGCCTTCCGACGTTCCCGGCGGTTTTCTGCTTCCCGCAGCTCACGCTGGACAGCCGGAACGAGATGGGCCAGTTTCTTTTTCATAATAAAATCATAAGCGCCGGCTTTCATGGCCGCGATGGCGATTTCCTCCCCGATAGCCCCGGAAACAATCAAAAAGGGGATTTCCAGACCGCTTTCCTGAAAGACCGCCAGGGCTTTCGTCGCGCTAAAACGGGGCATATCGTGGTCGGAAAGAATCAAATCCCAGGTTCCATCATCCAGTGCAGCGCGCATATTTTTTTCTGTCTGCACACGCCGGTAAAAGGTTTCATAGCCACCTTGACGGAGGGCACGGAGCATTAAAATGGTGCTGTTTTCGGAGTCCTCGACGATCAGGACATGAAGTGGCTGTAGATCCACAGTATGCCTCCTGGTTCATGACTCAATGGTAAAAAGAAACTTCGCACCGCGGCCCACTTCTCCTTCAGCCCAGACCATGCCGCCATGGCGCTGGATAATTCGGGTCACAATGCTCAGCCCAATACCGGTACCGGCATATTCTTCCTGGTCATGCAGGCGCTGAAAGACATGGAACAATTTGTGGGCATAGGCCATATCAAACCCGGCTCCATTGTCAGAAATATAATAGAAGGTTCGGCCGTCGTGCTGTTTTGTGCCAAATTCTATCCTGGCCTGCCGGACATCCCGGGTGAATTTCCAGGCATTATCCAGCAGGTTTTCCAGGGCAATCCGCAGCAGGGATGCATCCCCGGTCACATAAATATCCGGTTCAACAATAATTGCCACCTGGCGTTCCGGTTCCTGCTGCTGCAGTCCGGAAAGATATGAGGCCGCCAGGTCACTAAGGTTGACGGTTTCCCGGTGCATCTCCAGGCGGGTGGCACGGGACAGTTTCAGCAGGTCCTCGATCAGTTCGCCCATCCGCTGCCCGGCTCCATGAATCCGCTGGAGGTAATCTACACCCTGTTCATCCAGGGTCTCGCTGTAATCCTCCAGGACGGCCTGGCTGAACCCCTGGATGGTATAGAGGGGAGCCCGCAGGTCATGGGAAACAGAATAGCTGAAGGCATCCAACTCCCTATTGATCCGCTCCAGTTCCAGGTTTAGCCCCTGGAGCGCCCGTTCTGATCGTTTCAGATCGGAAATATCCCTGATCCACTCCACGAAAAGTGCCACCTGGTTGTTTTCATCCAGGATGGGGATAATTCGCAGGTCAATCCAGGTGCCATCAGGCAGCCTGGCTTCTTCCTGCAGGTCTTCACCGGTGGCTAAAACCTCTTTGGCCCGGCAGTCAGGACAGACCTGGTTATAGCCCCTGTACGTTTGATAGTACTTGGTATTTAGCACCCGCTTTTCTTCGGGGACTGCCAGAAACCCGTTCCAGTTGCTGTAGATTATGTTCATCTCGGCATCCTGGATGGAAATGGCGTCGGGTATCAGGGCCAGCATTTTTTGAAACCGCTTTTCACCTTCCTGCATGGCTCTTTCCGCCTGTTTTTGCTCACTTATATCGTAAAAAACAGTAATGAAATACCCCGGCTCGTCACTGTAAGCAGTCACTTCGTACCAGCGACCTAAAGGCTCGGAATACTGTTCAAAATATGCTTTTTCCCCGCTTAAAGCCACAGTCCCGTAGGCCTGGATCCAATCGAAGTTGGACATTCCAATACCCGGGAGAACGTCTGTCACCCGTTTGCAGCCGGGACGTGAAGGGGAAAGGAAACAACCCCGGAGCGATCTTCGCCCCGGGG
>CAZOOA010000026.1:0-34741 GCA_964581355.1 uncultured Desulfovibrionaceae bacterium | reverse complement strand
TAAGGGCAAGTCCAGTGGCCAGCCACGTGGTTTAACCCGTGGCATTTTTAATTAATCCAACGATCTACGGATGGAGTTGCTGCTCGAACATGCACATGGCTTTTTCGCAGGTAATACAGGCTGCAGTTTTACCCCTGGCTTTTTTGTTGGACCTTATTGTGGGCGATCCCCGCTGGCTGCCTCATCCTGTCCGGTTCATGGGACAGGCAGTTGGCTTTCTGGAAAAGGCTGCCCTCACCTTGACGAGAAGTCCGGCAGGTAAACGGCTGGCCGGGATCATAATCGTTGTGGTTGTGGCCGGAGGTTCTTTTACTTTAACCTGGCTGCTGCTGGATTTTGCCTTTACCTGGCATGCGTACCTGGGCTTTGCTCTTTCTGCATTGATCCTTTATTCCATGCTGGCGGTAAAAGATCTGGCCGTGCATGTACGCCAGGTGCTGGAAGCCCTGCAAGACGAGGACCTTCCCCTGGCCCGGCAAAAAGTGGGGTGGCTGGTCAGCCGGGATACTGCTTCCCTGGATGAAGCCGGGGTGGTCCGGGCAGCCCTGGAAAGCCTGTTTGAGAATACAGCAGACGGGGTGACAGCACCTCTTTTTTATGCCGCCCTGGGCGGTCCGGCCCTGGCTGTGCTTTACAAGGCGGTCAATACCATGGATTCGATGATCGGCTACAAGAACGAGCGCTACTATTACCTGGGCTGGGCGGCTGCCCGGGTGGATGACCTGTTCAGTTATATTCCGGCCCGCCTGACGGCGCTGCTTTATTTCCTGGCCGCGTTCCTGACCGGGAGAAAAGAGCAACCGCTAAAACAAACCTGGTCTGTCCTGCTCCGGGACAGGAAAAAACATGACAGTCCAAACAGCGCCTGGCCCGTGGTGGCTGCTGCGTCGGTGCTCGATGTCCGCCTGGGCGGGACGGATTTGCACCGGGGTGTCCTGGTGGAGCGTCCCCTGTTAAACGCAAAGGGGCGCTTGCCCGGAAAAGGTGACCTGGAAGCAGCCCTGTCGCTGTTCCAGGTGTGCTGCTGGCTTTCCGCCGCCGCTGCTTTGGTCCTGTTCTTTTGCTTTACCCTGGCACTGGGGGTGTTTGCTTGAGAATTTTTCGTGTGGCCCTGACGTTTTTAACTGTATTCCCGGCGGGTATCAGAACCTTTCAGGGTGCCGGTGAGCTGGCCCGTTCTGCTGTCTTTTTTCCGCTGGTAGGCTTGATCCTGGGTGGTATGACCGCTGCGGCTGTTGCCCTGCTGCAGGAATTTGTCCCCCTGGCGCCCCTGCTGGTTCTGGTGCTGGCTGCGCTTTTTTTCCTGACCCGGGGGCTGCACCTGGATGGTCTGGCTGACACAGCCGACGGACTGATCGGGGGGCTGAACAAGGAACGGGCCCTGGAGATCATGAAAGACGGCGCTGTGGGGCCCATGGGTGCCGGCGCCGTGCTCCTTGTATTCCTGTTCAAGTATACGGCCCTGGCCAGTGCTCCTGCTGCCCTTCTTTTGGCTCTGCTGGTTTTGACACCGGTTAGCGGGCGCTGGAGCATGGTCCTGGCCGGCGCTGCCTTTGGCCCGGCCAAGCCGGAAGGGTTGGGGAGCCAGTTTATCCGGGGCTTGACTTGGGGACGGTTTGCTGCATCCAGTGTTGTTCCCCTGGCTGTTTTACTTGTTTTCTCCTGGCTGGGTTCAGCCTCCCTGGTCCTGCCGCTGCTCAGCGGGGTCCTGCTGGCCCTGGTCCTGGCCTTGTTCTGCGCGCAGCAAGCGGCCAGGCGCCTGGACGGGCTCACAGGTGATGTGCTGGGGGCGGTCAATGAAATCGCTGAGTCGGCCTTTCTTTTGGGGTCACTTTTGGGGTACGGTCTTATGGCAGCTTTTGGCGTGCTGGTGTAATCAGAACTGATGTTTGCCTGGCAGGCCCTGGCAAGAGATGTTTTTTAATCTTCCATCCGGTGTTCGCCAGGGTTGTTATCGGGCCCGCCTGGTGGAGGAAAAGAGGAGGAGAAAAGTAATGGATTACTATTCTGGCCATGTATCGGGGCCTGAAGGTTCCGGCTGGCAAGAGGTGCGGGACGAGGCAGGCGGCCACGGAGGTGATCTGCAGGCGGCAGCGGCAGAATTTTCCCGGCCCGAGTCTGCGTTCTGTGATTTCAGCAGCAACATTAACCCCTTGGGCCCCCCGGAAGGCCTGTTGGATGAGCTGAAAGGTCACATAAATACGGATATCCTGAAATACCCTGTTCCCCAGGCCAGGACCCTGCGTCGCGCCCTGGCCGGGAAGCTGGGCCCTGCCGAACACAGGCTGCTGTTGGGCAACGGGGCCAGCGAGCTGATCCACCTGTTTTTTCTCTGGAAGCGCCCCCGCCGGACCTTCATTCCGGCGCCCACTTTTTCCGAATATGAGCGGGGAGCTCTGCTCTGCGGTTCGGAAGTGAACAGGATTCCCCTGCTTCCGGGGGAACCGCTGCAGCAGGACGCTTTTTTGGGTCAGCTACAACTGGGGGACTGCCTGGTGTGGTGCAATCCCAACAATCCCACAGGGACTTTTTATTCCCGGCAGGTGCAGGAACCGCTGATCCGGGGAGCCCTGGAGCGGGGCGCTTTAGTGCTGCTGGATGAAAGCTTTTTCCTGCTCACCGGTGAGCCGGTCCGCGAAGGTTTTTTCCTTTCTGACCGGCAAGGGCTCTGGACGGTTGTTTCGTTGACCAAACTCTATGCCCTACCGGGAATCCGCCTGGGCTTTTTAGCCGGCCCCGGGCAGGAAGTGGAAACTCTCTCCCGCCTGGGGGATCCCTGGCGGGTAAATGCCTTGGCTCAGCGGGCAGGACTTTACTGCCTGCAGGAAGAAGAGTATATAGAGAAATCGATCGCCATGATCCAAGGCGAACGCAGGTTTTTAATGGAGAGGCTTAAAGCCCTGGAGTCCTTGACCCTGTTTCCAAGCGCGGCCAACTTCCTGCTGGCTCGTGGGGAAAAAGAAGGGTTTTCAAGCACGGAACTGCACCGCAGGCTGGCCGACCGCGGGATTCTAATCCGCAATGCGGCTAACTTTCCCGGGCTGGACCAACGATATTTTCGCCTGGCGGTGCGGGGTCGGCAGGAAAATGAGAAGCTGATTGAAGCGATGCAGCAAGTGATATAAGGAAGACGATAATCAAAACAGGGAGTGAATACTGTGAAGATGAGCCGAGAGATTACCGAGGTTTTGAAAAACATAGGAACCGTAGACCTGGAAGCCATGGATGAAACCCAGCAGCGCCTGGATAACCTGACCAAACCCCCGGGCAGCTTGGGCCGCCTGGAAGGGTTGGCGGTACAGCTGGCCGGGATCACGGGAGAAAAATTCCCGGTCAATACACAGAAAAAAGTGATCGTTATGGCGGCGGACCACGGGGTGACGGATGAGGGGATCAGCGCATTCCCTAAAGAAGTAACGGCCCAGATGGTCGCCAACTTTATCAACAACGGGGCAGGAATCAACGTCCTGGCCAAACTGGTTGGTGCAGAAGTCCGGGTTGTCGATATCGGGGTGGCTTCGCCCCTGAACCTGGAAGGGGTCACCCAGGCCAAGGTACGGCCGGGGACAGGCAATTTTGCCCGGGAACTGGCCATGACCCGTGAGGAAGTGGAAAAAGCCCTCCTGGTGGGAATTAATGTAGCCCGGGAAGAAATAGATGCCGGGGTAAAGGTCCTGGCTACCGGGGAAATGGGTATCGGCAATACCACAGCCAGCAGTGCGGTCATGTCTGCACTGACAGGCTATGCTCCTGCTGCAGTGGTAGGACCGGGAACCGGGCTGGAAGAAAAGGATCTGGAGAAGAAAATTTCCGTGGTGGAACAGGCCCTGGCCTTGCACAAACCCGAGGCCAAAGACCCCGTGGATGTTTTGAGCAAAGTGGGCGGCCTGGAAATTGCCGGGCTGACGGGAATGATCATTGGCGCGGCTTCCCGGCGCTGCCCGGTGATTATCGACGGCTTTATTTCCACTGTTGCAGCCCTGACTGCAGTGAAGCTGAATTCCCGGGTATTGAATTTCCTAATCCCTTCCCACCTGTCACAGGAGCCGGGCCACAATATGCTGCTGGAGTACATGGAGTTAAAGCCGTACCTGCAGATGAACATGCGGTTAGGTGAAGGAACCGGAGCAGCCTTGGCCATGAACCTGGTGGAAGCGTCGTCCCGGATTATCCATGAGATGGCCACCTTTGGTGAGGCCGGGGTTAGCGGAAAAGAGGAGGAATTAATGGATGAAGATATATCTTGTTCGACACGGGTTGACGAACACGAATAAGGAAAAACGCTACGTGGGTTGGGGGGATGCGCGTTTGTCTCCCGATGGCTATAGGCAGGCTGAATGCCTGGGCCGAAAGTTTGCCCAGCTGCCGGTAACCGGGCTTTACTGCAGCGACCTGTCCCGGACCCTGGACACCGCTTTGCCTATCGGCAAAGTTAGAGGTCTGGAGCCTGCCCCGACGCCGCTGTTGCGGGAAATTAATTTCGGCCAGTGGGAGGGCCTGACCTACCAGGATATGACAGAGGAAAACCGGGACACCCTCTGGCAGTGGATCGACAATCCCTTTCGTTTTGCCCCACCGGGCGGCGAAAGCCTGGACGAGGTCTTTCAGCGGGCCTGGTCTTTCCTGGAACCCTTTTGGGCCAACGGGGATAGCCAGGATTCCCTGGTGGTAGTGAGCCACGGTGGGGTGATCCGCTCCATTCTCCACCGTTTGCTGAAACTGGAACCGGAAAAACTCTGGGATTTAAGCGTGGAAAACGCTTCAATCAGCCTGCTTCAGCGGAACGGATCGGACATTGAAGTAGCCTACGTCAACGACTGCAGACACCTGGATGATGATGCCTCTTCCGCCGGAGAGCAGCAGGCCCTGGCTGGAAAATAATTGCAGGGTGGAGGGATGAAGCAACGTGGAACCAGGGATAAATATCATCGTGGGCAGCCGGGGCAGCAAACTCGCCCTGACCCAGTCCCGTACCGTTATGGACCGACTGCAGGAGCAGGTAGCGGGGCTTGAATGTTCACTGAAAACCATCCGTACCCAGGGGGATAAAATAGTAGATGTGGCCCTTTCCAAGATCGGCGACAAGGGACTTTTTGTCAAGGAGATTGAAAATGCCCTGCTGGACCAGACCATTGATCTGGCGGTGCACAGCATGAAAGATGTGCCTACCGCAGTGCCGGAAGGATTAGAGTTGGGGGCTATCCTGGAACGGGAAGATCCCCGGGATGCACTGGTCTGCCTGGATGCGGGCAGTTTGGCTGAACTGCCCGCGGGTTCCCGGGTGGGCACAGGCAGCCTGCGGCGTATCGCCCAGCTTTCTGCGGCCTATCCGGGATTGAAATTTGAGCCCATACGGGGCAACCTGGACACCCGCCTGCGCAAGATGGAAAGCGGGGAATTTTCCGCCCTGGTCCTGGCTTATGCCGGCTTGAAACGAATGGGCTGGCTGGACCACGTGGTGGATATTATTGAACCAGATGTATGCCTGCCTGCCGTGGGGCAGGGGGCCCTGGGTGTGGAAATCCGCTCAGGTGATGAGCGGGTGACCGGGTTGATTGCAGCCTTGGATCACCCGGCAACCCACCAATGTGTCCTGGCCGAAAGGGCTTTTTTGCGCCACGTGGAAGGTGGCTGCCAGGTTCCCGTGGGGGCCCTGGGAACCCTGCGTGGGAAGGAGCTCACCCTGGAGGGGGTTATTGCCTCCCTGGACGGTAAAACCCTGCTGCGGGATCTGGAATCAGGCTCACCCGAAGAGGCGCAGCAGCTGGGCATCAAACTGGCCGAAAAGCTCCTGGCCCGGGGGGCCGGGGCCGTGCTGGAAGAAGTGAGGAGAACATATGAAGAGTCCAATGGAAAAGAATGAACAGCAGGATAAAATAACAGGTGAGGGAATAACAGAACGGGGCCGGGAAATTATTAACCAGCCTCAGGATCGTGCTGCGGGCCGGGAACAGCCCCGGTCTGATAATTGTAACCAGGGCCAGGCGCAGTACCGTAACTGTCTCCAGCAGCAGGGGCAGGTTGAGGATCAGCCAAGGGCAAATTCCACGGGAACCGTTTATTTAGTGGGCGCCGGGCCGGGGGACCCGGGGTTGATTACCCTGCGCGGACTGCAGTGCATTGCTCGGGCTGATGTTCTCGTCTATGACCGGCTGGTGAGCCGCCGCCTGCTGGAATATGCCCCCCGGGATGCGGAGATGATCTACGTGGGCAAGCAGCCCGACCGCCATGCCATGGAACAGGGGGATATAAACCGGCTTCTGGTCAGCGAAGCGCTGCAGGGGCGAACTGTAACCCGCTTGAAAGGCGGCGACCCCTTTGTCTTTGGCCGGGGCGGCGAAGAAGCCCTGCTGCTGGCGGAAAACCGGGTCCCCTTTGAAGTAGTGCCGGGTATCACCTCCGCGGTGGCTGTGCCAGCTTATGCCGGCATCCCGGTAACCCACCGGGGTATTGCGGCCAATTTCTCCGTCATTACCGGGCACGAAGACCCGGCCAAGGGTATTTCCGACCTGGACTGGGCCAGCCTGGCCGCGGGACGGGGCACCCGGATTTTTTTAATGGGCGTGGGCAACCTGGCTCTGATCAAGGAAAAGCTCGTGGAAAACGGCTGCGATATTCATACTCCTGTAGCCCTGGTCCGCTGGGGCACCCTTCCCGAGCAGGAAACCCTGACAGGAACCCTGGAAGACATTGCCGAAAAAGCAGAACAATCGGGTTTTCGTCCGCCGGCCGTAATTGTGGTGGGGGACGTTGTCCGGCTGCGGGAGCAGCTGAAGTGGAGAGAAACAAAACCACTGTTTGGCTGCCGGGTGCTGGTGACCCGCTCAAGGGAGCAGGCCAGCCGTCTTTCCCGGCGGATCGAAGAGCTGGGTGGCGAGGCCCTGGAATTCCCTGCCATTGAAATTGTGCCCCCACAGAATTACAGCGCCCTGGACAGCGCGATAGATCAGCTTCAGACGTACCGCTGGCTGATTTTTACCAGCGTAAATGGGGTGCGATATTTCTTCGACCGGCTCCGGCATTTGCGGCGGGATATCCGTGATCTGCAGGGAGTGCGCCTCTGCGCCGTGGGGCCGGCCACAATCAGGGAGCTGGAACAGCGCGGCTTATTGGTGGAGTTTGCCCCCAGGGAATATCGTTCCGAAATATTGTTGCAGGAACTATCCGGCCAGGTCAAGCCGGGTGAAAAGGTCTTGTTGCCCCGGGGCAACCTGGCCTGGGAGAACCTGCCCCAGGGACTGCAGGAGATGGGAGCCCGGGTGGATGACGTGGTCGTCTATCATACCGTTAAAGGGACCGGAGATGTGGCCTTTTTGCAGAAGATGATAGAAGACGGCATGATTCATGCGGTAACCTTTACCAGTTCGTCCACGGCACGCAATTTTTCTGAACTGCTGACCGCTGCCGGGGAATCCGAAGCAGGGACCGGGCAAGGTCTTTTGGCCCGGCGGAAGGATCTGATCCTGGCCAGCATCGGGCCGACCACATCCGGTACGGCCCGGGAACTGGGGCTGGAAGTTGATGTGGAAGCCGAAGAGCACACCATCGAAGGCCTGGTGGATGCCCTGGTCCAGGCGGTCGGCGGGCCAAGGCCCCGGCCCAATACCTGAACCCTTCAGGAAGGGGCGTGTTAGCAGGAAGGGGCCGCTTGGAGCCATGGCGGTGTATTATTAGCGATTTTGAGAGGAGGCGGTTGTTATGTTCGAGCGTTCCAGGAAATTATACGAAGAGGCCAAACAATACCTGCCTGGCGGAGTGAACAGCCCTGTGCGGGCTTTCAAAGCCGTAGGAAGTGACCCCGTCTTTATCAAGCGGGGCCAGGGCAGCAAAGTTTATGATGTGGACGGGAACGAATACATTGACTATGTCGGGTCCTGGGGGCCCCTGATCTTGGGGCACGCCCACCCGGCCGTGGTGGAAGCCGTCCAGGAAACCGCTGCCGGTGGGACCAGCTTTGGGGCACCAACGGAAATGGAGACGGAAATGGCCCGCCTGCTCATTGATGCCGTGCCTTCCCTGGAAATGGTCCGCATGGTTAATTCCGGGACGGAGGCCGTTATCAGCGCCCTGCGTGTTGCCCGGGGCTTTACCGGGCGAAACAAGATCGTCAAATTCGCCGGCTGCTTTCACGGTCACGGGGACAGCCTGCTGATTAAAGCCGGCTCCGGGGTAACCACCCTGGGGCTGCCAGACAGCCCGGGAGTGACACCGGGGACGGCCCAGGATACCCTGCTGGCGTACTTTAACAACCTGGACTCCGTCCAGGAACTGTTTGAACAGAATCCAGGGGAAATAGCTGCTGTTATCCTGGAGCCCGCGGCCGGGAATATGGGCCTGGTCCTGCCGGAGCCCGGGTTTTTGGAAGGATTAAGAGACCTGACCCGGCAGAACGGGGCTTTGCTTATCTTCGATGAAGTCATGACCGGTTTTCGCCTGGCCTACGGCGGAGCACAGGAACGCTTCGGTGTAACGCCCGACCTGACTACTTTGGGCAAAGTCATCGGCGGCGGCCTGCCCGTGGGGGCGTATGGCGGCAGAAAAGATATCATGGAGCATGTGGCGCCGGTGGGGCCGGTCTACCAGGCCGGAACCCTGTCCGGCAATCCCCTGGCCATGGCTGCGGGGATCACCACGTTAAAGGAACTGAACCAGCCCGGCACATACCAGCACCTGGAGCAGATGACATCCCGGCTGGTCCAGGGTATTGGCGAGGCGGCAGGTAAGCACGGGGTGCCCATCTGCTCCCGCCAGGCCGGTTCCATGTTCTGCGCCTATTTCCAGGCCGGGCCCGTCTACGACTTCGAGACGGCAGCCCGTTCCGACCTGAAACAGTTCGGTGCCTACTTCCGTGAGCTGCTGGAGCATGGCGTCTATATCGCCGCTTCCCAGTTTGAAGCAGGGTTTATGTCCCTGGTCCATACGGAAGAAGATCTTGAAAAAACCGTTGCAGCCGCGGACAAAGCCTTCGCGGCCCTGAAAAACGGATAGAAAGGACAGATTTTGTGCTGGCCAAATCAATCATGTTCCAGGGAACTTCATCCCATGCCGGGAAAAGCTTTCTGGCCGCCGGTCTTTGCCGCTTGCTTTACCGGGAGGGATTCAACGTAGCGCCGTTTAAATCGCAGAACATGGCCTTGAATTCGTATGTAACCCCTGATGGGTTGGAAATCGGTCGGGCCCAGGGAGTTCAGGCCGAGGCGGCGGGGGTGACCCCGGCGGTGGAAATGAACCCCATCTTATTGAAACCCAAGGAAGATATGGTCGCCCAGGTAATCGTCATGGGCAAGCCTTTGGCTGATATGAGTGCCCGGGACTACCGGGAACGCTATATCCCCCAGGGGCTGGAAGTGGTCAAGCAGGCCCTGGACAGCCTGCGCCGAAACTACGAGGTGCTGGTCATCGAGGGGGCCGGCAGCCCGGCGGAAATCAACCTGCGGGACCGGGATATCGCCAACATGAAAATCGCCCAGCTGGCCGAGGCCCCGGTGATCATCGTTGGTGATATCGACCGCGGTGGCGTTTTTGCCTCCTTCGTCGGGACCATGGAGCTGTTAACTCCCGAGGAACGAAAACGGGTTGCCGGCTTTGTAATCAACAAATTCAGAGGCGATGCTTCCCTGTTGACCCCGGCCCTGGACTTTCTCCAGGAACGCACCGGCCTGCCGGTGCTGGGAGTAATTCCCTACATGGAAAACCCGGGGATCGAAGAGGAAGACTCCGTCTCCCTGGGGGACCGCATGGACGGCCAGGCCGGGGAAGACCAACTGGACCTGGTGGTAATTCGGCTGCCCCGCATTTCCAATTATACCGATTTTGCCCCCCTGGAAGCGGAAGAGGATGTGTCCCTGCGTTATGTGAACCATCCCGACCGTCTGGGAACGCCGGACGCGGTCATTATTCCCGGGACGAAAAACACAACCTCGGATCTGCAGTTTCTCTACAATTCCCGGCTGGCTGAAGAACTGCGCCGCCTCTGCCTGGAAGGCACCCCCCTGGTGGGTATCTGCGGCGGGTTCCAGATGCTGGGCGAAACGCTCTATGATCCCCAGGGGACCGAAAGCGACAGCTTATCAGATTGTACCGGCCTGGGGCTCCTGCCCCTGGCGACGACCTTTAACCCGGAAAAATTAACCCGGCAGGTCCAGGCCAAAGTTTCTGAACATACGTTTTGGTGCGAAATATCCGGTGCGCAGCTGGAGGGGTACGAGATCCGTCACGGGAAAAGCCTGATTCCCGATGGCCTGCCCTGTATTACCTCCTGCGGGGATGGGGATGAAGTTATCGGGGCAGCGAACCCCAACCTGCCGGTGTTCGGCACCTACCTGCACGATATTTTCTCCAACGATACCTTCCGCAGTTACTGGCTTAACGAGCAGCGCCGGCGCAAAGGCCTGCCTGTTCCCGGGGAAGACGGTCAGCCCCGGGTCAGCAGCAAGCAGCGAAAAAAAGACAGCTACGACCGCCTGGCTGCGGTACTGAAAGAACATCTGGACATGGATCGGCTCTATCAAATCATGGGGGTGAACAGACCCTGAAAATACCGCGGATTATCCTGGCCGGGACCCACAGCGGCGCAGGGAAGACTACGCTTTCCATGGGGCTGATGCATGCCCTGGCCCGCTCCATGAAAATTCAGCCATTCAAAGTCGGACCCGATTATATTGACCCTGCCTTTCACACCCATATCACCGGGCGCAGGTGCCGCAACCTGGACGGGTGGATGCTGGAAGAAGAGACCATCCGGCAGCTGTTTTTCCGCAGCGGGAGCCCGGCAGACCTTTGCGTGATCGAGGGAGTCATGGGTCTCTATGACGGAGCCGGGACGTTAAAGGACCGGGGCAGCACGGCCCATATCGCCAAAGTGCTGCAGGCGCCCGTAGTTCTCGTCCTGGATGCCAGGGCTATGGCGGCCAGCGCTGCTGCCATGGTGTTGGGCTACCGTGATTATGACCCCGAAGTGAATTTGCAGGGGGTGATCCTGAACAATGTCTCCGGTCAGAGGCATTACCAGCTGCTGCAAACAGCCATTGAGCGGGATACCGGTGTCCGGGTTTATGGCTACCTGCCCCCGGCGAAAAATATTTCCCTGCCCGATCGCCACCTGGGCCTGGTGCCCCGGGGGGAACTACAGGACCTGGATCAGAAACTGGATCTGCTCGGGGACCTGGTCCGGGATCACCTGGACCTGGAGGGCCTGGAACAGCTGGCCCGGAGATACGCCTCTTTTTCTGTTCCCCTGGGGCTGCCTGAACAAAAACCCGTAGGGGACCTCTGCGTAGCCGTGGCTTTTGACCGGGCCTTTCATTTTTACTACTGGGACAACCTGGAACTTTTGGGAGAGTTGGGGGCGGAATTGTCCTTTTTCAGCCCATTAAATGATGAAATGCTGCCTAGTGAGGCCGACTTGCTGCTCATTGGGGGCGGTTTCCCGGAAGTATTCGCCGGGGAGCTGGAGGAAAATGCGCCCATGCGGCAGGCGGTTCGGGATGCTGTACGCCGGGGCCTGCCCGTTTACGGGGAGTGCGGGGGACTAATCTATCTTTCCCGGCAGGTGCAGGACCGGGAAGACAGGGCCTATTCCATGGCCGGTGCCTTCCCGGGCACCACCTTTATGACCGACCGCCTGCAGCGTTTTGGATATGTCGAAGTGGAAAACAAGCGTGATAATCTCCTGGGCCCGGCGGGAACCTGCTTCCGTGGTCATGAGTTCCATTATTCCCTGTTGCGGGATACCCAGGAGCACCTGTTCAGCATGAATGTGCACAAGATCCGCGATGAAGCAAGGGAAAAGACATGGTCCTGCGGTGTTCAGGCCGGCCGGATGCTGGCTGCCTATCCCCACCTGCATTTTTACGCCAACCTCTCCGTGCCTCGTTCCCTGCTGCAGAGAGGACTTGAATACCGGAAAAGGAGAATTAAAGATTCCTTATGAGGGACTTTGTAACGGATCCCAAAGCCATTGAGCAGCAGAGTATGAATATAATCGATAACATTCTGGGGGAAAAGGAGCTGGACCCGGCAATAAAACCCATTGTCAAGCGGGTGATTCATACCACGGCAGATTTTGATTTTGCCGAGAACATGATAGTGTCTCCCGGCGCGGTGGAAAGCGCCCGGCAGGCCCTTCTGGCAGGCGGCTGCCCGGTAGTGGCCGACACCCGGATGATTCTGGCGGGGATCAGCCGTCCTTTGCTGGAACCCTTTTACAGCCAGCTGGCCTGTTTTGTGGATACGGACCGGGTCAAAGAACTGGCAGCGGAGCGAAATATAACCCGGTCCATGGCCAATATTCTTCTGGCTGCTGAACAGTTTCCCCGGGGAATTTACCTGATCGGCAATGCGCCCACGGCTTTATTTGAGTTGCTGCGCCTGGCGGATAAAGGTCAGGTGGAACCGGCCCTGGTGGTCGGTGTTCCCGTGGGCTTTGTCGGGGCGGAAGAATCGAAAGAAGACCTGGCCAAGACGGACCTTCCCTATATCTGTACCCGGGGACGCAAGGGCGGCAGCCCGGTGGCCGTGGCCATCTTTCACGCGATTTTGCACATGATCAGGTAACGGTAGCAGAAACTTTATCTCATTTCGAGGCGAACGAGTTGAGCGGCATGTACACGGTAAAAGGCGGAAAAAAATTAAGGCGGGGCTATACCACGGGTTCCTGTGCCGCAGCGGCGGCAAAGGCGGCCGTTTATGCCCTGTTTAGCGGTGAAAACGTAAACCGGATCCGTATCGATACCCCGGCCGGGGTGCAGCTGAACCTGGAGCTGGAACGAGTGGGAAAAGTGCCGGGAGGAGCTGTTTGTGCGGTGCGAAAAGACAGCGGGGATGACCCTGATGTGACCGCAGGGGCCCTTGTTTTCGCCCGTGCCCGGGAACGCGAGGCTCCCGGCATCGAGATCGCCGCCGGTGAAGGTATCGGCCGGGTGGTCCGTCCCGGGCTTCCTGTTCCTCCCGGCCAGCCGGCCATTAACCCGGTCCCCCTGTCCATGATTCACAAAGAGGTGGCAGAGGTCCTGCCCCCGGGCCGGGGGGTGCGGGTGGAAATCAGCATTCCCGGCGGGGAGAAGCTGGCGGAAAAGACCTTTAACGACCGCCTGGGGATCCAGGGAGGGCTTTCTATCCTGGGGACTACCGGGCTGGTGGAACCCATGTCCGATCATGCTTTCAAGGAGACCCTGGCTTTGGAAGTGGGTCAGGTGGTGGAGGAAGTGGGAAAAGAAGGCCTGGTCCTGGTCCCGGGAAATCACGGCAAAAAGGTGGCCTGCGGCACCCTCACCCTGGATCCCGGCCGGGTTATCCGCATGGGCAACGAGGTCGGCTTTGCCCTGGATCGCTGCCTGGAACATGGGGTCAAAAACGTGCTGCTGGTAGGGCACCTGGGCAAGCTCTTCAAGGTGGCGGCCGGAATTTTCCAGACCCACAGCCGCACGGCCGATGGACGTTTTGAAGTAATCGCCGCTCATGCTGTGCTGCTGGGCGCTTCGGCCGAAATGGTGCAGGACCTGTACCGCTGCAGCACGACGGAAGCAATGCTGGAAATCCTGGACCGAATTCCTGTTGCGGATCTGTTTGACCGCTTTGCCGCCCGGGTCAGCACCCGGGCCCGGGAGCATGGCTCCGGCGCTTTCAACGTGGGAACGGTGCTGTTCAGCCTGGACCGGGGCATCCTGGGAATGGACGCCCCGGCAAAAGAAATGCAGGAGGTGCTGCGATGATGCTGGAAGGCGCAGGCAAAATCTTTGTCCTGGGTGTGGGGCCCGGTGCCCCTGAATATGTTCTGCCCGCTGTTTCTCAGCGGGTCCAGCGCTGCCGGGTGCTGGTGGGGGGCGAAAGGAACCAGGCCCTGTTCCCCGACTTTGACGGAGAACGAAAAGCGGTGGACTCGGACATTCCTTCGCTTTTGGACTATATTCAGGACCAGTACCGCAGCCGGCAGGTTGGCGTTCTGGTTTCCGGCGACCCCGGGCTGTTCAGCCTGCTGCAGCCTCTAAAGCGCCGGTTTTCCGAAGCAGAATTGGAAGTGATCCCGGGGATCAGTGCACTGCAGTATTTTTTTGCCCGCTTGGGCCTGCCCTGGAACGATGCCTCCATTATCAGCCTGCACGGCCGGGATGAACAGTCCCTGGTCCGCACCGTAGAGGAATATGCGCGGGTGGGGATTTTTACCGACCGCAGGCAGACACCCGCAGCGGTATGCGCCCGGCTGCTCCAGGCCGGTATCGGTGAGCGCCGGGTATTTGTGGGTGAAAACCTTTCCTACCCGGAGGAGAAAATATACAGTACAACTTTGGCTTCAGGCTGTGACCTGCAGGTGGGGGAACTGAATGTGATGGTGATCCTATCATGAACGAAAAAACCTGGGAGTTCATCACCCCCGGCATCCCGGACGAACGTTTTATCCGGGGGGATATCCCCATGACCAAGGAAGAAATCCGCTGCCTGACCCTTTCCCGGCTGCGCCTCAAGCCGGACAGCCACGTGGTTGATGTGGGTGCAGGGACGGGGACCATTGCCATCGAATCTGCCCTGCTCCTAAAGCGGGGCCGGGTCACGGCCGTGGAAAAGGAAGCGGAAGGGGCCCGCTTGATCCGGGAAAACGCCCGGGTTTTCGGGGTGGAAAACCTGAAAGTGATCTGCGGGCGCGCCCCGGAAGCCCTGGAGGGTCTGGGTCCTGCTGACCGCATTGTTATCGGCGGCACCGGCGGATCCATGGAAGAGATCCTGCAGGCCAGCCGGGAATTGCTGCAGCCCGGGGGGATCCTGGTCTTAAACTGTATCCTGCTGGAAAGCCTTTCCCGCTGCCTGGAGACCTTGAAGCAGCTGGATTTTTCCCGGGTGGCAGTGATCAATGTCGCTATTTCCCGGGGCCAGGCTCTGGCCGGGCAGACTATGTTAAAACCGCTGAACCCGGTTTTTATCTTATCGGCGGAGAAAAGGGGGTAGACAGGTGGAGGATCAAGGGATTTTTTACGGCGTGGGTGTAGGCCCGGGGGACCCCGAGCTTTTGACCCTGAAAGCCGTCCGGGTGCTGGAACAAGTCAATGCGGTCTTTGTCCCCCGTGCCGGGCAGGAAAAAGAAAGCCTGGCTCTTTCCATTGCCGCAAGGTTTCTCCGGGATGAGGCCCGGGTGGTCGAGCTGCTTTTCCCCATGACCCGGGACCGGGAGCAGCTGGAAGCAAGCTGGGATGAAGCAGCCCGGCAGGTTCGCCAGCTACTGGACCGGGGAGAAAGCGCGGCCTTCTTAACCGTGGGCGACCCCATGCTGTACAGCACCTACATTTACATATTTAAACGGATTACCGCTTGGGGCTATCCTGTGGAAACGGTGCCGGGCATTCCTTCGGTTTGTGCCGCCGCTGCAGCCGCCGGATTTCCCCTTGCCGAAGGGGATGAAACCATGACCCTGGTCCCCTGGAACAGGAATTCCAGGCCCGACCCGGGATGGTTACAGTCTTTAAACAGCCTGGCCCTGTTAAAAGTGTCCAGCGATGTTGACGGGATCATCGACAGCCTAAAGGAAGCGGGTTTTTTACAGGAAAGCGTCCTGGTGACCCGATGCGGCCATCAAGATGAGCGGATTGAAACAGACCTGGCCTCGCTGAAAGGGATGCCGGTCAACTATTTTTCCCTCATCCTGGCCAGGAAGGAGAAGTTATGAACATAGAAACTGTGCAGAATAAAGTCTATTTTATCGGGGCGGGACCGGGAGACCCTGACTTGATCACGGTTAAAGGGGCCCGGCTGGTCCGGGAAGCTGATGTGATCATTTACACCGGTTCTCTGGTCAACCCCCGGGTGGTGGAAGATGTCAAACAAGGGGCCCTGGTTTATGACAGCGCTGGGATGAACCTGGAAGAGATAATCGAAGTGATAACCCGGGCCGTTCAAGAGGGGAACACGGTGGCCCGGGTGCATACGGGCGATCCGGGCCTGTTCGGGGCGATCCGGGAGCAGATGGATCGCCTCCAGGAAGCCGGAGTAGGTTTTGAAGTGGTGCCCGGGGTCAGTTCCTTTTCCGCTGCGGCTGCCTCCCTGCAGAAAGAATACACCCTGCCCGGGGTGGCGCAGACGGTAATCCTGACCCGCATGGAGGGACGGACCCCGGTCCCGGAAAAAGAAAAATTGAGCCGGCTGGCCGCCCACGGCACATCCCTGGTGATTTTTTTAAGCGTGCAGATGATGGACCAGGTGGTGGAGGAACTGCTCCAGGGTTATGCACCGGATACCCCTGCCGCCGTGGTGCAGAAAGCTTCCTGGCCTGATGAGATCATCATCCAGGGGACCCTGGGGGATATCGCCGAAAAAGTGAGGGAAGCGGGAATCGACCGCACAGCATTGATCCTGGTCGGCCCCTTTTTAGGTGACCGCTACCAGCTATCCAGGCTGTACGATAAACATTTTTCCCACGGTTACCGGGGTGAAAGGAAGTGAAAATGGCCCTTATTGCCGTGACAGTTCCCGGGTTGGAAACGGCCGGGCGTATCCGGGACATTTTCCCCGCCGCCCCGCTGTATATCCCCCCGGGTCTTAAAGCACGGTTCCCGGAGGCAAGCCGCGGCCCGGAGGTTCAAACCTTTAACGAAGACCTGAAAACCTTTGTCGGGACCCTTTTTCCCCGCTTTGACGCCTTGATTTTTGTCGCTGCCGCCGGGATTGTGGTGCGCGTTATCGCTCCCTATTTGCAAGACAAAGAACAGGATCCGGCCGTGGTGGTCGTGGATGACACCGGGCGCTTTGCCGTCAGCCTCCTTTCGGGGCACCTGGGCGGGGCCAACGATCTGTCCGAGCTTCTGGCCCGGGAACTCGGTGCCACTGCAGTCATTACCACTTCCACGGACCGCCACGGTCTTCTGGCTTACGACCTGCTGGCAGCCCGTTTGGGCTGGTCAGTGGAAAACTTGCAGGATCTGAAAAAAATCAGCACAGCCCAGCTGGAAGGGAAGCCGGTAGCTGTGTATGCCGATCCAAACATCCAACTGGAGTTTCCCGGGCAGCACCTGCTGCTGCGCCGGGAAGAGGAACTGCTGCCAAAGCCCTGCCACGGCCTGGTCTTGATCAGCAGCCGCCGGGACTTGCCCCGGGCCGCGGAAGGGATTCCCCGGATCCTGCTCAGGCCCCGCACCCTGACGGCCGGAGTGGGCTGCCGGCGGGGGACCCCGGCAGGGGCCATCGTGGAAGCTGTGGAACAGGCCTTGGAACAAAGCTGTCGTGTTCCGGTCTCCCTGCAGCAGTTGGCCTCCCTGGAAGTCAAAGCCGATGAAGCCGGGCTGCTTGAAGCCGGGGAGATCCTGGGTGTGCCGGTGCGCTTTTTCCAAAAGGATGACCTGCGGGCGCTGGAAGACCATTTCGACCACTCTGAATTTGTGCACCAGGCAGTGGGAACAGGTGCAGTGGCCGAACCCTGCGCCTACCTGGGCAGTGGTTGTGGGGAGATGATCCTTCATAAACTGACCTGGAAAAAAGTGACGGTGGCTCTGGCTGAAAGGGAGATCGCCGTGAAATGGAACGGGGGCGAGCTGGAATGAAAGATAAAGACGAGATGATGAACACAGAAATACAACCCGAACAGAAAATCAAGCAGCAGACCCGGGAAACAAAAGAACTCCGGGGCAAACTGTCCGCTCAAGCAGAGACAACGTCCCCAAGGGAGACATCCCCAGGGGAGCATGCAGCAGCCCGGGAGAGCACCGAGACTGAAAAGACACGGCAGGACCAGCGACTTGCCGGCACTGGAATGCTCTACGTGGTTGGTATTGGCCCCGGCACCCGCGAAGAAATGACTTTGCGGGCCGTTAAAGCCATTGAAGCCAGCGAAGTGGTGGTGGGTTACAAATTATACCTGGAGTTGCTGGGAGACCTGCTCCAGGACAAGGAAACGGTTTCTTCGGGGATGCGCCGGGAGGTGGAGCGCTGCCACCGGGCGGTGCAGGAAGCTGCCGGTGGAAAAGTGACTTCCCTGGTCAGCAGCGGGGATGCCGGGATCTACGGCATGGCTGGCATTGCCCTCCAGGTGGCCCAGGAGACCTGCCCAGAGCTGCAAGTGGAGATCATCCCCGGTGTAACCGCCGCCAGTGCCGCTGCTGCCGGCCTGGGGGCACCGCTGATGCATGATTTTGCCGTGATCAGCTTGAGCGACCTGCTCACCCCCTGGGAAAAGGTGGAAGAGAGGCTGCACCGGGCCGGCCAGGGGGATTTTGTGGTGGTGCTCTACAACCCCAAAAGCCGCGGCCGCACCCGGCAGGTGATCCAGGCACAGGAAATCCTGTCCCAATACCGGGCCGGAAGCACCCCCGTGGGAATTGTGCGCAATGCGGGACGCCCGGGAGAAGCAACCTGTTTGACGACCCTGGAAACCATGCTGGAGGAAGAGATCGACATGACCAGCACGGTCCTGGTGGGCAACAGCCAGAGCTACGTTTCCCGGGGGCGAATGATTACGCCGAGGGGATATGCGTTATGATCTGGGTTGTGGCAGGGACATGGGACGGGCGGCAGATCGCCCTGCTGCTGGAAGAGGAAGGTTGGCCGGTTCTGGCCAGCAGCGTGACAGATTACGGGCAATTGCTCCTGCAGGAAAGCCTCCGGGGCGAAATCCTTTCAGGTCCCCTGGATGCCGAATCCATGAGCCGGGTTATTCAGCAGCGCAGCATCCGCCTGGTGATCGATGCCACCCACCCTTATGCCATCCAGGCCACCCGGAATATCCAGCAGGCCTGTGGGCAGGAAGGCATCCCCTGGGTGCGGTTTGAGCGGGAAAGTCTCTACGGTGAACAGGGATCGGATGCCTTTGATCGTGTGACCTGGGCAGAAGATGTTTTGGCGGCAGCGCAGCAGGCCCGGGCGTATCCCGGGGGCATTTTTCTGGCCACTGGCAGCCGTTCCTTACAAACTTTCGCCCGGGAATTGGGTCCGGAAAAACTGATTGCTCGGGTACTGCCCACCCTGGAATCCATCCAGGCCTGCCAGGCAGCGGGCATCAATCCCGGCTGCATTGTGGCCCTGCAGGGCCCTTTTTCCGTCGAATTAAACCGCGAGCTGCTGCGCCACTATGGCGCCCGGCTGCTGATCACCAAGGAGAGCGGCAAAGCGGGCGGGTTCCTGGAAAAAGTGGAAGCTGCCGGCCAGTTGCAGCTCCCCGTTATCGCCATCAAACGCCCTGGTTGCGATGCCCAAATGACTTTTTCCCGGGTAGAGGAACTGCTGTCTCATGTAGCTGCTCTTTTTTTATAGTAATGGACGAATAATGCTGTCGGTTTGGGAAGAAACTATTGTTTGCCATATTGACGCTGTATTTCAAGATCGGTATAATATAGGAACTGTTAAAATCAAGCAAGCGATGTTAAATTGCCCCTTTTACAGGATTTGTAAAAGATATACCTGCGCAAATCTGAATAGCAATCCTTAACCATGAACCAGGAAAGCATTGTGCAAACATGGCAGATCTACTTGACCTGTCTGCATAACTGGCCTGGATACGGTATAAAGACCCCCACTTTTTCAGGTGGGGCTAAGGAGGTTTCAATTCCAAATTGGCCCATGAATTATTGAAAAAGTGGCAGGATGACCCATCCTTTGCCGCCTTGCAAGCCGAAGAAGGGCAGCAAAAGGCCGGGGCGCGTTTGGTAACCGGACTGGAAGGTTCCCAGCGCAGTTTTCTGATCTCTGCCATCTTTACCCGTTCCGAACAGCCGTCCCTGGTTTTGACCGGTGATACCGTGCGGGCGGAAAAAATGTACGAGGAGATCCGGGGTTTTTTGGGTGATGAAGATGTTTTTCTTTTCCCCGGGAGGGATTTTTTCTATGCCGGGGAAGTCCTGACTCAAAGCCGGGATATCTGCATGCAGCGCATCAAAGTCCTGGAGCGCCTGGCTATGCGAAAAAGAGTTCTGGTGGTTGCTCCCGTTACAGCCCTGCTGGGTAAATTAATTCCTGCTGAACTCTGGACACAGCACTACCTGACGTTCCAGGAGGGTGCCTCCTTTGAACGGGATGGACTGCTGGCGGCCCTGGTGCAAATGGGTTATGAACGGGCGGATCTTACAGAAGACCCGGGAAACTTCAGCGTCCGGGGAGATATTATAGATCTTTATCCCTTCCATGAGGCGGTTCCGTTCCGCATTTCTTTTTTTGATGAGGAAGTGGAGTCCATCCGGACGTATGACCCCGGCAGCCAGCGCTCCCAGGAGCAGGTAGATGAAATCACTATCTGGCCGGCCCGGGAAATGATCCTGGATCAGGAAGCCTTGCAAAAAGGGGTCGCTGCCCTGCAGGCGGAACTGGAAATAGTAACGCGGCAGTTAAAGCAGAAAAACAAGGAAGAAGCGGCCGACAGGTTGCGCACCCGGATCGAAAACTACCTGCTTAAGCTGGAAAGTTCAGGGTATTTTGAAGGCCTGGAGCAGTATATCACCTATTTCTTTCCTCATACATCATCCTTGACGGAATATTTTCCTCCAGGAAGTACCCTGTTCTGGGATGAGCCGGATAGTTCCCTGAAAGCAGAAGAGTCGGTACTCTCCGAGTTAAAAGAATACCAGGCTACCCTGCTGGAACAGGGGGATATCCTGCCCGGCCAGGTGGAAATTACCTGGAACCTGGAAAGGGTTCTGGCGGAAACTTCGATGAAAGTCCTGGCTTTAAGCCCTTTTGCCCGCCGGATTCCGCACCTGGATGTCACCTCCACTGTCAGCATAGAGGCCAGACCGGTCCCCAGTTTCATGGGGCAGATGGATCTGTTTAAGGAGGAGTTCAAGTCCTGGGAAGCACGGGATTATGAGATTTTTGTTCTCTGTGACGGGGAAAGCCGGATGAAAGAGCTGAAAAATCTCCTGGATGAACATGGAATGCCTGCAGCCCTGTCCGAAAACAACCCCCTGCTGTTGGAACTAAAAGAAAGTGCTTATGGCAGCGGGGGAGAAGGTTCCGGGGAAGTGATTGCCTTCCCCGGGGAGAAAACAGGAAAGATTATTACCATCGCCCGGGGTCGGCTGGAAAACGGTTTTATCATGCCTTCACTGAATCTGGTGATCATTTCCGACCGGGAAATACTACCTTCCGCCGCCCGTAAAAAACGCCGTAAGCCTGCCACCCGGGAGAAAACGCCCAAAACGCCCCTGCGCGATTTTCAGGAGCTGAAAGTAGGCGACCTGGTTGTCCACGAACAGCACGGCATTGGCCGGTATATGGGCATTCGCACCCTGGAAGTGGATAACGTGGGAAGGGACTACCTGTTTATTAAATATGCCGGGGAAGATAAACTCTATCTCCCTGTGGATCAGATCGACCTCCTACAGAGGTACGTGGGAGGAGAAGAAAAACCCCCCAAGGTCTATTCCCTGGGGGGCCAGGAGTGGACCCGGGTTAAAAACCGGGTCAAAGCTTCGGTCCAGGAACTGGCCCGGGAACTGCTATCCCTGTATGCAGCGCGGGAAGCCGAAGACGGCTATGCCTTTTCTTCCGACCATAATTGGCAGCAGGAGTTTGAAGCACGTTTTCCCTATGAAGAGACCCCTGACCAGCTGCGGGCTATCCAGGAAGTCAAAGCGGATATGGAAAAAAGCCGGCCCATGGACCGGCTGCTCTGCGGCGATGTGGGTTACGGGAAGACGGAAGTGGCCCTGCGGGCTGCCTTTAAAGCGCTCATGGATGGCAAGCAGGTTGCTTTCCTGGTTCCGACCACCATTTTAGCCCAGCAGCACTACAACAACTTCTTGGAGCGGTTTGAAGGGTTCCCCATCAAAGTGGAGCTGCTCAGCCGCTTCCGCAGCCAGAAAGAGCAGAAGGAAATCCTCAAAGGCCTCAAAGCCGGTGTAATCGACGTGGTTGTGGGGACCCACCGCCTCTTTTCCAAGGATTCGGCATTCAAAGACCTGGGGCTGTTAATTATTGACGAGGAGCACCGCTTCGGCGTGCGCCACAAGGAGAAGCTGAAGATGCTGCGGCGGGATGTGGACGTCTTGAGCATGACGGCTACCCCGATCCCCCGGACATTGCACATGGCATTGTCGGGAGCCCGGGATTTAAGCGTTATTGATACGCCACCGGAAAACCGCTACCCGGTGCAGACGTATGTGTTGGAGTATTCGGGCAACATGATCCGGGAGGCCATCCAGCGGGAGTTAAACCGGGGCGGGCAGGTTTACTTTGTTTACAACCGTGTCCAGACCATCGAGAAGTGGGCGGCCCAGATCCAGGAATTGGTTCCCGAGGCTCGCATTGTAGTCGCCCACGGACAGATGCCGGAAACGAAACTGGAAGAAGTGATGCATGATTTCCTGCAGGGGGAATACGATATCCTGGTCAGCACCACCATCGTGGAAGCCGGATTGGATATTCCCAACGTTAACACAATGATTGTTTTTGATGCCGACCGTTTTGGTCTGGCCCAGCTGTACCAGCTGCGCGGCCGGGTAGGCCGTTCCAATCGCCTGGCGTACTGCTACCTGACCTACCGCAAGGACAAAGTTATTGCCGGGGATGCGGTGAAAAGACTGCAAGCGGTGAAGGAGTTTACCGAACTGGGGTCGGGATTCAAGATCGCCATGCGCGATCTGGAGATCCGGGGAGCAGGCAACGTGCTGGGTCCGGAACAGCACGGCCACCTGGTCAGTGTTGGTTACGAACTGTACTGCCGTTTGCTGGAGCAGGCAATTGAAAAGATGAAGGGGCAAAAAGCGGAACCGGAACAGGCAGAACAAATGCCCAAGATCGATCTCCATGTCAATGCCTACTTACCCTCTTCCTACATTTCCAACCAGCAGCAGAAAATTGAACTGTACCGGCGCATTGCCACCCTGGAAAGCAAGGAAGAGCTAAAAGAAATGGAAGATGAACTGCAGGACCGCTACGGGCAGCCTCAACCTCCTGTAGAAAACCTGCTTAAGTACATGAGGTTGCGCCAATTGGCCCGGTCCAAGGCAGTTGAGAACATAGAACAGAAACGGGACCAGATCGTGGTCCGTTTCCAAAAGGGAAGGAGCTTTGAGGGGGATCAGCTTTGGCAGATGGTCCAGCGCCACCGGGGGACTGTTTCCCTGCGCTCGGGCAAAGATGTCTCCATTAAAGTCCGGGCTTTTCAGGAACCCAAGGGGGAAAAGAAGCTGCTTGATTTTTTAATCCAGATCCTGGAGGAAGTAAGCTGAGGACCGCTTTCTGTCAATAATTGTGCCCGTGAAAAGGAATAGAGCCTGCCTTTTCACGGGCTGTTTTTACATCTGGGTTTTTGCTGATTGCAGCGCCTGGCTCTCAACCGGCGTGGTCACTTCGTGACTCTGGAAGAGGCGGTAATCCAGGTGAGGGAACAGGTTGTCGGTTGATTGGAGAGCATTTAGCCACCCTGGGTCGATGCGGTTTTCCCGGATTTGCTGCTCCAGGGCAAAAAACCGCAAAAGATGGCTTTTAATCCGCTGCCGGGCATAAATGTCCATGGTTCCGGCAGTCATGATGAAGGGCCAATCACTGCTCTGGGCCAGGAGAAGCTCCCGGGCTGCCTGGGTGAGCGCCTCCTGGAGCATTCCTTTTGCCCCGGGGAAATCCGTTGCCAGCGAGACCATTCTGGAAGCAGCCCGGTGCAGGTGGCGGTAGGTCCAGTCATTTTCCCCGTTAAGCCAGACTTCAAAATATCCTTTATCACCCCAGCTGGAGGCGTTGGGAGTGGACTCCTGGAGCGGGTAGCCTTTTTCCAGGTATTGCCCGGGAGTGACCATTTCTACCGGCCGCCGCGGATGTTCTGCCAGCAGGCGGCAGAGCTTATCAATCCACAAGGGTCCCTCAAACCACCAGTGACCGAAAAGTTCTGCATCGTACGGGGCGTTAATCAGCGGTGGCCGATCCATCAGGTTGCCGTAGTACTCCACCTGCTTTTCCCGGTTAAACATAAAATTTTCGGCGTGCTCCCGGGCCCTCTCTGCAGCCCACTGGGGATTGTAGGGTTCTTTGTGCTCCCCTGGACCGGTAATACGGTAATATTTAAAGCCGGTATTGCTGCGAAGTCCTTTGGGGTGCAGAAAGTCGCCCACACTTTCCATGTCCAGGTCAAAACCGATATCCCGGTAAAATTCACGGTAATTGAAATCGCCCGGATAGCCTTCCTTTGCGCTCCAGACCTGGGTGGATGTTTCAGGGTCACGGCCGAAAGCCGCCAGGCCTCCCGTAGTGAGGATGGGGCTGTAGACGCCGTATTTGGGCCGGGGAGAGGCATAAAGTACTCCGTGGGTGGCCAGGACAAAGTAGTGCAGTCCCAGTTCGCTTAAAATCTCCTCCATGAAAGGATCATAACCGCATTCTGGCAACCAGATGCCCCGGGGACGATAACCAAAAATGCTTTCAAAATAATCCATCCCGGCAGTCAGCTGGGCGTAAAGGGCTTCTTTACTGATTCCCAGCAGGGGTAAAAAACCGTGGGTTGCTGCAGACGTGATTAGCTCCATACGACCGGTTTGCTGGAGTTCCTGGAAGGCCTTAACCAGCCTTCGCCCGTATTTTTCGTTATACAGCCACGCTGTATGGTCCAAACGCTGCCGGTACATCTGCGCCAGCGGGGCGAAATCAGGATCGCCGGCCGCGCGTTCTTCTTCCCGGGTGGCCAGGCTCTGCAGCATGGCCAGGTAGTCCCCGTAACGGCCCTGCAGGAAGGGATCCTCCAGCATGGATAGTAGAGTGGGGGAAAGGGAAAAAGTAACGGCGTAATCGATACCATCACTTTCCAGTTGCTGAAATACGCGGAGCAGGGGGATGTAGCATTCTGTGATGGCTTCGAAAAACCATTTTTCCTCCAGGGAACGCTTATGCTCGGGATGCCGGACATAAGGTAAATGGGCGTGGAAAATGAAAGCCAGGTAACCTTTTGGCACAGGATTTCAACCTCCTAAATGTAGTAAACCGTGTATTGGCGCTATCGTCCTGCTAGGATTGCAGGATTTTGTCGCCCCGGCCGTCCCTGTAGAAGGGTGCCAGGGCCGCTTCCTGCCGCAACCGCTCCGGTGAGCTGAGATGGCTTAAGGCAATGCGCCGGTAGAGCTTGCGGGCCTGCCAATCGGGCAGGCGCCATTTTTCGTCCAGGATATCGCTTAGACGGTCCCGGGGTGTGGTGACCTTGTTGGAAGCCAGGATCAGTTCATAACGTCCATCCGGCATGACGTACCCCAGTTCCACCTGGTAACCCCTGCCCGGGACCCCGACTTCAATGTACCAGCTTTTCGCCAGGGGGCCCGGTGTAATGTCAAAAAATTCTTCGCCGTGTTCCTGCCCCGCTTCAAAACGAAACACCCGCAGGATGGTTCGGTTTCCATCCCATCCTGCTCCTGCCTGCTGCTCTATGCTGCGGCGGGTCAGGGGGGATACTTCCCAGTAGGCGAAGATCCAGCGGGGATCCCGGGGAAGAAGGACCAGGCAGTCTTCGCTGTACGAAAGGGGCAGCCGTTCTCCCCGGTCCAGGTTTTCTTTATGGTTTAGTTGCATGGCAGATTCACCTTCCTCTTTCCTGTCTATTATGCCCTCCAGCCCCTTGATTATTGCATGAATAAAAAGAAAGCATCCGGGCAACCTAAGCTTGCTCCAGCAGGATGTCTGGGTGGAATAGGTGCGGCAGGTGAAAAAAGCACAAAGCACAAAATAAAGTGGATTGGGTTATGCTGTTTCTATACCATAGTATGAAAAGAAAGGGGATATTTTATGCTGGTCAGCATGGCAACATTTGAACATTTACCGGTCCGGGTTGGCGGGTTGGCTGAGGCGGTAACCTCCATGGGGGAAGCGCTGAATAAAGAGGATGAAGTGGTTATCTTTATGCCTGCCCACGGCCTCCTGCAGGATAAGAAGGGCGATCTGCCAGTGAAGCCGGAACGCTACTGTGATTTCCAAATATTTGTGGGTGAAAAAATCTACCCGGTAACCGTTTACGATACTGTACGTAACGGGGTCCGGATTTTTCTGTTCAGCAACCAGGTGCTGGACCATCCTGATGTTTACCAGCCCCGGGAAATGTTTATTCACAAAATGGTCCATTTTACCAAGGCGGTACCCGGGTTGATCAACATGATGCTGAAAAAGGAAAACCGCAAGCCGGATATCATTCACATTAACGACTGGCATTGTGTTTTTGCCGGTGCCCTGGTGCGCAAGTATTTTGAAATTCCCTTTATTTTTACCATCCACCGCCTCTGCCGGGAGCGAATCTCTGTACAGGAATTAAATGAAGTAAACTTAAGCGAACTGGTAGACCCCCGCTACCTGGAAGGGGATCTGTTTAATATTGAAAAGTTCGGCGCTCACCACTGTGACCGTCTGACTACGGTGAGCTATTCCTACCTGAACGAGCAGTGGCGCACCTTCTTCAGCACTTTTGAAGGAAAAACCACCTATGTGTGGAACGGGACTGATTATGATTTTTGGAACCCTGCGTCCCTGGAAAATGCCCATCTTTCCCGCCAGGAACGAAGAAAGGCTTTACTGAACAAGCAAAACCTGGAAGACGGTGTATTCTTTTTTAACGTAGGACGCCTGGATGCGGAACAAAAAGGGATCGACGTACTGCTCCAGGCCTTCGAGATGATTATGAATCAACAGGTGCCCGGCACCGATGGGCTCCGGGAGAAGTTCCGCTTTGTCTTGCTGGGTTCCGGCGATCAGCACCTGGAAAGTGAAGCCCGCCGCCTGGAAAATGAATTCCCGCAAAATATGCGGGCCATTATTGATTACCTGGGACGGGAGACCACCCGGGAATTTTACGGCGCTGCGGACTTCTGCTTAATCCCTTCCAACTTTGAACCCTTTGGGCTGGTCCAGCTGGAGGCCATGTGTATGGAATGTATCCCCATCGGCTCCCGGGTGGGCGGCATTAACGATACGATTATCGATCTCCATGACCATCCGGAAGACTCCACTGGTCGGCTGGTGCCGCCCCGCGACCCGCAAGCCCTGGCCCGGGTCATGGTGGAGATGTCCCGCCTGGCCCTGGAGAAAGATAAGGCCAAACTGAAAGCAATGCGCCGCCGCGGGCGGGAGCACGTCATCCACAATTTCAACTGGGATAAGGCTGCCCGGCGCTACCGGTTGGTCTACCAGAACATGTCTACTATTAAGCTTCCCTTTGTCAGCTACGCCGAACCTTATTAAACGTCCCAAAGAGTGGTGAGAGAATATGCCTGTATTACGCCAGGACCCTTTAACCGGTGAGTGGGTCATTATTGCCACGGAGCGGGCCAAAAGGCCCGAAACCTTCGCCCGTCCCCGGGAGGTGGAAAAAGAGTCCCTTCCTTCCCGGGTGGAAAACTGTCCTTTCTGCCCGGGCAATGAACACATGACCCCGCCCCAGGTCTTAAGCTATCAAAAGGAAAACTCCCTTTACGGAAAAGCTTCTCCCGGAAACGGGGGGCAGGATAAGCAAATGCAAGCTTCCGGTAGTGCGGCTACCGCTACAGAAGACTGGAGCCTGCGTGTTATTCCGAATAAATTTCCTGCCCTGGAAGCGACAAAAAACCAGGAATCAGAAGACTCCCTGGATGTCCTGGATGCCCTGCAGAGGCACTGCAACCGGGATTTCTTTCGAAGCTACAGCGGTTATGGAGTCCATGAGGTAATTATCGAGACCCCGGACCACAATCGCCAGTTGGCCGACCAGACGGAAGAAGAAATAGTGCTGCTGCTGCGGTCCTTTGGTGAGCGCATCCGTTCCCTGGAAGAAGATCCCCGACTGCGCTATGTGCAGGTCTTTCGCAACCACCGCCCGGAAGCCGGGGCCTCTATTGAGCATCCCCACTGCCAGCTGATTGCTCTGCCGTACATTCCGCCCCTGCTGGATAAGGAATACCGCCTGGCACATGACTACTACCTGGATGTAGGGCAGTGCCTGCTCTGCACCCTGGCACAAGAAGAGGAACACAGTGGAGATCGGGTGGTGGCCTTAAATGACCATTTTATTGCCTATATCCCCTTTGCTGCTCCCCTGCCCTTTAGCACCTGGATCGTGCCGCGGCAGCATCTTTCAGCCCTGGAAAAGAGTCCCCCGGGGATGGAAGAACAACTGGCCCCGATAGTTAAGGACGTGATTGGGCGGCTGGATCAAAGGCTGGCAGATCCCCCTTACAACTTCTATCTCCATACGGCACCACTGCGTAGCGAGTCCTTGCCTTATTTTCACTGGCACCTGGAGATTATCCCCAAGTTGACCATTGTGGCCGGCTGGGAAATGGCAACCGGGACCTATATCAACGTCTCCAGGCCGGAAGAGGCAGCCTCGTACTTGCGGGATGGGCCGGGTTTATACTGAGAGAAAGCAGGGAGTGGTAATCTTTTGACTCAAAAGGTGCTTTATGTCGCTTTTGTCTGGAACCAGCATCAGCCTTATTATCTGGATGCGGCCAACAATGAATTGATTATGCCCTGGGTGCGGCTTCATGCCGCCAAGGATTACCTCCAGATGGCTGCCATCCTGGAGGAATACCCGGAGGTTAAAGCTACTTTCAGCCTTAGTCCTTCCCTATTGGAGCAGCTGGAACTGTATGTCAACCGGCGGGCTGTCGATTACTACCTCAAAGTGATGAAAAAGCCCAATCAACTGAATCCAGGGGAAAAAAAGTTCCTGCTGCAGCACTATTTCGATATCCACTGGGATCGCGTTATCCGCCGCTATCCCTGCTACAAAGTTCTCCTGGAACGACAGGGAGGGGTAATCGAACCCGGGCGGGTAGCTGAGGCCCTGGAGCGCTTTTCCGAGCAGGATTACCTGGACTTGCAGGTCTGGTTTAACCTGGTTTGGATCGACCCGGAGATTCGCGCTGGTGATGCCTTTTTAAGGAGCTTGCTGGAAAAAGGACGGAATTTTACCGAGGAAGAAAAAAACGAGGTGATCCGCTGGCATTACCGCATTATGGAGCAGGTTATCCCGACCCATAAGCGGTTGCAGCAGAAAAAACAGGTGGAGCTGATTACCACGGCTTTTTATCATCCCATTATCCCCCTGCTCATCGATAACCACAGTGCCTTGCGGGCCAGCCCGGGCCTTCCGCTGCCCCGCCGGTTTCGGTACCAGGATGACGCACGCACCCAGGTGGAAATGGCTGTGGAGCAGTATCACCGTATCTTTGGCCGGGAGCCAGGGGGGTTTTGGCCGCCGGAACAGGCAGTCAGCCCGGAGTTGATTTCCCTGGTGTCCGACCAGGGGTTCCAGTGGACCATCTCCGATGAGCAGATCCTGGCCCGGTCCCTGGAAATGGAGATTTACCGGGACGGCTATGGCCATGTTTTAAACCCTGACGTGCTGTACCGTCCTTACATGGCCTGCGGGGATGGGGCCGAGTTGCCCGTGGTTTTCCGGGACCAGCACCTTTCCGACCGCATCGGTTTTGAATACCAGCACATGGCGGGGCAACATGCTGCCGGTGACTTAATCCACCGCCTGCATAAAATCCGGGAAAGCCTGGCCAAAAGTCCCGGGGAATACCTGGTGACCCTGGCTCTTGACGGAGAGAACGCCTGGGAATGGTATGAAGCGGATAAGACGGAGTTTTTACATTACCTCTACCGCCGTCTTTCCGCCGATCCGTACCTGGAAACGGTCACTGTAGGAGAATTCCTGGAAAAAAACCCGCCCCGCCGCCGGATTGACCGGCTGGTCACGGGTTCCTGGGTGGACCACAGCCTGACCCGCTGGATTGGGACAGAAAATAAAAACACCATCTGGAATTACCTGCTGGAAGCACGTGAAGCGGTAACTCACCTGGAGTCCCTGGAACCGGAAAAGACCGCCCGGGCCATGCAGACCATTTATGAAGCGGAAGGCAGCGACTTCGCCTGGTGGGTAGACAGCACCGCCTATTATCTGGCAGCACCTTTTGAAGCCCTTTTCCGTCGCCACCTGGCCAATGCCTACCAGGCCCTGGAGATGGAACCTCCCTGGTATCTTTTTGAGCCTATAATTACGCCGGCCCCGGGAGAACCCCGCTGGGAAGGATCACACTTGGCCGGCCCGGTCAGTATCGCCCCTGGAATAAGCAAAAAAGGGAAATAAACTCAGCAGTGGCAGGAATGCCAGGGCAAATAAAGAATAAGTAAAGGAAATAAATTTTGGCAGTTTCCGGGGGATACCGATGGATTATCGACAGGCAAGAACAAAAATGCAGCGGGGCGAGTTTCAGCCTCTTTATCTCTTTTGCGGCAGTGATGGTTTTCTCAAGGAAAAAATGCTGGATTATTTGCTGCAGCAGCTGGAGAAAAAGACGGGCCGCTCTTTTTACCTGGAACGGGTGGACGGGCAGGAAGTGGAGCTGGGTGAGCTGCTCCAGAGTTTCCACCAGGTCACGATTTTTTCCCAGGGCCGGGTAGTTTGGGTTTCCGGCACTCCGTACTTTTCTTCCTCCACTTCCCGGGGGGCGGAGGAGAAGGGGCAAAAAAAAGGCAGCGGCAAGGATAAAGAAATTGAACAGGAACTTATCTCCCTGGCCCGCGGTCGGGAGAAAGACCTCGTGGTCATTTTCTCCGTGGGAAACGTGGACCGCCGTAAAAAAATGGTCAAGTCCATGGAAAAGGCCGGGATGCTGGTGGAGTTTCCAGCCCCCAAGGGGTCTGCTCTTGCCGATTGGGCCCGGGGCGAACTGGAACGTGAAGGGAAAAGCATTGATCAAGAGGCGCTTACGTTGTTGACTGAGCGGGTTGGAGAAGATTTATCCCTGCTCCGGAATGAATTGGACAAAGTGGTGCTGTACCTGGGGACGGAATCCCATGTTACAGCAGATGTTGTCCGCCGCCTTGTCCCGGAAAGCAGCCAGGGCAATATATTCAACCTGGTGGGGGCTATCGGGAAGAAGAACGTCAGTGATGCCTTTGTCCATCTTTCCAGGATGCGCCAGCAGAACGAACATCCCATGGTGATCCTGGCCATGGTCGCCCGTCAGTTTCGCCTCCTTTACCAGGCTTTGCAGCTGAAAGAACAGGGAGTCCCTCCGCGACACATTTCTTCCCAGTTAAAACTGCCTTTTTTTGCCGTGCAAGAGCTTTTGGCCCAGGTGGATTTATATACAGAGGCAGCCCTGGCAAAAACCTTGAGTTTGCTCAAGACCATTGATTACGAGATCAAGACCGGCCGTCGGGATGCAGCCGATGCCCTGGAATACCTGGTCCTCAAGCTGACGACTGAAACCTAGTTTTTACGCAAAGACAGCCGGGGCCGGGTAGTAAGTAAAGCCCAACATCCAGACAAAAACAAAAGCCTCCTTGTGAACAAGGGCGGCTTTTCTATCATTTCTTTCCGTATGTTGTTTTGAGGTCCCTTAACTTGCCTGACTGTTTAGTTTTTGCGCCAAACGGGATTTTTTCCGTGCGGCAGTCCTTTTATGGATTACTCCCTTGGAAGCCGCTTTATCGATTACGCTGCTGGCCAGTGAGTATGCTTCCCAGGCTTGCTGGGAGTCTCCCTGGTTGATGGTTTGGTAAAAATCTTTTACGGCTCTTTTCAAGTGGGACTTTACTTTTCGGTTACGAATGTTTCGCTCCTTGGACTGCCTGCCCCGTTTAACAGCCGTCTTGGTATTGGCCATGTTCTCACCTCCCTGCGCGCGAGTACCAGGCTTAATTTTAACATGTCTTCTGGTAAAAAGCAACTACAACCTGTGCTTTCCTGGAGGTTTTTATCCGTTTTTATGCATTAGGAGAGGATCATTTGGATATGATAGAAATGGAGCTATTTTACGAATAAAACAGGGAATCATTGGAGGTGAAGGGTTTGCGAAACACATCTATCGTCGGGTTGATTGTCCGTTTTATTGTTTCTGCACTGGTTCTCATGCTGGTTAGCTTTATTCTACCCGGGTTTGCCACGTTAACTTTTGGTGATGCTGTGATCGCCGCTGTGGTTATTGCTGTGCTGGGTTTCGTGGTGGAAAGCCTCTTTGGGCGGCGAATTTCCCCGCAAAACCGGGGCGTTGTCGGTTTCTTAACAGCAGCTGTTGTGATTTACCTGACCCAGTTTATTGTGCCCGCCATGCAGATTACCATTCTCGGTTCCTTGCTGGCGGCCATCATTATTGGGGTGATTGACCTGTTCGTGCCTACAGAATTGCGGTAGGATAAAAAACCATTTTACGTTCAAGCAGCCGGCACCACCGGCTGTTTTTATTTGCAAAGAATCAAAGGCTCACAACAGACTGGACAGATGATGGTAAAATATAATAGGTGCCTGATCAAATTTACAAGGGGAGGGTGTTGACATGTCCTACAAAACACTGATCTATGAAAAAGATGAAGGAGTTGCGTTACTTAAACTGAACCGGCCGAAGACGATGAATGCCCTGGATGAAACCATGGCCAGGGAGCTTGAAGCAGTAACCCGGGACCTGGAGCAAGATGAGGATATCGGTGCTGTGGTTTTGACTGGGGAGGGGGACAACTTCTGCGCTGGCGGGGACTTGCGCCACTTGATGCAGGGCTTTTCCCCCGTGGAAGGACCGCAATATGTAAAATCGATCCACCCCTGGATAACCGGCTTTGTCAACCTGGAAAAACCTGTGATCTCGGCAGTGAACGGGTATGCCGTGGGGGCCGGTTTCTGTATTGCCATGCTGGGCGATATTCTCCTGGCGGGCCAGAAAGCGGTTTTTGGACAGTTATTCGTGCAGGTGGGCCTGGTTCCCGATCTGGCCGGCATGTATCTGCTGCCCCGCATGGTGGGTCTGCAGCGGGCCAAGGAACTAGTGTTTACCGGCCGCCAGATCGGGGCGGAAGAAGCCATGCAGATGGGTGTTGTCAGCCGGGTTTTGCCGGATGATCAACTGCTGGAAGAGTCGAAAAAGCTGGCACGTCAGCTGGCTGCAGGCCCCCGGGTTGCCCTGCGGCAGGCCAAACGGATCCTGAACATGAGCGGGAACTTAAACCTGGAGGAGCTGCTGGAACTGGAAGCCTATGCCCAGGGTCTCTGTTTCCAAACAGAGGACTTCCAGGAAGGAACCCGCGCCTTCATGGAAAAAAGAAAGCCCCAGTTTAAAGGGAAGTAGAAAGGCCAAGCGACCGGAACAAAAAGCGGGAAACGCTTCCGGCAGACCGGGTTGGTTTCCCGCTTTTTGCAAGGAGGAGAAAGGACTTGAATCATATTCTGGCGATTGCTTTGATCGTTATTATTACAGCCATATCCCTTTTGATCATGAAAAGATAAAGCTTTTTCCGCCGTTAAGCCGTTAAAGGCTGCAGGTTTTGGTAGCAGCGAAAAGTTCGCCGACAACAAGGCCTTTATACAGAGGCCTGAAGCCAAAAGCGGAAGGCGGCAGCACAAGATATTATGTCATAACAACCGGCAGGGCAGAAAGAAAGCCAGGGTTAAGATCCTGGCTTTTTCGTTTAATAATTAATGCAACTGTTACCAGCGGAGTAGGGCGGCCAGCGGCTCTGTGTCGGGCATGTTTTTTGGCTCGACGGCATAGACTGTCCCGCCGTTCAAGTATGTTTGTGCGGCAGCCAGGTCCAGTAGGTCTTCATCGCCGGGCAGAGGGGTGTCCGGCAGGTGCAGGGCGTTGTGGTCCGGGTCGTACCGTCCCCACCTCTGGACCCCGACGGCCACGAAAAGGATGTCAATACGTCCGTGAAAAGCGGCGGGAATAATCTCTTGGATATTGTTGGACGTTTTTCCTGTCCCTTTCTGCTCGTAGTAGCGTTCCATGGCTTCATCCTGCTTTTTTTGCGCGTAGGGCTGGATAATCTCCCAGGCATTTTTATGCAGTTCCTCTGCGCTGATATTATCCGGATTCCCCTGGATTATCTGGTCCAACAGGAGCGGATATTTATTGGCTTCCTGGTACATGGGAGCCAGGTGGTCGACACTGGCCAGCACCAAGGGGGATTGCTCTTCCTTGAGCATATTTCGTATTTCCCGGTCCAGGAAACGGAAATATTTCAGCAGCCTTTCTTTCAACATGCTGTCGATTTCCCCACCGTGGCCGTAATAAATAGCGCTTCGTGTTTCGCCTTTCCGTGGTGCCCGGGTGTGAAATTGCAGGAACTGTTCAGGAAGTTCGTCGCTGAAAGATTCTTCAAACCTTTGGATAACTTCACTCATGTCCAGTTCTTCGACTGTATCCCGGGTTCCCCGCAACAGCCGGGCATTTTTCTGGCTTAAGGCCAAAACATAAAATTGGTTGTCACCCATTAAGAGATATAGCAGCGGTTTTAAGTGGAATGCCTCTGTGACTACCACCAGTTCTTTCATATCTAGTGGCAGTCTGTAATACCGGAAAAAGTCCGGGGAAAGGAACATAGCTATTCCATCACTTTGGTTGGCCCAGAATACACTTTCATTGATCAACTGCTGGGCCGGTTCCAGAATTTTTTTCTGTTCAGCTGATTTAATACCCAAGGCGCTTAACCGCTCTTCGGCTTGGGCCAACAGGTTTTTAAGCCGGATGGGGTTTTGGCGGCTCCCTTCGCCTGCTTTTGCCGTGGGAAAATACATGGAAATGCAAGGTCCTTTTCCCCTCTGCTGCATCAGGCCTTCAACTTCTTCCCGGTTTAAAAGATCCATACGGTACCATCACATCCTTTTTGTGAAGTAACACTTCTTTTGCAAGATTGTATCACAACGGGCAGAAGGAAACAATTAGCACCTGAAAAGAATCTGCACTCTGAAATAATACAAACCTTCACGTCCCTTGCGGGCCACGACAGGGGATTAAAAACCTTGTTTACGGTCCAAGTGCTGGTTTTCAACTTCCTTCCCCTTAACCGGGGAGTTGGCACATTCGTCCGGCGACGTTGGTCTCTGTGG
>CAZOOA010000025.1:0-35236 GCA_964581355.1 uncultured Desulfovibrionaceae bacterium | reverse complement strand
CCTTCCCCTTAACCGGGGAGTTGGCACATTCGTCCGGCGACGTTGGTCTCTGTGGCTAAAAGCGCTTGGCGAAGTGAAAGCACAGGAGCCGGCCCGGCGGGCATGGACGCCCGCCGCCTGCAACCGTGGCAGGACGCCTAAGTTTGCAGGTCTGCCGGCGGGAAGCTTGAACTGAGCCCTAGCGCTTTGCCGCGAAGATAACCGGAGCCGATAACGGGAAACGGAAACTACATATTCATGCTAAAAAAGGGTTTTACCCAAAAATATGGAACTAAGACAAAAGATAAATGGAAACAGGAACCAAGCTTGATTTGCAGCAGGCTTTTTTCGGGTACGGGAGGTTGTTTTTATGTCCAAAAGAGGCACAGCGAAACCGGGAACCGGCGCTTCATCCTTGACGGACCGCTGGGAATTCTGGGTCGATGTCGGGGGCACCTTTACCGACTGCCTGGCCAGGTGTCCCGGCGGCTCCATTACGACATACAAGTTGTTAAGCTCGGGAAAAATCAAGGGGCGGGTGGGGCCTGGCTCAAGCGGGTCAGCCATTGTGGACCCGGCCCGGGCCAGGGATCCCCGGCGCTTTTTTGAGGGATACACCCTTGTGCTCTACGGGGCTGATGGTGATAGGGAGATAAAGCCGGAAAAGGTGAAGGGACAGTGGGGAAACATGGGGCAGGAACAGGAGCAAGGGGCTCTGGCTCAAGTTGAAGTGGCCGGTTTTGACAATGGCTCAGGGACGTTATGGTTATCCAGGGAGTTATCCTTTGAGCCGGAAGTGGGTATGAGGTATGAACTGTATTCCGGGGAAGAAGCCCCGCTGACCGGGGTGAGGTGGCTTCTGGGGTTGCGGCTGGAGCAGGAGATGGGCCCGGTTACCGTCCGCATGGGGACAACCCGGGGCACCAACGCGCTGCTGGAAAAGCAGGGCGCCCGGGCAGCTTTTGTCACCACCCGGGGCTTTGGCGGTATATTGGAGATCGCCTACCAGGACCGTCCCGACCTGTTCGCCCTGCAGGTGCAAAAATCGGCCCCTTTATACCTGGAAGCAGTAGAGTTGGATGAACGAATCGACTCCCAGGGCAATGTGCTCGTGCCCCTGCAGGAAGAAGCAGTCGAAGTGGAGCTATTGCGGTTGCTGGAACAAGGGATTGACACCTTGGCTGTCTGCTTGCTGAACGCATACACAAACGGCAGCCACGAGGACAAAGTGGACCGGGTGGCCAGGCGGCTGGGCTTTAACCATGTTTCCCGCTCTGCCGAAGTGGTTCCCTTGCAGCGGATTGTCGCCCGGGGAGAAACTACCATGGTGGATGCCTACTTGACTCCTGTAATCAGGGACTATATCAAACAAATCCGCTCTGGCCTGCCCGAAGCCGGGCTGAAATTGATGACCAATACGGGAGGCCTGGTCGCTGCGGAGGCCTTTTCCGGCAAGGACAGCATCCTTTCCGGTCCGGCAGGCGGTGTGGTGGGCTATTCCAGGGTAGCCCGGGATGCGGGCTTTCCCCAGGCCATCGGCTTCGATATGGGCGGGACCAGTACCGATGTAAGCCGTTTCCACGGTGATTTTGATCTCCGTTTTGAAATGGAGATCGACGATCCCGAGTCCCGGGGCGGGATCCGCCTGGTGTCCCCCATGCTCTGGATCGAGACCGTGGCTGCCGGGGGTGGATCCATCTGCAGGTTTGACGGACAGCTGCCCCGTGTGGGGCCCCGCAGCGCCGGGGCGGACCCGGGACCGGCCTGTTACGGCCGGGGCGGCCCCCTGACGGTGACCGATATCAACCTGTTCCTGGGACGGGTTCTGCCGGACTATTTTGCTTTCCCCCTGACCGTGGAGGCCGTAGAAGACCGCCTGGATGAAATCATTGCCCGGATGAATGCCTTGGGGGCCTTCTACAGCCGGGAAGAGTTGGCCGAAGGATTTTTTCAGATTGCCAACAGCACCATTGCCGCAGCGATCAAAAAGATCTCTGTGGCCAGGGGCTACGATGTCCGCGATTATGTCCTGGTTGCCTTTGGGGGCGCCGGCCCCCAGCATGCCTGCCCCATCGCCCGGGAACTGGGCATTGGCCGGATCCTGCTTCATCCCTACGGGAGCATTTTAAGTGCATACGGCATGGGAATGGCTGATGTCAAAAAGTATTCCCAGCGGCCTGTAGGCAAACGCTACAACAAGGAGACCCTGCAGGATCTGGAAAGTCTTTTCCAGGAAATGGAACAGAAGCTGAATAAAGAGGTCCGGGCGGAAGGAGTCCCGGAGCAGCGCATCCTGGCTCCCCGCCGGATGCTGGATTTGCGCTACCGGGGGCAGGAGTCCACCCTGACGATTACCTGTCCTGCTGACGGAGATTACAGGCAAGCCTTTGAAGCGCAGCACCGCCAGCAATACGGCTTTATCTATCCCGACCGGGGACTGGAAATCCATGCGGCCCGGGTGGAGGTGGTGGGAGAAACGGAAAAGCCGGGGCAGGTTGCCGCGGAACTGGAGGAAAAAGAACCGCCAACCCAGGGAAAAAGCCTGTTTTACGCCCATGGCGGCTGGTGCGAAGCGAAAATGTACAGCCGTACAGACCTGCGTCCCGGCCACCGTATTTCTGGTCCTGCCATCGTCATTGAGCAGGGCAGCACCCTGGTTGTTGATCCCGGCTGGAATGGGGAAGTCACCCCTTTGAACAATATCCTGCTAACGGATATGGAGGGTTGTGATGAGGCTGTCAAAGAGGAAAAAAGCCACCTGTGCCAGGAAAAAGCGGGGTCTTCTGAGGGCTTGTCCGCCGGGGAGAAAGGGGTTTGCCTGCAGCAGGAAAGAAAAAACCCCTCGGGGCACCAGGGGCACCAAACGGATCAGGGCCGGAAAAGACACGTGCAGCAGGACCGGGGAGTGGACCTGGTTACCCTGGAACTGTTCAACAATACCTTTTCATCCATTGCCGGCCAGATGGGTGCCACCCTGCAGAAGACAGCCCTTTCCACCAATGTCAAGGAGCGTTTGGATTTTAGCTGTGCCGTTTTTACCGCCGGGGGGGACCTGGTGGCCAACGCGCCCCACATTCCGGTCCACCTGGGGGCCATGCCTGCCTCCGTGCAGTATTTAATCGAATCTTTTCCCCGGATGCAGCCCGGCCAGGTATATATTACCAACGATCCGTTCCACGGGGGAAGCCACTTGCCCGACGTTACCGTGGTGACTCCTGTCTATGACTCAACAGGGGAAAGGCTGCTGTTTTTTACCGCCAACCGGGCCCATCACGCGGAAATCGGCGGGGTCACCCCGGGCTCCATGCCTCCTTTTGCCCGCAGCCTGGCCGAAGAGGGGGTGCTGATCCAGGCCTTTCCCTTCGTCAGCGCTGACCGGGCCAGCGAGGAAAGGCTGAAAGCACTGCTTTTGGGAGCCAGGCACCCGACCCGGGCGATCAAAGACAACCTGGCCGATATTTATGCCCAGGTGGCTGCCAACCAGACCGGGGCGGCCCGCCTGCTGGAACTGGTCCAGAACTACGGCCTGGAACAGGTGGTTGAATACATGGGGCACATCCAGGATGCGGCAGAGAGAATGATGGGCAGCGCCCTGGCCCGCATCCATCCCGGGGAATATTCTTTCCAGGATTACCTGGATGACGGCTCCTCCCTGGCGGTGAAAATCCAGGTTGTCCATTACCGTGAAAAGGGCATGCTCCAGGGCAGGGCGGTCGTGGACTTTCATGGAACCGGCCCTGTAGTCAAGAGCAGCCTGAATGCCAACCGGGCTATTGTTACCAGTGCCGTGCTCTACTCCTTTCGCTGCCTGATGGAAGAGGATGTGCCTTTGAATGCCGGCATTTTAAGGCCCATCACCATCATTTTGCCGGAAAACTGCCTGTTAAATCCCCCGATCAGCGATGACCCGGAAAAGTGCCCTGCTGTTTCCGGCGGCAACGTGGAGACCTCCCAGCGGGTTGTGGATATCGTCTTTGGGGCGCTGCAGGTGGCAGCAGCCAGCCAGGGCACCATGAACAACCTTTCCTTTGGAAGAAAAAGCGCCGCTGGCCGGCCGGGGCTTTCCTATTACGAAACCATCGGCGGGGGTGCCGGCGCGGGGGAAGGTTTTTCCGGGGCCAGTGCTGTCCATACCCACATGACCAATACCCGTATTACCGACCCGGAAGTCCTGGAAGCCCGCTACCCGGTCCGGGTCAGGCGTTTTGCTATCCGGGAGCAATCCGGGGGCAACGGCGCATTCCGGGGTGGAGATGGTATTATCCGGGAAATCATCTTCCTGGAATCCCTGGAGGTGTCACTGCTCACCGGGAGAAGAAACACTGCGCCGTACGGCCTTATTGGCGGCGAGCCGGGTAAAAGCGGCAAGAATCTGCTGGTCCGTAAAGACGGCAGCAGAGAAGAACTGGAGTGGGCTGCCGTATTCACCGCCTTTCCCGGGGATATCCTGGTAATTGAAACCCCCGGGGGTGGGGGCTTTGGCCGGGCCGGAAAAGTTAAATAACTCCGACCTATACCTAAAATAGCAATATAAACAAAAAATATGCCCCTGAAGCGTTTTGCCACAAGGGTTTAAAGATTTTTGTTTCTGATTAAGCTGTAAAAGAAACGAGCTTTAACCTGGACCTGCCCGGTGTTGCGTATTCCGTTTTTGATTCCGGAATTATCCGATCAGCAAGCAGAGACTGGTGACTATAGAAATATTTTTGACACTTTAACGTTATGATGTTATAGTAGTAGCCAGGAGGTGGTTCACACAATGAAATCCAAAAGATATACCATTTATTTTGATCCCGAACTTCATAAAGCATTAAAACTTAAGGCAGCCGAAACATCCCGATCGGTATCAAGGCTGGTAAACGATGCCGTTCGAGAAGCTTTACTGGAAGATGCTGAGGACCTGGAAGCATTTGAAGAAAGGGCAAAAGAGGCGCCGGTAAGCTATGATGCTATGGTCAAGAAGCTGAAGAAAAATGGCCGTATATAGGGTTTTTTTTAAACGCTCGGTAGAAAAAGATTTTGCTACTATACCCAAAAAAGACCTGGAAAAGATACTTCACCGCATAGAAAAGCTTGCTGAAACTCCCCGGCCTTCAGGTTGTGAAAAGTTGACCGGGCAGGAAAGGTATCGTGTCCGCCAGGGAAGATACCGCATATTGTATTCCGTGCAGGATGACGAACTTATGGTTTGGGTCTATAAAGTAGCCCACCGGAAAAATGCTTACCGCTAAAGTCATGATACGATCGCTGTTCTCCTCCCACGGATTTATCCGTGGGAGGAGAACAGCCTACTCACCTCCTAAAAAAAATAATTTATTAGGTATTGACTTAAGAGCTCTATAACAGCAATATATCTATAGAGGTGTTAAGAGGTGTTAAAAATGCTCAAGACCATTAAAGTAAAGCTGTATACTGATTCAGAACAACATGATAAGCTTCTCAGGACTATGGTCCGCTTCAATCAAGCCTGTAACGAAATTAGTCGCATTGCTTTTGAGAACAAGGAGTTCGGCCAGGTTGGCTTACATAAGCTCTGCTACTATGATATTCGGGACCAGTTTGAGCTTTCAGCCCAAATGACCGTCCGGGCTGTAGGCAAAGTCGCTGAGTCTTATAAAGATAAGTCCAGAAGACATAAGCAACATGTCTTCAGGGAAACAGGAGCTGTTGTCTATGACCAGCGCCTTATGGGCTTCAAAGGTCTTGATAAAGTGTCTCTTTGGACTCTCGACGGACGAACTCTCGTGCAACTAGTAGTCTGTGATTATTACCAAAACTCTGTTCAAGGTCGTCGCATAGCTGGCCAGGCTGATTTAGTCCTGCAAAATAACAATTTTTATCTTTTGGTTGTAGTTGATATGCCTGACGATCCAGAATATAAGCCTAAAGACTATATTGGTATCGATCTTGGTGTCAAGAACATAGCTACTGATTCTACTGGAACTAATTACTCAGGTGACCAGGTTAATGGCCTGCGTAAGCGACATCGCAAGCTAAGAAAAAAGCTCCAATCTAAGGGCACTAAGTCTGCCAAAAGATTACTCAAGAAACGCTCTAAGAAAGAACAACGATTTGCCAGAGATGTGAACCATGGAATCTCCAAAGAACTTATTGAGAAGGCTAAAGGCACTCAGTTAGGGATAGCTTTAGAAGACTTAAAAGGCATTCGTGACCGGACTGAGAAAATGGTTAGAAAGTCTCAGCGTGCTCAGCATAGTTCCTGGAGTTTCTATCAGCTTAGGCAGTTTATAGAATACAAAGCTCAACTTGCCGGTGTTCCTGTGATTTTAGTAGATCCTCGCAACACCTCTCGTGAGTGTCCAGAATGTGGACATATTTCTAAGAAAAACAGAACCTCAAGAGATAGCTTTTGTTGTCAGTCCTGTGAGTACGCTGCTCTGGCTGACAACGTGGCTGCTCGTAATATTGCGAGTAGGGCTGCAGTCAACCAGCCAGACGTAGGAGTCGCTTAGGCTACTTACAAGCCCACGGCATCCGTGGGTAGTTGACCTGCTAAGGTTCTGGGCAAGCGGTTGCTTCGCCTTGACTAATTCATTAGCTAAGATTATAATTTAGATGAGGTGAAATATTATGTTGGTAAACATCCATGAAGCAAAAACGAACTTGTCCAAACTTCTGAAAAAAGTACGAGAAGGACAGGAGGTGGTTATTGCCAAGTCTGGAAATCCTGTTGCTAAACTGGTCCCTTATACAAAGAAACCAGCAAAGAGGATTCCTGGAACAGCGAAAGATAGTATCTTTGTCTCCCCTAATTTCAATGATCCCCTGCCCGAGAATGTGCTACAGGAGTTTGAGCAATGAAATTGCTGCTGGATACCCATGCATTTTTGTGGTGGATTAGCGATGATCCGAAATTGTCTGACAAGGCCCGGGCTATCATGGGAAATGGTGAAAACGCTTTATTTTTGAGTACAGCCAGCGGTTGGGAAATGGCAATAAAAGCAGGCCTGGGTAAGCTGAAATTTCCTGGCGATATTAGAGCCTTTGTATCTGAACAGCTGATGATAAATGATATTTCACCACTGCCTGTACAGATGAATCACTCCCTGCATGTTTATAACCTTCCCCCTTTTCACAATGACCCCTTCGATCGCTTAATTGTTGCACAAGCTCAGCTCGAAGACTTTCCAGTTTTAACTGCTGATTCGCAAATTGCCCAATACCGGGTAAAAGCAATATGGTGAAGCATCGGCAGGTGGATTAACTGTTTCAATAAATGGTATGCCAAAGCTTTGCTTTGCATATCATTTTTTTTTCGGGATAGGCTACAAAGGAAATAGTTATGTGGAAAAGGGGGGAAGCCCGGTGGTCTGCCGGGCCTGAATATGGTTTTTAGTTTTTCCCAGCTAAAAGAAGGTGTTAGGGCGGGTTGTGTCCCCGGCTTTAATGTGCGCACGGATCTGGCCCTGGAAGCCCACGAGGTGGTCTCCGAACGGGAGGAGATCGCCGGGGTGCAGGTGGAAAAAGACGGGGACGAAGAGGTTTCCATCAACCGTGTTTCCATTACCACACCGCAAGGTGCGGCCCGGATGGGCAAAGATATGGGCAGCTACCTGACCCTGGAGATACCGGGCTTGCGCCAGAAAAATACATCCCTGCAGGATAAGGTGATCCGGGTCTTCTATAAAGAGCTCAGGAAGATGATGAGTTTAAACGGCGGGGGACAGAATGTGCTGGTCATTGGCCTGGGCAACTGGAACATAACCCCCGACGCCCTGGGGCCCCGGGTCGTCAAGGAGCTGTTTATTACCCGCCATATCATGAAGATGAAACCGGAAATCCTGGGCGACGGTTACCGTTCCGTCTGTGCCGTGGCTCCCGGGGTGCTGGGCATTACCGGCATCGAAACAGGAGAGATCATCCGGGGGATTGCCGAGCACGTCCAGCCCGATGTCATCGTGGCCATTGATGCCCTGGCAGCCCACCGTATGCACCGGCTGCATACCACCATCCAGGTGGCGGATACAGGGGTGGTTCCCGGTTCCGGCGTGGGCAACCGGCGGCTGGGGATTAACCGGGAAACCATGGGGGTGCCTGTTTACGCCATCGGTGTCCCCACCGTGGTGGATGCGGTAACCATAGCGGGGGACAGCATGGATAAGCTGGCCCAGGGCTTAAAGCGGGAATCGCCCCAGGGCAACGCTTTTGCCGGGGCTGTCCAAAACATGAGCTGGGAAGAGAAGCGGGAAATCATCCGGGAAGTGCTGCAGCCTTTTTCCGGGGACTTGATTGTCACACCCAAGGAAATTGACACCCTGATTGAAGATAATTCCCTGGTCATTGCCGCCAGCCTGGATGCAGCCTTCCACGAAGAAATAGCCCGCCAGGAAGACGAGCGTGTGACTCACTGACTTTTTGCTTTCCGAAAGGCAGGAAAGTGGATCTCCTCCGGCGGAAGCGGGTTTGAAAACCCATTTTCATCCCCTGCTGCGGCCCGGTAGGTCCGTGGTGGTGAGTTGAAAGTTGTCGTGTAGGTTAAAGGTTGAGGGTCAACTGAAAGTGACAAGGGAAAAGTTCCCTTTGTCACTTTGTTTTTCAGTTCAATTTCTTTTTTAGACATCCATGAAGCTCCGCTTCACCAGCAGAAGGATGAAAATATAAAAGTATCCAAAGAACAGGATTATATGACAGGTTTTATTTTCAGGGTAGCAGTGGTGTTTTACAAAAAAGGTCACCGGGATTTTTCAAGTCACCAGGATATGCTTAAAAAACCATAAGATCATGATCGCTTCAATAGACAGCTTTACAAACAATCCGCCCAGCAGACCAACCAGCGCTCCTACGCTGGATCGCAGGGCTTTGTCCGGTGGAAGGCCGATGATCATTTCTCCAACCAGGGCACCCAGGAAGGGACCGAAAACGATACCTATCGGGCCCAGGATCATGATACCGGCAAAAAGTCCAATGACCGCTCCCAGTATGGAAGCCCTGGAGCCGCCAAACTTTTTTGTTCCCAGGGCGGCTGCAGCATAATCCACAGCCATCACCAGCAGAGCCGCCAGGCCCTGGACAATAAAAAACCACACTGACAGGCCTTCAAAACCTGTCATCAGACCGTAAACCAGCATGCCGAGCCAAATCAGTACAGGGCCGGGCAGGCCGGGGATAAGGGTTCCTATGACCCCCAGGGTAAAGAGCACGATGGCTATCAACAGGGGAAAAAATTCCACGCTCAACCCTCCATTTTGATTAATCGCAAGTATACCGTCGAACCTCAACGGTTATTATTATAGCATACTGCCAGCAACAAGGTTAGCAGAACTTTTCAAAACAAGCATTTTGAGGGGAAGGATCTTTAAGCGAATAGTTTTTGCGTCTGCCTTATACATTTAAATGCTGGTCAAATTTAAAAGTTCTTACCTGATATTTGTTTTCTTATTTAAAGTTTGTATTAATTATGCTATAATCGTTTTATTAACGCTTAAAGAATTCAGTTACTGGAGGGATTGAAATGGGAGCAGTACAGATCATGGAGGGAATTTACTGGGTTGGAGTGGTGGACTGGAACCTGCGCTACTTTCATGGCTATTCTTTATCCACCCACCGCGGAACAACGTACAATGCCTACCTCATCGTGGATGATAAGGTGACCCTGGTTGACACGGTGTATGGTCCCTTTGCCGAGATGCTTCTTAAAAATATCAGCGAAGTGGTCGATCCGGAAAAGATTGACTATGTGATTTGCAATCACCTGGAGTCGGACCATTCAGGTTCCCTGCCGGCGGTGATGGAAAAGGCCCCGGGAGCAACCGTTTACTGCTCGCCTCGCTGTGAAGAGGGCTTGAGAAAGTATTTCCAGAAGGACTGGGATATCCAGGTGATGAAAACGGGATCGGAGCTTTCTTTGGGGAAAAGAACCCTTTCGTTTATCGAAGCCCCCATGCTTCACTGGCCTGACAGCATGTTCACATACGTAAAAGAAGATGGACTGCTGATCCCCAACGATGCTTTCGGGCAGCACTATGCTTCTTCCAAGCGGTTTGACGACGAGGTTGACCTGAACATTGTAATGGAAGAGGCGGCGAAATACTATGCCAACATCCTCTATCCGTTTAGCAAGATGGTGCTGAAAAAAATAGAAGAGTTAAAAAAGATGGGCATTCCGGTTAATATGATTGCCCCCAGCCACGGGATTATCTGGCGGGAAAACATCGGTATGATTATCGACCAGTATGTCCAGTGGGCCTCGGGGCAGGGACGCCCCAAGGTTGTTGTGGCTTACGACACCATGTGGCACAGCACGGAGAAGATGGCCTATGCCATTATGGAAGGCATCCAGGCAGAAGGGGTGGAGGCGCAGCTGTTCCGGCTTCCTCTTTCCGACCATAATGATATTATCAAGGAGATCCTGGATGGATCCGCCATCCTGTTGGGCTCTTCGACCATCCACAAAGAGTTTCTGCCTACGCTGGCGCCGCTGCTGGACGAGATCGTCGCCTTGAAGCCGGGAAACGTCCTGGGGGCAGCTTTTGGTTCCTACGGCTGGAGCAGTGGGGCTGTGGAAGCCATCGAGGAAAAACTCTCCAAGGCCAAGATCGAGCGACCCATGGAGGCCTTGAAGATCAAATGGGCCCCCGATGAGCAGGAGCTAAAACAATGCTTTGATTTCGGCAAAGAGATGGCCGCCAAGGTAAAAACCCGCTAACACCAACATAGAGCAACACGGATGGACAGCAACACAACACGGATGGGCGATTTTTCTGTGTTTTCTCGGGAAAAAGTGTATGATCCTTAATTGTTGTTTTGTAGGAAACGCAAGGTACATTGATGGGCGGTTTTTAGATCAAAATTGTCCCATCAATAATCAAGTCAATCAGAAAAACAACCAATCAAGATGTCCTTTTCCTTCCAGGATAACTTGTTTGGTTGTTTTTTTGTCATCGTTTGAAGAAACGTCCCTGTTATGGGCTCTGTGTCCTTATTCTTCTTTTTCTTGATTGTAAAAGCGCACGGCGCGCTTGTCTTCCCATTTTTCGTCCAGGCGGTCCTGGAGTGATTCGGGGGCGGTAATGGTCCGCGGGTCCCCGTCACTGATATAACGGCGCCTGGGGTTATCCTTTAACACGTCCAGCCAGTCGTACATGCCTACCCCTTCAGTGTTCATTTCGCTGGCCCTGATCCGGGGCAGGCGGTAGGGGTCATAGTCAGTGCGAAAAGGCGAGGGGGCCGGGTTGGAGCCCACTAGCAGGATCCCCTCGTGTTCATATTCGGTGCCGTCATAGCTTCCCCGGATAGCCAACTCCTGGTCCTGGGGAAAGATCCCGTAGGTCAGGGCGAAGGAGTTTACTTCATATCCGGGCAGATACTCCCGGGTCCTTTTCACGTGCCGGGCCAGTTCTTTCTGGACCTCCTGGCTGCTCAGGTTGCGCAGGTTGGCATGGCTGTAGGTGTGGTTGCCGATTTCAAAGCCCCGGTCCACCAGGTAATTTAGCTTTTTTTCGATGTATTCGTCCTGCCGGAAGGGGTGGGGATAATAGATATAAAAGGTGGCTTCCAGGCCGAAGTCGGGATGCTCTTCGTAAAAATCCTCCATAATGGCTACAGCGCAGTCTGGATCGATGAGCAGTTCGCCGTCTTTTTCCAGGTAATTGAAATTTCCCTTGTTGGCATCGTCAAACGTAAAGACGACCGGTGAAGTTCCTGCAGGAATGTCGATCTCGCCGCGCAGCACGTCGGTCATGGAAACAGCACGATATCCCTGTTCGTAAAGGGTTTCCAGGTCCTGGCGGAAGTTTTCCGGGGTCCGCTGCCATTCTCCTTCCGGTTCGGCGATTTCATGATACATAAGGATCATGATTTCTCCCAGCTCGTTGGGTTCATGCTCCAGGATTTCCGGAGTCAGTTCGCCCGGTTCCCGGTCTGCCTGTTCCCCGGGGGCTTCATCCGGATCTTCATCGCTACCTGCTATTTCCTCTTTCTGCTTCCTTTCATCGTCATCTTCATCCACTGCCGGTTCTTCATCTTTTTCCCGGGGTGTTTCCTGCCCTGCTGTTTCCTCTTCGGCGGTTTCGTCGTCTGCGGGGGTGCCTCCGCAGGAGAATTGGAAAAGCAGCAGTAAAGCGAATAAAAACACCAGGGCATATCTTGCTTGCAACTTTTTTCTAATCCTTAATTTGTTCATTTGGTTACGATTCGCGCGGTTTTACAATGCAGTGATCTACTCAGCATCCAATTTCAGGCGCGAAACGGTTCCTCCCTTCAATAATGTGCTGTCTGAACTGGCCGCAGGGCGTTTTTGTCTGCAGGTCGGCCGGCGGGAAGCATAAATTGAGCCTCAGCGCTTTGCTGCGAAGATAACCGGAGCCGCTACCGGGAAACTTAAAACTCTATTTTCATACTACCAGATTATGACCGGGAGCAAAAGACATTTTTTGCACGCTTCCAGTGGAAATATTAATGGCCTGGTTGCCCCAACCTTTGCTGTCCTGTAAATACAAGTCTGTGATTCAGATCTGCAATGTTGAAGTTGGTATGGCAAAATAATTATGCTATAATCTAACCAGTCAGGAGTAAGGGGAGTGATCGACATTGAAGATTGTTTCCGGTGAAACCATGGGACGGATCGACGCCCGGGCCATGGATGAATATGGAATTCCCGGTGTCATCCTGATGGAAAATGCTGCGCTGCAGGCAGTCCGGCGGGTGCGGGAACTTTGCCCGGAACCGGGGGAAAGGCGCATCGTCATTCTGTGCGGGCGGGGTAATAACGGGGGCGACGGTTTTGTGATGGCCCGTCATTTAACCCGCCGGGGATACCGGGTATCTACCTGGGCTGCCGGGGAAATTGAGGAATACCGCGGTGATGCCGCTGTCAATTACCAGATCCTGCAGCGAACCGGGGTACATGTCCGCAACTTAGCCGTTGATGATCCCGGTCACCTGCTCAGCCAGCTGGGGCCAGAGGACCTGGTCGTCGATGCCCTGCTGGGGACGGGCTTAAGCAGGCAGGTGGGACCGCCATTTGACAGGTTGATCGCATACATAAACCAAAGCCCGGCCCGGGTGCTGGCGGTGGATATTCCCTCGGGAATCTCTGCTGATACCGGTGAAATCATGGGCGTCGCTGTAGAGGCAGACTGCACGGTAACATTTGCCCTGCCCAAGCGGGGGCTGCTGCTTTTCCCGGGAGCCGCTTACGCCGGGGAGGTAGCGGTGGTGGATATTGGTATACCCGGGGAACTCATTGACAGCGAGATGATCCAGGAAAACCTGGTGACCACGGAGTTTGTCGGCCAGAGCTTGCCTTCCCGGGAACTGGACGGCCACAAGGGGACCTACGGGCGGGTGCTGATCCTGGCCGGCTCTCCCGGTATGACCGGCGCGGCCGCCCTGACTGGAGAGGCCGCCTTGCGGGGCGGCGCCGGCCTTGTTTATGCCGGAACGGCAGCGGAGCTAAGGCCGGTCCTGGAAAGCAAACTCAAGGAAGTCATCAGCCTGGGATTCCCGGGGGATGGGCAGGGTTGCCTCTTGCCCGATGGGGCAGATGAAATCCTGGAACATGCTTTGGCCTGCCAGGCCCTGGCTTTTGGCCCCGGGCTGAAACCGGGGGAAAAAACCTGGAAGCTTTTGGGGCAGCTTCTTGCCCGCTTGGCGGCACCCATGATTATCGATGCCGGTGGGCTGGGCGCCCTGGCCCGGGATACTTCGATTTTGAAAGAGAAAAATCATCCCCTGGTCTTAACGCCCCACCCCGGGGAAATGTCCCGGTTGACCGGGAAAGATATTGAAGAGGTGCAGCGAAGCAGATGGGAGCTGGCCCAGGAGTATGCAGACCTCTGGGGCGTCGTAGTCGTATTGAAAGGTGCTCACACGGTTACAGCTCTGCCGCAAGGACAGCTTTATGTCAATCCGACCGGCAATCCCCTGTTATCCACCGCCGGGACAGGGGACGTGCTGACTGGACTGATTGCGGCCCTGGCCGCCCGGGGTCTTTCCCCGGAGCAAGCGGCTGTTTGCGGGGTCTTTCTGCACGGCCTGGCCGCGGATCTGCTGGCAGTTGGCGATACCCCGCGGGGAGCCATGGCCGGGGAGCTCTCCCCATATATCCCCCAGGCCTGGAGCCAGGTGCTGGAAGTTCTTTCACGCTCCAGAGAAACAGACTATCTATTCATTAGACCCTATTCCCACCTGGCTTCATATTAATTAGCGGTTTTCCAACGAACTACGCGGCTCTAACGAGTTTTGGCCAAAGGAAACTTGACGCTGAACCACGGCCCTTAATCGCCTGGTAACCGGGCCAATGTGGAATTGGAAACCAGGAACAATGAAGGCCGGCCTGGAAGATGGAGTGAAAACGATATGGAAGCGTGGTAAAGTCACCCCAAGTAATACAAATAAAAGCATCCAGAGGTGAAAAAAATGAGCGAAATCCTGGCAAAAGATATCATGACCAAGGAAGTTATTACAGCGAGCCCCGATGATGACGTGGAAAAAGTGGCCCGCTTGCTGGCAGAACACCAGATCAGCGGTATGCCTGTAGTCGACCAGGAGCAAAGGGTTGTGGGGATGATTAGCGAAGCGGACTTGGTCCTGCGGGAAAAGAAGGTCGACCCTCCCCGTTATACGGAAATACTGGGCGCTGTCCTGTACCTGGAAAGTCCCAAAAAGTTTTTTGAAGAACTGAAAAAAGTCATTGCCCTGGAAGTGCAGGAACTGATGTCACCAACAGTTTATTCGGTAGATGAAGATGCCGGGATAGATGAGGTGGCGAGCATTTTGGTCGAGAAAAAGGTAAACCGGGTTCCGGTATTGGACAAAGAACACCGCCTGGTGGGCTTGATTACCCGGCAGGATATACTCAGGGCCAGGTATGGTAGCAACAAGTAATTTCAGGTGGCCCTGTGATTCTGCCGGGCCAGGGTTGCTTGCTTTTTTTGTTTTCCTGCTGTCTCAGCAAGGGACAGCTATTTTTCCCTTTTCCAAGACCTTTTTCCTCAATGGAGTAAAAAAGGTAAAAAAGAACAGAGTGGTGCATAGGGTGTACAGGTGAATAAAAATGCGCTACTTGGAGAAGGTAAAATCGGTGGAGGTGTCTTTCCAGGGCAAGGGTTGGATAAAAGTGCTGGCGGCCGGGTTGATCGCCGCCTTACTTGTTGCAGTTTTCTACAGGTTGTTTGTTGGAGCAGATGACCCGGAAAGAATTATCGCTCGGGCGGCCCGCAAGCAGGCCAGGTTGTCCAGCTATTATGCCCAGCTACATTTGGTCCTGGAACCGGGAGAAGCTGAATGCCGGTATGCGGTCCAGGTCTGGTTCGCTAAACCGGATTTTTACAGGATCGAGCTTGCTGGTTGCAAAACGGGTGCTGAACCCCGGCTGCGGCAGGTTCTTGTGTCCGACGGCACAAAGACCGGAATTTACAGCCCCGAACTGGGTGATTACCTGGAAGTAAACCCTGCAGTCAGGGATGCCCTTTGTCCCCCCTTTTTGCTTTCCGGCTTTTTTGAACAACTGGCTGCAGCGGAAAAAAAAGAATTTGTCCAGGTGGAAAAAATGAACGGAGTAAAAAGTTACAGGTTGTTCACAATTCCTGCATCTCCCAGCAAAATCTGTACACGGGAAGAAGTCTGGCTTGACAGGTGTTCCTTGCTGCCAGTGAAAGTGGAGAGCTATGACCATAACGAGCGTTTGCGGCAGGTAGTTCAGTTTAATCAGGTGATCAAAAACCCGGATCTTCCAGAATGCGTTTTTCTGGATCCCAAAGGAACAGCTGCCACTAACGACAACTAACAAATAGAGCTCATAACAGGAAGAATTATGGTTGTTAATCGCCATTTATCAGCCATTATCTAGTGAAAGGTGCGGTTTTTTGAAAGCTGCTGCGCGCAACAAGCTTCTTTTGGGAAAGATCCATGAGGTGGTAGGGACGGAACTTGCTGCAGTAGAAGATTTGCTTCGCGAGGTGATCGTCTCCCAGGTTCCAGCGATGCAGAAAATAATTGACCATTTATCAGCCAGCCAGGGGAAGCGTTTGCGTCCGGCCCTGGTGCTGCTATGCGGTTCTTTAAGCCCTTCGGAGCACGCCAAAAAAAACGTGCTGCAGGTGGCAGTTGCTGCTGAATTGATTCATACCGCGTCCCTGGTCCACGATGATATTATTGATGGGGCACTGTGGCGCCGGGATCAGCCTTCGGTTCATGCCTGTTACGGGAACAAAGCCGCCGTGCTGGCCGGGGACTTCTTGTTTGCCCGGGCTTTTGGGCTGCTTCCCCCGGGTGGCCAGGCTCAACTGTTCAGGGCTTTTAGCCAGGTGGTGGGGATCATGTGTGAAGGGGAGATGGAGCAGGCACAGAACGTATACAACCTGGACAGGAGCCGGCAGGAGTACCTGCAAAACGTGTACAGGAAAACAGCAGCCCTGCTGGAAACCTGCTGTGGAGCCGGTGCCAGGCTGTCCGGGCTGGAAGAAGATGCCGCAGCATGCCTGGAAGAATATGGACGAAGCCTGGGTATGGCCTTCCAGCTGATCGATGATTTGCTGGATATTGTGGGAGATCCTGCTTCTCTGGGCAAGCCGGTGCAAAGTGATATCATCGAGGGGAACATAACCCTGCCCTATATCTACCTCCTGGAAGATCCCTGCCAGGGGCAAAGGTTCAGGGATTTAATGGCACAGCAGGATTATTCTTTCATTCCTATGGAACTATTTGGAGAATGTTGCGGAAAGAATGACCCTTTGAAAAAAACGTTCCTGGCAGCAGAAGAGTACGTGAAGCAGGCAAGGCACTCTCTTGTTGGTGTGTGGTCCAAAAGCAGTACAGTTGAAGCTCACGTGCTGCATACCCTGGACTATCTGGCTGATTATGTCCTTTCCGCTGCACCTGTTTCCGTTAGATGATTTTGGCCTGACGCAGGATTCGGCACAGGGCATGAAGGAAAATAATATCCTTTTCTTTTGTTTCTGCCAGCAGGGCGCTGGAAATTTGCGTAAGCCCCTGTGTTTTTATTTTAGGGTCGGACAGGTAGAGGGCCAGCAGGCCTTTGACCACGGACCGGTGAAAAAGAGGGTTTTGAAGTTGGCCAGCCTGCTCCAGGGCCATCGAGGCAAAAAGTTTCAGGCGCTCCGCTCCCAATTCTTGGCCGGGATAAGAGCTCACAAAGTTCAGCTCGCCCCCTGTTCGGTCTTCCTGCTGGTCAACCAGGTAATCAAGCAAAATGTGAAGCCCGCAGATCCAGGGGAAGTATCCCCGGGTAACCTCTTCTATTTCTTGGTTCGAAACATCTTTTTTAGAGGCCAGGACAAGAAGGGTGAAGACTCCCAGGGTTGAACCCGAGGCGGCGGCAAATTCATTCCAGCGAATCCGGGGCAGCGGTTCTTCGTAGCAGTAAAACCAGCTTTGCAGGTATGAGGTCCGGTTTTCTACCGATAGATGCTTTAAAGACTGCAGGTCGCAGTATAGTTGAACCAAAGGAAGGATCTGCTCTCTTACCCGGCTGAAAGAGGGAAGGAGTATAATCCGGCTTTGGCAATGCCGAACCAGGGAATCCAGGTAGTTCCCGTCCTCTTTGTTAGGAAAGAGGCGGTAATAGTCAGTGTGGTGGGTGCTGCCGGGTTCCAGTGCATGAAACATGGCCGAGTGCAGGAGACGAAAAGCCTGTTCTTTTTCAGCGTCAGAAATACCGGGGTCTGGTACCGGTTTTTTCGTGGTTGAAAACTCAGGGCCGGTTAACAGGCGGTCACAAAGATTATCCAGGTAATCACTGATGGTCTGGAAGGAGACAATCAGCGGGATGGTCAGATGCATAGAGGGAGGGTGCAGCAGGGAAAATACAGCCCCTCCCTGGCAGTGAAAACGTTTTGCAGCCATACTCGCCCGGGCCTGCGTTACCAGGGAAGAGGGAGGGCAGCGGGCCAGGAAGCGCTCCCACTGTTTAAGCTGTCCGGCCACCCGGGGAAAGATAACAGATAAATATCGAGCAATCAGCAGCCACTGTTTTACAGGACCAGAAAATACAGCGTTATGAGCACTTTTTTCACCTGGTGACAAAGGTGACAAAGATTATATCGCCCCTTCAAGGAAGCATGGAACCAAATCCTTAGCGCTTTGCCGCGAAGATAACCGGAAGCCGATACCGGGAAACTTAAAACTCCATTTTCATACTAAGCAGAATGTTGCTGTAGACTTATTATTCCCTTCAAGCAGGTTGAATAATTCCACCAGGTTAAATTATCCCCATAAGTTGCAAAGAAGCTAGTTTGCTGTTTGCAAAAACTTTTCCGTATAAAAGTTATAATAAGATCCTGTCCCCAGGGCGTTGACCTCACCGTCTAAAATTGCTTTGCGGTGACCGGGGCTGTTCATCAACCCTTCATGGGCATCGATGGCATCGGTTTGGCCATAAGCAATGTTTTCTAGCAGGTAGAGGTAGGGGATGCCTGCTGCCTGAACCCGGTCTCCAATATTACCGGTATTGGGAGAAAAATGAGCAAAAAAGTTGTTTTGATACATATCGATGGAATGGCTGTGGGCGACCCGGGCAATCTCCGGGTGCCAATTCAGGGTATGCAACCCTTTCCTGGTGCGGATGGCATTGACCAGGTCAAACAACTGCCTGTCATTGGCCCGGTCTACGGCTTCCTGTTCCTGCCGGGTAAGCTGCGGTGGCTCTATATCAGGGGGGTCGCCGGCAGGAAATGTCCAGTTCATGGAAAAACCGCCTCCCTGGACAATAAAAGAAAGATCACTAAAGCGGACCGCCGTGACCGTGTTGTTATTTTGGGTGTCGTAGTAGATCTGCAGCGCTGTGTTTTGGTCGATAATAAAGAGATCTTTTTCTTTTCCCTGGCTGATAGTAAAGGTTGCCGTGCCGTATTGGAACTGTGGATTATGTTCAAAGGAAAACATGCTTCTGACGCTATCCCTGTTTGTGCCCACTTTGATCCCCTGGTATGCCCAGTTGGCAGAGTTGCTGTATAATTTGACAACCTGGCTGTTTTTTAGCCCCACCTGGATGTAATCCTGGTAGTTGTCATTATAGACCCACCAAGTGTAACCAAAGGCACTTGGCTCCTTGCGGGATGGCTCACCCAGGGCCGCACGCACATCTTCTGCGCTATTGCCAATGAAAATGCCATAAAAATCTGTTTGACCCTGTTCACTTTCCCGGGGCGAAGCGGTCCCGGCACCTGCGGGTTTTTCTGCATGGTCTGTGATCCAGATTTGCATGACCCCTTCCCTACGCTCCCAGTCAAGTTCTGCACCCAGGTTTTCTGAGACAAAGCGCAGCGGGACATAATTTCGGCTGTATTTTTCATTAAAGACCATCTGTGTATCCATCTGTTTCCGGCTAGCGTTAATATAGATCAGGTCACTTCCCACCCGGAGCCTGATCACCAGGTCATCCCTGGTCACCGTTACGGTTCGGGTCTCTTGATCCCAGTCCACATTGGCTCCCAGGTTTTCTGAGATAAACCGTACCGGCACCATGGTCCGCGAGTTTGCATCTATGTAAGGTTCGGCATCAGTAAAAACTGCAGCTTGCCCATTGATTTCTATCTTTATGTCAGGCTGCTCTGCTCTGGCTGGCGCGTTGGAAGATGGCAGCAACAGGACTGCCAGGCTCAGTAATGCCAGCAGGGAAATGAACATCCGGGCTGCTTTTTTTCCAGGTAACAACTTGCCTCCACCTCCATTGTGTTTTCCTTTTGTCCACCAAAGAAGATGCCGTCATCTTCGGCGGTATTGTCTTTTTGTGGTTGCTCAGTTCGACTTGCCAGCAAAGCCGCGGGGACAATCCCGGTCCTTCCGGAGCGCAATGGAGCTCTGACAGGCAAGCGGCAGCGCTGTGCCCTGGCGTTGGAACCGTCCCCCTGCTTTACAGCGTGTAGTGCAACTTATGGGCTGAGCAGTTTTTTTAATTATATACCAAGGGTTGCTATTAATAAAGAGAATATTTTTTCGGTCGTCCCGGAAGGAATGGCTGCCTGCAAAACTGTCGGCTTCGAGGCAGGCCCAAGACAGGAGAAAGCAAACTCCGCGAATGAGTGCTGGGGCTCAAGCGAGACATCCAAGAGCGGCCAGGCTTTTGTTTTTTCTTGGAATATTTCTCACTTTCCAGGGTCTTCGCTGCCCGTTTTTGTTGCCTAAACTTCCTCCAGGTGATATAATGAGCGGGAACTAAGCAGGAACGATCATCTTTTCAGTTTTAAACGGAGGTTGGTTCTAATGGGAAGGAAAACAATTAAGGTCGGTCTTCTGGGTTTCGGTACTGTTGGCTCCGGTGTTTGGGAGATATTGCGAACCAATGCAGAGCAGGTTGCCCGGAAAGCCGGCAGGCAGGTGGAGATAAAAAAGATCCTGGTCAGGAACCCGGAAAAGCAGCGGGAGATTAACGTAGGGTTGGACCGCTTGACTACGGACCCTGCAGAAATCATAGAGGACCCCGAGATCGATGTAGTCATTGAAGTCATGGGCGGGGTGGAAGAAACCCGCCGCTTGTTGGAAGGCGCTTTGCGCAACAATAAATATGTGATTACAGCCAACAAAGACTTGATGGCCACGGCGGGAGCAGAGCTAATGGCTTTAGCCAAGGAGAAGAACCTGAATATCTTTTATGAAGGCAGCGTAGGCGGGGGGATTCCCCTGATTCGCCCCTTGAAACATAGCCTGGGGGCCAATAAGATCAAACGTTTGATGGGCATTATTAATGGAACTACCAACTATATCTTGACCAAGATGAGCCTGGAAGGGATGGAGTTTGGCCTGGCCCTGGCCGAAGCCCAGGCCAAAGGGTTTGCCGAGCAGGACCCCAGCAACGATCTGGAGGGAACAGATGCAGCCTACAAGCTTTGCATCCTGTCCGGTTTGGCCTTTAACAGTCATGTAAAATTCAACAACGTCCATATCGAAGGGATTAATGGCATTAGCAAGCGGGATATCGGCTATGCCCGGGAACTGGGTTTTGCCATCAAGCTTTTGGCCATTGGTGAAGAACTTGATGAAGGTTTGGCCCTGCGGGTCCACCCCACCCTGATTCCTGCTACCCACCCCCTGGCGTCAGTTTTCTATGAAAACAATGCCCTCTATGTGGTTGGCAATGCTGTCGGTGAAGTAATGTTTTACGGCCCCGGGGCTGGGGGGCTGCCGACGGGCAGTTCCGTGATTGCCGACCTGATCGATGTCTGCCGCAATATGAACTACCAGGGGGAGAATGGGATTATGGAGACGGACTTCCAGGTGAAAAACCTGGTTCCCATGGAAGACCTTCCCTCTGCATTTTACCTGCGCCTGCAGGCCTTTGACCAGCCGGGCGTTTTTGCCAACCTGGCCACAGCCTTTGGAGACGAAGGGGTCAGCCTGGATATGATCATCCAGAAGCGCAGTGTAGAAGGCCAGGCGGAGATTGTGCTGGTCACCCACGTAGTCCAGGAAAAGGATTTCAACCGCGCCCTGGGCAGGATTCAACGTTTTCCCAGCATCAAAAAGATCAACGGGGTTTTTCGTGTGATCGAAAAGTAGCATTTTAAACAGCAATGGCAATTTTGAACAACAGCGGTAAACGCTAAGCGCTATTTGTAAGCGAAACTGCGGGGACGGTTTTCGTTCTCGTGCTTCCGGAGAGCAGCGGAGGGTAGACAGGGAAAGCGCGAGAACCGTCCCCCAGCTGCACGGCTTGTTGCGCAATTATAAAAGGGTTGAGCAGTTACCAACAGTGTTCTGTATAGCAGTATTGCCGGAGTGGTTGTAACAGTTTCGGAAGATTTTCCTATTTATTCTAACAATTGTATTATAAGAATTGGTTTCCAGGGCAGGAATAATTCGACCCGGTGTGGAATAGGATGAATACTGAACTCTTTCTCTCCCTCTTGTCGGAACAGAATTATGGTATTCTGCCTGCCCCAATGCTTGAAAATGGGAGAAATGAGTTCATGAACTTGCAAAGCAAAGGGGGCCTGGGCCGACCAACCTGGGCTGAAGTAAATTTAAGCCGGCTGAAATGGAATTTGAGTCAGTTTCGAGGGTTTTTGCCTGACGGCGTCCAGTTTATGGCCGTGGTAAAAGCCGATGGCTATGGCCACGGGGCCTTGCAGGTTTCCCAGGTGGCCATCCAGGAAGGGGCTTCCATGCTGGGGGTTGCTTCCCTGGAAGAGGGGATTAGGCTGCGCCGGGGCAATATAACCGCCCCCATATTAATTCTGGGTTATACTGACCCCCGGCAAAATGACCTTTTACTGGAATGGAACCTGATCCCGACAATTTTTCATTGGGAGGCGGCCGCTTCCCTTTCCCAGCAGGCTGACAGCGGGGGGAGAATAGTGCCCATCCATGTCAAGCTGGATACCGGGATGGGTCGGTTGGGCTTACACGATGCCCGTGAGGCGGTTGGCTTCCTGGAAAAGGTGTCCCGTCTTCCGGGAATTCACTTGCAGGGAGTATATACGCACTTTGCCAGCGCTGATGAAGAAGATCAGGGCTTTGCCCGGGAGCAGTTGAGACGCTTCCAGGAGATCCTAAAAGCCTGCCGGGAAAAGCGGCTGGATATAACAATCAGGCATGCTGCCAATACTGCAGCAGCCCTGAAACTCCCCGGCTCACATTTGGACTTGGTGCGCCTTGGAATCGGCCTCTATGGTTGTTATCCCGGCAGCGGGGTTGGCCGGGAATTGTTGGAACTGCGCCCTGTAATGTCATTAAAAAGCCGGATTGCTTTCTTAAAAAGGGTGCCCGTTGGGACACCCGTCAGTTATGGCAGGACCTATTTTACACCGGCAGAAACGCTCATAGCCACCATTCCCCTGGGTTATGCTGACGGCTATAACCGGCTTTTTTCCAACCGGGGGGTGATGCTGGTCCGGGAGCAAAGGGTCCCTGTGGTCGGACGGGTGTGTATGGATTTGACCATGCTGGACGTGGGGCGGGTCCCCTTTATCAGGGAAGGGGATGAAGTAGTGGCTTTCGGCACCCAGGGAACGGAAACACTTTCCGTCGATGAACTGGCCGGGCAGCTGGGGACAATCAATTATGAAGTGTTGTGCAGCACGGGTAAACGGGTTCCCCGGTTTTACCTGCAGAAAGATGAAACAGAACAATAACCGGAATTGTATTTTGTTACCCGTTGACTTGATGCTATAAGATGATGTATAAAAGCAGGAGAGCAGTGGATACTAAGTAATAATATTGCTGCCTATCTTTATTTCTCTGGATTATTTGTCTACCTGCCTTGACAGCCGGGGAGGCTGGTTAAGGAAAACAAACGAACATGGTGAATTATTGCCTGGGAGGTGCTTTCCTTGGTTAGGACCAAAAGGATTATGATCAGCCTGCCGCAGAATTTGTTAAGCGAAGTGGATGGAGTGGTTGAGCTGGAAAAAAGAACTCGCAGCGAGTTTATCCGGGAAGCGATGAAGCTTTATTTGCAGGAGAGGAAAAAACGGCAGATCCGGGAACGAATGCAGGAGGGATACATGGAAATGGCCAGGCTGAACCTGACCCTGGCAAATGAAGCGATTAACGCCGAGAATGAGGCAGATCGGCTCGCCGAGGAAATGGTAAGTGGTGAATAAAATGCTGGATGTCAAGCGAGGCTTTGTCTACTATGCCGATTTGAGCCCGGTAGTTGGCTCAGAGCAGGGGGGTGTAAGGCCTGTCCTGATCATTCAGAACAATGTGGGAAACAAGTACAGCCCCACGGTGATTGTTGCGGCCATTACATCTCATATCGAAAAAGCCAAGCTGCCGACCCATGTGGAGCTTTCTGCAAAGCAATACGGGTTGGAAAAAGACTCTGTACTTCTACTTGAGCAACTCCGGACCATTGACAAACAACGCCTCCAGCAGAAAATCACCGACCTGGATGACAAGATTATGGCCCGTGTTGACGAGGCTTTGAAAATCAGCCTGGGCTTGATTGATTTTTAAAGTTTATCAGGGTTTTCGCACACAGGTTTTCACACAAAAGGATATGTCTTATGTCAGCGAAGATGAGTTTGCCGGATTTGCATCCTTGTTTACTAGTCAGGTTTTGCAGGGATGTTTCTGGTTGGCTCATTTTATCTTTTTAGGGGGGAGGCAAGAAAACATGATCCCTGTCGGAATCACTTGCGTGCTGGATGAAGAACAGGGGGTGGCCCGCCTGGGGCAGGACTATATTCAGGCTGTTGAAAAAGCCGGGGGGATACCGGTTCCCATTGTGACTGCGGACGAAAAATTATTTACCAGGCTGCTGGATATGGTTAAGGCCCTGGTACTTTCGGGGGGTGGTGACCTGGACCCCTGTTTTTTCGGTGAAGAACCCTGTGCTGGATTGGGCGCTATTTCTCCCCGCCGGGACAGGCAGGAAATCAGGCTGGCATCACTGGCCCTGGAAAGGGATCTCCCTGTTTTGGGTATCTGCCGGGGAGCCCAGGTGCTCAATGTGGCCGCTGGCGGGACGCTTTACCAGGACCTGGCAAGCGGCAGAGGTCCGGGTTTGGAGCATGTTCAAAAGGCGCCTCGTCCTCACCCTTTTCACTCCATCAAGGTGGAAGACCGGACATTGTTAAAGAAGGCTTTGGGCGGTTTAGCTTCTCTCAAAGTAAACAGTTTCCATCACCAGGCGGTGAAAACACCGGCCCGGGGCGTAAAAATCTCTGCCCTTTCCCCCGATGGGGTCATTGAAGGGCTGGAGTTCCCCGATCATTCTTTTGCCCTGGGGGTTCAGTGGCACCCGGAGAACCTGGCCAGAGTGGGGGAACGGGGCGGGCAGGAACTCTTTGACGCCCTTTTGCAGGTTGCGGCAAAAAGCCAATAATATCGAGAGAAATTGCCTGGATGGAAGTTCGAAATTGTTGCCTTCCCAATCAAGTTGTGCTATATTTAATAAATGACGGCAAACAGCCTTACTAGCTTTGGGAGGTTAAGTTGATGGAAGGGAAAAAAAAGCACAAGGTGCTGATTAGCGACCCTGTTTCGGAAAAAGGGGTCCAGATGTTACGAGAAGTAGCCCAGGTGGATCTTCATACAGGCCTTGCTCACGAAGAACTCCTGGGTATTATTGGTGAATACGACGCGTTGATGGTTCGCAGCGGCACCCAGGTTACCGCTGATTTGATCGAGGCCGGTCACAACTTAAAGGTGATTGGCCGGGCAGGGGTTGGAGTAGACAATATTGATGTGGATAAAGCGACCGAGATGGGGGTTTTGGTCATCAATGCCCCGGAGGGGAACACCATTTCGGCTGCCGAGCACACCATGGCTTTAATGCTCTCCATGGCCCGAAATGTTCCCAATGCTTCTGCTTCCCTGAAAGAAGGGCTCTGGCAGAGAAGCAAATTCATGGGTGTTGAGCTGTTGAAAAAGAACCTGGGCATTATCGGTTTGGGACGGATCGGCAGCGAAGTGGCCAGGCGTGCCCGGGCTTTCGGGATGAATGTCATGGCTTATGATCCTTACATCTCAACAGAGCGGGCGGAAAAGATTGGGGTGACACCGGCAACCCTGGAAGATATTTACCAGAAGGCAGACTTTATCAGCCTGCACGCCCCCAAGACTGCGGCAAAAGGGTACCTGATCGGGGCAGAAGAGTTCGCCAAAATGAAGGATGAAGTCCGGATTATAAACTGTGCCCGGGGCGGATTAATCGATGAAAAGGCACTTTATGATGCCCTGGTCAGTGGGAAAGTAGCCGGTGCTGCCCTGGACGTTTTTGAAGAAGAGCCTCCCAAGGAAAACCCGCTTTTGGAACTGGACCAGGTTATTACCACGCCCCACCTGGGTGCTTCGACCCAGGAAGCCCAGGTCAATGTGGCTGTTCAGGTAGCGGACCAGATTATCCATGTGCTCAAGGGAGAGCCGGTTGATATGGCGGTGAATGTCTTTGTCATTCCCCAGGAAGTGCTTTCTGAGATGGAACCCTTTATCCCCCTGATGAAAACCCTGGGCAGTTTCTATATGCAGGTTTTCAATGGCAGGGTGGAAAAGATAGAAATTATCTACAGTGGTGAGATCTCCGAGCACCCTGTTACTCCGCTTACTACCGCCCTTTTAATCGGTTTCCTGCGCGTGATGTTGAACAGCACGGTCAATTTCGTTAATGCGCCCATTATTGCCAGGAATCGCGGTATCGAGGTCAAAGAAACCCGCAGCAAGAGCACCTCCATATTCCAGAACCTGGTTACCGTCAATGTGACAACCAGCGAAGGGGTCTTTACCCTGGCAGGGACGGTTTTTGAAGGAAGCGATATTCGTATTGTGCAAATAGGGGACTACCGGATTGAAGTTGTTCCCTCCCGCTATATGCTGGTGAATAAATACGTGGATAAACCTGGAGTCATTGGCCGGGTGGGGACGATCCTGGGAGATAATGAGGTCAATATAGCCAGCATGCAGGTGGGTCGCCAGGAAATAGGCGGCGAGGCGGTTATGGTCCTGCAGGTGGACAACTTGGTGTCCGACCAGGTGCAGCAGCAGTTAAATGATATGGATGCCATTTTATCAACCTGTTTTGTGGAGATCAAAGACATGCTCACCAAGCAGTAGGGCAGCTGGAGCATTAATAATATAACCCTGAAGAGCAATTATATAAATGATCGGGACTTAAGTAAGGAGGCGTAGCAGATGCCTATTTACGAATTCCGCTGTGAATGCGGGCAGCAGTTTGAAAAATTGTGCCGCATGGACGAAAATGAAGCAGTGCCCTGCCCGGAGTGTGGTCAGGAAGCCCGCCGCATCATGTCCCTTTTCCGGACCAGCGGGGGCAGCGGGGGCGGAAGTTCCCCCGGCGGCGGCTGCAGTAGCTGCAGCAGTTCAAGCTGCTCCTCTTGTTAAACATCCGGGTAAAATAAAAAATGTACCCTGTACCCTCGTAACCCTCGAAGTGATGAAAGCCAGGCGATCCGCCCGGCTTTTTTTGTTGCCTGTCGGCTGCTGGAGATTCTTCAAAACTTAATAATTTAAGCCAGGTGGGAGATACTAACCTACAGGGCTTTGAGTTCTTGGCCGGGGCCGGGCATCCGGGGCCGGGCATAAAGATGAGTTTCTGGCAGTTTTCTCGAAAAATTCCTTTGCACTGCTCCGCATTTTTGTAAAGTGAAGAACAAGCAGCATTTCTACAAACCGGGGTTCGAAGAGGGCAAACTGGCCCAAAAATGCCAGAAAGGCTGATTTCCATGCAGGCAGGCTATACCGGCATCACTATTTTAATCGGACTTTTAGCCCTGGTTTACCTGGGATTGCTGGAACGTGTCCTGGAGCGGATGAACTTGACCAGAAAAACTGCCCTGGCCCTGCTGCTGCTGGCGCTACTGGGCAGCCGCCTGCCCACAGTTACCCTGTATGCCGGCTTGAGCATCAACCTGGGCGGCATGCTGGTCCCCCTTGGTGTAGCCGTATATTTGCTGGTGACGGCAGGGACAGCAAGGGAGCGGCAGAGAGCCCTGTTGACTATTGTAATTGTGACAGTGATTGTCTGGGTCATTGACCGGCTCTTTCCCCTGGAGCCGGGCCTGTTTGCCCTGGACATTGATCCCCTGTTTCTTCCAGCGCTGGTAGCCGCCGCTGCTGCTTACGCCCTGGGTAGATCCAGGCGTTCGGCCTTTATCGGGGCTCTCCTGGGCGTACTGTTAATTGACCTGGTTGCCTGGGGGGAAAACCTGGTCAGGGGCTTTCGAACGATCCCCGTTACCCTGGGCGGCGGTGGAGTATTTGGAGCGGCTTTGGTTGCTGCCGTCCTGGCGGTCCTTCTGGCTGAAGCTGTGGGTGAAATCCGGGAAAGCCTGCATAGGAGGTAATTTGTAACGTTTTATATCCAGTTAATTACTGCAGGTGGTATTCATATGGATGTGTTAAAAAAATCAAAGAACGTGTTTTCCCCCATCATCATCCTTTTAACCATGGTAGTTTATTTTTGCCTGCCAGAGGGGGAATTATTAGCTTCTGCAGGAGAGCCTGATCAGGAAAAAATTACAGTTTCCCAGGCAGTTCATCTACAGGCAGAAATTGAAAATCATGAAATCATCGAAGAGCTCTACTATCGTCTGCTGGATGAAAAGGGCAGGCAGATTACTGTTACAGGGAAAATAATCAGGCCCGGGGATCGCTACCTGGATGCGTGCAACAACCTTTACGAAGTATATCGCGTCGAAGATTATACAGCATATGCCCGCCTGCTGAGATCTGAAGCCATCTCCTCCTCCGGCTATTTCCTGGAGGGTAAGGCTGGCAGAAAGCCGGGAGATTTCGTCAGTGGTTTTGATCACAACCTGCTGCTAGAGAATCAAGGCTGGAAGATACTTTTGGGGCGGGTTGAGGAGCAAAGCGCTGCCGAAGATCTTGCTGCGGCCGAGCGACGCAAGCTGGTGGCCATTTACCATACTCACAATGCGGAATCCTATCTTCCCAGCGACGGGACTCACAGTATCTATGGGCAGGGTGGGATTCACAAGGTCGGTCAGGCTTTTACGGCAGCCCTGGAGGAGAAAGAGGTCGATGTGATCCACTCGGAACAGCTGCACCTGCCCCATGACCGTGGAGCGTATCGCCGTTCCCGCAATACCGTTTTGGCGTTACTGGACCATGTTCCCGATGTTATCTTCGACCTGCACCGGGATGCGGCTCCCATTGAGGAATATTCCGTGGAAATCGAGGGGGATTGGGTGGCCCAGGTCCAGTTTGTAGTGGGTCGGCAGAACCCTGCTTTCCATGTCACCAGGCAGTTTGCCTATGATTTAAAAGCCCTGGCCGACCAGGTTTACCCCGGCCTGGTCAAAGGGGTATTCATGGGCTGGGGCAACTATAACCAGGACCTGATGCCGTTAAAACTTCTGCTTGAAGCCGGGGGGCACCAAAATTCCAGGGAGGCGGCCAAAGACGGCATTGAATTGTTCTCCGATGTGGTTGCCCTTTATTTTTACGGTATTCCCGTGGAGGAAGGTCAAGGTGAAAATAAAGGGGCAATTCGTCCTCCTGTGGGGAATATCGAAGGGACAGAGGCTGCAGCGGCTCAGACCGTTTTTGGCCTGATCCTGCTGGTGGCAGCGGGGACGGGGGGCTTTTACCTGCTGAACAATCCCCAGGCGGCTGGACGTATCAAGGGGAAGGCAAAAGAAAATCTTTCCCGTATTTATGGCCATGTATCTGGATTTTTATCCCGGCTAAAGGGAAAAAACAGGTGAAAAAAGCTGCAGCAGTTAAAGGCATAAAGCCGGAACATGGCCGCCCGCTGCCGGGGTTGACCTGAAATGGGTTAACCCGAAAAGGACGCCCGGTCGCCCTGAAAGAACCACTGCGTCTTCCCCGGGCTTATTGCCCGGCTGCCCGGTCAACAACGCAAGACAGGGTTTTCCTCCTTCTGTTGTTTTCCTTCCCCTATTGATAGATTGAATAATAGCTGCCCTTTGTATAAAAGATTTCTCTTTCCACCCGGTTCCAGGGTTGGTATAATGAAACGGGGCTATAAACCAGCGATAACTCAGGTTGGTTTCCTCCCCGGTTGTTATGTTTTGAAGCGATTCATAACATTCATGCCGATAATAAATTAGCTGTGTTCCAATAGCGTCAGGGATGTGAAATAATGAGTAACCAGTGCTACTTTACTTTTCCCAGTACGTACCAGGCACTTAAAGCGGAAAAGCAGCTGTCCCGGGGTTCCTGGGACTTTAAAATGGTGCCCGTTCCCCGGAGTGTCAGCTCCAGCTGCGGCACAGCCTTGCGCTGCCCTCCTGGGCAAGCGGCAGCTATCCGGGAAGAACTTGTAGAGGTATCTGTCGAGATAGAGGGTTTTTACGAGATTGAAGAAAAAGCTTCCAGCGGCCCACTTGCTTTTTTATTTAAACGGGGAGGGAAACAAGATGGATAAAGCGGGAATATACTTCGACAATGCGGCTACATCCTGGCCCAAACCGGAAAAGGTTTACCAGGCGGCCGAAGAATACTTGCGCAGTGGAGGGGCCAATCCCGGCCGTTCAGGCCATACCAGATCCCTGCAGGCGGATCGGCTGGTCTATGACACCCGGGAAAAAGCAGCCTCGTTTTTAGGCGCATCGGCACCCGAGGAAATTATTTTTACTCTCAATGCTACCGATTCCCTTAATATGGCGATAAAAGGCCTCCTGGAGCCCGGCGATCACGTGGTATTTACCCCCTTTGAACATAATTCCGTTCTGCGACCTTTAGGTTCGCTGCGCCGCAACGGGTGTATAACCACGACCATGGCCGGCAGGGAAGGTTCAGCCGAAATAACGGTTGACGATATTGCCAGTGCTGTAAAGCCCGAAACCCGGCTGATCGTTTGCAACCATGCTTCCAATGTAACCGGGCAAATTTTGCCTGTGGAACAGATCGGAGAACTGGCCCGGGAAAAGGGCATCTTTTTTCTCCTGGATGCAGCTCAGACCGCTGGAGTGATGCCTTTGGACTTGAAACAGGTCAAACCTCACCTGGCGGCATTTGCCGGGCATAAAGGGTTCATGGGTCCGCCCGGTGTGGGCCTGCTTTATCTGGAACAGGGAGTAAAAATCAAGCCCTGGCGGGAAGGGGGCACCGGAAGCCGGTCGGAAGAAGACCGTCATCCCGAGATGATGCCCGATTACCTGGAGGCGGGGACGCTCAATTCCCCAGGCCTGGCAGGGCTTTTCCAGGGAATTCGCTTCCTGGAAGAGGAAGGGTTGGAGAAAGTGCGGGAACATGAAGTGAGATTGGCGGGAATGCTGCGCCTTGGTTTGCAGGAAATTCCCGGAGTCACTGTCTTTGGCCCGGAGGATGCTCGAAAAGCAGTGGCTGTTGTTTCCTTTGTGCTTGAGGGGATTGACAGCGGGGAAATGGGCTTTGTCCTGGAGCAGGCTTACGGCATTTTAAGCCGCACCGGCCTGCACTGCGCTCCCCATGCCCATAAAGCCATTGGCACCTTTCCCCAAGGCACAGTGCGTTTTAGCCTGGGGTATTTCAATACAGAAAAAGAAGTAAAAACAGCCCTGGATGCAGTTTCAGAGGTGGCTGGCAGGCTGGTATAGAACTGGTATGGAAAAGGGCGAACCAGCAACTCTATCCTGAAAATGAAATCTGTCGCATACAATTCTTGCTCTTGGCAATGCTGGCCACGGCATTTTCACCCTTCTGATGGTGACCCCGCTTGTGGGGTCATGGGGGCTATCCTGAAAAAACTGTCGTATATAATTTTTGCTCTTGGCAATGCTGGCCGCACATTTTCATCCTTCTGCTGGTGAATCGAAGCTTTATTGATGGCTGCTCTAATAATCTAAACTGCCTGGTTCGGCGGGTTCGGACCAGGTTTTGTTTTTCAGCACTTCGTTCATGCTGCCGCTGCGGAAACCTTCCAGGTCCAGGGTGATGTAGATAAAGCCCAGCTTCTTGAACTCTGTAACAATTGCCTCTTTATTATTCATGACCAGGGGGAAATCTTGTGGTCTAACTTCAATGCGGGCTGTTTCCCCATGACAGCGCACGCGGACCACCTGCAGCCCCATGGATTTTAACAGCTGCTCTGCACTGCCGATCCGGGCCAGCTTTTCCCCTGTGATGATTTCACCATAGGGAACCCGGGAAGAAAGGCAGGCTGCAGCGGGTTTGTCCCAGGTTTCCAGGCCAAACTTCCTGGAAAGGGTGCGGATGTCCTCTTTGGTCAGTTCTGCCTCCAGCAGCGGGCTGCGCACCTCCAGGTCCCGGGCCGCCCGTAAACCCGGCCGAAAGTCGCTGGTGTCATCAAAGTTTGCCCCGTCGCAAACCCAGTCCATCCCGTATTCTTTTGCCAGGCCCTTGAGTCTGGAAAAAAGTTCCTTCTTGCAGAAGTAGCAGCGATCGGGAGGGTTGCTGGTAAAATCCTTGCAGGAGAGTTCATTGGTCCGGATTACCAGGTGTTCAAAACCGTGCTGCCGGGTAAAAGTGATGGCATCTTCTTTTTCCTGCTTTGAGTACGTTTCTGAAGTGGCTGTAACGGCCCGGACGTTTCCTTGGCCCAGGACCTGCCCCGCCTTGAAAAGCAACAGACAGCTGTCCACACCGCCGGAAAAGGCAATGAGCACGCTCCCCATGGATTGTAAGTTTTTGTCCAGTCTTCGTTCTTTCTCCTGAAGGGACAAGACAGCAACACATCCTTAACAAGTATAATTTGAAAAATGAAAAACCGCGCGTTGGTGCAGCAGCCGGGGCAGCAGGTCATTCCTGCGGTTAGGCGTTAGATTTTCCTTGGGCCCCCGGGCGGCCTGCCCGGCTTACCTCCCCTCCAGCTCCACCCCTGCAGCCGAATCTCCCGGCTAGGGCCGGCTAAAGTAGTTGCTGCAGTGGTCCAGGAAGACCCGGCTCAAAGGGGGCAGGATCCGGTTTTTCTTACAGATCAGGTAGAAGTGCCGGGTCACGTCAATATCCAGGATACGGTAGCCGGCCAGAGAGCCTGTTGATAGTTCTTCCTGGACCGCCTTGCTGGACATTACCGTCAACCCTAAACCTGCTTTTACTGCTTCCTTTAACGCCTCCTGGCTTTCCAGGTAAGCGATGACCTGGAACTTAATGGGCTTATTATACCGTTTTTTCAATGCTTTTTCAAAAACCATCCGGGTAGCGGAACCGGGTTCTCGCAGGAGAAAAGGCATTTCCAGGCAGGAGGCGATTTCCACACCAGGCAGGCTTTCTCCCGGTGAGTCAGCCGGGCTTGTTGCCGGGATGGAAACATCGGGCGAGGCGATCAGGACCAGCTCATCTTCGGTCAGCCTGACCTGGTCCAACCCGTCCCGCTGGACGGGTTCACCGATAAAACCCAGGTCGTAGGTAAAGTCACTGACGCTTTGCAAGACCTGCTTGGTGTCCCGCAGCAAGACAGAAAAAGTCACTTCGGGATACAGCTGGCGGAAGGAAAGCATCAACCGGGGTAAAAGATATGCACCTGGAACGCTGCTGGCAGCAACTTCCAGGTGCCCTTTGATTACCTGGTATTCGGCCTGGATGGAGGAAAGCGCTTTTTCCTTGATCCCCAACAGTTCCTGGGCGTACTGGAACAGTATTTTTCCTGCTTCGGTCAGCTGCAGTTCACGTTGGCTGCGATCCAGCAGAGGGGTGCCGATTTCATTCTCCAGGGCCTTGATATGAGAGCTGACCGTCGGCTGGGTCAAGAAAATATTTTCCGCCGCCCGGGAAAAACTTTTTTGCCGGGCAACCTCGATAAATACTCTTAGCTGGTGAAAGTCCATAATTGCTTATTCCCTTCAACTGCGGTTTTCTTAACGGGTCAGCGTCAAGACGAACTCTTCTCCCTGCTCTTCAACGTCTACCTGCCAGCCCATTTGACGGGCTGTCCGGGACACATTATCCCGGGCCACGGTGGCATTTACCTTCACTTTCAACTCATTTATGCCCGGTTCCTGCATGGCTTTTCTTGCCTGGATTACGGGTTCAGGGCAGGAAAGACCGCAGCAATCGATTGTTTTTGAGGACATTTTAGTATACTCCTTTCTCAGTATATCATTTTTGCTTTGAGTAAAAAAGGTTTTCCTTTGTTCAATTAACGAATTCCAGGTGTTATCCGGTTTGAGTCGATTGGACATCCTGCCGGGCCTTCTCTTTTTCCCTGGATTCAGCCATAGCCTGTCTTGTAACAGCAAATCCGATTCCCACCAGAAGGACCCAGACGACAACAACCATGATCTGCCCACCGGCCGGCACCCCGGGAGGGGCTCCAGCCCAGCCAAAGTTGTGCATGACAGCGGCTCCGAAGATAAGGCCGATAACAGTTGCCGTGGCATCGCCGTTTCCTTCCCCGGAAAGAATGAGCTGCCGCAGCGGGCACCCCCCGGCCAGGACGGCTGCCAGGCCGACAATGCCCATGGACAAAAAGTTCCAGAGACTGTCAGTATGGGCGACCGGCTGGTCCAAAAAACCAAAAGTAAAAGCACCGGTTACCAGGTTTCCGATCAAGACGGCGATGAACAATCCGGCGATACCTGAAAACAAATGAAAATCCCGGAAAAGAATAATATCGCGCACAGCGCCCATGGTGCAAAAACGGGTCCGCTGGGCGATGATCCCTACCAGCAGCCCGGCAAGAAGGGCTGCAAAAAGCGGCGCTCTCATGGAACCCGGCCCTTCTTCACTGAAGAAAATAAAGGCCGGAGCGGCAATCACCAGGATCAGAAGTCCCACTGCCAGTAGGGGGCCAACCAGGCCGTTCAGTCGCGGTTGGCTGCCGGCAGCACCCAGGGTATAGCCCCGGCGCAGAAATAAAACGCCCACCCAAATGCCAAAAACATAGCCGGGCAGGGCCACCAGGGCGTTCAGGTCTCCCCCGGCCAGACGGAGAATCATACGCCAAGGGCAACCCAAAAAGATCAGGGCTCCCATCATCATAAAAGCGCCTAAACAGAAGCGCAGGATCACACCGGAACCCCCGGTGGATTTAAATTCCCTGAACAAAATAGCTGTCACAAAGGCCCCCAGGACCAACCCCATGATTTCCGGCCTCAGGTACTGGACCACGCCGGCCCGGTGCAGACCCAGCCCCCCGGCAATATCACGTAAAAAGCAGGCGATGCAGTACCCCATGTTGGCAGGGTTCCCCAGGATAACCAGGGCCACAGTAATGATGCCGATAATTATTCCTGCAGTGATCAGAGTGGTTTTTCCTTTCATCGTACGATAGACACCTCGCTTTGTTGTTTTTGTTGTTTAAGAAGTCATCCCTGAAAAAACCAGCCAAGTATAGACCACACTTATTATAATCCCAGGTGGATTCCCAAGGGAAATAGAAATTATCAATACTTTATGGAAAACTATAGGCGCCATTTGTCGGTGGTATAGGCATGGGACATTTCGTTTCCACTTCCTCCTGGCCCGGGCTGTTTCTTACTCCCAGCTGTTTCTTGTCCTATGTTTCTTATGCTAAATGTGCAAAAAGCAGGAATTTTGCAGGCTGCTGGCGAAGAATTGCCTAAAGGAAAAAGATCCTGTTAGGCAGGATATTATTTAAAAGAAACAGAACTTATTAGCTCAAAGGTCTTTGCCGAAAGATTATTTATTCTATCACTACAAGGTTTCCCAAATATTTTGCCTGATTTCAAGCGCAAATGACGCCAATGGCCGATATTGTTAACAGGCCTTTCATCGCTGCACTGTTGTTCAGGTCTAATTTAAGCAGGTGATATTTTTTGACTATACTGATCGTCGATGATTCTCAAGATAGCCGTCTCCTGATCAAAACCTTCTTGAACAAGGCCGGTTTTGACGATGTAATCCCCCTGGAGTCCCCTTTTCAAGCCTTTGATTTTCTTGGCCTGGAGAATTCGGGCGAAGCCCTGAATGTGGATTTAATTTTGATGGA
>CAZOOA010000024.1:0-35462 GCA_964581355.1 uncultured Desulfovibrionaceae bacterium | reverse complement strand
TACTGTCAGGTGATCTCCCAGGTAAAAAGTCTACTAGAATTATAGCTCAGCACACATATTTATTCACAGTTCAAGCAAATAAAATGACAACGCCATTTTTATTGAACGCTATTAAAAAATGCCATCCCCAAGCCACACCAACTAAAATAGCCAACACAATGCGCTACCTTTTTGCCATCACTGGTAAACCCAAACACAGGATTCACATAGCTGCTAAAGCCTTTGGTAGAACCGACACTCGCGAACTACGTATATTTTATTACCTCGCCAGCCAGTCCAAAAGAAAGGAGGTTTGATATCTTGAATGCCGACATTTTAGCTAATTTCATGCAGTATTTAAAGGCACACGGTTATAAGAGCCTTACAAGTTATTATAAAGCGGCCCTAATCTTTCTCAAGTTCATGCATTCCCATCATCTTACTTTTCAAGATCTATGCTACGGTGATTTTTTACATTTTATTAATACTCGCTTTAATAGCGGCAAAAAGTTACCTGGCATAAAACTGACAGTCGCCTACCTTCGGGTTTTTGTCGACTACCTGATACGGGAAAAGCTTGTTGCATTTAACTATAATTTCTTGAAGGATTTTGTGCTGAATTTGCGCGAACACACACCTTTTCCGAAGACCATTCCTACCTCTGCTCAACTAAATCGTTTAAAAGAACTATTTGCCACAGACACATTCAGGCACCACTTAATGTTCCATGCCATATTCGAACTGTTGCTGCAAACAGGTGCACGCTACGAAGAAATAAAAAAGCTTACAAATCGCAACATTTACCTTGACACACAGCAAATATTTATCCCGCAGACGAAGCAATCCAAGCAAGAACTATACACCATCCCCGATACCAGCTGGGAAATATTTTTAAAGTTTTACAAGCCTTCTAGCGGCCAAATGAACATATTTGACTTTAATGTTCCCTATGAACCCGAATTGGACCGGTACATTTTTTGTTTCACCAATAAAAAAAGCCCTGTGAGCTACCCACCTTTTGCACTGGTGTTAAAAGAACTTGCCAGCCAGGCAGGGATTGACAATATGACAATTCACACAATTAGAGCCATCCGCTGCACTGCCGTTGCACGTAAGTTCGGCCTGGAGCATGCTAAAAGGGCTATCCGCGTCACAAGCGATAAAACAGCGTTAAAGTATATTTTCGTTACTGAAGAAGAAATCGAGGAATTTTTTAACGACCACCCCCTGGATCAGTATGCGTGGTGGAAGCTGTGATCGACTTAAACGATTTTAATAACTACCTACTGCAGATAGGTGCTAGCCGAACAGATACAAAACGGTACACACAGGTTGCACGAGAGTTTTTGGCTAGCACCGATGTGCCTTTGGATAAAATTACAGATTCAGACGTTCTTGAATATGTAAATTGCCGGGAAAACCCCAAGGACTTACTCAGAGCGATACAGCACCTTGACCGGTTCCTTTTTAAGTCAGGAAACACCACACATCATTTTGCCCAACATCTACGCAAAATAGGTGAGCAAACTCATTTTAACAATTGCCTTCAACCTTGTGATCACCAAAAAATAATAAATTCTTTCGATAGCTTTGACCTGGAAGAAAAAGTGCTGATCGGCATCCTTTTATATTGTGATAGCGGCCCCCGTGCAAATGAAACCATTAATCTAAAAGTAAAAGACTTGATCGAAGAAGTTCCTATAATTCATCACGCAAAAGGCCAAAAGAAAAGAAACTTAATACTTCCTACCAGCGTCAAAAAATTGATCATAGAATACATTGAAGAAAAAAAAATGTCCCCGGAAGATTACCTTTTTACCCATAATGGCCGCCGAATCAGTCAATCTCGCTTTCGCCGAATTTTCAACAGCGCTATGCAAAAAGCTGGTACAACCCATTTAACGCCCCATGATATGCGCAGGCTTAGCATTTCCAAAACGCTTGAAAATGGTCGAGACGCCGAAGAAATAAAGTTTGCTGCCGGCCACGATAAAAAAGAAGTAACGCTCAGATACCTGAGTACAAATTACGTGGCAAAAAAAATAAAGGAAAGGGATACATTATATACCTTTGAGAAAGGAGGAAGCGATGAGTTTTAAAATCAACCTCATAAAAAAACGCGATTTCACCCCGGAAAGCGCTGATTTATACGAAAAGCGTATAGCTAACCTGATGGAGCTGGAGAGCGGAATCGAAACCGGTGATCCCAAAGTAATTGAGCGAGCACTCATAAAAATCCGTGACAATAAAGCGGCAGATAGCACAGTTAAAGGTTATATTGCCGCTCTTCGGCAGTATCTTCAACTCGAGCAAGGGATAAGTTGGGAGGAAAAACCTTACCCGCAAAAAGCAAAAAGAAAAAAGCCTCTCTTGATTATACAACCAACAGATCTGGACCTAATTCGCAACTATCTGCATACTGAAGACTCCGATTTAGGAATATTTCTTTCCCTGCGCAACCGTTTGTTTTTTGAGCTGCAGCACTACACCGCAAGCAAACTTAAAGAACTGCTATCACTAACTATACATTCCACTTTTCAGCACGAGGAAAACATGATCGTTTTCTCGAACCGCAAACTCCCTTTACCTTTAGAAATAGCCGAAACTGCAGAAAAATACCTTTACTTTAGAAAGAATCAGCAAATCATTAAAAAAGATGAGGCCTTGTTCGTCAATCGATTTCACAGCAAGATAAGCTCCGATGGTGCCCAAGATATCATGAGGTATATTTGCCAAAAAGCAGGGGTGAAAAATAATTATACTACAACTAATGTCCGGGAGACGCGTATGCTCCAGTTGTTTCAGTTGGGCTTTAATGAAATTGAAATCGCCTTGATTTCAGGAACCATTTCGTTCTTCAAAATTGAGGCTGTAAAAAATTATATGATTGCTGAAACAACAGATCAGTTTGAAACCGAGTTATAACCTGTACTTTTAGCGGGTTCCCAGGGTCTATTTTTGCCCCGGGAACCCGCAAAATGTTCCTGGACAAGGCTATAAGCAGCAAACAATTCCTGCCCTGGAAAACTCGGTCAATTATTTAAAGCAAAGGGGTATTCAGCTGGAAAAGAACATGCCGTGATAATTACAGTTACCTCCCACAACCTCTACTATCCCTGGTTTATCTGGAAAGGGAACTAAGGGGTTGTAGAAGATTCCGCAAACTCAAACAATACTTTGATACTTTTGCTTTCCATAAAGAATACGCATAACTACAACCTTTTTTTCAGTTTCGTCAACAGTATAGAAAACAATATAGCTATCGATAATAAGTTTTCGGTAACCTTTATTCTTCAGAACCTCATCTTCTACATAGCTACATGAAAATGGGAAATCTCTGAGCCTCATAATCTTTTCTTCTATTTTGTCCATTAGATTCTCAGCTGCAGTTTCATTAACTAATTCTTTAGCGATATAACTATAAATCTCATCTAAGTCATCATTAGCCTTAGGGGTGATTTTTATTTTATACTTCTTTTCTGCCATGTTTTTCCCTAAGCCTACTAAAGACTTCTTCCCCATCTAAAAGTTCTTCCCCATTTTTAATTTGTGTCTCCGCTTCAGCTAACTTCTGATACAGTTCTAGTTTAGCCATTGATTTTTCATATGTCTCCATACTCATTACAACCATATCTCCATAACCATTCTTGGTAATAAAAATGGGTTCTTTTAACTTATGACACAACTCCGATATTTCCGTAGTATTTCTAAGTTCCTTAATCGGAAGAATCTGGGGCATAATATCAACTCCTAACATATTAATGCCTTAATTATAGCATTATTATGCCTGCTTTTGCAATCTCAGTTTTATTAAAACTTTATTTACTGTTACCAGCTTCTTGAACTATGTGAAAAAGCCTATTGTTAAGATATATTCTTTTCCTACCAACTTTTTCTGAGGCTGGGGCGATACATCATCCCGGTCAAGGCTGACAAGTTCGCTTAACCGGATGGCCAGTATTTAAAAGAAGTGTTATTATGGCATAATTCCTTCGGCTGCTGTTGCGATCAGCTTCCCTTGGCTTACCTGACACTAAGGTGCCAAAATCTTTTCTTGATGAGAGCAAACTGTTAAAATATTTGGAGGCGTATGGTAAAAATGTTCTTTACAAAAAGGCCGGATATTTTTTAGAACACCACCAGCAATCACTCAAGATCGGTGATGACTTCTTGAGCTTGCTGGAAGAAAGAACGGGGAAGATGAAAAAATATTTAAGTGAAGAAGCGACCCGCGGCGGTGGAGTATTTAAAAACCGCTGGGGTCTAATCGTGCCCAAAACCCTGGAGGAAAGGGATGAACTTTTTGTTTAAAGATAACCGTAGGTTTTACCAGGATCAAACGACCATTTTGCCTCGGAGTCCATCCTTGTTGGCTCCATATGATCCAACTTTTTCTTCTCCTACATGTGTGGTAAAATAGATTTATATCTCCTACAATCACTTTGCTTAGTTTTTTCCGAATAAGCCAAGGATGGATACATAGAGGTTATAACTGGTTGTAAAAAGCAAAATTAATAGAATCGGCTAATACTTTGCTTATAGAAAGGAGGAAGGGCGATTCCTCTCCCACTTACGCTACCGCTTAGAGTGGGTGCCTCGCCTCAAACAAGATGAAAAATAAATTAATTGTCTCTGACCCGGATATTATGATGGGAAAGCCAACTGTTGCAGGTACACGCATTACTGTCGAGCAAATATTGGAAAAACTAGCATCTGGAGAAACAATAGAACAAATACTTAAAGCTCATCCCAGGTTGACAGAAGAAGCTATTTACGCTGCAATTGGATTTGCTGCGGAGGCTCTACGCGCTGATATAGTTTATCCAACTCCAGAGGCAAGGCAATGAATTTTTTAGCTGATGAAAGTCTAGACAAGCAAATCGTTGTTTTGTTGAGAAAAAATGGTTATTATGTAGAGTATGTTGCAGAAATGGACCCGGGAATTAATGATAAAGAAGTTCTTCAGATCGCACAAAAGAAAGGGCTAGTGTTAATAACTGCTGATAAAGATTTTGGTGAATTAGTTTACAGACAAAAGTTAGAGATTTCAAGCGTTATACTTGTTAGACTGGCAGGTATTATCTCTGATGATAAAGCAATCATTGTTTATGATACAATAAAGAAACACTATTCTGAAATCAAAGACTCTTTTACAGTCATTTCTGCCAACTCTATTAGAATACGTCGTGTCTATTAATGAACAAAAGCATTTGTCAGACTTCACTCCCCCTATCACCTGAACAGAAAAATCACCTTACTAAAAAAAGGTGTGCCAGTCGCCTCCAAACAATATTCCTTTAAGGTCCTCGATGGCAGAATATTGGCAAATATTCAAATGCACGCTTGCTTGGTCACTTGGTAACTGCTTATACAAATATACCCTTAAAACCTAACGGTCCAAGTCCTGCCCAATTTTGCCTCATCTCAAACTATTCTTGCGTACCTTCTGGTGCAGGAACTGGAAATAACTGTTGCCCCTTTAGTAAACATTTAATTTATAATGAAGTTGTTAAAGAAAAACCAACACCTGAGCTTAAAAACATAAAAGATCACGTTGAACGAGAGAGGGTTTTAAGAGACGCCTTTGGCTTGGCTGGAAAAGTAAATCTTAATAACAAAAATGTTTTACTAATTGATGATTTGTACAGGTCTGGTGCAACATTAAAAGCTATTACTGCTATTCTCCATGGCATTGGAAACGTAAAAAATGTATTTGTCCTAACATTAACTAAAACAAGGAGTGTTCAATAATTAAAGTTTTTATTGGTGGCTCAAGAAATTTCAAAATAATAAATAATAAAATAAAAGAACGTTTAAATAATTGTGCTGAGCTACAATTCTAGTGGACTTTTTCCCTGGGAGATCACCTGACAGTGTTTTTTGCAACCTAAAAACACTATGCAAAAACAGCCAGACTTCACTCCCCTAATCACCCGAACAGAAAAATCACCTTACTAAAAAACTGTGCCAGACGCCTCCAAACGAGTAGCTATAACTTAGTGACTGATAAATTTTATTTCTTACATCTAGCCTTTTCTTCATTTTTTCTCGATATTTACTATTGCCCGTATTTTCGCTTTTATAATCGTTTAGCAGATGTGAAAATATATAATCAAAATCTACTGGCCCAAAACCAATTAAAGTATTTAAGGTGTAGTTTTTGATAGCTGTTTCAACAAACATAATCCTTGGATATAATATGGTTTTCAGTCCCCTTAAACCTTTTTTCTAAAGTCAGACCCCATAATTGATGTATGAACTGGTATTGGAACTGTTTTACGTAAATTTTCTGATTCAGCATAAGGTTCTATATTTTTTGTCTTTGTGAGGGCAGCGAATCACCCTGCATCAAACCTCGCGCTGTTAAGAAACAACAACGCACTAATTTTTTGATTCGTGACAAAGGCTGGGCTGCCAGCCCATTGAACTACCCCCGGTTCATACGCCTCCTTTTTCGCCAACTTGATATAATAACCCCGCTGTTTATAGTAACCGGCCAGTTTCATTAAAGCCAGGTTGGGCAGTCTGCTGTCCACGTCAACCAGAAGCACGGTCCTGGCAGGCAGTCCTTCAGCAGGCCTGGCAGGTGCGGCTCGGGTGCCGGGGTAAGATTGGTGGTCGATGGTTATGGCTTTGGTTTGTTCCTCAACTGTATAGATGACACGGTAACTTACGCCTTTGAAGTAAAAATCATGACTCAAATAACCGCACAGGACCCTTTAAGACGATTTCCTACATAGGGCTTCCTGGCACAGCTTACAATTTGGGCGACCATTACTTTTCGGTTAGGCTTATCCAGTTTTTTGATTTCTTTCAAAGCAGAGCGCCTGTACTCTATGTCATACAGACCGTATTCAAAAAGCCTGTCCGATACACTTTCGGGAAAATACCTACACCGCTCTACAAAACTTACTTAACATTACCTAAACTTATTCAATAAGTAAGTTTTGAACAAAGAGTCTCACCTCTTCGATTTAATTTCTTTGCTTGGAATACAAGTGCTAAACTTGTTAAGCACTCATATCCATAGATGAAGTATCAGTTAAGTATATCTTACAAGACTGATAGCTCCATCCAGCAATGCACATAGAATGAGATAAATCCCAACCTACATGGCCCGAGCCAGGCAATAAATTGTCTTTTATTGCGATATTAACTGCACTGTTAATATCTCTTGAAAGGGTTGTGCCACATCCAACACAAATAAAACTCCTAACACTAGGATCTTTCTTTTCTTCATAACCGCAAATACAACATGTTTTCGTAGTACCTGTTTCGTCTATAACTGAACCTTGTTTATTGCTTCGCTGAAATACCCAAAGTAATATGTCTCGGAACTGACCGATTACTTCCTGGTTTAGCATACTGCGGTGCATGTTGTCATAAACTGCTGTATCGGTTGATGGTGTATAATCGCCGATAGCTACATAATCATATCTCTGCGCTAAATCATTAGCTAGAGCATACATCGCCTGCTTAAGCTGTTCTCGCCTGCAATGATAAGCTCTATTTAAAGCTTTATTCAATATCTCCCAGCGTTTACTTGGTAAATAGTAAACCTTACCACCTTTGGATATTCTTCTTTTGGATTTCCTTAATGCTTTGTCTCGTTTGGATTTTAATTTGTCAATTGCTTCGTCCCAATATTTTAGCTGAGGAAGCTTGCTGAACTCAAAGCTGTTGCCTTGATAATCGATGGCTGTAAAAAAGTTCTTGTGGTTAGGGTCTAATGCTACCCAACTATCACGGTTTTGCGACTCCTTTTTTACCGGTTGACGTTCAATAGTAAACACTGCATAGAATCTGTCGCCTTGCTGTTTACAAAGCCTGAACGTTAAAATTTTATCAGTTTCCCTTAAACTAAGCGGTTCCTTCAAGTCACCAAGGATCTTAAGCCTTCTGTTGGTTTCATCTGTTCCTAGTGTTATTTGTAAACTGCCATCTTTTAAAATTTTAAAGCCTTTGCCCGGTTCATCATAATATAAAGAAAACCACTTCTTCTTCCATGCCCGAAATTTTGGAGGGTTAATAGCTTCTTCTTGAAAAGATTTTTTATAAGCATCCATTAACCGAAGCGCAACGTTCTTTGTAACTGATGAATGTACTGTTTTCAAAAAAGGAAATTCCTCTTTTAATCCTGGCACCTGATCCCTTAGGTTCCGACCTGACAATAATCTGTTTTCGTTGTTGTTTTCGTAGTAGTCACGCTTACATAGCTCTAATAGGTGGTTATATAACCAGTTGCAAATCTTGCTCTGACCGTCCATGACCCTTTTGTCTTCTTCCGTGAAAATGATTTCTATCTTGCGGTTAAACTTCACCCGTTACCACCTCCTTTCGATTGTAATTGCTATACCAAATATCTGTCTAATATTAACAAAGTATAAGTAAATTTAATAAACTTTAATTAAACTGTTTTTCCGCCCCTCAAAAAGCGGCTGCAGGTGCATAGGCTTCCATACCGGCCTGGCTTATGATTTTTATACTCAGGTTACTTGCCTGAGCTCATAGATATTACCGTATTTTGATGCAGTTTTCAAATCTCCACGTTTTAAAGCATCTCTTACTTCATCAAGCTTATAGGCATCTTCCAGGTTTAGATAAGGTGACCACCCAGTCTCATCATTAATCAATAGAACTTCTACTTCGGCCACATATCGACCTTCATGTAGGTATTTCGTTTTTTTACGCTCTTTCATGATTAGCGCGCCTCCGTTTGAAAGTTTCATCCCAACGCTCCGGGTCAGGCCTGTAAGCAGTAACCAAAACAGCCGGCTCTTTAAAGCCTTTTGCTATACCCCAAACAACATGAACAGGCCAGTTTTGCCAACATTCTTCAACATGTAACCAAGCCCCGTTTCCCGTAAAGCACAGTTAGTTTGAGAGGAAAGTCATCTTTTCCGACTCTAGGCGGAATTCGCAATCGGAAAAACAGCACATCTCACGGGTGCCATCCAGGTTGATGCGGATAAATCCTTCACCGCAGCTCTTTATCAGTTGAAGACGCCGCCTGGCATAATCATCGACAGCAATGGTTACCTTTTCTTTTCGACACAGCATTGTAAGCAAACTATAGGCATCTTCAAGCTCTGTATTTCCTGGAGAAAAATGTTTTGAAGAACCTTTATACACCAGCAGCAGCAGACAGCGTGCACCACTTTTGATTGCCTGAACTGCCTGCTCAAGAACTGTCTGCAATCCCCCCCGCAACAACAGCAAATTGATTATGGCTCTGGGATGACCGGCCAATTCCAACCAATCCCCTTTGCCTGCAGAGACACCAAAACTGTCCAGCAAGTTCAATGCAGCAAGCTGTTTTATTTTATCCGGTGTACATCCATTGGTAGTTAAGCCGACGCGCAGTTCACGTTCTTTAACAGAATGCAGAAGCTCGGGGAGAGCAGGATGCAATGTGGGTTCGCCCCCACCCAGGGCAACTGCTTCAAATCCTTCATTCCCTAATGTATCAAGCAGGCAGTTAAACTCATATACGGACATATCTTTATTTGACTTGACCTGGTTGCAGTATGGACACTGCCCACCACATCGCTGCGTTATTTCCACTGAAGCAAGCTTGAAATAGTCCTTGCCGGACATGTTATTCCCTTGTTGCCTGCGTATCGTCATCCCCAGCATCCCTTTCTTCTTGATCCAACAAACCACGCAAAAGGTTCCAAGGCAGGTGCTGCAGCTGCTCGTACACCCGCTCTAGCGCCTGCACACCATCATCGGTATAAACTGAGGCTGCTTCCTGCAGCAATCCTTGGAATTGTTCCCGGATGAAGGGTGCCGCCGGACCGAAACCCTGGCAGGAATGCCACATCTCGGCCAGTAGCGCAGCCCGCTGGTAGACATATTCGAGCTCCTTCTCACAAGCTGTATACCATTTTTCTATCGCTTTGCCAACATTGCAGGCAAGCACCGTCCATTGGGTTTTCTCTTCTATGCCAAGCGAGTCAGGATCCATTTTTGACAGCTCATACTCCATTACCGCCACAGCTCGCAGATCGGCCTCTGTAATGGATTCCTCCAGGCATTTGACAATTTCCTGCACCCATTTACGGCCCAGCCGGGGGTTATGAGCACTGCGCCTGATGGAAGTCAGCACGTGCTCCTCCAGGAGCTGATAGCGATATTGTTCCATGGCCCTGGGAAAAGCGAAGGGGCGCTCACCCCATTCACTACCGAACAACGTTGTATAACGAATGCTATCGGCCAAGTCACAGATGTACTGCTCCCTGGTTTCCGGGGCTGGTCCATCCTGGGGCAACAACAAGGTTGGCCGCATGCTAAATTTTCCAATTCCCTCATCTGCGGCACGGGAAAGAAGCTCTTTTATGCTCTGCTTATCAACAGGGTTTCTGCTGCCGAAAGAGGGCGGAACATCATTCCCATCGTTGGCTACTTCCATGTGAAACCCGCTCCAGGCCTGGGCATAATCGCCACCCAGCTCACCTGCCAGTTTTGTGAGTTGTGCCTGCAGTTCCCGGGCACGCTGAAAGTTTACGTTTCTCAACACATGTTCCAATTCTTCCTCCAGGACAACCACCATTCCCGGGTCACTGCATTCAACCAGCAGTTGCCGCATCGAGACATCTCCTTTACATTTACATTGATTCTATCAGCCATATGTATAATATAGCATATATGTTCCATAAGTAGAAGCATTATTAGCCATTATTATGTGACATATGAAAAAAAGTATAGAAAAAAGCATCCAGAAAGTAGCCAAGCAGATACTCAAAGAAGTGCAAGCACATCTAAATCGTAACGCCTGTGATTCTCCAGGAGTGCGATCAGAGTTAATTTTCCCTTCACGCTCCCAGTGTCTTAATGTGTCGATACTAACGCCAAGTTCTTTAGACGCTCTGCTAATAGGTACTTTCATATCACCTAGCTATATAGCACCTTTGTTTGTGTCTTAATACTATAACACAAAAAAGAGATAATAAATAAATATAAAAAATATTACTCATATTTGTACATAATTTTGCTTACACTTATGAGCTCTTTGCCTGCTGGGATAAAACGGTAGTTGTTGTCTTGCAGGCCGGGGTCAAACTGGCATACCGGCCGGTAAGGACAGTGTTTGCAGGCCGCCTTTTGGCCCAGGCGGACGGGCCGGATATCCACTTCCCCGGCATATACGGACCGGGCGGTTTCCTGGGCCAAAGACCGGGCATGGGCCTGGAGCCACTCAAATTCTTCCTGGCTGAGCACAGCAGCATACTCATAGAAGTCCCCTGATTTCTTAATCCCTACAGGTATAATAGGGGAGGAGCCGCTTTCCAGTTGGCTGTCCATCAGACGCACCACCCGGGGCTCGGCCAGGACCCGGCCCTGCATTTTGTATTGTTTCAGCATTTCCCTTTCCAGGGCTTCCTCATCGGGGGGCTGGCTGCAGGAAAGAATGGGCGTCCGCAGGGGGTAATAGAAAATGCCCGCGGGCCGGGCCTGCAGCCCAAGCCATTCCGGCAAATGGCGCAGCACGATATCCAGGTAGATCAAGATCTGCAAAGAAAGTCCGTGGTAGACCTCCAGCAGGTCCAGCCGTTCAGGGCCCGACTTGTAATCGACAATACGGACAAAAGCTTCTCCCTCTTCCTCATCCCGGGCCAGGTCCACCCGGTCCACCCGGCCCACCAGCTCCAAAAACTTCCCCTGGCCCAGGTCTAACGGGGGTTCCGGCAGGATTTTATCCCGGCCAAACTCTACCTCCGCCCCGACGGTGGAGAACCGACCCCGGCGGGCATGTTCCCCCAGGTAATGCACGGCCCGGCCAACGGTATCGGTTAACTTCCGGGACAAATGCTGGTAGCGGCTGGAGCTGAGCAGGATTTCTTTTTGCAGACGGGGTGCCAGCTGCTCCACCTGCTCCCGGGCTGCCTGGTGGCTTTCTTCCCGGCTGAGCTGGGACCAGTCCCTGCCTTCCGAAATCAGCCTTAGGGCGATATTGCGCAGGATCACGTGGAAAAACCGCCCGATATCCGGTGCTTCCAGGCGGTAAACCCGGCGCTCCTTCAGCCGCAACCCATAGGCGGCAAAGTGGGCAAAGGGGCAGGCCCGGTGCTGCTCCAACCGGGACACACCGGCCCGCAGGGGTTGGCCGTACAGGGCCAGGGCCGCCCGGGGTTCCAGGGGGCTTTCCCGGTTGCGGTAGGTCAAGCCCTGCAGGAACCGGCTGGCCGTCTCCCGCCACTGGGGATCGGTGGCAAACCAGTTGTAAACATCCTGCCAAAGCGGGTCCAGGGGGACTTCTGCTAAACGTTCCCCCGGTCTACCCCCGGCAGCACCGGCACCTGCTGATATCTCTATGGCACCGGCCCCGCCGGCTTCTTTCTGCGCTTCGCCCAGCTGAACCGCAGCATGGGCCAGGGTGCGCCGGGGGCGGGCGATATAGGAAAGGGGGGTCCAGGCCTCCAAAAAAGCGCCCGGCGCCATCTCCCCCGGAGCCGTCTCCGTTGATTTCGGCTCGCCCGCAGCGGCTCCCTCCTTGCTGTCATCTTTTGTTTCTCCGGCCCCGGAATCGAAGGCTGCTGCCGCTGCGGCCTCACCCGGCAGGTCCAGATCGCCGGTTTCGCCACTGCACCGCCCCGGGGCATCGGCTGCGCTTTCTGGCCGGTTCGCACCAGCTCCCGCGTCCCCGGAAGGCGTCCCCGAGACAAATGTTCTGCCCACTGCAGGCGGCTCCGGTTCCACGGTTTTTTCTTCCAGGGCGGGGAACAGCTCTTTAATCCGGTCCAGCAGCAGCGCAGGCACCAGGCCCTGCCCCTCCTCGTTGGCCAATGCATAGCTCAGCCAAAGACCCTCCGAGGCACGGGTAAGGGCCATGTAGACCAGGAACTGCTCGTCCAGCAGGCGGCGCCGGCTGCCTGGCGCCAGTTCCAGCCCCCAGCCGATTAAGCTCTCCCGTTCTTCCTCGGTGAAAACGCCGTCTTCCGGGGGCGGCGAGGGCAGACAGCCGTCATTCACCCCCAGGACAAAGGCACAGCGGACCTGGTTCACCCGGGTGCGGTCCACATTGCCCACCAGGACCTGGTCCAGGGAAGGGGGAACCAGGCTGAGACGCATGTTTTCCATCCCTGTCTCCAAAAGCCGGGCAAACAGGGATGTAGTGACGGTCTCCCCGCCCATGGCTTCTACCAGCTGATCCAACAGGTCGATGATTCCGTCGTAAACCTGCCTGTGTTCCCGGGCTTTTTCCGGCAGACCCTGTTCCGTGCAGTGCCGGATCATCTGCTCCAGGCGTTCCGCAACCCGGGCTTCTTCCACCAGGCCAAACAGGGCCCGGGCTTTTTCCCGCACGGTTTTGGCCCTGCCCAGTTCTTGATGGAACCTTACCAGGGGAGCCGCCAGGGTATCCCGGGTGCGGTTGATCGATTCCAGGAATTGCTTCTGCTCCTTGCTGGGACCTTTTTCCTCTCTTTTCGCTTCAGCTTTCGCTTCATCCTGCTCCTTCTTCTGCTCATGCTCACCATGCTCATCCTGCTCCTGCTCCTGCTCCTGTTCACCCTCCTGCTCCAGATCTTCCAGGGTTTCCTGCTCCAGGAAGTCCCACCTTCCCTGCTCCCACCGGCTGCGCCCCTGGATCCCGAAGGCCAGCACGTAATTTTCCAGCCGGTCGGCCCGTTCTCTCCACAAGCGAATGTCCTGCTCCCGGCGGGGCAGGGGAAAGAGAAAATCCGTTTTGATACAGCGGAAGACGCTGTCGTAGCGCCAGTTATGGACAGCCACTTCCAGGGCCGAACGCAAAAACTCCACCAGGGGATGGTGCAGCACCGGGCGGGCCCGGTCCAGGAAGTAAGGGATCCGGTAGTCCTGGAACAAGGTGCGGACCAGGTCTTCGTATGCCTCGGGATCGCCGGTAATCACCGCCATCTCCCGCCAGCGGTAGCCCCTGTCGCGGGCCAACCCGATCAGGGCCCGGGCTGCCGCTTCTACTTCACAGCGCCGGTTGGCGGCGGAAATGAGGCGGATACCTGCTGCTTCTTCCTCCAGCTCACAGGTAACCGCGGGGTATTCATGCAGGTAGCGTTCCAGGTGTTCCAGGGCCGGGCTGCAGGCAAAGCGGTGCCTGCCATTTCTTTCCAGAACCTCTATTTCCACAGGGGCCCCGGCCCGGGCCGCCAGTTCCTGCAATTGCTGGCAGGTCAGGGCCGCAGGGAAAAAAGAGTCCAGCTCGTCTATGGTCACACCGGGGGGCACATTCTCCTCCAGGCAGACGGTCACCACCACCTCCTGGCAGCGCTGCAGCAAGGCCTCCAGAACCGCGTATTCTTGGTTGGTAAAGCCGTAAAAACCATCCACCCAGACCCGGGCCTCCTGCACAAAAGCAGAGCCGGGTATACCCAACTGCAAAACCGTCAGAGTGTCTTCCGCATCCAAAAAATTCCCTTCCACCTCCTGCTCCAGGGCCTGGAACAACAGGTGCAGGTCCTGGAGTTTATACAGGAACGAAGCAGACATGGTTTCTTTCTTTTTACCGGTGAGGGTTTGCTGCAGCTGTTCCGGGTCAACCCCGGAGCGCTTGAACTCGTTGTACAGCTGCACCAGGTTCTCAATGCCGCCGGCCTGTTCCCCGGCCTGGCCGAAAATGTGCAGTTTCTCCTGATGTTGTTCGAGCAAGCGCCGTAACAGCATACTCTTACCGGTGTCGTCGATAAAAAAGCGGTCCCGGCCGCCCTGCTCCTGCAGGACCCGCCAGGCCAGGCGCTGGAAACTTAAAACCTGGGCCCGGATGGCCCCTCCCAACCCACGGCGGGTGGAAAGGTTGTATTCCGTGTGAAAAGTGGCCTGTTCCGGAACCAGGTAAAGAAGCGGTGTGCCCCGGGGGTAGCGCTGCAGTTCCCCGGCGATTTCCTGCATGCACTGCTCGGTTTTTCCACTTCCGGCCCGTCCCAGGATCAATCGTAGTCCCATGTTCATCCCCCATCTTGAATCGCAGCATGAATTTCCTTCCCGGTAAATTATATCATCCCGGGGGGATGGAAAAAAGGGCACCCTGCTCCTTTTCCAGGAACGGACTGCCCTTGGTTCTTCTTTCGATATAATGTTCCGCGCGATAGAATTATTGCCAAAAAAGCGCAAGACTTAACTATTAAGGGCCTAAGATAGGAATTATTTACTATAGACTTTCATTTTCAGGGTAGAATGAAAAGCCCGACGCCGCCTGCGTCGACGCTACTGCCTGATCTCCGCTTGAAAGCCGAAGGGTTGAGTATAGGTCCGGCCGTGTTCTGTGAAAACACAGGCCCTGGCATAGCGCTGCACCTGGGAATTGGACCGGTATTCCAGCCGCTGTCCCTCGTGGATCACCTTCCCATCGGAAACCCACTTGACCTGCCCGAAACGGGGGACCACCTCCACGGCACCATCGCTGACAACAACCCGCTCAATATCCGGCGCTGCACCCACCAGGGAGACGCTGAAAAAGAACCTGCCTTCTTCCAGGGCTTTCCTTGCTTCCGCTGCGGTCAAATTATCCAGCAGCAGGGTGTTCCAGTTGATCCCCAGGGTGCGCTTGAGGTGCATATCATCATTGGACATCCCGTAGATGGGCCTGTGGGGCATAAAATAGCTCAACAACCGGTCCCACAACTCCCGGTCCCTGGGGAACCGGTCTCCCATATTGTAGACCTCCAACCCAAACAAACTGTCATATTTTTCATAATAAGGCACATACCAACGCCAGCCTTCAGGGTTGTTGTACCTGCCGGGGTGGGCAAAAGCGGCAAGGCCGCCATCGGCTTCCACAGCGGCCAGGCTTTCATGTTCATTGCCGCCTTCATGGCCGTAATAGTCTGTAAAATAGCTGGTAATGTGGTGCTGGCACGAAAGTTCATTCCCCATAATGGGCAGCACTCCTTCAGGGACAAAAGGCCAGGGCCATGTTGGCCCGGGGCGGCCCATGTTATCATGATCCGTAATGGACATGATGGTAAAGCCCCGGTCATGGTAAAGTTCAATGGCCTCTTCCGGGGTTAGATCCCCGTCCGATTCATCGGTATGGAAGTGCAGGGCCGACTTATGCCGCTGGATCGAGTCCCAGTCGATATCCTGGTAGGGGTTGTGGACCAGGCGGTTGGTTCTTTCCACCCCTTTGGATTGGATGTTTACCTGCCTGAACTGGGATTCATAGCCGACCTCGGCCCCGAAAACTTCACTGACAAAGCGCAGCGGGATCATGGCCCTGCCGTTGTAAACCTGCACGCTGGTATCCAGCTGCCTGGTTTCACCATTAACCAGGGCTTCCTCTTCGCCGACGAACAGTTCAACCCGGGTTTCTTTCCTCTCCGGGTGATCCAATCCTGCCAGCCCCGGCATTTCCCCCGCTATTTGACCGGGCACGGCCCGTTCCCGTAAAACAAGGGTGACTTTCCTGTTTTCCCCGTCCCAGTCCACCTGGACGGAAAGCCCTTGCGAATCGAAAGCTTGGGCGAAAAACCGGACGGGCACCAGGGTCCGGTTCTGGCCGTCGATAAAAGCTCCCTGGTCAGGAAACTGAATGACTTCGAAATTCAGGGCGATGGTGACAGGCGTGCCCGCTGAAAGGCCTGAAGCGTCTGCCTTATTCACCACCCCGGGCGGTACCAGGCTCAATAGAAAGGCAAACAAAAAAAGAACCACCGAACCCAAAGCTATCCTGGCCACTTTCACCATTTCCTCATCGACCTTCTTTCGCAAATAATTTGCCGTTTATCTTCATCTTAAGCATAACACACCGGCTCCGCCACGAAAATGCTTTTAGAAAAATTAACCCTCTGGTAGTAGCAGATTTTATTCTTTTCCCCCATTTGATCGTAAAGCGACGGAGAACCCGAATAGAATAACAATAGTAATTGCTGGCTTGCTCAAAGAAATTTACACACGAAGACGTGTAGACGTGGAGACGTGGAGACACTTTGCCCCAGGAGGACCCCAAGGATTCCTCAGAAAATTTCCCCCTCGGGGATTCCCTTTGAAGTTTTTTATTTGTTGGCATGAAACCAGGACCTTAGAACAATTCCCCCGACCGGTCATAGCTGGGAGAAGCTTTTTTGTTCAATCCCCTGGAGACGGCGTAAAGCGCCGCCTGGGTGCGATCTTTCAGTTCCAGCTTCTCCAGGATCTGGCCGATATGCTTTTTGACTGTATGCTCACTGATGACCAGATCTGTGGCAATCTCCTTGTTGTTCATTCCCTGGGACAGGGCAATGAGCACCTCCATTTCCCGGGGCGTCAGTTCCTCCAGTCGCCTTTTGTTGCCTTTGTACTGCTCCATGGCAAACTGGACCACCACCGGATCATAATATTTCTTCCCCCGGTGGACCAGGCGGATGGCACTGATCAGTTCTTCGGGCAGCGCCTCCTTGAGGATATACCCATCCACCCCCAGGGCCATGGCCCTTAAGATCTCTTGTTCCGTGGCATAAGAGGTTAGAATAATGAACTTGCAGCGGCTGAAATTATCCCGCACTCTTTTGATAAAATCAAGACCGTGTTCCTGGGGCATCCTGAGATCTACCAAAGCAACGTCGGGATCAACCTGTTCCATCAATTTTTGAGCTTCCTCACCACCGGAGGCAGAACCAACCATCTGGATATCGCCTTCCAGTTTAGCCACCATTTCTACGCCCATCTTGACCAGTGGATGATCATCTATGACCACAACTTTCATCTTCCTTTTCTCTCCTTTCTTTTATGCACGCTCTCAGGAGCTGTGGCAGTTTCTTATATTGTTGGACTGTTACTGCTCAGCCCATTTGTTACGCCATGCGCCGCGGAGCAGAGGGGCGGGGCCGGAGCTTTCCCTGTCGGCCTCCGCTGCGCTCCGGAAGCCCCAGTTCCGTCCCCGCGGCTTGGCGGCTTCGCTTGGAAATAGCTTTGAGCAATCTCATGGTCCTTTTGTTTTACCCTGCAGGAACCTGGCCGCTGGAAACCGGTGAAGTGGGCACCATGGAACGCAGTGTAGTCCCCTGGCCCTGGCTGCTTTGTACTTCGAAGGTGCCTCGCAGCGAGTAGGTTAACTCCCTCATATTGACCATACCCAGGCTGCCGAAACCTTTTGCCTTTCTATTGACGGCATCCGGGTCAAAACCTTTCCCGTTGTCGGAAACCACCAGCTCGGAGAAAAAGGGAGACATCTGCAGCGTAACACGAATCCGGGTGCACTCCCCGTGACGCACCGCATTACCCGTGGCTTCCTTCAAGATGCGGTAAAAGGCCTTTTGCATGGCCGGGTTCAAATATTCTTCCTGTCCCTCAACTTGAAAGTCAATTTCAATGGAGTTGAGCTTGCCCAACCCTTCCAGGAAGCTTTTCATCTCCTGCACAAAGGTTTCGTCTTTCCGGTGCCGGGGACTTAAACGGTAAATGAGCAGGCGCAGTTCCTTGGACGTTACCGCTGCCACATCGCGGATGGTCGCAAGGCTAACCTGGTATTCCCCGGACAAAGAGGAGGACTGGCGCAGCAGGGCTTCAACGCCATAAACAATGCTGAAAAGATTTTGCGAAACGCTGTCGTGTATTTCATTGGCAATTCGGTTTTGCTCCTCAAGCAGCAGCAGGCGATCGGTAAACAGTTCCGCCATATTGCGCTCGATGGCCACACTGCTTAATCCCGCCAGCAAGGAAAGGGTCTGAATTATTTCCTCGGTCCTGGAATGCTTTTTGGGCTGCAGGGCAGCCAGCAGGCCCAGGCACTCGGACCGGGACTCCACCGGGACACAAATGAGATAGCCCTGGGTCCGTGTAACCGGGTCTTCTATTGTTTCAATTTTTGTCTCCGGCTTTTCCCGCATCTCCGTCCAGGCCTGCAGCAGGACGGGATACCAGCATTCCTCCGGGAAGTGCTCCAGCTGCCCCCGGACTGTATAAAGGGTGCCAGACTGGTCGTCATCCCCTAAGCTGGGCGCATTAAGCCGCTCCAGCCAGAAAATCACCTTTTCACACCCGGTCAGGGATTTGGCGTAAGCCGCAAACAAGTCAATTATTTCCTTGGGATCATCCCGGCTGGAAATGGTCTCCACGGCTTCATAGAGGGAAGAAATAAAATCTACTGTCTTTTCTGCCTGCTTAAAATGCTCCAGACTTTCCAGGATTTGTATGGCAAACTTGATATACAGGTTCAATGCCTCCGGGATACTGCATGTTTTCATCCCGGGTTTTTGCATGGCAATATAGGCCGACATGAACTTGTTGTTGTTATTCCAGAAGGGCAGGGCAATCCATTCCTGTTTCCGCCCTACGACAACTTCAAAAAGGGATAAATCTGTCCAGCGTTTACCCAGATCATCCAGGACATGACCGGGAATCCGGGTCTGATCATGCTCGGCAGCAGAGGTAAAGACTTTAAAACGACCCGGGGCAACATAAGATAGATCGTGTTCCGGTTGTTCCAGGATGACCACCGCGGCCGGGGAAAAAGGGAAAACAGATTCCGTGGCGGCAATAAACGTGCGGTAAAGAGCCTCTTCGCTCTTACAGGAAACAGCATCCCGTTGAAACTGGGATAAAGCCTGCAAAGCCCAGTGGTTTTCCGATAAACCCTGGTAGGCGCAAAAAAGCTCCTGCTGTTGTTGCTCCAGGCGTCCCGACTGGTCCATGAGGGTAATAAAAAGCCGGGAAAATAGTTTAAAAACCAGGGCCAAAAGCAAAATGGTTAGCACAATGCCAGATTCGTTGAAAAAAAAGCTTTCCAGAATTTCTGCAACGGTCAGCCCTTGATGTAACAGGAAAAACTTGGCGGCAATCACCAGGGAAAAATAGAAGAGCAACAGGGCTGTAAAAAGTACAGGCAAATAAACAGAAGATAAAATAATCGGATTCAGGGCATACCAGGTAAACGGGCTGTTGAGCCCCCCGGTAAGGAAAAGCAACAGTCCCAGGCCTACACTTTCCAGGACAATGATGGCTCCCACGGCCCGGACATTTTTGCTGAATCGCTTGTACAGAAAAACGACCAACAATGAGCTGGCCAAAAGAAGTAAAAGAAGGGCTGCATGACGGAAGGACAAGTTACCATGCAAGCGGAAGGCATAGAAGGTGGAAGTAAGCCCCAGGGAGGCAAAGCGGTAGACCCAAAAAACCTTGGAAAACTGCTGCTCAAAAAAATGAAGCTGGTTGCTTTCCAGGGAACCCTGAACGGTGCAGCCTGCCCCGCCGGGATTATAAGTGTTGTTGTCTTGCTGCAAGGAATCATTCCTGCAAGCAATCTTTGCTTCACCTAAGTAACCTGCTCTCACAGCACGACCTCCCTGCCGAGCGCTGAACGACTTTAAGCCTGTTTTTCCACTTAAAAGAGCGAGCCTTACGGTCAAAAGGACATAATACGCATAATTCTCAGGAATATACTGGCACAGTATACATTTATTTTACATCATCCCCCCCAAAAAGTATATAGTCACAGTAGGTTTTTTTGAATTTTCCTAAAAAAAACAAAACCTTTGCCAGGCCGCTCACTCCGGGCTGCCGCAGGTTTTGTCCGTTATTGTTGTCAACTTCAGGCTGTCAGGTCACAGTCTTCCAGCGGAAGGGCGAAAAACAGGTCAGTTAAATGAGGGTCATACTTTTTCCCCCGGCAGTTTTGCAGTTCTGCCAGGGCCTCTTCATTGGTCCTGGCCAAACGGTACGGCCTGGGGCTGGTCATGGCTTCGTACGCATCGACCAGGGCAATTATGCGGGCGTAAATGTTGATATTTTCACCTTTTACGCCCCGGGGATAACCGCTGCCGTCCCAGTGCTCATGGTGCTGCAAAATTGACTCAGCCAGGTGGGCCAGGTCCGGGGAGAGACTGGCCAGGCGGTATCCCAGCTCGGGGTGACCCTGCATCTCTTCCCACTGCTTGCTATCCAGCTTTTGGGTAGCAAAAATTGTCGTTTCACTTAGCCCCAGGTAACCGATATCATGCACCTCTGCCAGGAGCAGCAAATCACCCATGGCATCACTGTCCAGGCCCAAGGCCTGGCCCATCAGCATTACCAGGCAGAAAAGCCGGGGCAGGTGAGCACTTCTATGATAATCTTTTTCTTGCAATACCTGCAGCAGCGCATTGACCGTTTCCCGCTTGACAAGGTCCCGGCGCCGGTATTTTTGCTGATACATGCGCCGGTCCGCTTCCCTGTAGACCGCGTATATGTCACCGTCGACTGTCTCTGTTGAAGCGAAACCCGCAGAAATACTTAAAGGCAAAGCGCCCTGTTCAATGATCCCCGCCTCCCCCTGTTCAATACGGCGGCTGATCGTCTCGGCGGTTTGAAAGTCTGTCAGAGGCAAAAGAACGGCAAATTCGTCCCCCCCCACCCGGGCTACCACGTCGGCAACACGGAAATGGCTGCGGATAAAGTTGGCTGCAGAGATAATCAATTCATCACCCGCTGAATGTCCAAAAACGTCGTTCATGATTTTCAGCCCGTTGAGATCGCAATAGATAATGCTCACCGGATCGAAGCGCCCTGAATCCAGGCGGCGCAGTTCTTCTTCAAAGTAAACACGGTTGTACAGGCCGGTCAGGGAGTCGTGGACACTGACCAACCTTAAATCTTCCTCCGTCCTTTTCCTGTCCGTAACATCGACAGCAGTATAAGCAACTCCCTGAAGTTGATTGTTCCCGTTTTTTAGCAGGGTTGTCGAAACATTGAGCCATTTTCTTTCATTGCCGGCACACTCCAGCTCTACATCAAGACTCGTTTCCTGCTGAGAAATCAATGCCTGCTGCGTACTGTCCCGAAAAACCGTTGCCTGAGACCCTAAAACTTCTTCCATTTTGCGTCCTGTAATCCTGGACAGGCTCTGCCCCCAGCATTCACAGCAGGCCCTATTGGCAAAGACAATCGTTCCATCGAGGCCAATAGCCCACAGCATAACAGGCACCGAGTTTAAAACCCACGCTTGCCGGTCCGGGACATTCTCCCGCAGCGAATAATTATGATAAGAACTCAACACCGGTCCACCTCCCAGTATATTACCCTGTAAATCGAATTAGTACAGGACAAAAAATTATCCGGCCAGACGATTGCCAGGTGTTTTAAACTTGACTCCGTATGCATAGGGATGTTCCAGCACAGGGTAGTTACTGGAGGGTTTGCAATACTCCCGGACCACCGTTCCTGTAACCCCAATGGGAACACTTCCCTTGAGAACTGCAACTTCAAACATTAAGAGCAGCTCCAGCTTCAAAGGCAATCTTTTTTTAACATTCAGAAAAACACCACCGCTGGAAATATTGAGAATAAGCCCTTCCAGCATAACTTCTTCAAGCCCTTCATCCGGCAGCAAAGTGCATTCCACCTGGATATTCACCGGCATCCGCTCTTCTTTCCGACGCTGAACCCGCGTCGGTTCCAGGACATCACACCAAAGATGACAGGATGAGTCAACTAAAACGGTCCTGCAGACCCGGGCCTTAAAAATGTAGAGGGCATCTTCACGCCGGGGGAGTTCAATATATATTTCATCACCGGGGGAAAAAGCAAAAGAAGACACCCCCGAAACAAGAAAATGAGAATCATCCGCGTTCCCTTTGATTACAATTGCTTCGTATTGCTCTTCCGTCTTCACCTGCTTGATTCTAATCAGCTGTCCAGGCATAAGAATCATCACGAACCCACCCCCCAAGTTTGAATAATTTATTAATGAAACGGGACACTGTGCCGCTGGTGCCTTAATCATCATATCTTTTCCGTCAAAAGAAAACAGTATTCCGGGAGTCTATCTTTCATGGTAAAAATCAAGTAGCTTGCAGCTAATCCAAAAGCAGTAAGTAACTCATGAAGCAAAAACATCACCAGCAGAAGGATAGAAAGTAGCAGAAGCTACGTACAGGGCAGTTCGCCGTGCCCCCCACAAAGCGAAGAAACCACTAAAAAGAAGGATGAAAATACTAATCTGAAACGCAGAGAATTATATGCTACAGTTATTTTTGGAAGGACAGGGCTCAAAAAAACTGCTGAAAGATAAAATGCTGCTCCCGCAGAACAGATGCCTTTCTGCGAAGCAGCATACAAAAAGGAGAGGCCCATCATCCCTCCCCGGTTATAAAATCCCTGTGGCCTTTACGATCAAGCCAGCAGAAAGCCTACGGCTTTCGGCTTTAGCCGTGGGAGTATGTCAAACTTCCCGGCTCAACTCTTCCTGCAGTTCTCCGCCAGCATCCAGCAACGCATCCCGGGCCAGCCAGCACATCTCACCGCCAGACCCTTTCAATGCCGCGACCACCTCGGCCGGACCGGAGCAAACAAAAGCTTGCTGCCCGCCAGCGCTATCACGGGCTGCAACCACGTACTGCCCTTCCTCGGTCCGGTAAATCTGGATTAACTCCCACAGGGCCTGCCGTTTCCCCATCAGGAAACTGGAGATGGACAGGTTGGTCATCTCCCGGGAGGTGGAGGCAATTTTTTGCCCCCGAAACTTCAAGTCTTCGCCCTCGCTGCGCTTAACAACCTGTTCTTCCATGACACACCCACCTCATCTTATATAGTGGAAGCAAGAAGGCGATTTCCCCTGCTTCTCTTGCTGCAGACGGAGCAAAAAGACGGGTCTCCCGCTTCCTTAATCGATAATAATACCGCCTGAAGCAAGGGGAGGTTTCTTTTGCTTTTTTTATCGCCAAATCGCCAAGATTCATTTTCCAGTTATTATTCAATACACTTGCCGGTAATTCCTTTATGAGCTCTGCAACCTGTTATGAGATCTTTAATTATTCAAACAAAGCAGTTATTATTCCTTTTCTCAGCCAACTCCTGTATGATTGGGCAGGATAAAGACAAAATACCGGCGAATAATATTGGAACGAGATGCCTTTTTCAAATCAGGCTTCTGCAAAAATTTAAAAAAAGGAATGATAACGTGAACAAAGTCGAAAGAGCATTAATGCACGCCTTGTTTGTCCACCTGCACCACAACATTGACAAAGCCATCGATTTCGGGGCGTTTCAAAAGTTGAACGAAAAGGTCGACAAGACCTGGCCCGGGGCTTTATTGGTCGGCCCCGATGCCAATGACGACGCTGCTGTGGTCCAAATCCCGGGCAGTGACTGTTTCGTGGCAGCCAAAATGGAAAGCCACTGTTCGCCCTGCGTCCCCAGGCCCTATGACGGCTCGGCTACTGGAGCAGGCGGCGCCATCCGGGACGTGGTGGCCATGGGCGCCCAGCCCCTGTTCATCCTTGATTTTATCGGCACCCGGCCCCTGGAAGAAAAAGTCCTGGTGGGCCCCTGCGGGTTTGAAGGGAAATGCAGCTGCGGCAACTGCCAGGAAATGGCCAGCCAGGACAGGCTGAACCTGATGCTGCAGGGTGTCCGTGACATGTGCGATGCCATGGATGTGTTTGTGGCCGGCGGAGGGTTTTCCACCTCTTTCAGCGATATTGTCCCCGCTGTGGTCATCTCTGTCATCGGCAAACTGGTCACGGAAAAGCCCCTGACCAAGCCCGCCAAGCAGGCCGGAAACAAGCTCGTTGTGGTGGGGGAAACAGGCAGTGACGGCAATGACACCCTTTACAGGGCAGGCCTGGTCAAAGAAATGCTGCCGGCCCAGGCACTGATGCAGGAAGAACGGGTCACCATGGAAGCCAGCCTGGCCGCCTTTAAGACCGGCCGGATCAACGCCTGTTCCGACTTGGGCGCCGCCGGGGTGGGAGCCGCTGTCTGCGAATCGGCACGGTTCGGCGGGCTGGGAGCAAAGGTGGACCTGGCCAGGGTTCCCGTGAAAACCCAGGACCTTACCCCGGAAGAAATCCTGATCAATGAAACCCAGGCCCGAATGATGTTCCAGGTAGCACCGGAGCATGTCGATGAAGTGCTGGAAGCCCTGCGCTCCAAGGGCGGAAATGCCGCTGTCATCGGTGAAATCACCAGCGACGACAAAGCCGTCTTCGAATACGACGGAAAACCTGTGGCCACCATTCCCAACCAGCCCTCCCCGGAGACACTGGAAAGCCTGAAAAAGGGGAAATAACCTTGATAACCGGACATGCCTTTCCTTCTCAATCCAGATTTAGTGATTTTTAGCACTAAGATTTTAAATAGCCGTTTTACGTAGCAACACTGTAGCAGCACTGCGGTCCTGGAACCTGCCCGGGACCGCAGTATTAGACTGGAGGGACATACCTTGGAAAAGGAAGATAAGAAGAAATGGGAGAAAAAAACCCGGGAAGAAACCGAAGAAAACCTGCGTCAGCGGCTAACAAAGATGCAGTATACGGTAACCCAAAAAGAGGGGACAGAGCCGCCCTTTCAAAATGAATACTGGAACCATAAAGAAGAAGGGATCTACGTGGACATCGTTTCAGGAGAACCCCTGTTCTGCTCCCGGGACAAATTTGACTCCGGCACCGGTTGGCCTAGTTTTACCCGTCCCATCCACCCGGAAGGGTTACGCGAAAAAACAGACCGGAAGCTACTGGGTATGGCCCGCACTGAAGTTCGGAGCCAAAACGCAGATTCCCATTTAGGCCACGTTTTCCCCGACAGGCCAGCCCCGGGCGGGCTGCGCTACTGTATCAACTCGGCAGCCCTGCGCTTCATCCCCAAAGAAAAGCTGGAAGAGGAAGGGTACGGTGCGTACCTGTCCTTATTTGAATAAGACCCAGGCACGACCGCACATGGCTACCCCGTCGCCCGGACGACAGCGCCCAAGACACGGTTTATCTTACTAATATAAGTGCACCTTCTCATCGTACTCGATCTCGAAGGTCAGCCCGGCGACGACCTGATCGTACTTTTCCACCAAATCCTGCTGGTCCCGGCCGCCGATGAAAATGTTGGCCAGCTCGAAGCTGTAGCTGTCCTGGCCCTGCAGTTCGTCCAGGTGCATTCCTTCGGATACCCGCACGTTAATCTCCAGTCCGGGGATCTCCTGTTTAAGCCGTTCTATCTCTTCTTTCGACGGCACCTTGTTCACCCGTCCGGTTTCAAAGATGCGCAGCATAAAGTTGGCCGCCTTATTAAAATCCCCGTTGTATCGCAGCGTCTTGGGCTTGTGGCCGGTAGCCAGGTCCAGCATGATGGAGTGGTGCGATACACCGTGGACTTTTTCAAAAATATCGCCGTGGGCCTGGGAGATGCGTGAATTGATTTCCAGCAAGTAGACCTCATCGGCAGTCTGGTCATAGAAATACTCGATGTTAAAGGCGCAATTGTCCAGGCCGATTTGCGTGATAATCCTGCGGGTGACGTCAGCCATCCGGAACTGGATCTCCTGGGGTAGCCCGGAGGGGTATTCATAGCGGGAAAAGGAAGAGGTATTGGCTTCCCGTATGGAGTCAACCAGGCCATAGGAAACAACCCGCCCGTTAAACACATAACCTTCCAGGGTGCACATGTGACCGGCAATGACGCTTTCCGCGATGCAGGTTTCCTTCATATTGGCATATTCCTCAGGCAGATGATACATGCGCATAAAATCGTGAAACGGTTGGCTGATAAAGTGGATCTGTTTTTGTATTTCTTCCATGACTTCATAAAACTGCGCTTCCCCGTTAATCCGGAAAGCCAGGAAAGATCGAAAGGCCTTGATCGGCTTTACCCAGAAAGGAGGAATGATGCCCAAGTAATTGAAGGCCCCCGGGTCAAAGGGATCAAAAGCCTGAAAGATAGGAATATGCTCACTGATTACTTTGCTCTGTTCCATGCGGCTCCAGAATTTGTTTTCACATTTCATCATGCTTTCCAGCGTAGGCCCCGGGATCTGGTATTTTTCCGCAATCACAGGAACCAGGATACTGCCGGGGAAATCGTAGTAGCTGGCAATGGCATCAATACGGCCGTTTTCTTCAATCCGTTGGAAGCACAGGGCAATCAGTTTCTCAATATCATATTCCTGGACATCCCGCATCTCAGACGTGTAAAGGGCAGGCAGAAACTCACACTCCCGTGCCTGGGGCAGGTTCCGCAGCTTTTGCAGGTTAAAATCATCCAGTCCGATAATAAACACCTGTTTCTTCTCCATCTTTTTGTTTGTTCACCTCAACCTAAAATATTTTTCACCGCTAAAGCAAATCCCGCTTGATCCGCTCATCCCAGGTTTTGCTGAAGACCCGGGCATCCCCTTCAAAAGCGTCCAGGGTGGCCCGGATGACAAAATGCGTGATGGTGGAAGTTAAAATGGTCCGGGTGCGGGTATAGATGGACCAGTCATCCCGTTCAAAACGCCGCTCGCTGACCACTTCCGCCCGCAGGGTGCTGTAATTGTTGTTTCGGTAGCTGAATTTTTCTTCCACGTTTTTTTCGGTAATCCAGTTGATCCCGGGATATTCCACCCGGGCATCATTGTTGACCACGTGCAGCGTCACTTTATTGGTCCGCAGGTTATGGATCACTTCCCATTCCTTGTGGGCCGGCTTTAAGATTTTGGACTCCAGGGGCTCTGGATAATCAGGAACCCCCTGGTCGGGCAGGTGTTCACTTGCAGGACTGCTTGTCCGGACAGGTAAAAAAACCTCGGACTTGGCCGGGTAAATGCTCAGGCGCACCGGCTCCGGGGAGGGCCAGGCCAGGGGCCAGTAGGATGTGGACAGGGCCAGGCGTATCTGGTGCCCCCGGGGGAAAGACTGGGCAATATAATTTAGCGGAATTTTAATGGTATATATTTTCCCCGGTTCCAGCTCTTCCGGGTATTCGTCGCTATCGCGGCGAGTCAGGTTTAACACGCCATAGGTCACCCGGGTGGAACGTCCGTCAGGGGCTACATCGCACAAACGGGCCGCCAGCATGGCAACGGGTTTGTTGCTGCTCAGCCGGATCTGCAGTTCCGGCGCCCCCAGGATCTCCACATCCTCTTCCAGGGGCGGCGTGTCGAAGACCAGGGCGCCGCCGTCTTCCTCACGCTGATCGCTGGGCAGATCGGTATCGGCTGCATAAGAACACCATTTCCCTGCAAAGAGCCCGACGCTTAAAGGGCTCTGGATGGTCAACTCCGGCATAAAATCCGGGACCTGGTTGTCCACGTCGATCAGCCCCGGTTTCAGGTAATAGCGCTTTGTGCTCACGTTGGAGGAGGGATAAGTCTGCTCAGCGATCCAGCGACCCGGCCGCTTGGTCAGCAAAGGGGAAACGGAATGCTGCATCCAGACACGCAGCTTGGGCTCTTCTTCAATCCCGTTTTCCATCCCTTTCAGCCAGCGATCCCACCAGCGGACGGTTTCCTGCAGAAAATCAATGCTATCGCCCAGTTCCCCGTGGTGGGGGTACTTGTGCCCCCAGGCGCCGATGAGGCCTTTTACCGGCACCTGCAGGTTTTCCACCAGGCGAAAGACCGTGTTGGAATACCCGTCCGCCCAGCCTCCCACGGCATAGACGGGGCACTTGATGGCGCTGTAATCCAGGCAGACGGAGCCGTGCTTCCAGTAGCCATCAAAGCGCTGGTGCTGCAGCCATTTCTCCAGCCACAAGCCGCTGCCTTCCAGGCGCTCCAACCACATGTCCCGCCATTTTTCTCCAACCAGCCGGGGATCGGGCGGGCAGGAATTGTAAGCGAACATGGTCGAGGCCCAGGAAAGGTTGTCCGTAAGCAGGGAGCCGCCCATGTAGTGGACATCGTCCGAGTAGCGGTTGTCGGAAGAGGCCACAGAAACCACCGCCTTGAGTTCCGGGGGCTGCAGGGCAGCGATCTGCAGGCCATTAAACCCGCCCCAGGAAATGCCGATCATGCCGATGTTCCCGTCACACCATGGTTGGGCAGCGATCCAGCACAGGACTTCCAGGCCGTCATCCAGCTCCTGCTGCAGGTATTCATCCCGCAAAACCCCTTCTGAGTCCCCGCTGCCACGCAGGTCCACCCGGACACCGGCATAGCCCTGCCGGGCATAGTAGCTGTAAGTCTGGGCATCGCGCACCGCCTTGAAATCCCTTTTGCGGTACGGGATATACTCCAGAATCGCCGGGACCGGGCGCTTTTCTGCCTCCTCAGGGATCCAGATCTTGGCCGCCAAATGGCATCCATCGGACAGGGGAATTAAAACATGTTCCAGTATTTTCATTTCCAACCACTTCCATATATTTGAAATTTCTAAAAGATTGTACCACATTGCAGGGATAGTGTCAATGAAAGAAATTACGTGATCCGAACACAAGGCAGGAGTAAATCTCACCATACAATAACGTGTGGCCATTATCATTCACCGGATGTATGGTGTCCGGTGGAAAGCCGGGATGTTGAAACTGGGATGTGAAGCTTGTGCTTCCTGCATGTCTTATTCCGGGTTTTCCAGTTTTTGCGGTCGCCTGGAACCCCACAGGGGGATCCCCTGGCGCTTCAATTCGCGGGAGATGAGGATAAAGGTAAGCAGGAAGGCAACCAGATCGCTGACCGGGCGGGCCGACCAGACTCCCACCAGGCCAAAAAGATTGGACATGGCCAGCATCAAGGGGATAAAAAGCAGCATTTCCCGCAAAAGAGACAGAAGCAGTGACGGCGTCCCTTTGCCGATAGCCTGGAAAAAAACGATGGAAACGATCTGGATCCCGATCAGGGGGAACATCAAGACCATGATCCGCAGGGCCTGTTCTCCCAAGACCAGTAGTTTGGGTTCCGAGCTGAACAGGCCCAGGAAAAAGGTGGGCCAGGCAAAAAAGGCAACACCCGCCAAGGTAATGAACAGGCTGCTGATCGCAGCCCCTTTCAGCAGGGCTTCCCGGATCCGTCCAGGCTGCTCTGCCCCGTAGTTGAACCCGATGATGGGTAAAAGCCCCTGGGAAATCCCAAAAATGGGCATGATGGCAAACAACTTCAGACGAAAAATTAGCCCCATGACCGCGATGGGGACATGCCCGTAAGCAGCCAGGATATTGTTGGCGATAATCAGGGAAATATTCGTGGATATGTTCAGGAGCATGGCCGGAAAGCCGGTGACATAAACATTTTTGATCGTCTCCCAGCGGAGCCTCAAACTGGAAACCCGCAGCTTGAGGACACTTTGGCCCCAAAAGAAATGATACAGCATGATCCCGACACCCAGAACTTTGGACAAAACCGTGGCCACGGCCGCACCCTGCACCCCCATCCCCAACAGAAAGATGAAAATGGGGTCCATCCCGATGTTAACCAGGGCCGATAGGATCATGATTTTCATGGAAAGCAACGGGCTGCCTTCGGCCCGGACCATATTGTTCATGATCATAATCAAATAAAACATCACCGAACCGCTGGTAATAACTATCATGTATTCTTCCGTCAATCCCAGGATATCCGGTGTGGTCCCTAAAAAGAGCAGCACAGGGCGCAGGAAAAAGAAACCCGCCAGGGCCGTAACCAGGCCGAAGATCAGCGCCAGGGCGATCACCTGTCCGGCGGCATTTTCCGCCTCATCCTGGTTGTCAGCGCCGAGAGAGCGGGAAATCAGAGAGGCGGCACCCACACCGGTGCCGATACCCACCGCCCCCAAAAGCATCTGGATGGGAAAAGCGACAGAAAGGGCGGCGATGGCTTCGCTGCCCAACCGGCCCACGAAAATGGTATCCACGATGTTGTAGGTGGCCATGACCAGCATGCCTACCGTAGCAGGAAAAGAAAAGCGAAACAACAGAGTGGATATTTTTTCGTTTCCCATCTGCGAAGGATTACCCTTCGGGGTTCCTCTATCTTCCCGGGATGGCATCAAACACGCTCCTATTCTCCTATTCTCCTATTTTAAACCCATCATCTGCTTTAAGCTCATCCAAAGGCTTATGAACTGCTTTGTCATTTCCCAGGGACCAGCCCAGGGACTCATTGAACACCTTTCCGGCACTGTGCATAATGGTGTCAATGCCTTCGTCTTTCTGCTCCAGCTTCATCGAAGCCAAGCAGAGATAATGAAGGCAAATCCCCTTCACAAATAATCTAACCAAGATATTATACAACAAATCCTGGAGGGAAAAAAGTCAACATTTTGAATGAAAAGCGGCAAAATATGAATCGTAAAGCCCAGCGCATTTTTTCCAAGACATTCATGAGTTTTGCTTCACCAGCATAAAGATGAAAATATTTATCTTTAACACACAATACAACAAAATTTTTTTCCGGGGTAGAGTATTATCATTCGGCACAGTTGAACAGAAAAACATGAGCGTAAATGGTGGAAACAGCTAAATTATGTGCAGCAAATTCATGATTCTGACTTGTCCGGGTCAGGGATGGATGGATGGATGGATGGATGGATGGAGTCCCTTAGCGGCTGAAAAAGCCCCTATCATCTTTTCTCAAGAAAAACCGCCCTGTTCGGCTTCCTGCAAGGCGGTCTATCGAAAAAGACTGGTTGTCTGGCGGTCAGTTCAGGGTATATACCTCTTTTGTTCTGGTATTCTCCAGGGAGACACGTTTCCCCGGATAGTTTTGGACAGCATAAGATCTGGCGTTTTCGTATCCCGTCAGGGCAATAACCTGGGTACCGTCCACCCGGACCCGAAACACATCCGTTGCTCTGTTCTGTGCCTTTCCTGCCATCATGGCCTCAATGGCTTTCCGCATGGCCCCGTAGGTCTGGGGACCGGCAATACCATCTACTGTAATCCCCGCCCTTTCCTGGAAATCCCGCAGGGCCCGTTCCGTTTGGGGACCAAAAATGCCGTCTACCGCCCCGGCTTCATGTCCCAGATCATTTAACGCTTCCTGGAGCAATTTTACTGCACTGCCCCTGCCGCCCCTGCGCAGTATGTCCGTGGGCAGTTGGATTATCGCTGCTGGAGAAGTTGCTGTGGAACCGTTACTGGGGGCATGGTCAGGGCCGGGGCCGGCGACGGAACCGCCCTGGCGATCTGCCATTGCTTCCCTGCCTTCCCCGGTTTTTTCCACGGCGGAGATAAAACCGGCCCAAGGGAAATAATTGCCCGGGCACAACTTGTTGCTGAACTGGCTGTGGGGATAGATACCGGAGAGAGGAATTCCATGAGCTGCCATTAATTCCTGAACAAATGCGACCAGGGCGCTAAACTGGGCCTGGGGCAAAACCCGGTCCGTCTGGTTTAAATACTTTTGATAGCACCCCTCCAGGCAGATGCCGATAGAACGCCGGTTCATGCCACCTCCGGGGCAGTGGGCACCGCTCCACTCAATTTTTCTTCCGCTGTAAATCTCTCCTGCCTTGTCCACAAAAAAATGATACCCGATACCGGCCCAACCGTTATCCAGGTGCCACCTGTGAACATCCCACACTGTACAGTTCCTGGCCAGGGCATGATGGACGATAACATTGTCAGGAGTATTTCTGTTAAAGTTTGTATGCCGGAAGGACAGGTTGGGGTTAATTATTTGCCTGCTCATTTTCGCACCTTCTTTGTTTTTTAATTTTGCAATGACCAAATTTTCACTTTCTTTTCCATTATTATACCATATTGGGGCCGAATAGCCACGAATAATATCGATTTGACGCGCCCCACTAGCGGTCAGCTTCCGCAAGTTAGATCCAACAGGCACAACCTGCCCGCTCCCCGGGGTAAAGTGAGCATTAAGGTTTGGCAGGTTCGGCTTCATCAAGTTTATAAATGACATTCTCTCGGGGTCAACAGGCCCCGAGGATTCCCGCCGGGTTTCAAAAAAACAACAGCCGTCAAAAAGGATCTATGATATAATAAACTCGCTTTTCACAACTTTGATGCGTTTTAAAATATTATTCGGCTTACAGCCAGAATGATTGGAAACGATGAACTCTTGAAAGTAAAGCCTGGCGCATAAGCGGCAAAACGTTTTAAGGCCCTTAACGTCTCTGGCTGGACCAGGTTAGGCTCTCACCAGCAGTGTCTTGCGCTTTTTTGGTAAAACCTTTCTCCCGGTCGCAAATCCTTTATGGCTCTGGTTGGCCCTGGTTAGGAGGAAAGCAGTGCAGCTTTGCACCCAGAAAAAATGCCCGCAATGTCCGGGTCAAAATCTAACTCCCATCCAGGCCCAAGGACAGGTCCTGGATACCTGTGAGCTTTGCCACGGCTTGTGGTTTGAAGCGGGGGAAATGGAGGCAGCCTGGAAGCACTTGCACGGCGATCTGCCGCCCGGGCGTGCCCTGCTGGAAGAACAGCATTCAGCCTGGGGCGAGGCACTACCTGACAGGGACAGCACCCTGCACTGTCCCGACTGCAAAAGTCAAATGCAGCGCCATCACCTGTCTCAAAAGTTTCAGATTGAACTGACCCGCTGCCCGGATTGCCGGGGTGTCTGGGTAGAGGAAAGTCAAAGATGTGCCACCTATTATGCCCCCAAGGTCCGGGCAGCCTTAACCGAAATAAACAAGCCCACCAACTGGCGGACTTTCCTGTTTCAACTGCTGACCCGGCTGCCGGTAGAGTTCAATATGAAACCCCGCATCAGGCCCTGGGTAAACTGGGGATTAATCACCACCAACATCCTGATTTTTATCCTGGTACTGGTCGAACCGGGCCTCTACCTGGCCGGAGGAATGATACCAGCCGAACTCAGCCAGGGAAAAGGGCTGGTTTCCCTGGTCACCTATCAATTTCAACATGCTGATTTTCTGCATCTTTTTGGCAACATTTTCTTCCTTTACCTGGTGGGCAACAACCTGGAAGACGTGCTGGGTCACGGCCGATACCTGCTCCTGTACCTTATCGGCGGGATCATCGCTGGCGCTTGCCAGTGGGCCGTTGAGCCCGGCAGCATGATCCCTGTGGTGGGGGCAAGCGGTTCCATCGCCGCACTGTTTGGCATGTATCTGTTGTGGTTCAGAAGGGCAAGGCTTACGTTTATGATCATCTTATACCAGGTGAAAGTGGCCCCCTGGGTATTTTTCTTGTTCTGGACTATATTCCAGGTAATAGACATGGCTACGGTCCCCGATGGGGTAGCCTATATGGCCCACCTGGGCGGTTTTGCGTTCGGGCTTTGTGTAGGCGGGTTGGGTTATTCCTGGGTAATGAAAAAAAATCCCATCCTGGTTCACCTCAACGGGCCCCTGGTTGGTAAAAAATAGTTCCCTTATGGATGGCAGATGCCAGTCCCATGTTACAGCCGGGACGGTTAGGCCGAAAGCCCGCACGCCTCTTTTGGTTGACCAAAGTCTTGCTGCCATGCAACCAGTGAAAAACGCGGCACTTGCGCTGTACAGGGATCAAGGCAATTGGCATCTGGCTTTCCGTTTAGCCTAAAAAAACAACCAGGAGCTGCAGCATGCTCCTGGTTGATATCGCACCTCTTCTTACACATTTTTTAAACAGAGTCAGAACAATTTATTTTATCTTCTTAATAAACTCATCCACCTCGATAAGGGGATATGTTTGAACACGAACGGTTCCCCGGGAAGCCAACTCCAACGCTATTTTGGAAATGGTTTCGCTGTCAGCAGCTTCCACAATATTTAGAAAATCATCCGGTCCCAGCATTGCGTATTGGGACAGAACCTTACCACCCATTTCCTCTACTTCCTGGTTTACCTCTTTAACGCGCTCAGGGTTTTTCTTCAGTGTTTCGCATCCGTCGTCCGTCAAGCGGGTCAGCATGACATAAACAGGCATAAAACATCCTCCTCTCTTTATATATATTGGGAGTATGAATTGAGTATAACATAATGTGCCACTCAAGGTTAAGACAACATTGAATTTCCAGAATTGACTTGCACTTAACATGCCTATCGCCAAGATCATTTCACTGTTGACAGCCGCATGGCCGTTCAATCGCCCTTACGGTGTTTTTGAAATACTTCGCTCCCGCCCAGGCGATTCTCCCCGTGCAAATCCACGACAGCGGTAGCATGGGTGGCCATATTTTTCACGGTGATGCTATCGGTTTGCAGTTCCTGTTCCCCGATGATCAGCACAAAATCGGCCCCTTTTTTGTCCGCCTTGCGCAGCTTGCTTTTCAAGCTAGCGCTTCCCGCATTGATCTCCACATACCCTTGATGGTTGAGCTGTTGCGCTGCTTTTAAGGCCTGTCGTTCCAGGGGCAGGCCCGTTCCTGCAGTCACGATGAAAAAATACAGTTCGCCTTCTGCTGCAGGGGGCAATACGACCTCGGCCACCCTGTCCAGGCCAATGGCAAAACCGAAACCTGCTTCCTCCTGCCCGCCCAGCTGTTTGACCAGGTGCGGGTATTTTCCACCGCCACAGACAGCACCCAGGTGTTCCTGGCCCTGCAGATCGATCTCAAAGATGTTTCCGCTGTAATAATCCAGGCCCCGCACCATGCCCGGGTCTTCGCTAAAGGCAATGCCCAGTTCCTGGAGAAAGGCTTTCAACTTCCGGTAGTCCTCCCGGCATGGCTCGCAAATGGAAGCGATGATTTTGGGGATGGCCTCGATCACTTGCAGCGTCGCCTCTTCCTTGCTGTCGAAAATGCGCAGGATGTTCCCGCTGTCCAGCTTTTCCCTGTCGGCCGGGTCCAGAGAGTCTTTGTTTTTCTCCAACTCCACCCGAACACTGTTGATGTAGTCTTGCCTGCAGGTGCAGCCGATGGAGTTGATCCGCAGGTCAATAGCCAACCCCAGGGCCTGGAACACCTCCACCGCCATCCGGATTGGTTCCACCTCGTCCAGCACCGTGTCCACGCCGAACTTTTCCACACCGAACTGCCTGAACTCCCGCAGCCG
>CAZOOA010000023.1:28480-36096 GCA_964581355.1 uncultured Desulfovibrionaceae bacterium | reverse complement strand
TCCTGGCCCTGGCTCGTTTCTCCCAAAGACTGTTTTTTAGACTGCTCTTTTTCCATGTCTGGTTTTTTTTCTGTCAAAATCAACACTCCTTCCCTGTAATTACAGGATATAATTTGCAAGTTACTGAAAATTTCGGCTGCCACGGGGATGGTTCTGCTGGTTTCTACAGTCAGCCAGCTTTAGGGGGGCGGTTCTCTTGTCTGCTCATTGTTAAGGGTTGGAAACTCGCCTGTAAAAAACCGAAGAATATTCCTGCAGTCTCCGCGCGCTCCGTTTACTGGAATGCAACCGTCCCCGCGGCAGGCCCGTTGCAGGTCACCATGGTATCACCATAGTATCCTGTTTTAATCATAACAGTTCTGGCGGGAATTTTAAATAATTATTTTTGTCCTTCCACCTGGAGATGAAGCACGTTTATTTTTTTTCCAGCAAGGTCCAGGGGGCCAAAACTTCAAAGGGTGTTGCCCCGCCATGCAGGTAGCGAGGTTCATCCGTTTTGCCGGCCCGCTGGAAATAGTGGTTGGTCCGAAAGCCATGGTCTGATAGAAGCAGGACCAGGGATCCCGGTGCAATATTGTCCAGCAGGGGCCACAGCTTTTTCCGGCTTTGAAGCAAGATTTCCTCCAGCAGGGTGACCAGGTTGTCGCTGGACGTATGAACCTTGTCGTCCAGGTAGTCCAGCTTGATGGCTTCCAGGGGCGGATTCTTTTGCCCGGCAGCCGGTCTTTTGCCCCGCTTTTTTTTGTTATCCACTGCGGCCAAAAACGAGGCAGGGTCGGAAAGCAGCTCGAAAAGGGCTTCTTCGCCCAGGTTGACAATGTGACCCAGCAGCCATTTTTCTTTCAAGGGTTCCAGCTGAGTTTCCGTGACCGTTGGCAAAAGAGCCCAGGTAAGTCCTTCCCTGGCAATGCGGTAATTTGCTTCTGCCGTTATTTTCGGCAGCAGGTGGTTCCAGGTATCCAGGCGGGCACCATCCAGGATAACCAGGTATGCGCCCCCGGGCCCTTTGTGTTTTTCCAACCATTTGTTGTATTGCTGGAGAAGTTTTTCCAGGGTAAAGCGTTTTTCTGGAGCAGCTTTTTTTTCCAGGTATGCCTGGAATTTTTCCCCCAGGACATCGCAGGCAGCACTGTAAAAGCGCTTCCACCGTTCTACGGGAAAGACAGAACGTATCCCGGCTGGGGACTGCTCCAGCAGGCTGAACTGGAGCTCAAAGGGGGAGAACTGGCGGTACGAGTTTTCCCAGTCCGTATCTTTTTCCGGTGGCCCTTGGGCTGCTGCTTCTGCTGTCCGCAGGGACAGGTTGCTCTCCAGCAGCAGTTCCAGGTAGTGCAACAAGGATTGTTTTTCCCTGGTCAGATCTTTTTTGGCAGGAGAAAACATTTCGCCTTTTTCTTTCAGTTCTTTCTGCGCCCAGGCCAGGGAGCTTTTTAAGACCTTGATGTTAACCTTATTTTCTTCGGTCGTAACCTGGGCGGCCGTTTTCCGGAATAGCTCAAAAACGACGTTGGCAAACAGGGGTTCCTGCACCAGCCGCTCCAGGAGACGGTTAAAGTCAAAGGCGCCTTCCCTGTTTTGGGGTGTTCCCGCTGATACCTGCCGGAAGTATAGCTCCAGCAGCTCGCTCCCGGAATATTTGTCTTCCAGCAGAGCAAGGGGGCTGCTTAAGATGGCAGGAGAAAAGGCTGCTTCTCCACCAAGCAGCAGATTCCCCAGTGAACAGAGATCGGCGGCCCGGGCGATAAACTCCTTGGTTTGCCCTTTCAAAAGAGGCCGGAGCAGATTTTGCAAAGCTTGGCTTTGCTCCTCATCGACAACCAGTTCCGTTGTTTCCATCTCCTGCCGGGTTAACCAGGCCAGCAGCAGGGACGTGGCAAAAAATTCTTTTTCTCCGACCTGGTGCATCAGGGGAAGCAGGGTGGGAAAATGCTGCTCCAGCAGGGATTTTCTTTCACCTGAAACAGATTCAAAGCCCTGGAGATCATCCTGTTCAGCTGCCATGAAACCTGACTTGGAACTTTCTAAGGCAGAGAAGGTGGGATAGTTGCTGCCAAGATTCTGATCTGCCGGTCCTGTCTCAGGGCTTGGGGTCAAGAAAGATTTCTCCTGCTGCTTTTCTTCTGTAATACGAATGTAGTCCGCCGTTTGCCCGCCACCTCCCAGGGCCCAGTTGAAGAATATTTCTTTTAACTGTTCTGTGGTAAACACCCTGCCTGCCAGAAGTTCATGCAGGTCATCCAGGGAGCGTTCTATGATCACCGCTTCTCCCAGGAGCGCTTTGTGCAGGTGGTTTACAGTTTTTTGATCCAGTAGTTCCTCCAGGCGGCTGGATATGTTTGTATCACTCGCCGGCAGTTCCAAAAGTTCCAGCAGGGGCTCTGCTTCCCTGCGCCGTCCAACGATTTCCAGGTTTTCAGCGTATTGAGCAATTTTCTCTTTGTTCTCCCTTTCCTGCAGCACTTGCAGTCCGCTGCGGATGCTCCGCAGTATCCGGGCTTCCAGTTCCGTGGTCAGGGGAAGGTTTTGGGTTTGCCCCAAGCGGAAGCTGCAGGGACACAGGGGACGTTCCCGGAGCAGGGAATCTTCAGCCTGCCGGCATTCTTTTTCCAGGATGGCAGAAAGTTGACGGTTGACCTGGGCCATGTCGCTTTCTACCGACAGAAGGCCTGTTTTGCCCAGGCGTTCCAAAAGCTTGTAATGGCTGGAGCGGGCCAGGTTGCGGTAAGGCTGTAGGGTTTCCTCTCCTGCGAATTGGCTGTGTTCCTGGAGATACAAGGTGATGTATTCGTCCTGGAACAGCTTGAATTCCCTTTGGATGCGTTCTCGCAGTTTTTTATCCCAGGCAATCTCTTCCTCCTCCAGCAGTTCTAACAGCATCCTGTGACGCCTGGACAAGGACTCATATCGTTCTCCCCGGGGTATTTCCAGTCCGGGGTCATGGAGGTAATAACCCAGGCGCAAAAACTCGCGCAGGTCTTCTTTGAAAAACTCGTACAGGGCGTTTACCCGGTTTAAATCTTCAGCGGCCAGGGGATTGGACTGGTAAGCGGCCAGGAAACGCTCCAGTCCTTCCTGGGAGGAGTAGGAGACCTTGATTTCCTCCAGGAAGTTCAGAAAACGCTGCAGGATGCGTTCAATTTTTTCCTGGTTCAGGCCCGGCAGGAAGCGGCTTCCTTCCAGGCGTTTTAATTCACCCCGTATTTCTTCGATTTTTCCCCGCATTTCTTCTTTGAAGGCGGTAACGTGCTCCCAGGCGGCCTGTTGTGTCGAAAAGGTCAGGGGGGTAACCTGCAGACGCGGCGGTAAAAAAGGGATTTCCGGCAACAGTTCCTGGAGTTCCGGCCGGACAATGGTCCCGGCGGCGATTTCATCAATTTTCCAGAAACGATAATAGTTTACCTGGGCCGGGGCAAGGCGTTTGCCCCCCTGGTAAGCGGAGACGGCCCCGCTGAGTATCGCTGCCAGGCCCAGAACCTGGAACATGTCTTTGCTCAGCCCAAAGGGGCCTTTACGCAGTTTCCAGTAAAGATCCTGCAGGGGGATCCTTTCCTGGTCGGGGACCAGGGACAAAAACTCGGCTACCAGGGGCGAACTGCGGGGGCTGAATTCCAGGGTGTAGGTGCTGCCTCGTCTTTTGACCACGCCCATGGCCTGCAGGTGACTTTCAATGGCGGCCTGGGTACCCCGCTGCAGGTTTTCCTTTTGCGCATCAGGGGAAGCCAGGGTGTCTAAAGCACGTTGGACCAGGCTCTGGCTTATGTGCTGGCTCCGGGGACAGATTTCAAAATGCCGGGGAAACCGTTTCTTCAATACTTCTGCGACGGCACTGGAGACCAGCTCATTAAAATGCAGGTAGCCCAGGGCTGAGGGTTCCATGGACTTGTGGGCTGTCTTCAAGGTTCCCTGAAAATAGATGTCGCGAAAGATTTCTTTCACTTGGCGCTGCTGGTTTTCCAGTGTTCCCTGTAAATGTTCCCGGATCTGCTTCCCCGTCGGACTGTCGTCGGCGGCGTACTCCTGGTGGAGCAGGTCGCAGGCGTATGCCTGGCGCAGGGATTCTTCCTCCTCTGGGGTAATTTCCCGTGGCTGCCAGAAAACCAGGGCAGCAGGTATTTCTTCCGGATCTCCGGGCAAGGGATCGTCTCCAGGCCCGGCTGTGGAGAACTGCGGTTTGGCCAGGAAAAAAATGAAGTCTGTTTCCTGCTCATCAACCTCTTCCTGCAGGTCTTTTACGTGCCGGGGGGTTAAATAATCGGGCGAATAAAACAGAACCTTTCCCTGGCGCGTGGTGTTCTGCCAGGTAATTTCTGTGGCCTGATTGGGTTCCTGCTGTAGTTTGTTCAAGGGGAGGAAGCTTTCCTCCAGCCAGGCGAACAGCCCCTCTGTAACCCGGGGATCGCCGGGGTGAAAAGAGGAGGAGACCTGGGCCAGCTTTTTTTTCACCAGCAGGGCGGCATCGGCCCGCAGGTCGATGGTGTAGGTTTTGCTTCCGCTGCCGTCTTCTTTATCCCCGGACGTTACATAGGCACCGTGGGCCAACAGCTTTTGCAGGATTTCTTCAATGTAGTCGTAGTTGACCGAAACATCCAGGTCCGTGTAGTGATGCAGCAGCAAGCCTGTAAGCTCTTGTGCCGTAAAGGGTTTCCGGGAAGGAGCCAGGGCCTGGAGAATCAGCAGTTTAACCAGGCGCAGGGCTGTATGGGCATCCTCTTCTTCAGGGAATATGCTGGCCACTTCCCGTTGAAAGTAGTGAAACACCTCTTCGCTGTAGGGACTGGTTTCCACGGTTTCCCGGATCCGGTCACGGAAGTGGTCAAAAATGTAGTCCGGTGTGAGCAGCTGCTCTGCAGGTTGTTCCAGGAAGGGTTCTATGCCGCGCCGTTCATCCCCGGCCAGGCGGTAGTGGATGAAATCGACCACGCCCCGGTGCTGGGAAAAAAGAGGACGCAGTTCATCGAGCAGCTCTACCGTTTGGGGGTGGACAGGGTAAAGGGCCTGGAAGTCTTTTGGGGAAAAGGGCAGTCGCCCAAAGGCGCGCCGGTGTTCTTCATACAGGGCAGGCAGGGTTTCGGCGGCGGATTCTTTTTTTTGGACCAGCCGCCTGGAGACTATCTCCTTGACATGTTCTCCTGTAAGGCGAAAGCGGGCCGGGTAGCGGTCCTTGATCTTGTGCAGCATCTCCCCGGTCAAGGCCCCGGTGTTCTCAATATTTTCCTGCATGGTGGCGATAACCCAGGCCGGGATGGATTCGGCGAATTCGCCCAGGTACTGCAGGAAGCGAATGTCTTCGTTGTAGGCCCGGGGGTTGTCCTTGGAACGCAGAAACTCAGAAAGTTCGTCGACCAGGAGAACCAGTCCGCCATACCCTTCCTGATGCAGGGTGTTTTTCAGGGTTTGAAATGCTTCCTGGCGGGGCATTTCCTCCAGGGGCCGCTTGGAAGAACTTTGCCTGGCAGGTGAACCGGCCTGGTTTTTGCCCAGCAGTCTTTTCTCTACCTGGGAAAGGATAATCTGTTCCAGGTATTCCCGGTTGCTGTATTCTACCAGGGAGATTTCCACCACCAAAAGAGGGGTGGAAGCGGCAATTTTCTCCGCCTGCCCCGGCAGCTGGGCGGATGAATCCCTTGAGGGCGCGGTCGGTTCCGCTTCCAGGGTGCTGCGAGATTCCCTGTCAGTCAGGAGCAGGTTCAGTACGTTCAGGAGGTGAGATTTCCCCGAACCATAATTTCCGATAATGAAAAAACCCTGGGGTTCATTTTTTTCCATGCGCCCCAGTATGCCTGAAAGAATGAAGGCCACTTCATCGGTGATGATAAAGTTTTCCACCAGTCCCCGGCGCAAGTTGTGGTCCTGGAGGTCGGCCAGTCGGACCACTGTCCGCACAGCGGGAGCATGGACCAAGTCTTCGATGATCATGATGTGTCTCACCTCGCTAACTGGGATACTCCATAGAGTGTTTGATAAAACTGCAGGCCCCGAATTTTTGGAGGAAACCCTTGTATATATCATATAGCTGGGAGTTCCGGTTTGCATGCTCCACCTCTTAACGTCCAGGAGGTGGGCCTTCGGGCCACGAACAAGATCAGGGGTGCGCATCCAGTTGCCTGAAGGGCTGCAGCAACCCTTAAGTCTAAATACGTACTATGTAATTGCTCAGAGCTATTTACAAGCGAAACAAAGGAGACGGGTTTAAGGTATGGGGATGCATCTCTTGCAGGGAAACGTCCCCTTGCAATGTTTCCGGGTTGTAGTGGAGGACCGACAGGGAAAGCGACAGAACTGTCCCCACGCTTCGCGTTATGTAGTGTAATGAGTGGGCTGAGCTGTTACCGTACTTTTAATCTTCTTCCCTGGGCTGCTTTTTCTTCTCCAGCTTTTTTATGTATCCATACAGTTCTTTGTGCTGTGGGTGCTGATTTACCAGTTCAGCCAGGAAATCTATGGCCTCCTGCAGCCGTCCCAGCTCCCCGGCATCTTTGATCAATGAGGATAGAGCCGGCTTATCTCCCGGAGTTTTTTCCAAAACCCGTTTCAGCAGGGGCCAGGCCGCTTCATTATTTCCCAGGCGGCGGTAGCAAAAAGCTTCCTGGGAGGCGGCAAATTGCTGTTCAGGATCCAGTTCCCGGGCTTTTTTATATGCCTGAGCGGCTTTTTCATCATTTCCAGCCAGGCGGAAAAAGTCTCCCAGCAGGGTTTGCAGGTGAGGGTTTTCCATCCTTCTGCCAATCCGTGAGATTTTTTCCAGCTGGGCGGCAGCCCTGCCCGGTTCCAGGGAGCTTAACTGTTCCCGGAGTTTTTCGGCGTAAGCCGGGGAGGTGTCATCCTCTTCTTCACCGGCCGCCTCTTTCCCGGGGCTTCTGCCCTGGCCTGCTGGGGCTGCACTTGTCTCACCAGTGCTTATGGCTGGTGCTGAATGTGATCTGCCCGGGGTAGGGGCACCTGTTGCCGGTTGTTCCTGTGAGCCGTCCGCGGCCAATTCCTTTTGCAGGCGGTTGTATTGGCGGCGCAGGTATGTGTCACCCGGGTTATCTTCCAGGGCATGCTGCAGCACTGCAAGCGCTTTCCCCTTGTCTCCGGCCAGCTCGTAGGCCCTTGCCAGCCGCCCGCCCCTGTAAGGGTGGGGGGTGATGGCATAGGCCTGTTTTAAGTTCTCCACGGCTTCAGCTGCATTTTTTTCCTGCAGGGCGATTTCGCCAAGCACGGTCAAGGCCATAGCCTGCCGGGAGTTTTTCTCCAAGGCCTGGAAAGATGTGTCCCTGGCATCGCTCAGCCGTCCCTGGCGCAAATAAATATCTGCCAGGTTGGCTTCCAGGAAGGGGTTTTCCGGGTACTTTTCCAGGGCTTCGTACAGCTTGAGCTCCGCTTCTTTTAGCTGCTTGGCTCTACGCAGTTTCCAGCTTTCTTTGACGATGGCTCGGATTTCCTCTGAATGGTCCATGATTATTGGGAATGCACACTCCTCAAGGGGCTCACAGGAGCCATGGTTTGCCGACCTGTCGCTATTATATCATGGTTTGAGGACACAATCCAGCAGACCTGGCAGGATCAGCGCCCTGTTATGGCGAAATTTACTGACGAAGCAAACTATTCAATGAAAAGTTCCGGATACGCCTTAT
>CAZOOA010000023.1:0-28380 GCA_964581355.1 uncultured Desulfovibrionaceae bacterium | reverse complement strand
GCGAAATTTACTGACGAAGCAAACTATTCAATGAAAAGTTCCGGATACGCCTTATCAATGAAAAGTTCCGGATACGCCTTATTCACTACTGGGATAATATCCCCATTTTTATTTGAAAGATTTGCCATGAAAGCAGTGACTGAAGGAGTGAGCCAGGTTTTGATGACAAAGAAGAACATTCTTTTAACAGGACAGCCGGGGATTGGCAAAACAACGGTGATCAAAGAACTGTCCACCCTGCTGGGCGAATCAGCCTGCGGTTTTTATACGGCGGAAGTGCGCCAGGGAAAACACCGGCAGGGATTTGAGATTATTGCCCTGGAAAAAGAGAAAAAAGCCCTTTTGGCTCATGTGGATTTTTCCACCCGGCAGCGGGTGGGTAAATATGGCGTCGACCCTGATGCTTTACTGGAATTTATGGAAGAGATCAACTGGGTGCTGCAATCGGGAGAAGAGAAATGTTTGCTGCTGGACGAAATTGGGAAAATGGAGTTTTTTACACCGGGTTTTAAAGAAATGGTGCAGGAAGTTCTGGACTCTTCGCTGCCCTTGGTGGCAACAATCATGTGGAAAAGCCACCCCTTTTGTGACCCGCTGAAAAAACGTCCCGATGTGCTCCTGGTAGAGGTCACCCGTGATAACAGGGAGCATCTGCCCCGGGAGCTTTTCCAGCAGCTTAAAAAAAGTATGAATGTTTGAGCGCTGGTCCGGGCTGCTTCCTCCTGTCCGGGCGTTAGTGCCGGGATAAAAGATGGCTGGGACAAATAATAGCCGGGGGAATCCATTCCCCCGGCTATTTTAAGTTTACTCCTCTGGATTTAGGAGGTCTTCATCGTTTTATTCATCATCGTTTTCTTCTTCGTCTTCAATATCCAGCTCAAATTCGATTTCGTCATTTTCGCCGTTTTCCTCTAAATCATCTTCAATCTCCAGTTCGTCTTCCAGTTCGTCTTCCAGATCGGGAAGCTCATCATTTTCCAGTCCGTTTTCCGGCTCGGGAAGTTCATCATTTTCCAGCCCATTTTCAGGTTCCGGCTCTGGCTCCAAGCCATTTTCTGGCGGCTCTTCAGGGGGTGGCTCCTCCATGGGTTCTTCACAACCTACTGCCCCCAAAGCGCTTGCGGCCATCAGTGCCAGCACCAGGACCAGCGCTAGTTGCTTCATTTTCGGCTTCTTCATTGGTTAGTCCCTCCTCTTTATTCTTCAGTATTGATTCTGCCCAAGATAATAACAGATCGTTGTTTTAAAGGTGCAAACAGGGCTTAAATAGTTTTTAAACATTTTTTAAATCCGATTTCTTGTTGGTCATTTCTTGCGCTCATGGATGTTAAAATAACAAGAAACAAAGAGGTGATTTAATCAAAAAAAGGATCAAAATGAAGGAATTTTAAGTCAATTGCAGAATTATTACAAGCAAATCTTTTTACAAAGGAGGGGCGCATAGCACGTGGAAGTATTAAAAGTTTCTGCCAATTCGAATCCGAATTCTGTAGCCGGAGCCCTGGCAGGCGTGTTAAGGGAACAGGGAAAAGCAGAAATGCAGGCTATTGGGGCGGGAGCCCTTAACCAGGCTGTTAAAGCTATTGCCATCGCCAGGGGGTTTGTAGCCTCCAGTGGCGTGGACCTGGTTTGTACCCCTGCTTTCATTGACATTGAAATAAACGGGGAAGAAAAAACGGCCATAAAGCTGGTGGTTGATTCCAGGTAGGCATTTCCGTTGGAACAGAGATTGTTTGAGCCTTTACACAGTGAAGTCTTGCGCATTTTTGGCAAGAATTTTATCGCGCAGCACAACTTCGTTGAAAAAATTATGATTCTGCTCGTCCAGGTTGGGGGTCTAGCAATGTATTTTTTGCTTCCCCCTTTTGCTTCCCCCTTTTGTTGGCTTCTGCTGTTTGCACGGTAAAGCGTTAAGGTTAAGTTAGTTCGTGATTTAAGCTGGTCAATTTATAAAATGAAACACAATTCTGCGTTTGCAGGCGGCGGGCTTTCAGGGCCCGCCGGCCAGTTTCAGCTTTGATTTCGCCAACTACTTTTTGCTGTTGGACTGTTAAACATAGTTGCAACGCCCCCCCTTTTTGGTATTTCGTGGTTTGAGGTGGGCCGGAGTTCCAGTATTGCAGCAGGAAGTAAAAAATGATACGGTAGTAACTGGACTCATTTATAAACGTTTTTGCCGGGGATTCAGGGTGCTTTTGGGTCTGTTGTAGAAATGCATGGTCTGATCAAAAGGTTTTTTTCGCCTCGGCTTGTGAGGGAGGATTGACAGATGCCTAACAGCAAAAAAAACATAAAAAGAAAAAAGAATGAGAATAAGCGGCGGAGAATTTTTACCAGGGTTGTTCTTATGTCCGCGGCATTTTTCGCGGTTATATTTGCTTTTGGCCTGGCCGGGGCCCTGGCGGTAACATATAATCATGCCCAGGATGCTCCTGACTTTCAACCTGAACAGCTGCAACCCTCGTTAACATCCAGCATATACGACAGCGATGGAAGGGAGTTGACAGCGGTTCATGGTGAACAAAACCGGGTGGAAATCTCCTTGCAGGATCTTCCCGGTCATGTAACCGATGCCTTTTTAGCCGTGGAAGACCGGCGTTTTTATAGTCACCCGGGGGTGGATCTTTATGCCATCGCCCGGGCTGCCTGGGTCAACCTGGTCAACCTGGATTTAAGGGAGCAGGGAGGTAGCACCATTACCCAGCAGCTGGCAAGAAATGCTTTCCTCAGCTCCGAACAGACACTATCCCGGAAAATTCAGGAGGCCTGGCTGGCCCTGCAGATGGAAAGGTATTATGTCAAAGAAGAGATCCTGGAAAAATACCTGAATCATGTCTACTTTGGTGGTGGGGCCTACGGCGTGGAGGCCGCTGCCCAACTGTATTTTGAAAAAAGTGCGGAAGATCTTTCTCCCGCAGAAGCGGCGATGCTGGCAGGTATTGTACGTTCACCTACCTATTATTCCCCTTATGAAAATAAGGAGTACGCCCTTGGCCGGCAGCAGTTGGTTCTTTCCCTGATGGAAGAGGGGGATTTTATTAGCCAGGAAACCTGGGAAGAGGCCAGGCAGGAGGAGCTGGAAATAGCCCCCAAGCCCGACTCGGAGCAGCTTCCCTATCCCTATTATGTGGATTATGTCATCCACCGGGAACTGCTGGAAATACTGGCTGACGAAGACTTCTATGGAAGCAGGGAGGCTGCTTATGAGGCGATTTATACCGATGGCCTCCAGGTTTATACGGCCATCCAGCCTGAACTGCAGGGGGCCGTGGAAGAAGTGCTGGAAAACGAAGAACTTTATCCGCAAACCTGGCGTATAGATGCAGAATACCTGGATGTCTTAAAAGAAGATGACAGCTACCAGGGCTATCCCGAGGAGTACCTGGGAGAAAGTGGTGTGCCCCAGCCCCAGTCAGCGGCTGTTGTGGCAGATCCCGAGACCGGGGCGATGAAGGCCCTGGTCGGTGGGCGGGAGTACAGTGAGGACAACCGTTCCCTGCGCTACGTAAGCCCCCGGCAGCCGGGTTCGGCGATTAAACCTATCCTGGCTTATGTCCCCGCTATGGAGGAAGGGGGATTGGTTCCATCCACGGTTATTGATGATGCTCCTTTTGCCCAAGGGGACTGGACACCGGAAAACTTTGACCGCAGGTTTCGCGGGCTGGTCAATGCCCGGGAAGCCCTGGTCCGCTCATTAAATGTTCCTGCGGTAAAAACGTTTAAAGAGATCTCCCCGGAAGCGGGCCTGGAGTATGGAGAAAAAATGGGTCTTACCACGATTCATCCTCATGATGCTACATTGGCTGCTGTCCTGGGAGGGATGACCCATGGAACAACAGCCCTGGATATGGCCCAGGCTTTTGCCGTACTGGCCAATGAAGGCATCAGGGAAGAGTTTCATGCCATTGAGAAGATCAAAGATCGCCACGGGGAAGTGGTCTATGAACAACAGGAGGAGCCCAAAGCGGTTTTATCGGGAGAAACTGCCTATTTAATTAATGATATTTTACAGGATGTAGCCGGTTATGGTACCGCTGCAGGGTTGGATTCGGATCATGCCATAGCGGCAAAAACAGGGACGACCAGCGATAACCGCGATGCCTGGCTCTTAACCTACTCCCCTGATTTTGTCATTTCCTTTTGGATGGGACATGATGTACAGCGGCTGGGGCGGATCGACGGGGGAAGTTCTACCACCGTTCCCTTTATGAACGCCATCCTTCCCGCTGTGGAGGAAATAACAGCGGGTTCTGAATTTTCCAGGCCTGAAGGTATCGGGGAGCCTGTGGCTGTTTGCAGCAAGTCAGGTTTAAGGCCGGGAGATGACTGCCCTTCCGACAGCATCGTCTACGAAGTTTTCCCCCGGGGAGAGGCCCCGGCAGAAGAATGCGAATTGCATGAAGAACTGGAAGTATGTAAATCCAGCGGCTTGCTGCCCGGCCCGTACTGTCCCGAGGATGAATTAGAAAAAGAAACTTTCTTAAACAGGCCTGAGTACAAAGAAACCGATGAGCGTTGGCGCTCCGGTGCCGGCAGGGGACCGGAAGATGCAAGAAAGCTTCCGCCGGAAGAAGAATGTGACGAGCATACAGAAAAAACAATTCTTGAACTGCTGGAGATAGATTTCACTGCCCAGTACTTCCCCTTTTCTGCGGAAATCAGCTGGGTCTATGACGAAGATTTTGATCCTGAAGAGTTCCTGGAAGGCTACAGGTTGCTGAAAAAAGAGGCTGGAGAAGAAGAGCATCGGGTCCTGGGCACATTTTCCCCTGATACAGAACAGAAAAATGACCAGGGTGTGGAGCCCGGGGAAGAATATGTTTACAAGGTGGAAATCCTGGGTCTCGATGGGGATGTCTTGAAGGAAATTCAAGAGAGTGTCACTTTACCCGGCGAAGATGACCTCCCGCCCGGTTTTGGTGAAGAAGAGAACGGGGAAGAGAACGGAGAAGACGGTGTAGATGACATTGACAGCCAGGATAACGGGCTTAATGGTTTTGAAGAAGACGACAATAATAATGACGAAGACGACAATGAACAGGAGGAGTAATATTTTTTGTGACTGCCCGGTTCTCTTGTTAAGGGGAGCAAAAGGGCGGTTATGGCGCTTCCACTGCGAGGCGGAGGACCGAATGGGAAAGCGACAGAACTATCCCTTGCTTTCCCATGTATGCGCAATAAGCTAGCAGGCTGAGCAGTAACATTTTTTATTTGCTTATTCTTAGAAGGAAAGACCTGGTTTTCATAGAAATATATTAAAAATGATTTTCCGGGGATGGCAGGAGGCAAGACAGGTTTTTATGCCAGGAGAGGTTGATCGGGCAGGATAACCCAGTTTCAGAGGAGGCGTCTAAAAGAATGTGGAAAGAAAAGTATAAAATCGGGGTACAAATTATTGATGAACAGCATGAAGAGCTTTTCCGGCGGGTTACTGATTTTATCAAAACGGTCCAGGGTCAAGGCGAATGGGAAACGCGACTGGATAAAGTCAAGGAGACCCTGGAATTTATGAAAGAATACGTTGTGACTCATTTTAATGCCGAAGAAGCCCTCCAAAGAAAAGTGAATTTCCCCGAGCATGAAGAACACAAGCAGATTCATGAACGTTTCAAAGAAGAAGTTGGGCAGTATGCAGCGCGCTTTGAAGAGGAAGGCTACAGTGAGGAGCTGGTCCAGGAATTTGCGGGCAAGCTGATGGCCTGGCTGATCAACCACGTGGCGGCAACAGACCAGAAGATCGGTGAATACGTGGAAAGTCTGGAGGAGACCGGAAATGAAAGCTGAATATATTAACCCGTTCTACAAGGCGACGGAAGATGTATTTAAGACCATGCTGGACCTGGAAACAGAGCGAGGGGACCTTGATATTGTGGAGGATATGATTGCGGGTAACGAGGCTAATGTCATAATTGGCATGACAGGCCAGCTCTATGGCACAATTCTGTACAGTTTTTCCAGGGATATGACCCTGGAAATGGTTCGAATAATGTCCGGAATGGAAATGGAGAAACTGGACAGTTTTGTTACCTCCGCCCTGGGGGAAGTGGCAAACATTATCAGTGGCAATGCAGTTACATACCTGGCTAATGAAAATGTGTCCTGCGATATTGTTCCTCCCCAAGTAATCGTGGGGGAGAACAAATCCATATCCATGGCTACAGAAAAAGCGCTCCGGATTCCACTAAAAACAGACATAGGTGAATTCGAAATCAATGTGTCAATCAGGGAAAAAGAATAAATGAAACAAAGACTTTGCCCAGTGTTTTGTTGTCCAGCATTTTGCTGCGAGGGCAACCGAAGCCAAGTCCGGGATTAAAAGCTGAAAATAACGCGGTCCATATTTTGGAGGGAAAAATGAAATACTTGCAACTGCTGGTCGTACTGCTGCTGATATTCTTTGTCCCCTCTGTTGTTCAGGCGGGTGAAGCTTACCTCAACAGGAACAATGTCTTGATGCTTCCCCTGCGTGATACCTTCGAGGAGCTGGGTTATACAGTCCGCTGGCATGACGGGAATATCAACTTGGAGAAAAATGATCAATCCCTGGTTTTTAAGTACGGCAGGGATAATTATCTGTATGACAACAAAGTTACCTCTTTTACGGTTTTGCCAAATAAAATAAACAGCACCATTTATGTTAGCAAAGACTTTGTGGAGCAGGTCACTTCTTTAACCGGGGAATCAAAAGAACTGGATGAAGATCAATACAAACTTGTCTTGAACAAGGATGGCGGTTCATTGAAGGAAACTGCAAGCCACTTGCTTGAGGGAGAACTATTCGATCCCTACCGTTACACCCGGGATACAGTAGAACAGGTGCCCATTCTGATGTATCACATGATCGATGACCCGGCCAACTACAGTGGTATAGGTCACTACAAAAAATACCTGGTCCATCCGGATGCCTTTAAAAAACAACTGCGCTGGCTCCGGGAAACAGGGTACAATCCTGTCACCATGCAGGAACTATATGCTCATCGGGTTCAGGGAGAGCCGATCCTGGAAAACCCCGTGATCATAACCCTTGATGACGGCTATTCCTGTGCCTATCACAATGCTTTACCTGAATTGATGCGCTATGACATGGTTGGAAGTGTTTTTGTCTGTTCCGGGAACCTGGATGGAGAGCGCTACCTGTCCGAAGAAATGCTGCAGCAGCTCAGCAAACAAGGTATCGAGGTGGGTTCTCACAGCATTACCCATGCCAATCTCCTGGAAATCAGCCTGGAAGAGGCCGAAAAAGAGATCCAAAAATCCAAAGCCGAGCTGGAAGAGATCATTGAAACCGATGTCCAGTTTTTTTCCTACCCTTATGGCGCCTACAACCAGGAGATCATCAACCTGGTCCAGGAAAGCGGTTACCTGGGCGCAGTGACCATTTCCAGCAGGGACAATTCCCTGGAAAATGATTTTTTCCAGTTAAGCCGTGTTTCCATTGATCACGACGAGACACTGGAAGATTTTGCTGAAAAAGTGCAAGGATTTTGATTTTGCATTGCCCATTAAAGCCCATTAAAGCCCATTAAAGCCCATTAAAGCCCATTAAAGACCGTTGAAGATACTTATCAATAATTTTTTTTAGCGGAGCGGGGCAAACTACGCTGCTTGCGACGTTTAACGTTGTGAATTCCGGAGGCATGATCCAAGGATGCAAAAAAAAACCTGGTTGCCTTTATTTTTACTTCTTCTTGTTACCTACTACTTGTCCTCTATTCCCGGGCTGCGGGTTCTCCCCGTCTTCTCCCAGGTCAATACACTTTTAAACAACCTGGACCTCAGTCTAACCCGGTTGGCAGTCGGTATCGCTAACCGTCTTCCTGCAGAGCTGTCTCCGGCCAGGACCTTTACACAAGACTTCCTGGCGTATGCCCGGGAAAATCCGGTGATTATTGAATTTTTGCTGCGTAAAACAGCGCATGTAATTTTATTTTTTTTCATCACCGTGGCCTTTTTTCTGCTTTTACGCTATTATTTCCAAAACCTTTGGCTGGCTGGAGCAGTATCTTTTGCTGCAGCGACAATCGTTGCCGTTCTGGACGAATTTCACCAAAGCTTTGTCCCGGGTAGAACGGGCAGTTTTGTAGACGTGGCGATTGACATGGTGGGGATTACCCTGGCCACCGGCCTGATCTTTTTTTCTCTGTTTATTGCTGGGCGATACCGCCAATGAACAGGAAGGGAAAAGCGGGCAGAAAAACCATTTTCATCTTCCGTCCAAAACCTGCAAGTGGTTGTGGAAGTTGGTTAAAGATATACCAGGGTAATCACAGTAATTAACAGAAAGACCAGTGCAGTATAGAGCAGGTTCCAGCGGGTTGCCACCTGGACGGGGCTTCTTTTCAAAAATTCAGCCAGCAGCAGGCTGGTCCCGGCAAAAGGGGAAATCAGCACGCCCAGGCTTCCTCCCGCGACCACCAGAAAAGCGAACAGTTCTGTATCTACCCCGATCAGTTCTGGCTGGATGTTTTCCAGGAAAATAACAACGGAGACAATAGGGTGCATCCCGGTCATGGAAATGAGCATAATCAATAGGGGGATGGTTAAAAGCAGCAGCAGCAGGGAGTAAGACTTGATAGAGAGCACCAGCGGGGCAGCGAGTTCCAAAAACCGGATCTGCTCCAGGCCGCTCACCAGGATGCCGGCACTGATAAAAATGGCGAAACTGTTGTACATCGCCGGTATATCCTTTTTCCCGTATTCCACGAGCCTGTTTTTAAACGGTTTCCCCCACTTGAACAAAAGGCTCCAGAGGGGGGGAAAGATCAGTGCTGTAAGAATGATGGAGCGAATCGTGCTGAGGTGAAAATAGCTGTTCAGCACGAACACAGAACCCAGCAAAAGGAGCAGGTAGACCAGGTAAGGGGTCAGTCCGGCAATTTTTAAAGTAGAGTCATGGGAGTTGGTCTTGGGATATGGGGGAAGACTTGAACGGGAACCTGACTCCACGAGCTGATGAAGCATAGCGGCCAGGAAGACCCCTCCCAACGACAGAGATAGGCCCAGGGGAAAAACATCAATCCACAAAGAACCGGTATATTCCAGAGTAATCGCCATGATAATCCCGAAAGGGGACCAAAAAAGGGCCAGGCTCAACCCCCGCTTTAAGCAGGTTGCGAGGAAGCGTTCCCAGTTAGCGTAGAGGCTGCGGATGGGATCCACGACCAGGAAATAAATCAGGGGGACGATAGCAAAATTGACCAGGCTGGCAAAAACAATGGTTAGGGCCAGGATCACCAGGTAATTTGTGTTTTCCTTTTTGATCTGCAGGACTATTTGCCCGACAAAGTCGTGCAGGCTTCCTGTTTCCAGGGGGAATCCCAAAAGACGGATGAGAATGAGCAGGACCAGCACGTCGGTCATCTTATGCAGGCCCAGCGCCCAATGCAGGATAGAGCTGCCTGAAAGAACAAGCAGCACGGAGCCGGCAGCCCACAACAGCAGGGCCAGTAAGCGGGTGTTTTTTCCTGAGTCTGCCAGGGAAAAGAAAAGGCATAAGCCAATAACCCCGGTAAAAATAGCAAAGCTTACAGGTTCGTTCTCCGGCACAACGGGCAGCATTCTTACAAGCTTGATCAAGATAAATAGCAGGTAGCAGCTAATCCTTAGCTTGGACAATTATATTTCCAGCCTTTTTCAATGAGTTAATTATTCATTTTGCAGCATTGTGAACTTATTCCCCGGAACCAACGGAAAATCCTTTTTCTTTGTTGATAGGGACAAGACTCTTTTGGCAAACTAAAACAGGTCAACTAAGGGGTGAAACGATTGAAAGAACTATACTGGCTGGATGCGGTTGAAATGGCGCGCCTGATCAAAGATCGCCAGGTGTCTCCCGTTGAAATAATCTCCCAATGCCTGGACAGGGTTGCCTCGAAAAACCCTGCTATTAATGCCATTGTGACCCTGAAAGATGACGCAGCCCTGAAAAAAGAGGCAGCTTTGGCTGAAGAAATAATAATGAAAGGTGCCCCTGCAGGCCCATTACATGGAGTGCCGCTTCTGGTAAAAGATAACGTTTATACCAGGGGTATACGCACGACTATGGGGTCAAAGCTCTATGAACAATTTGTGCCTGAAGAGGATGCCGTCCTGGTAGAGCGGTTAAAAGCGGCTGGCGCCATCATCATGGGGAAAACGAATTTGTCTGAATTTGGACTGCTGCCGGTAACGGACAATATCCTGTTTGGTTCCACCCAGAACCCCTGGGACCTTAAGAGGACCAGTGGCGGTTCCAGCGGCGGTTCCGCTGCAGCCGTTGCAGCTGGCATGGTGCCTCTTTCCACGGGTAACGACGCCGGTGGTTCTATCCGTGTGCCAGCCAGTTTTTGTGGAGTTTTTGGGTTCAAGCCCTCTTTCGGGCGGGTCCCCTGTTATCCCAAAATGCCCGGGTGGGAAAACCTGGTCCATGAAGGGCCCATTACCCGGAATGTGGCCGATAGTGCACTGATGCTGGAAATAATGGCCGGGCCCGATGAAAGGGACCGGTTTTCACTGCCAGCCTCCCGGACTGACTACCTCAATTCCACAAAAAAAGAACTAAAAGGACTTAAAATAGCTATCTGCACCGACCTGGGCTATATTCGTGTTGACCCACAGGTTCGCGAAGTGGTGCAGGGGGCAGCCCGGGTTTTTGAAACAATGGGTTGCGATGTAGAGGAAATAGTCCTGTCTCTTCCGGATATGACAGATATCTTGCAGGCGATTACCATAGTCGATGCCGTAACAGCCAACGAAAACCGACTGGAAGAATGGAAACAACAGTGTTACCCCCGGTTTAAAGGGATATTTGAACAGGCCGATGGTTATTCCGCCCGGGATATGGCCCGGATGGACTTCCAAAAAGAAGAATTATGGACTGCTTTAAGAGGTGTATTTGCAACATTCGATCTGTTGTTGACACCTACAGCCCCGGTAACAGCATTTCCTTTTACCTCCGGCGGTGATATCGGCCCCAAGCAAATCGATGGTCAAAAAGTGAGAAGCCTGTCCTGCCTGGGCTTTACAGACCCCTTTAATTTTACAGGCCAGCCCGCAGCATCTATGCCCTGTGGTTTTGACAAGGCTGGTCTTCCTGTAGGACTGCAAATGGTAGGCCGCCGCTTTGATGAACATACGGTTCTCCAGGCTTCTGCCGCTTTTGAGCAGGCATCTCCCTGGAACGAAAGTCTGCAAAAAATGCTCCCATGACACTCTGTTTCAGTTTGCGGCAAAGATGGTGAAAAAAAGGACCTGCCCCTTAAACCAGGGCTAAAAAGATCAATCCGGATAAGATACCGAAAACAGTCCCGATGGTCCCTTCCAGTCCCCTGGAAAGTTCTTGGGCTCCGGGGATTAATTCGCTGAAGATAATATACAGCATGGCGCCTCCGGCGAAAGAAAGGGCCATAGATAATACCAGGGGAGAAATGCTGCCGAGAGAGGCCCCGATAAAAGCCCCTATTCCTTCGGGTACGCCGACGAGACTGGCAAAGAAAAAGATGCGCCAGGCAGGGATCTTTGCAGCATGGAGAGGTCCAGCCATGGCAACTCCTTCAGGGATGTTGTGCACAGCGAAGGTAAGGGCCAGGCTCAGGCCCAGGGAAGGTGAGCGAATGTATCCTGCGCCCATGGCAATGCCTTCAGGAAGGTTATGCATGGCAATGCTCAGTCCCAGCATGGCTCCAGTTCGAATAAACCGGGTAGTTCCCCGGGTATTCTCCCTTGCTTTTAAAACAGGCAAGTTAAAGTCAAGGAAAAGGATAAAAACAATTCCCAGTAGCATACCCAGGATTGCTGTTTTAAATGTCCCCAAAAGAACAGCCTCGGGAACCAAATCTGTAAGGACAATGGCCAGCATGATGCCACCAGAAAACCCCAGGATAAAACTCAACAGTTCATTCCTGGGGTTTTTTACCATCAGGGCAATAGCCCCTCCCGATCCAGTCCCCAAAATACCCGCAAAAAGTCCAACCAGTGTTGCCTGCAACACATCGTCCATGGCTTAATTCTCTCCCCGGTAGGCAGCGTGTTTGATCAGGTTCTGCTTAATATTTATTCCATTTGAAAAAGAATAATGAGCACAACCGGAATGAACCGGTTTCCCTTCCAGTTTTCTTACTTGCGGCCACACACCTTTCGGCCTCAAGCAGTTTATATAAACTGGCTTACCTGTTCGGCAGGGAAATGGATCCTTCGAGTAGAATTTTTTGGGTAACTGGAGATTATAACAATGAGGCTTGTAGTTTATGGACTGCTGGAGGCGTTTCCAATTAGTTGGATGTTTTATGGAATATATTATGACAGAATAAGTGCATGAATATAAAACCAGTATCCAACAAGGAGGGCAAAAATGAATATTCCTCTTAACCAAACCTGCCTGGCCTGTGGGGACACTGATTATTTGAAGCGGGTGATCGTGGGGGAGACCCTGCCCAGGGCCATACTGGATAAAATGGGTATTGAATTAGAGGATGGGGACTATGTTTTGATTTGCTTTAACTGCTACCAGGAACTGGGGCAGTAACAAACTTTAGCAGATCATCATTGATGATAGCAGTTTATGTATTTTGTGTTTCAAGTCAAACAACCATGGTATTTATGATTTTTGTTCACCAACTACCAATCCTTGCACTCCCATGACTAATGGTTCCTATTTTCCTCAGTGGAAAAAGAAATTTGACGGAATACGGATAACGCGTTTAAAATAGAGTATAAAGATGAAAGGAGCGTGGCCAATGGGAGTCATATTGCACAAAAACTTGCGACTAGAAAGTCCCCAACTGATTTGCAGTTGGCCAGGAATAGGAAATATTGGCACACTGGCTGTGAGCACACTGAGAACTCAGCTTGATGCCCAATCTTTTGGAGAAATCGAGCCGTGGGACTTTTTTGAACCTCGAAAAGTTGTTGTAAAAGATGGACTGCTGGAAGAGCTTGTTTTTCCCGCCAGCACCTTTTATCACCGAAACCTGGGAGGGCAGGACCTGATCTTTTTTACCGGTGAAGAGCAGCCCCACGGTGATGGACGGTTGTATGCCAGCGGTGAAGTAGCCTTAAAAATGGCTGACATGGTCCTGGATACGGCAGAGCAGCATGGCTGCCGCCGGGTATATACTTCCGGCGCTTGTGTGTCGGCGGTACATCATGAGACCAAGCCCAGGGTGGTAGCCGTCGCCAGTTCCGAATCCATGTTGGCGGAAATGAAAAGGATCCCCAACCTGGTCTTAATGAGTGAAATCGGTGAAGGGGCCGGGGATGGTGTCATCACCGGACTGAACGGCTTATTGTTAGCTGCAGCAAAAAAACGGGGAATAGAAGCAGTCTGCCTTATGGGTGAAATTCCTGACTGGCTTTCCAGGACGCCATTTCCTTATCCCAGGGCAGCCCGTTCTGTCATGGAAGCTTTTGCTGTTATTCTGGGCACAGAGGTTTCCTTTGATTTTCTTGACCGGCAGACAGAAGAAGTAGACAAAATCATCAATGGACTGTACCAGCAGTTTCCCCCCGACGTTAAAGAACTATATGAACAGAGAAGATCCCTAAGCCAGCCCGGCCCTATCAGCCGGGAAGAAGCAGATTGGATGAAAGAGCATCTGGATGATTTCTTAAAATCCCTGGGAGATGAACAGGATGGGGGCGGAGACGATGACGATAGACCGGTTTAATATTTACAAGAAACCATTGCTGCAAGGCGGTTCCCTGGTTGTTGGCTGGCAGAGTGCCGACCTGGGTAAAGTTGGTATGACCATTATGGATGACCTGATTGAAGGTTTGGCCTGTGAACCGGTAGCCGATATTGATCCACTGGACTTTTTCCCTTTTGACGGGGCAGATTTTCGAAGTAACCTGGTTCAGGTGCCCGAAGCCCGTTTCTGGGCCAGTGAAGAGAACAATATTCTGCTGTTTAAAAGCGATGAACCATCCCAGCAACACTATCAATTTTTAACCAGTGTCCTGGATTTTGCTTCTGAGATTTGTAACATCAACAAGGTTTATACCATCAATGCGGTTCCTTCCATGATTACGCACATGCAGTCACGCAAGATTTTAACCGTCTACAACCGGGAGGGCTTGCGAGATGAACTGCAAGAATATGATGACGTGGAAAATATGGAATGGGAAGGACCGCCTGCCATTAGCAGCTATTTGCTCTGGGTAGCAAGGCGCCGGGGGTTAGACGGGATCAGTCTTTGGCCCGAAATCCCTTTTTATCTCTCAGCCCTGGAAGACCCCGGGGCTATCCGAACAACCATGCTTTTCTTGAACCAGCGGCTTTTTCTTCCGTTCGACCTGGAATTACTGGAAAGCCGTGATGATGAACTGGTCCAAAAGATGGCCCGCTTAAGAGAGCAGAACACAGAAATTAATGAATTGCTGGATAAAATTGAAAATGAGGTTGCACTCAACGAGCAGGAACAAATGACATTAACCCAGGAAGTGTACCGGTTTATGAACTGAGCTGCAACAGGGATAAACTATCTTATGTCGGAGTGTGAGCATGATGGATATTATCTCCCTGATTGCCGAGGAAAAAATCAAGGAAGCCATTCGAACGGGGGAGTTTGACAACCTGCCCGGGCAGGGAAAACCACTCCAGCTCGAAGACCTTTCTCGTGTTCCCCCGGAACTCCGGGCTTCATACCTGCTGCTGAAAAATGCCGGTGTTTTACCGGAAGAGCTTCAGCTGAAAAAAGAAATCATCAGGTTGCAGGACCTGGTTAACTGCTGCTATGATGAAGCTGAGCGGGAAGTGTTACAGAAAAGGCTCAATGAGAAAAGGTTGCGATTCAATATGCTCATGGAACGAAGAAACCCCCGCTCTGCTGCCCTGCAGGAATACAGAAGCAAAGTTCACCAGCGGCTTGAAAAGTAACCCCGGTTAAACAAATACCGGGTTTTTTATTAGGACCAGGGTCCCAGTCAAAATGGGGCTTTTGCCGGTTGCAGGATTTTGTCTTTGTTGCTATGGTGAATGAAGGAAAGTATGATCCAAAAATGAGATTCAAAACGAAATTTTTCCCGGAAGACCCCCATAAATTTTCGTTTTGTTTCGTATTAACTAATAGAGGCTGACAGCTCAGGATAAGTTTTCAGATGCTTTCCTGAAAAGGCAAACCTGTCGAAAGGCAGGGACGCAAAGCCACGGACCCTAAGGTTAATCTTGAGTTTCGACGACCAGGGCAGCCGGGCTGCCGAAGAAAAGCATTTTATATTTTCTTCGGTCTCTAACACTGGAGAAAGGGGAGAGACGAAATGAAGAGGTTTGCAGTTGGAGTTTTGGTGTTTTTATTAACAGTGGGTTTGGTGTTTCCTGGAGCGGCGGTGGCCGGTCCCCCAGATCATGCAGGAGGCCCCCAAGATCATGCAAGAGGTGCTGGACCTCCAGGTGACAGTGATGGCCACCCTCATGGCGGACCTCCAGGCTTAAGTAGTGACGCCCCGCCTGTTTTGCAGGATAACAAAGAGGACGATGATAATGGTGCAAAAAACGGGGATGGGGATGAAGAAACTGATGCAGAGGGAAGAACACCTCCCGGTTTAGTGGATAAAGGAGGTCTTCCCCCGGGACTGCAGGGCCGAAGTGTAGACGAACTGCCGCCCGGCATCCGCTATAACCCCAACTTCCAGGAAGCGATCAACAAAATGCGGGAGAAAGAAGAAACTGAAGAGCCCGTTGTGGCAGGTATTTCGATCCTGGGCGAAACCAAGGTGGCTGTACCCGGTGAAAATGATGTGACCTATGAATATGAAGCAAAGACGGTAGATGAAGATAACGAGATAATTGAACGTGTCGCTGCCGAGTGGGAGTGGAAAATTGAAGAAGATGAAATAGAAAATGGCACAGGAGTAGAGGGCGTAGAGGTTGAAACAGATGACGGCATGCTGAAACTTCTTGTTGGAAGTGATGCTGAACCGGGAACAATCATTGAGATCACAGCGACTGCAGATGTTGAAGTTGACGAAGAGACCAAGGTGTTTGACGATTCAATCAAAGTGGAACTCTATTCAGCAGAGGTGGACCAGGTAAAAATCGAAGGGAAGAAACATATCTCCTTAACCGGAATCGATGAAGGTGATAATTTTGAAGTCACTTATGAAGCTTACGTGAAAGATCAGCAAGGCCATATAATGGAAGATGAAAAAGTGGAGTGGGTGGTCAGTTGCCCCGAAGATTACTCTGATTTTGCAAAGAAGAAGTCAGTTGATGATCAGAACAGGTTGACAGTAGAGGTGTTACAAGAAGAAGGCAAGTTTTTCGTCCTGGCAGAATCCGAGACTGACAGTGATATTTGGACAGAAATCTTAGTGACTGTTTACCAGCAAGAAATTGCGGAAATAAAGATCCTGGGAGAGGAGTACGTCACCCTTGATGATAGCCAGAATAATGACAACGGAGAAAATGGCCAAGACAGTGTTTTCCTGGACTACGAAGCGCGGGTGCTGGACAATGAAGGCCAGGTGATGGAAGAAAAGGTCGTCGATTGGTCGGTAGAAGAAGTCCAGGGGTTCAATACTGATGAAATAACCAAATATGTTGATGATAATTATATAACTGTTGAACTGCCCGGGGAGCCAGGCGAGTTTACCCTTGTAGCCGAATTGGAGGATAGTGAGCTGGCAGAAGATTTGTCAATAGACACCGCCAGTTTAACAGTGTATCTTTACTATCCGGAACCCGATAGTGTGGAAGTAAGCGGCGCAGATACTATCACCATCCCGGAAGAGGACAATGAAGACGTGGAAAAAGAGTATTATGCAGTCTTAAAAGACCAGAAAGATCAAGAAATGGAGGAAAAAGAGTTTTCCTGGGCCCTGGTGGATAAAGACGACAACGATGTAAAACTAAGCATTCCCGGCGTATCGCTGGACTATGATGGCGATGATTCGGCCAAGGCAACATTGACTGTGGCAGATGATGCCGGGGAAAGGTCTTTTGCTTTACAGGCATCCTATGAAGAAAATGGTGGCGAAGTTATTACAGGAATTTTTGATGTAAAACTGGTTGAAAATGCAGACGAGGAATAATGCTGCCTTGAGGGCATTTTAATTCAAGAAAAGCTCCCCAGATTGTTTATCCGGAAATCTTTTCAGGATAAGTAAAAAAGTATGAAGAAAAGCCAGGTCCTCATTTCACTTTTTGCAGGAAAGCAGTGGAATGGACCTGGCTTTTTACTGCTCATTACCGGTTCCGGCCGCCAGTGAGGGTAGGTGAGCAGCCTGGCTTTTTCTAGATTCTGCAGGCATAGGGAATACATTGAACCCCTTTAGGTTATTTTTCTGCTTCTTCCTGGGCCAGCTGGATTCTTTCCATCACGGTGGGATGGGTATAAAGGATGGTCCGGACAAAAGGGTGGGGCTGGACATCAGCCAGGTTGACCCGGGCCATGTTGCTTTTCAGCTGGATGTGGGTTTCGGGCTGCCCCGTGAGCCGGATGGCTTCCCGGTCTGCCTGGACCTCGAAATGCCGGGAGACGGTATTTTGCAGGGGAAGGGTGACGAAAGAAAAAAGTGAAAAGAACAAAAGGGCAAGGAAAATTGCCCGGAAATCTCCCCACAGGACGGTTTCCCGCAGGATCATGTTCAGCAGGTAAAAAGCCACCAGGGCGCCGGCTGTAGAAAAGGCGATGCCCTTTAAAATGTGGTTAAAGCGCCAGTGGGCCATTTCGTGGGCGATTACGGCCAGGGCTTCTTTTTTTGATAGCCGGGTTAGCAGCGTGTCATACAGAACGATACGTTTTGTCTTGCCCAGGCCGGTAAAATAGGCATTTACCTTCTGGGTTTTCCGGCTGGCATCGGCGACCAGTACTTCTTCCACCTCCAGCCCGGTCTGATCAGCCATGGAAATGACGGAACGATACATTTCAGGATCTTCCAGGGGCTGAAAACGGTAAAAAAGCGGGTCGATCAATATGGGGAACAAGTAGCTTCCCACCAGGACAAGGCAGGCAAAGCCCAGGGTTGCAATCCACCACCAGTGTTCCATAAAGCGCCCCATGAGATAATAAAGACCGGCCAAAGCAAAAACCGTAAAAACCAGGGAAATACCCCGGCTCTTTAAAAATTCCATCAGCCAGCCGGACCAGGACAGATTGGACAACCCGAAACGGTGTTCCAGGATAAAGCCCCGGTAGAAATCCAGGGGTAGGCTGGCCAGGTAAATAACCAGGAAAAACACAACCAGGTAACCGGCTGCTACAAGCAGGGGCAGGCGAGGGAAAGAGGCAAAGTATTTCCAGGCCCAAATAGTGCCGCCCGCCAGCAAAGCCCAGGTTATCAGTTTTTGGCCAACAGAAACAATTAAACCTTGATACTGGTAGTCTGCGGCTTTATTTAAAAAAGGCCGGTCGAAGTATTTGTGGACTTCCTCCTGGTAGACTGGACGGCTGAAAGTCCCAATGGCCAGGAATACCAACAGGATAACCACTAAAAGAATCAGCACCACCCAGATTTTGGTTGCCATCATTATCGCCTGCCTACCTTTGCGCATATTTATTATTATTGTCCAATTCATGGTTTCTTTCCTGTAATTTTTCTAAAAATAATGTTATCATGAGAAAAGGTTAATGGGAAGTGACAGTCCTAACCGGTGCTGGAAAAGGGGAAAGAGCATTGAAAAAACTGGTGCAGGGTTTCATTCTTGGTTTAATCATAGTGCTGCCCGGCATGAGTGGAGGAACGGTTTTTATTATCCTGGGGATCTATGAAGATTTGGTCCAGGATATTGCTGCCTTCAAGTTAAAGCCGTACTGGCCTATGCTAATAGGCACAGTTGGGGGTATTTTTCTGGGTGGGACGGCTTTTGCCTTATTTTTATCCTCGCACCGTGACTTGACCGTTGCTTTTTTAATGGGTTTTTTGCTGGCTTCCATTAAAGCTGTCCTGCTGCACCGTCCGGCCCTGACGGTGGGAAGAACAGGAATCCTGCTCCTGGGTTTTCTCGCCGGGTTCTTGATGAGCGGAGAACCTGTGGGAATCCTGGAACCGGGAGAAGTTGTCAACCCCGTTCTCCTTGCCCTGGGCGGTGCCATTTCCAGTGCGGCCATGTTTATCCCCGGTGTACCGGGAAGCTCTATACTGATCGTCATGGGGATTTATGACAATATTCTTTTTTATGTTAAAGACATTACTCTGTTCCCTCTGGCCTTGTTCGGGGCAGGCGCCATGGTTGGAATTTTTTTGCTGGCCCGGGTGATGGAGATTATATACTTCCGTTATCGTGCCCCGGTGTCTTATTTCTTTGCCGGTTTAATTGCGGGGTCGGCCCGGGTGCTGTGGCCTGCAGACTGGGACATTTCCACGGTTTTGCTTTTCGCCGTCGGATTTTATCTGGTCTGGCGCTGGGGTGGCGGTGAAGTTGAGAAGAGCAAAGAGGTCTAAAAATTTATTGGGCTAAATTGAGAAAATTCTTTTTTCCAAGGCAGGAAAACCATCTTTCTTGTAGAATATATTTATGGAAAGGAAGTATTATTTAGGAGCTTAAAGACTAAAGATGTTAGAAAAAGGAGGCAGAATTATGACGGAAAGAATGCAGGTTTATAAATGCGAGGTTTGTGGCAATATTGTGGAGATGCTTCACGGAGGCAAAGGTGAACTGGTTTGCTGTGGGCAGCCCATGAATTTGATGACGGAAAACACGGTCGATGCAGCTCAAGAAAAACACGTTCCGGTAATTGAAAAAACGGATTCAGGCTTCAAGGTCAAGGTTGGAAGTGTCCCTCACCCCATGGAAGAAAAACATTATATTGAGTGGATCGAAATTATCGCTGGTGAAAAGCTTTACCGCCAGTGGCTCAAGCCTGGCGATGTTCCGGAAGCGACCTTTGAAATTGATGCAGATAAAGTGATTGCCCGGGAATACTGCAACCTGCACGGGCACTGGAAAGCCGAGTAATGGCGATTTTTCGAGGTTGTTCTGGTTAACAATAACGAATGGTTAAGTTAACAGGATTGCTGCTGCAGAAATAAGTGAAATTGCTCGGAGCAATTTGCAAGCGAAGCTGCGCTGCGGGGAAAGTTTTGGCGCTTCCTGAACAAAGCGAAGGACCAAAGGGAAAGTGCCAAAACCGCTTTCCTGCTTCGCGGAGTGTGGGTGTAAAATAGAATGCGCAATTACGAATAAACAGGCCTTTTTGAGGCCTGTTTATTTTCGGCAAAAATTTTATCGCGCAGCGCAATGGCACTGAATAAAAATATGGTTCTGGTTCGTCCAGGTTGGGGCAAAACCTGGAACCTACAGCAATTGCTCAATTTGTTCTTCCAGGTGGCTGCGGGATTGGACCCCAACATCTTGTCCGACGACTTCCCCGGAACGGTCGATATAAATGAAGGTCGGCAAGAAACGGACGTTGTAGTCCCCGGCCAGGGCTGAGCTGCCCTCTTCGTCCACATTTGCGGTAATAAAGACAATATCTTCGGTGCTGTATTCTTCTTGAAGAGCCTGGATCACGGGCTCCATTTCCACGCAGGCCGGTCAGCCCGGGGAGTACATTTCCAGGAAAACAGGATATCCTTCAGCCAAGGCTTGTTCCAGCGCTGCCTGGGGTTCAGAAGTGATGCCCGGATCTGCCTCATCGCCTTGAAATGGAAGGTAGGGACGGAAAAGGATGGCGGCGGCAGTTACCAGAATTACAGCCAGCAAAATGCGCCTAACTGTTGCTGACATAAACAGGACCTCCTTTGTGCCTTTCTTTTCGCCTGGCGCTTTTAGACTTTTGAGAAAGTCACCGACACAGGAAAAGCGGACCTTCTTCTGGGCGGGATGCGGGTTAGAAAAACATATTCATCCCCCGCCCTGCCCGAGGCCTGCCTGGCCTGTGAAGGTTAGTATAACACATCAGGTTAAAAAGAAAAAGCAAGCTTGTCTTCCGGCTATTTTCTAAATCCCCCATTTCAAATGATGCAAATAAAGGGAGCTGCTGGAATTAGTAGAATTAAAAGATAGACTGATGTTTCCCTAAGAACCCCATTAGTGCGATGAAAAGCGTTTTTGCAATCTTGAGAAATCGCGCCTGTTAATGAGGCTAAGAAAGATCATCAGCCAATGACAGCTTTGTAGTGTTGAACCATAGACTATGTTAGCTGAAGTATGCCACGAGACTGGAGGGAAAATGATGAAATATCAGCAGGGAACCATGGGCAGGGTATTTTTGGCCCGGGCCGAACATGGGGAGGATCCTTTAGAGGAAATGAAAAAAATATCAAAGAAAGAGAATATCAGGGTGGCTGTTTTTTTCCTCCTGGGTGCATTAAAAGGTGGGTCGGTGGTCACAGGCCCGAAAGAACCGGTATTGCCTCCTGTGCCCAACTGGTTCCAGTTTGACGACGGCAGGGAAGTGCTGGGGCTGGGCACGCTGCTTTATGATCAAGATGAGCCGGCACTTCATCTCCACGGCGGATTGGGGCGGGAGCAGGATGCTGTGATCTGCTGCCTGCGTGACCAGGTTGAGGTTTACATTACCGTGGAGGTCGTTATCCTGGAACTAAGCGGAATTGATGCGCTAAGAGAGTTTGACCCGGCTTCCGGGCAGAAAATCATTGGCATCTGAAAGAGAACCGTCCCCCGCTTCCTCAAGGAGCCGTCGGGACGGTTTTCTTGCTTCCTTGCTTCTTACATTTGCTCGATGATGGCAGCGTACTCCCGCAGTAAGCGGTCCATGTAATCGCCGGGAATGGGACCGCGGATGGTTTCTACCTGGTAAAAGCGGCGCGGCAGGGTAACTTGCGAAGGTTGAAACCCGGTTTCTTTTTTTAACTGCCAGCGCTCCCGGGTTAGTGTGGTTAACCGGGAATCCAGGTCGCCGGCCAACCGGGAGAGTCCCGTGGACTCCAGGGCTTTGGCGACAACTTCATTGCTGTAGATTTTGCGGGAGAAAAGGCAGGCTACCATGGAAGTCAGCAAAAAGCGCTGTTTTTCTTCTTCAATAAGCTCCTTGATGGCCTGTTCTACCGGGGGGATTTCTTTTTCCTGATCCAGCTGATATCCAGCGGTGTCCAGGTGGGAAACCCGGAATCCCAGGGCCTGGGAAACAAAGAATATCGGCCCAGTGGCATAGCCGGCCATTTCCTGGCCCAGGACGCAGGCAAAATCTTCCCCGCCGTAGTGCCGGGCGGCAGGCATGGTTCCCTGGCCCAGCAGGTGGTAGAAATCATTGCTGCGGCTGGACAGGTGCACAATGGCCTGCCGATAAGCTTCTGTATTGCCGAAATCCAATGGGATCAGGGTTTCCTCTGTTCCAATCAATCCTTTTTGGTAAGCCTCCGTAGCCCAGGCCAGGGCTACACCGGAGCTGATAATATCCACCCCGCATTTTTCCGCCTGTTCCAGCAGCACCATTACATCTTCCCCCGGGGCAATCCCCAGCATGCTTCCTGCCGCAAAAATGGGCTCATGGTCGTAACTGACCTGTTTGTAGGAGTATTCATGCTCTTCACCGAATTTTTCCCGCAGCAGCCCGATGTGGATACAGCCCACCGGGCAACCGCTGCAGGCGATCTGTCGCAGCAGCAGCTTTTCGGCAAAATATTCCCCGCTAATACGTTCTGACTCTTCAAAAGCGGTCGACTGCAGGTTCCTGGTGGGTAGCGACTGAAGCCCCTGCAGGTTGAGCACATTGACCGATGTTCCCAGGTCGTGGTACTTTTTCATCGCGGTTGAACCAGTGACCTGGCGATAAATATCCTCGTAAAGCGTTTTGTAGTCAGAGCCTGGCAGCGCAAAGGAGCCGTCGCCGATGACCATCAGCGCTTTAAGGTGCTTGCCCCCCATGACAGCTCCTGCCCCCAACCTGCCGAAATGGCGAAAGGTATCCACGTTGATACAGGCATAATTCACCAGGTTTTCGCCCGCCGGTCCGATCCGGATAATGCTGCGTCGTCCTCTTCCGGCCGGTTCGCTGTTCCGGATTGTCCGGGCCGTCATGGTGGTATCCATGCCCCACAGGTGACGGGCATCCTTGCAGGCGAACTCCCGGTCGCCCAGCATCAGGTAAACCGGGTTAACCGCCTTGCCCTTGATTACCACTGCGTCCAGGTTGGCATAGCGCAGGGCCAGGGCCAGGCGCCCTCCGGCATGGGTTTCGGCATAGTGACCGCTGTAAGGGGATTTAAACCCCAGCACGACCTTGCTCATCAGGGGGAAAAGGCCGGTTAACGGTCCAATGGCCAGAATAAGGGGTTGCCCGGGATGAAGGGCGTCTTCGCCGGGCAGACCATGTTCCCGGTAAAGGGCTGTCGCCAGGCCGCTTCCACCCAGCTTTTCCACCAGGTCTTCCCTTTCGGTAACTGAGCATTTTTGGGTTTCTAAATCTATTTCCATTATCCGAGCGGATCCGTGGATGAGCACGTAAAAACCCTCCTTAAGGTATTGGTTTACTCGTTGTGGTGGGAGTCGAGCATGGCGATACAGCCATGGGGACAGAAGTTTACGCAGCGCCCGCAGTGCAGGCAGACCACGGGCTGCCCCGACTCATCATCCATGAGGACGACATCAACAGGACAGGCTTCAGCACAGCGTCCGCAGCGCAGGCAGTGTTTTGCCTTGTAACGGATCCCGCCCCCGGGGCGTTGTGTAAAGGCTCCTGTAGGGCAGGCTTCAGCGCAGGGAGCAGGTTTGCAGGCCAGGCAGAAGCGGGCTTCAAATCCGGCAGTGAGGCCGCCCAGGGAGCGGATCTGAATGCCGGAACGGATCATGGAAAGGGAATCATGTACCAGCCGGGCACAGCCCAGCATGCAGGAATAGCAGCCGATACAGCGTTCCATGGCTACAGTTCTTAGGATCTTGGGCATCATGTATCACCTCAAATCTGGTTAAGTTCCTGGATTATTGTAGCTCCAACCAGCTCCGATAAGGCACACTTAATGATTTACCTGAATTCGTCCTGGGCTCTTTGCACAGAGCCCGGGCTGAAAGGACGGAAAGCCAGCGGCTTCCCCTCCAGGGCTGGAAATTGCGCTTCAAAAGTGGGACTGGGTTCGCTTTCCCGGTAGAAAATCCCAATAGGAATTTCGTCTCCCCACTGGCGGGCCAGCTTGACGGCTTCATGCCGATCGGTCGGATCATGATCCGACAAAGTTGTAACGCGTTTTTTGTACCAGGCAAAGGTATTCAATTTATTGAAAGAGACACAGGGCTGCAGGATATCTACCAGGGCGTAGCCGGGAAATTGAAGCGCTTCTTTCATCACTTCTTTCAGGTGCTCCGTTTCCCCGCTGAAACAGCGGGCCACGAAACCAGCCCCCATGGTCAGGGCAACAGAGAGGGGCTTAAAGGGTGGCTGAATCACTCCGGCGGTCTGCACACCGGTTTTCATGCCTGTTTCGCTGGTGGGGCTGGCCTGACCTTTGGTTAGCCCGTAAATTTGATTGTTGTGTACAAAATGAGCGATGTCCGGGTTGCGGCGAATGGTATGGATGAAGTGGTTGCCTCCTTCGCCGTAGGAGTCTCCGTCTCCTGATTCGACGATTACTTTTAATGAGGGGTTGGCCACTCTAGCTCCCACAGCCGGCGGCAAGGCACGACCGTGCAGCCCATTGAAGCCGTTGGTCCGGATGTAGTGAGGGATTTTGGCAGCCTGTCCGATACCGGAGCAGATCAGAACCTGGTCTGGCGGCAGGTCCAGTTCGGCCAGGGCATTCTTCAACGCTTCTAAAATGGAAAAGTTGCCGCAGCCCGGGCACCACGAGGGTTCCTGGCCGGAATAATCGGCAGCGTAACAAGGCGTATTAGCCATGGATTTTTACCTCCCGTACTATGTCGGCGGGCAGGAAGGGGCGCCCGTCGTATTTTAAAATCTGATGGTCCAGTTCCAGCCCGGTCTGCCGCCTGATCAGCCTGGCCAGCTGGCCTGTGGCATTGTTTTCCACACAAAAACTTTTGTGCACCCGGGGTGCCAGAGCCGTTAGCGTTTTGGTTGGCAGCGGCCAAAGGTCACTAAAATGAAGCATGGCGATATTATTTCCTTTCAGGGTCAGAATATCCACGGCTTCCCGCAGGGCACCGTATGTGGAACCCCACCCCACCAGGAGAAGATCCGGATCCCGGGCTCCGTACTGTTCCGGCTCATCCATTTCGGAAGCCAGCGCTTCCAGCCGGGCCAGCCGTTTTTCCACCATTATTTTTCGCATGGAAGCATCCTCGATAATATGCCCGTCTTCATCGTGTTCGTCGCTGTCTGCCAGGACTACCTGGCCCGGGAACTGCCCGGGGAGTGCCCGGGGCGAAACCCCGCTTTCCGTAAGCTGGTAACGGCGGTAAGGCGTGGTGGTATCCCACGTTTCCAGCAAGTAACGGTTATACGTTAACCGGGAAAAATCGTATTGTGGAATGGAACGGGCCGTATCGGCAAAATCCTGGTCCGAAAGAAAAATGACTGGAACCTGGTATTTTTCAGCCAAATCAAAAGCCTTGTTCAAGCGGTAAAAGGCGTCTTCCAGGCAGGTGGCGCTGAGAATAGCCCGGGGGAATTCGCCGTGCCCGGCGAACAGGGCAAAGTCCAGGTCTCCCTGTTCCGTGCGGGTAGGCAGTCCGGTAGCCGGCCCCGGGCGCATAGCCAGAACCACAACCAGCGGAGTCTCTGTCATCCCTGCCAGGGAAAGGCCTTCGGCCATTAAGGCAAAGCCTCCACCAGAGGTGCTGGTCATGGAGCGAACACCGGTGTAAGAGGCGCCCAGGGCCATATTGATGGCAGCAATTTCATCTTCTGCCTGCTCAACGACCAGATCATACTCCTGCTGCTTGCCGGCCAGGTAGCTCATGATCCCCGTAGCCGGTGTCATGGGATAGGCCGATAAAAAACGGCAGCCGCTGGCCAGGGCCGACATGCCCAGGGCTTCGTTCCCTTCCAGGAAAATAAGGTTTTCTCCCCTTTTGGGATCGGGCAGCTGAAAACAGGCCTGGCAGGTTTGAGCGGCAGCCTGGTGACCGGCTTGCAATGCAGCTATGTTTTTTTCTGCCATCCCTTTCTTGGCTGCAAATTCTTCCTCTAACAACGTTTCAACAACTGAAGTATCCATTCCTAAAAGAACCAGTACCGCCCCCGTGGCTACCGTGTTGGACATAATCGCCCCCCCAGCTTCCCGGGCCAGGGATACCAGTGGTACAGGCACACCGTACGAAATGTCCTCCGGCAGGGAAAAGGAATCGGGGTCGAATACAACCCGACCATTCTCCTCCAGGGAACGGCGATGCAGCTGATAGGTTTCTTCGTTTAGGGCTACCAGGATATCGATGTTTTCTGAAGCTGCCAGCGGCGATTCAGTGGCGATACGCAGCCGGGAAAAGTTGTGCCCGCCCCGTACCCTGGACATGTAATCCCGGGAATTACGGACACCGTAACCTTGGCGGGCCAGGGATTTGCTGAGGAGAAAGGCAATGGTTTCCAACCCTTGTCCAGCCGCTCCTCCAATGACAATATTGATTTCCATGTAATTTTTCCCTCCCGGAAGATGAAGATGAAGATCAAAATGATTTTAGAAAAATCTCCTGGGTCGTCTTTATATTGTGCCAAAATTCATGCTTATCCAATTGTATCAGATCCGGGACAAAAGAACAATTGTCAGGGTGAGTGTATTCCTGGAGAAGACAGGGTGTTCACGTTCTCTTCTTCTTTACGGTTATCTTCCCCCAGCCTGGACGAGCCAGGACCATAAAGTTTTTCAGTGTGACTGTGCTGAGCAATAAAAATTTTACCGTTTGGCGCAAGAATTAAAAAGAAAGAGCTTAAAGAGAAAAGCCCTGGTGTTTCTGTCTCCGGCTTATTGCGAGGGCGGAAGAGAACCTGGGGTGAGGTTTTTGTCTTTACGGGAGAAAAGATCTGTCAGCAGAATAGCCAGGCTGATGGCAAGGCCGATATAAAGGGGGTTTAACGGGATTGCAGCCAGGGTGCCGATAATAACGCTCAATGGACCCCACAGTATGGCCCGCCGCCCGGCTGCAGGGGAAATTCTGTTTTTGATGAAGATGACTGATAACAAGGGGAAGCAGATGGTGGCACCTCTTAATCCCTGGGAGAGATAGCTCCACTGCAGGATGATCACATCAGTTCCAGAAAAATAGATGGTAACCAGGGCCAGGACCATGATCAGGACAATAAAAAAGCGGAACATAAACAAAACGCGCTGGTCGCTGGCTTCGGGGTTTATGCGCTGGTAAATGTCCCGGCTGAGCATGGTGCTTACGCCCAGGGTCAGGCCGGCACCGGTTCCAACAGCAGCCAGCAGCAGTGTTGCCAGGACCATTCCTGCGAACCAGGCCGGCAGGTGTTGGATGATGAACAGGGGCAGGGCTGTGGAAGGAATAATCTCCGGCGAAGCGGTGCGCATATACATTCCCACCAGGATGCCGCCAAAGCCAATAGCCGGGCAGAGAAATGCGCTGATCAGGGCTCCGCCTCGGGCGGCCCTGATGCTGCGGCTGGAAAAAACGGCCTGGAAGTAAATCTGACTGGAGAGGACTCCCACCAGCAGGGAAAAAGCGGCGGCCAGATCTGTATTTATGCCCCGGCCGAACAGGCTGAACCAGGGATAGCGGGGGAAGGTTTCCACCAGGCCAGAAAAACCGCCCAGGTAATGCAAAGAAAGCCCGCCGACCACCATCAGGCTGATCCCGGTGAGCAGCACCTTGCTGACACCCATCAACCCGGTCCCCCAAAGGCCGCCGAAAATCACGTAAAATGCCATCAGTGCCACAGAGATTAGGCCGGCCAGGGCACCGTTTAAAGGGAACATAGACCTCAGCAGTGCTGCCGAAGAGATAACCTGGGGGACGATATTGATGAACATTCCCAGGGAAACAAACAGGGCAGCCATCACTCCTGCTGAAGAACCAAAACTGGAGGAAAGAAACTGGGGGATGGTCTCGAAGCGGGTCTCCCGGAGGGGACGGACCAGGAAGATGCCGATAAATAGACAGGCCAGCCCTCCACCCAGGGTAAACCACCAGGCGGAGAAACCATAAAGAAAAGCCAACTGGGCTGTGCCTACGGTGGAGGCACCACCCACCAGGGTTCCCATGATGGTCCCGGCGACCAGGGCCGAACCGGCCCTCCTTCCGCTCACAGAGAAATCCACCGAGTTATGAACTTTGCGCCCGGCATAGACGCCCAGGCCGAAGACCAGGAACAGGGCCAGCCCCATCCCCAGCAGGTGTTGTGCGGTAAGCTCCATCTTTAATGCCCGCACTCCTTTGCAAAATAATTTTTTAACAGGTGACTTTGCCGCGAAGATAACCGGAGCCGATACCGAAAAACTTAAAACTCCATTTTCATACTAACTTACTATCTTAGCATTAGATCAGAACCAGGGCAAGTTGGATTTCATTATTCTGCCTGAAAATGTCTCTGCCGAAAGCGCGGAAAGCCTCCAGGTCAAGTTGGAAATTGCCCGCCGCCACCAGCTCAAAGGGGT
>CAZOOA010000022.1:0-39273 GCA_964581355.1 uncultured Desulfovibrionaceae bacterium | reverse complement strand
CCTACAACAAAAACATCCTGCATTTCCACTCCCCGGTAGTCTACTGGAACATCTACAATGCGCCTTGCAGGCATGTCAACAAAAATACAGACACGCAAGCTTAAAGGATTTCGAGTCCGTAAATTTTTCAACAGGTAATTCAGCGTGAGCCCGGTATCAACAATATCTTCCAGCAACAGCACATTCTTGCCGGCAATATTGACATCCAGATCCTTGGTAATACGGACGATCCCTCCCAGGGAATCTGACTGGTTTCCGTACTTGTTAATACCAATAAAATCGAGGGTAAAGGGCACGCTTAAACAGCGGGTCAAGTCTACCGCAAAGTACACACTGCCTCGCAGCACTGTAACAATAACCAGATCATCAACTCCGGCATAATCCCGGGATATTTCTTCTCCTAAACGACGTACCTGGGTAGATATCTCTTCCTCTGTCAGCAGCACTTCCAGGGAATGTTCCTGTTCGAATTCCATCGCTACCTCCTATCTTTAGTAATGAAAATGGAGTTTTAAGTTTCCCGGTATCGGCTCCGGTTATCTTCGCGGCAGAGCACTAGGGTTCAGTTCAAGCTTCCGCCGGCCGACCTGCAAACTTAGGCGTCCTGCCACGGTTGCAGGCGGCGGGCGTCCATGCCCGCCGGGCCGGCTCCTGTGCTTTCACTTCGCCAAGCGCTTATAGCCGCTTGACAAAGTCGCCGATACAGGGAAAGCGGACCTCATCCAGGCGGGAAACGGGCTTGAAAACCCATTTTCGTCACCCGTTGTGGCCCTCGAGGGCCGTGGCGGTTAGTATGAAAATGGCAGCGTGGCGGGCCTATTCTTTTTCATTGATGCCATACTTATGAAGTAATCCCCGATAGTCACGTCCATAAATTATTTTGATGCTAACATGGGGGTATAATTCTTTTAACCGGCGAACTTTTTTGTTCTTTTTCCAGACCAGTTTTTGTTTTTGTGTTGTAAGCTCTACGTACAGATCCTGCTCAGGAAGATAGAAATCCGGTGAAAATGCCTCAGCGATATTGCCTTCGCTATCCCACTCCAGGGGAAACGTTTTGGGTTCATACAACCATTCAATGCGATAAAAATCCAGCATCCGGGCAAACTCTTCTTCACTGGGATGAGCAAAAACCGGTGCAGTTCCTGTAGCATCCTGCAGGGAAACGGGTGCTGTTTCACCATCAGGAAGGGTTTCCAGCTCTGGGGCATCAGTTAAGCCGGTATCTTCTTTAAAACGAGTCGCCTCAATAATAAGAGACACACTTTCATCCAAATCAATAAGACCTGTATTAAGCACCAGATGATATAAATCGAAATTTAACCAATCATGTCCAAAGAAAAACCGGAGATATTCTTTGCGGTCTTCGTCCTGCTCAGCAATCAACCGGGCTGCGGCTGCTTCATCCAGATCATACTGCCAGCAAACTCTTTCTATCCTGCTCTTAAGTGGTGCAATGATTTTCACATGGAGAGCTGGTGGAAAATCCTTAAATAAAACCTGCCCGCCACGCCCCAAGATAACCAGGTTTTCCCTGATTGCCAGGTCATAAAAAAAGTTCTGTAAGTTTTCCAGGTAAGATGCAAGTTGATTATCCTCACCCATATGATCCGCTTCATCTTCAGCGTAGACAACTTTTTTTTCATCAAAAATTGTTAACTCAGGCTCTGAAACACCGAATTCCTGCAGCCTATCACTGATCATGGCTTTATTGACCAGTAAATAACCCAGTTTTCTTGATATTTCCTGGGCAATAAATTCTCCCCCGCTACCAAACTGGCGGGAAATTGTAATAACAGCCATTTCCGCCCCCTTAAAACAAATAATTTCTTTCGAATATTATCATAATATCACGTTTTCCAGTTAATTCAAAGTCCTTCCATAGCATTAATTTTTGTAATATTACATCGAATCCCTTGACAAAACTGGTAGAAACTATTATACTAATAATTGAAACAGGTCCCGAGAGGTCCTAAAGCTCAACCCTTTCCCCTCTCAGGTCTTTATCAGGGGATGACCCCTTAAGGGGCAAAAGGAGCGGGAACATGTAGTCCCGACTCAAAGTTAGCCCTGAATAAGCAACCTGAGGCGCCATGCAGAACGGGGTAGCAAGAGGCGGGAAAGGACTTTGCCCGACCAGTTAGCTATCCTCAAGGTAAAGCTGGCATGGCAAGGGAGAAAAAGGGTTGGCTGATAAAGGTCTGTTGGGGCCTGTTGTTTGTTTAAATAACATATACTATAATTAAAGTAAGAAAGGAAGGGTATATCTCATGGCCAAGTATGTATGTGAGCTTTGCGATTACACGTATGAACCGGAAAAAGGAGATCCTGACAACAACATTTCACCAGGGACTGCATTCGAAGAGTTGCCAGATAGTTGGGTATGCCCCGTCTGTGGAGCAGAAAAGTTCGAGTTCCAAAAGTTGGACAAGTAATAATTAGCCCTCAAGGCATTTAAACATAATGGAATAAATGCCACACTACTTGAAAAATTCCTGAGCAGAAAAGACAATCGGCCTTTTTGATCTGAAAAAAAGGCCGATTTTATTGTTTTAGTTGCGTCCACAAGGGTTCCATTTTTTTCTTGACATCCTCAAAAAAATCCTCGATTTCATCTTCTATGATTTGGCGACCTTTGATGATTAATTCGCGGCAATAATCCGTATCCACGCTATCTATATTATGTCGGTGGTAAATTTGCCTTTCATACCTTACTGCTAAAAGTTCAGCATCTATTTCTTCTTCCATAACAAATCGTTCAAAGATTGAAAAACAGGCTTCCAGATGTTTTGTCCGTGAAACCAATAAAGGGGACAGGTGAGCAACCAAAAGTTCAATTAAAGACTGGTTCTTAAAGGATTGACGCATTTGGCTCAATAGTTCAGGGTTTCGGTCAAAAATATATAGTTCGATGCCCATTTCGACAAAATTGTGAGCCTTCCACCAGCCGTCTTCCGGTTTGATACTCAGAGCTTCAATAACCTGGTCAACCAGCGGCCTGGCTTTTTCAAAGCAATAGCCTTTTTCAAATGTTTCATACTGTTCATCGCTGAAATAATCGAGCCCTGGCGGTTCAATCCCATGTGTAATCACACCCCGGGCAAACCGGGATAAAGGAAAAGGGGCATCTTTAAAATGCGGCCATAGCTTCAGTCCCAGACGGTGGCTTTCCTCCCAGGGTATTCCACAAAGGATCACCATATCGGGAAATATGCTGCCCAGGGTAGTTGCATCGTCAAGATTGCCAAGGACTTTGCGGGCAAAGTAAATATGGGTTAGTGGGTACATGTTTAAAAACACCCTCTTCCTTCCAGTCAAAGAAGATGATTATGTTCAGCCAGCTGCCATGAATAAATGCTCAATTAGCGGTCAATACTATTGATAGCAGCCGGGGGGCGTAAGTCTCCTGCGTGAGGCAGGGCACAGCCTTCTGAAAAGGTTAGCATTTACACAGCTTCCCCGGCTGTTAAAAAAGCAGCCACCTGGCTGCTTTTTTGATCATTATTATTCTTTTGGCCGCATAGTGGGAAACAGAATCACATCGCGGATGGACGGGGAATCCGTTAAGAGCATGATTAGCCTATCCACCCCGATCCCAAGACCTCCTGTTGGTGGCATGCCATATTCCAGGGCCGTAATAAAATCTTCGTCCATCATATGTGCTTCCTCGTCTCCGGCTTCCCGCTGCTGGACCTGTTTTTCAAAACGCTCCCGTTGATCCACCGGGTCAATCAACTCGGTAAAAGCATTGGCGATCTCCTTACCAGCAATAAACGTTTCAAATCGGTAGGTCAGCTGGGGGTTATGGCGGCAGCGCTGAGCCAGGGGAGACACTTCAACAGGATAATCTCTGACAAAAACCGGTCCCCATAGTTTGTCTTCACAAAACTCCTCAAAAAAGAAGTAAATAATTTCGCCACGGGTCGTCTCTTCCTTTACTTCCAGTCCATGTTCTTGAGCCAGCTGCCGGGCACGAGTGTCATCGGTGATTTCATCAAAATCAATCCCGGTAATTTCTTTAACTACCTGGGAGAGCTCTTTGCGCGGCCACGGCAGAGAGAGATCCAACTCTTTTCCCTGGTACTCAAGGGTTGTGGTTCCCAGCACCTCCCGGGCTGCTGCAGCAACCAACTCCTCGGTTAATGCCATCATATCCTCATAATCGCCATTGGCCTGGTAAATTTCCACCGACGTAAACTCCGGGTTATGATTGGTCGATATGCCTTCATTACGGAAAATCCGCCCCAGTTCGAAAACCCGCTCCATGCCTCCTACAACCAGCCTTTTCAAATGCAATTCTGTAGCAATTCGCAGGTATAGTTTCATATCCAAAGCGTTGTGATGCGTAACAAAAGGACGGGCAGCCGCGCCGCCGGCGATGGAATGCATAACCGGTGTCTCTACCTCCAAAAACCCTTTCTGGCTTAAATATTCCCGCATAAATTGAATAATCTTGCTGCGAACAATAAAAACATTGCGCACCTCTGGGTTCACCATCAAGTCAACATAGCGCTGCCGGTAACGCAAGTCGACATCTTTCAGTCCATGCCACTTTTCCGGCAGAGGCCTTAATGACTTGGACAACAATCGAAAAGAGGAAACGTTAATTGTAACTTCCTGGGTGCGCGTTTTAAATACGGTTCCGGTAACCCCGATAATGTCACCAATATCCAGTTCCCGGTAAACTTCATACTGGTCTTCGCCAACGGTATCCTGGCGAACATAGACCTGGATCTGCCCTTTGCTGTCCTGGATATGAGCAAATCCAGCCTTTCCATGCCCCCTTCGGGTCATAATCCGCCCGGCCAAGCTTACCTCCTGGCCTTCCTTTTCTTCAAAAGCTTCCACCAACTCCAGGGAAAAAGCATCGACCGGATATTTTTGACTGTATGGCTCAATTCCTTTTTCCCTGAACTGATCTAATTTATCCCAACGAAACTTCAACTGGTCCCTTAGTTGATCTTCTGCCATGTATCCCCTGTACCCCCGTTTGCTGGATTATTTGATCTCCATTATTTCGTACCGTATAGTCCCCGCCGGAACCTTAACTTCCACCACATCTCCTGGGCTGGCTCCGAAAATGGCTTTGCCAACAGGTGATTCATTTGAAATTTTACTGTTAGAGGGATCGGATTCGGCAGAACCGACAATGGTAAATTCCAGCTCTTCATCTTCATCTAAATCTTTTAACTTCACAGTTGAGCCAAATCCAACCTCTTCTTTGTTCACTTCATCGTCATCTATCAGGCGGGCATTACGCAACATTTTTTCCAGGGTAATAATCCGTCCTTCAATAAACGCCTGCTCGTTTTTCGCATCTTCATATTCGGAGTTTTCGGAAAGATCTCCGAATGAAATTGCTGTTTTGATCCTTGATGCAACTTCCCGGCGCTTAACAGACTTAAGGTAAGTAAGTTCCTCCTCGAGCTTCTGCAACCCTTCTTGAGTCAGAACTACCTCTTTGGAAGACATTCAACTCTCTCCTTTATAAAATAAAATAGCCCTATTTACAAAAAAATCTGCTGGGAATTATCTGTATGTTCTGCTTTGCTTAAGCCCAACCTTTCCAGCATAACCAAAGACTCCTTCGATAAACTAAGAATAAGTGCCAAGTCCAACTTGACACTTTCAATATAATTTATGGAACGGAGTTCTATCTTATGATAAAAACGTACAGATCCTCCTGACATTTTCTTATAGGGGTTAAATTCTTAATTATTATAGAAGAATACCGGTCATTTGTCAAATAAAAGATACTGCCGAGACATTAACAGTGAAGAGATGCTGTCATGCTTTACTTAAAGCAGCCTCATAAGACTTATTTGCCTGCCGGGCCTTCTGCTTAATAGATTCTATTGTTTCCGCTGTAACCGGACGCTCAAAGCTACGGAATCCCGCCAACTCAAACCCATGCTTTTTGGCCAGGGCATCAATTTCCTCAACCCGTTCCAGTTGCAGCTCCCTACCCAGGGAGTAGTTCTCATATCTTTTTTCCAGGGCCAGGATCATCGTTTCAGCCATGCAGGCATAAGCCGTTTTCGGTGGAAAGCCAAAATTAAAATTGAAGTTCACGTCCCCAGGCACTTCCACAACTCCGCCTTCAATAATTAAAACATCTTTGCGCTGCTGGGCCACTTTTACCGAAACATCCCGGGGTCTGGCCACATCACAAACCACTGCACCCGGCTTTAGATCACCCGGTTCAATCAGGCTCTCTGAGGCACTGGAAACAGCTACTACAATATCTGCTGCACGTACCGATGATTTGACTTGGGATGTTATTTTTACAGCTAATCCCGTCTCCTCAAGGATCTCTTCGGCCAACGCTTCCAACCTGGATTCGTCCCTGGCAATCAAAGTCAAGTAGTTAGCCTTACGGGAAAGAAGTCGGGCACAAACCCGGCCGATGGAGCCAGTAGCCCCTAAAATGGCTACCTCCGCTTGTTCCAGGTCAATATCCATCATTTCAGCTGCCTTTTCTGTACCTTCCAGGGCCGTGGCCACGGTGTAGCTGTTTCCAGTTGTCACAGCAACATCAAGGTTGCGCGCCACAGAGATACCGGCATCCCCGACAACTGCGGTCATTGCTCCCAGCCCTACAATTTTCGCTCCCGTTTCAGCCGCTTTTTTGCCAGCTGCGATGATTTTTTTCAAAGTCACCCGGGGCGGCAACTCCAACATTTGTTCAGAGGTTAAAGTAACACCGACAAAACAACCTTCTACCTTCCCATGTTCGGATTCAATTCCCGTAATATGCGAGGTCATTAGGGGAGGCAGCAGACGTACGGCAGACTTAACTACCGGTTCCGGCCATTTGCGCATAAAGTTTAATTTCCGAAAGATATCTTCCGTGCTCAATGGATGAAGAATAAATCCGAAGTCAACGGGTCTTGTTGGTTTTCCACCCAAGAAAGATGGAGCCTCCTTTCAATTAGTGCCTTGTCTTATCTATAATCCTGGATCAAGCAATTATTCCAGGTGCATGATCCGCGGTTTAAAATCCAGCTCTTTCAGCAATAAGCTGTATTCATTGGGGTTTAATTCCTTCTGGCTGCCTGTATAAGCGATCAACAGTGCCTCCATAACGTTGGTTCCAAAAGAACGACCCTGGATTTCAGGAGTAGTCGTAACCAGCGTTTTCACCCCCCGGCAGGAAAGCATTTCCACATCATCAGATGTGACCGTATTGGTAATAATGGTTTTGCCGGGAAGCTCATCAGGCATGTAACGCTTAATAAAATGGAAATCTCCAGCAATTATGTCTGCATTGTAAAAAAACCTGGGAAAACGTGTTTTACTGGTTTCCTGCTTATCTCCTGTGGGATAAATCATGGAAAAGGGCAGCAGACGAATTACGGGGACTAGCGCCCGGGCAAACCCGGCCAGTGTCGTTAAAGAACGCAGTAGTATGGGAAGATTAAGGATAAAAGCCAGGTCACCGTAATACATTTCGCACCCCGCTTCTTCCATGCTTTGGGAAAGGCCAAACCGGTCCATGGCACTTACCACCAGGGCTTTTTTGCCACCACTTAACAGTTCCGTTTCGGCCGCCAGGTATTCAATAACCCTTCTCTCCAGGGTATTTTTTAAGCCGGAACCATCTACTACAGGGGTCTTCCTGGCAGCATCGGCCACTTTCTGGGCATCACGAATAGTGTAACGCCGATTTACTGCCTGGATATAAAGATCCATGCCCCCAAGCCCGAAAGCATCAACTTTGCCGTCATGATCATGGATGAACCGGATCATTTCCCCCATATCTCCATTCGTGCCTGTGCGCTGCACGTTAAAACGCTGGCCCATCAGTTCCACTTCAGCCGTATGGTCTCTTTTTGATGAACCCAAACTGATACTTACTACTGTTTTCAACTTTACCACCTGCCTGTATCAACGTACTGCTTCGACAAACGTGAAATGATTAGTTAACACGGATCTCTACGGGCAAATCTATTCACAACAAAATGGAGCCTTTTAAACGAAATTGGGTGGAACGGGCTTGAGGACAACATCCAGCACTTCCTCAAACTGTTGGACACTTACATTGCGGTCTTCCGTAATGGGAGAATCGCCCAGGTCAATAAAAACAACTTCGCTGTCCAACAAGGCATTCGCCAATTTAAGCCATCTGGAGGAACCGATCACCACTACCACATCAAATGTCTGCAGCAAGGTTATTCTTTCCATGACGTCGTTAAAAAAATCCAGGGCACTTCTCCCCTGCACCAGGCTCCACCTTTCCTGGTCATCCATTACCCAAACATAATCAACTCCTCTTTCCTTAGCCAGGGTCCGGATTTCTTCCTTGTTTCCCAAGGGAAACCCTATCACGGCCACCCGCTTACCCTTACGAACCTCTCCCATATTCTCAAGCCTGGAGATTAAAGAGCGGTCCAGCCTTAAATGATTGGCTACTTCCTGCTGGGAAAACCCCCTGGAACGCAGAACGAAAATCTTCTCCAGGGTTTCGTTAATTTTTTGCAAACTGATAATTTTATCGCCAACCCGGTATAAATCCATGGCCATGATCACTCAACTCCACAATTGGCTTTAATGATCTTCGGGAACAACTTATCACTACCGGCTGTGCACAAACTTGTATACAAACTATTGTATCAAAAGCGGAACAAAAACTCAATCGGATAAAAAAAAGCCGCCATAATCATGGCAAGCTTCTACAACCATAAGGATATATTAATCTTTCCGTGCTATCTAAACAGTCATCTGCTGGCTTGAAGAATCGGGCAGCAGAAAAAACTCTTCTCTGGGAACATCCAATGCTTTGGCCATTTTCTCCAGTAGTTCAGGCGTTGCCTCTTTTACTCCACGTTCAATATTGCTTAACTGGCTGGCTGAAAGCTCCAGCTCCCCCGCCAGTTCCTGCTGAGTCATTCTTTTCAAACGACGCAGCGCCCTTATTCGCATCCCCAGCACATTACCTGACATATAATCCCCCCATTATGATCTGACTGCTTTCCTGGTTAAAAAATGCTAAAGCAATTATTCGACACAAAGGTGATGATTCCTGCAAAATCAATGAAGTTATTCGGCTTTTCCCACCAAAATATCTCGATATTTTTTTTGCTTTTGGGGAAAACTAAAGGTGCTGGCACTGGCAACCTGTGCAAAAGTCTCATTGTCTGAGTTTACTTCTTCTCGAACCCGTTTCTGGCGCATTAAATCTACGAAAGCCTCCAGCCGGGTTTCAATTCCTCCCCGTCCCGTTTGCTCATCAATAAACAGAGTTAACACAGGAATGTTCAACTCCCGGCTAAGATGAGGCATCATACTTTTGGCCACAATTTCTGGGATACAGGTAAACGGGGCCAGTTGGATCACGCCATCAAAGCCATGGGCAGCAAATTTCACCACATCACCAATACTGTTCTGGCCATGCCCGCCGATTTTTTCAGGCAAATAGGGCTTTGCCAGCTCTTTGGCATTTAGATCACCATGCCTGGAAAAAACATCATGTCGAACAAAATTAGTCAAAAAGATGCTCCGGTGGCATTCCACCCCCATTTCACCCAGGGTTTCTTCCAGGAAAAAGTTGGCTGTCGGCTCTATCTGAACATAGATTTCACCGACAATGCCAACTCTTAATATATTGCGTTCAGAAACTGTAGGAACTTTTTTTAGTGTCAACATGCCTGCGTCCCTGGCCTCAGCGATTTCCTCTTCCGTGCGAGCTTCTTTTATGTATCCCAAAGCCTTATTAAAAGCCTTTGTTGTTGATCCTTTCTCTCTTTCCAGGGGACGGACGCGATGAGAAAAAAGTTCCAGGTCATCAATGGCCATAACCATTTTCCAGGCTTTTTTAATCACTTGAGCCAGCTGAATCCATGAAGTCCTGCCTCGCAACTTGTTTAATTTTTTATACGTATCCAGGGGGACCTTGTAAGGAGGCCAGATAAAAAACATTTGGGGAGCATAGCCCAACTCCCTTAAAATCCGGACATGGATTTCCCCGTAATAACCTGCCCGGCAGGGACCCCGGCCACCGGCACTTAGAAGTGCATCAGCCCCTCTTTCCATGGACTCAAGGTATGTACCCATCAATATTTTAAAAGGAATACAGGCAAATTCCGGGGAATGAATGGCTCCCAGGGAAAAGGTCCTGGCTGTAGGTTGAAGCGGGGCAATTACCTCGTGCCCCAAATCTTTTAAGAGTCTTTCCATGGCCAGCGTCGCCGCTCCAATATGTGCAAAGCTGATCTTCATTATTTTGCTCTTCCTCCCTCTATATTCTCCTACCTCTTCTAGCTTACAAAGTAGCCGCGCACCAGAAACTACTTTCAAAAAATCGCTTTTCTCTATTTTAATTCAATTTAACGGGCTGCTGCCCCATCCTGTTTTCCTGTAAATTTTCCCATTTACCGCAGCGTCCTCCCCAGCGGGCCAGAACTTTTTCTTCTACAGCGATGTTCACTACTTCGCAGCAATTGGGACAATCTCTGCATTCAAAGCTACTGGCCTGGTAAGCCAGGTCACTTACTTCAAACCCTTTAAAGCAGGATGTGCCAGCTGATTCTGCCGCAGAGCGAGCCAGAATCGCTGCGCCAACACCACCCATAACTCCATAATACTCCGGAACGAAAACAGGCATCTCCAGGGCCTTTTCAAAGGCAGCCCGGATCCCCAGGTTGGCCGCTACACCTCCCTGGAATACCACTATGGGCAGAATCTCCTTGCCCTTGCCCACGTTATTTAAGTAATTGCGCACTAGAGCATCACAGAGACCAGCAACAATATCAGGTATTGAAGCGCCTACCTGCTGCTTATGAATCATATCCGACTCTGCAAAAACCGAGCATCGCCCGGCAATGCGTACAGGGTTTTGGCTCTGCAGAGCCATGCTCCCGAACTCCTCGATCGGCACATTCAAGCGTACTGCCTGGTGGTCCAAGAAAGAGCCTGTCCCTGCAGCACAGACTGTGTTCATCGCAAAGTCCACTACGACGCCATCGCGGAGTAAAATTATTTTGGAGTCCTGACCACCTATCTCCAGGACTGTTTGGACTCCAGGGACAATATGAGTAGCCGCCAGGGCATGACAGGTAATCTCATTTTTCACCGCATCAGCACCCAAGACCACCCCGGTAAGCGTCCTTGCACTTCCTGTGGCACCGACGCCACAAACCTTTAAACCTGTGCCCCGGATCTTTTCTTCCAGTATTTTAAGTCCTTCCTGCACTACTTTGATGGGTTGACCCCGGGTTCTCAAATACAGGTCGGCCACTATATCCATCTGTTCATCAAGTAAAACCATCCCGGTGCTAACGGAACCCACATCCACACCCAGGTAGGCCTTTTCCATCTTGAACGCCTCCTTCATCTTCCCTTCTGTTTTCGGATCCCTGCTTTGCCAATTGATCGAGTTATCCACGCTTAATCTTTAACATATCGATAAAAGCTTCCAGGCGGGTAACCAGCCCTACATCGCCTGCATGTTCATCGATGGTTATGTTTAAAAACGGAACCCGCCCGCGCTGGCGTGATTCCAGTTCCAGCAACTTGTCTACCATGGCATCCGGGCCACAGGCAAAAGCGGTAACATGGATAATCCCATCCAGGAAACCGGAATTCGACAGGTAATAAAGCCCGGCCCAAACAACCCGATTACTGTAGTACCAGTAAAGATCCTCTTCCAGTTCCCGGGACATTTTCTGGAGTTGACGCTCCGGGACCATCTCCACTGTATAGACATCCACATCATTACGCTTGAGTGTCTGCAGCAGGTTTGCATTAATAAATGGATCAAAAACTGCGTAAGGATAGCCCAAAACTGCTACTTTCAATTTACCAGAGCTTGTTGCTTCCTTTTTATCCTGTAGAATCTTCTGCTCAGATAATTTGATTGTTTCCATTGCTTCTTCCGGCAGCAACCCCTTTACTTGTAAAGCCTGGAAACACTTCAGCATTTTTCTTGCCTTCAGGTATCCTGCGCCAATTTGCTGAAGGTTGTTGCCTAAACAGTTCCCCACCTGCCTGAAAAAAGGAAAGTCAGACCAGCTCAGGCCTTTATGAACCTGGTAGCGATAATCAAGCAAGGGAGGCAAACCGGAAATTGAAAAACGAACCATGTCGGGCAGACCCAAAAATTTGGGACAAAAAGTAGAACACCCATCGGCACTGATCAGGCGGGGGATAAACAGGTAATCAACACGGTCTTTTAATTCAGCTGCATGACCGTGAAATAGTTTTATGGGCAGACAAGCATCACTGACAGAATCTTTAATTCCCATTTCCAGCACTGCTTTATCCGTCTTCCGGGACAGGACCACTTTCATGCCCAGTTCTTCCAGAAATGTTTTCCACAAAGGGAAAAAGGTGAAATATGCCAGCGTCCGGGGAATCCCAACTGTTTTAGACATAAAAGCCACCACGTATCTCCAAATTATCGTAAGAAATACTATATCGAAACAAAAACCTTTTCTATTTTACCCATTTTCTTCTTCAAAGGTCAAGCATTTTAGCTAGTTCTCTTTCTTTACAGCACGGCTCAATTCGGTTATAATAAAAGGAAATAACGGGGCGTAGCGCAGTTTGGCAGCGCGCCTGCTTCGGGAGCAGGAGGCCGCGGGTTCAAATCCCGCCGCTCCGACCATAGGAAATTGAAAAGCGGGGGCTTAAAAGCCTCCGCTTTTTGAAGTACCGACAATGGAAATATGCAAATCTTTTTGCTATAATAACATTAGAATATAGTTTAATAAGGCAGTTCCTATAGTAGTTTAAATCAATACTGCAGGAGGATTGATGGAATATGAGGCTGAAAGATAAAATAATAAAGGATATCGAACAACTAGAACCTGCTTTGCTTCCAGTTGTTCATAATTATATTAAATCATTAAAACGCCCTACGGGCAAGGAAAACGTGGAGATGAAAAGAAGTCCTGTCTCCCACAAAGACATTCAGAAGCTCTTAGCTTCATCAAAATCTAATTGGTCTGAAGACCTGTCTCAAGAAAGAGAAGAAAGAATATGAGTTCTTTCTTCTTTGACACTTCAGCACTGGTGAAAATATACCACAAAGAAGTTGGAACTGAGATAGTCGAAGAAATATATGAAAACCCCGATAACAAGATTTTCATTTCTCAGTTATCACAGGTGGAATTTTTGTCAGCTTTATGCAAAAAAATAAGAACTGATGAAATAACCGCTGATGCATTTACGATGGCCTACGATAAATTTGCAGCTGACTTAGAAAATAGATTTCAAGTCATTGTATTTTTTCCCGAATTACTAACAGAAGCTGAAAACCTTATCTATCAGTTTGGGCAGTCAAAAGAATTAAGAACTCTCGATTCAATTCAACTGGCAATTTATAATGAGACAATGGACAAAGAATGTTTTTTTGTCTGTGCTGATAAAAAACTGTATAAACTACTTAATTACATTGGAATAAAAGTCTATCCTTTTTGGTAGTAAAACGAAGCAGTTCGGGAGCGCGCCTGCTTCGGGAGCAGGAGGCCGCGGGTTCAAATCCCGCCGCTCCGACCATAGGAAATTGAAAAGCGGGGGCTTAAAGGCCTCCGCTTTTTGAAGTACCGACAATGGAAATATGCAAATCTTTTTGCCATCATTGTATTAGCATAGGGGCTATTGCAACCTTCCTTTCCGCCACGACAGAGCTGTCTACATTACTTCACTCTGCTTATTCCAGTTGTTCGTCAATCATTTTTTTCAGCTCTTCAGAGTCCACATTTTCTAAATCCAGCTCATCTTCCTCCACTTTTTCCAGCAGTGTTCTTAATTCTGAATCACTTAACGTATCCAACGTATTCCGGATGGTATTCACGCTTCCTTCGCTGATTTCCCGGATGGTTTTATCCATAATCCCCGTTTCTTCAATGGCATCCAGGCCTCGCTCAACCCGTTCCTCGGCTTGCGGGTTTAACCAGCCGGAATAATACAGACCCACGATGGTTAGCAAAACAATGATCACAATCCCGATCAGCCTCATACCACCATTTCCTTTCTATATAGGCTCTTTTACTACAAACCCCTGTAAATTAAGGGTCAGGTTGTTTAAGTCGTTTGGCTTTTTTGCGAACAGCTTCCCGCAATAGCTCCCGGCTGTTTTCCAGTTCTCCGCTTTGCACCTGGACAAGCAGGTCCTCTAAAACTTTTCCTACCTGGGGCCCCTGAATTCCCAGCTCTTCAGCAATAAAATGACCGGAAACCTCCAGTTCCCAGGGATAAAGAACCATGTTTTCCGCAGTCTCCTGCAGCATTCGTGACATTTCAGGCAGAAAAGAAGATTCTTCATCCATACCCCGGCCCAGGTTATCGGCTTGTGCCAGCAAAATAAGCTGCTGGACCGCTTCCAAAAACTGCTCCCTGGAAGAAAACTCCCGGGCACGTTTTTTCACCCAGCGGATAACACTTTTTTCTCCAGCAAAGTTCAGGTCCATATGCCGTCTGACCAACCAGGCAGCTCGCCTGGCTGCAGAGTTGGAGACTCGCAATCGCTCCATGATCTTCCTGGCCAGCTCAGCACCCTGGCGGGCATGACCGTAATCGGCGATCTCCCCCTTCTTGTTACGAGTCCTTACCCCTGGGGCTCCCTTGGCAAGATCATGAAGCAGTGCCGCCCAGCGCAGGGTTATTTCCGGCTTCACCTGGTCCAGAGTGATTAAGGTGTGTTCCAGGACATCGTAGCGGTGAAAACGGGGATTTTGTTCTACGCTTTTTAGCCTGCAGAGCTCGGGTAACACCTCAACTACCTCTGTTTTTCCAGCTTGCTTTCTGGTGCAGGTATACTCCAGGACTCCCATGTCCAGCAATATTTCAAATCCCAGGCCAGGTTGGGGGGACAAAAGAGTTTTTTCCAGCTCATCCCTGACCCTCTCAACAGACAGTTTATGAAACCTGCTTTTTATTTCTTCCCGGCCGGCCGCCTGATAAATGGCTGGGTCCACTTGAAAGCCAGTGCGGGCGGCGAACCGGGACGCCCGAAGCAAACGCAGGGGATCTTCCAGTAAACGATTGAATGTTTCTCCAACGCAGCGGATTTGCTTTTTCTGCAGATCTTCCTGTCCGCCAAAGGGATCGTAAATATGGCCTTCAATGTCCATGGCCATGGCATTGATTGTAAAATCACGCCTGGCCAGGTCACTGGCCAGGTCATTTATAAAAACAACTTCTTCCGGGCGGTGCGGATCATCACCGTACGTCTCCGCCCGCATGGTTGCTATTTCAAAACTGGTTCCTTCAACAACGATGTTTACTACACCAAAGGAAAGATCATGCTCCCAGACTTTCCAGCCAGCCTTAAGCGCCGCCTCTTTTATTTCCTCCGGGTGGCGATCGGTCACAAAATCATAATCGCCCGGCCGGTGGGAAAGCAAAATATCACGAACACAGCCCCCCACCAAGTAGCATTGAAAGCCACCTGCAGTCATTTCCTTTATTATTTTTTTTGCTGCTTCGGGTAATGAATATGTCATATCTACCTATTATTATACCACGGCGTTGACAGAATCTGAACGCGGTTATGAAAAAACGTTATTGTTCAGCCCATTTTTAAGCCAGATTCATGGAAGCAGGGGACGGTTTTGGCGTTTTCCCCTTTAGTCCTTCGCTTTGCCCCGGAAGCGCCTGCAACCTGAAAATGGTGAGTGGTCAGGCAATAACCCCAAACCTGCCGTCCATAACATTAGGCCCTTACTTCTCAAGTCTTGCTCAAAAAAAGCAAAACTTTTAAAAACAGCCTACATGGTTCTGGCTCGTCCAGGTCAGGAGACTGAAAGCAATATTCCGAATTGATGGTCATTGCAAATTTTTTATATTTTTTTTGTATTGCAAAAAGGGTTTTCCGAGACAATGTAGAAATAAGTTCCTGATATATGACAAGTTTTTGAAGGAGGCTCATAATCTTGCAAGCAGAAACCCAGGGAAGCAATGTCAACGTTTGCTTGCCCCCAAAAATTGACCTCACTAATTCCAAAGAAGTAAAACAATCCCTGCTTTCTTTCTATGAGAGCAATTACAAGTACATCACCCTGGATTTTTCCGACGTTATAATCATTGATAGCTCTGGAATCAGCACCCTGCTACTTTTACAAAAAAAGTTAACCTCATGCGGGGGCGAACTCATTATCACCAATGTAAACAGCAGTTATGTCAAAAAAGTATTTGATATGCTGCAGCTGCACAAGTTTATCCAGATCCAGGAGCAGCAATCGGCCTGACAGTAATTGATCAAGTAATACTATCTTGCCAACCTGCTTCCCAACCTGAACGAGCCAGTTTATCAGTCCATAAACTTCGTTAAAAAATAACTGCTTCTAAACGTCGAAAAAAACAGTGTTCACACAATCATCCAAAGAAGTCTTGGCAAATATGTTCAACACCAAACGTTTAATCAAACATTTAAGGGCCTAACCGTCCACCTGATTTAAAATGGCAACCTGTTTTTCTCCCTGGCCATGGCAAATAGCTGTTCCTTTTTGTTTTGCGGGGGGACATGGATTTCTTTACGCTGCTTCAAGTATAGAGCACCGGAAGGGCAGGCCGCCACACATACTCCACACCCGATACAAAGCTGCTCATTGATCGAGGGCAGCTCTTCTCCGTTTTCTTCCTTTAATTCAATGGCATGGATATGACAGCTATCCTCACAGTCAGCACAACCGACACATTCCTGGGATTTTAACGCCGGCAAAAAGTTTCCAGGCTGCACCGCCGGTATATTGCTCTCATTGATTGTCCGCAGCACACCGCAGCAACACCCGCAACAGAAACAGATAAATGCTGGATTACCGAGAACATTGTCACACAATATAACCAATCCCAATTCCTGGGCTTGCTGCAGATTCTCCAACAGCTCTTCCACGGAAGCTTCCCGGGCAAAACCACGCCGAACAAGCCATTTGCTGGCATTTCCCAGGGAGGTACAGATATCGTCCGCAGGGGCATGGCAGGCTTTACCCAGGTGATCGGCCTTATGTCGGCAGGCGCAGGTGGAAAGAGCACCGCCCCCCGACTGGCGGATCACTTCCGAAGCCTGATCATAATCCAACACTTCCGTTTCCACTGCCAGGGGAATCAGGTTTTCATAGGCCAGGGCGCGAAACATCTTGGTTTCCCCACTGAACATTTCCTCCCGCACCGCACGGTCCTTCATGTATTCCTCAAATAATTCCGCCAGCTCTTTCAAACCGGCCCGGTCAGTCCGCATAAAGGTATATTCAAAAAAACCCACGACCATAGGTGCCAGCATGTAATAGGTTCCGTCCTGGCGGGGAATATCGATAACCAGGCCTTTATCCGCCATTTCCTCCAGCACAGGTAATAACTCATCTTTGCTTTTTCCACTGGCTTTTTCAATTGCCTCCATGGTTGTTGGCAATAACGGAAACCGGCTGCCCAGTTCTGCTTCCGCCACAGTGTACAATTTTTTTAAAATCTCCATTAACGTTTCGCTTACCGGTGCTCCAACGGGATTCTTGTTTAAGCGTTCCGCCAGGACCATATAGACCTGTTCCTTCACATTTTCACTATGACCCATTTGATCAACTCTCCCTTTCTCTTACTTATAAACCGGTTTTTTGGCCAAGCTGTTCAGGAAAAGAATGGTGCCATCTTTTCAGGACCTTTCCAGGACTCCACCGGGATAAAAATAATTTCTACATCCCATTGATTTTTCCTTTATAATCTTTTCTTATTTTATTAAAATGAAAGTAGAAATGTAATCTTGCTTCAGAAAGAAGAAGGATTGGACCGCCTTGATGAAGAATAATTAGGCGATGCGGTTAGGAATTATAATTCACTCATGAAATAAAAACCGCTTACGGCTACAAGTCATCATCTTGATAGACCTTGCCATCTTCTAATACTGTTAATTCAACTACTGTTATTCCACCGGAGGGTTTCATGCAAAGCGTAAAAGATACCGTCAAAGAAGTGGTTCTCGCTGTTTTTCCTGTTACATTTGTGGTGATCCTGCTGCAGTTAGTTGTTATGCAATTGCCCTGGATCGTTTTTGGCCAGTTCATGATCGGGGTAGTCATGGTAACAACAGGCTTGATCCTTTTTTTGCTGGGCGTCCACTTTGGACTGCTACCCATAGGCGAACTCATCGGGGCAGTTTTACCCAAGCAGGGCAAAGCCTGGATGGTTATTTTTTTCGGTTTTCTCTTTGGTTTCGTGGTTACAGTAGCAGAGCCCGATGTCCGGGTTCTAGCCACCCAGGTTGACCTGGTTTCAGGGGGCGATATTTCCAGCAACCTGCTGATTATCACCGTTGCCCTGGGGGTGGCCATTTTTGTTGGACTGGCCATGGTGCGGATTATTTATGATATACCGCTAAAGTATTTACTGGCAGCAGGGTACGGCCTGGTCTTTTTGATTGCTGCCTTTACACCTGCCCAGTTTGTGCCCATTTCTTTTGATGCCGGTGGCGTCACCACAGGCCCCTTGACCGTGCCTTTCGTCATCGCTCTGGGAGTTGGCGTAACCTCGGTTATGGGCGGAAAAAGCGCCACAGCAGACGGCTTTGGCCTGGTTGCCCTGGCTTCTATCGGGCCTTTGCTGGCTGTGATGCTCTTGGGGGTGTTTTTTGGCTGATGGAGATTCAAATCTTTGCGGGATTTGGCGAAACCCTTGTTGAAGTCTTTCTGGCCCTGATACCTTTATTATTGTTTTTTCTTTTTTTCCAGTTTTTTTTGTTGAAACTGAGTGGACGCAAGCTGTTAACCATCTTCAAGGGTATTGTTTTGGCCTTTTTTGGGCTGGCGCTGTTTCTCCAGGGTGTTTACGTAGGTTTTCTGCCGGCAGGCGAATTTATGGGTGAAGCCATGGGAAGCTTGCCCTATAACTGGATCCTGGTACCCATCGGCTTTATCCTGGGCCTGGCGGCAACCTTTGCCGAACCCGCTGTGCGGGTCATGGGACATGAAGTGGAAAGAGCATCAGCCGGTTATATCCCTGCTCAAATCATCCTTTATACAATGTCACTGGGCGTAGCCATTTCCATTGCCTTATCCATGTGGCGCATCCTGGCGGGTTTCCCTTTATGGTATTTCATCATTCCAGGTTACGGCCTGGTCTTGATCTTAATGTTTATCTCCGACCGGACTTTTGTCGGCATTGCTTTTGACTCCGGGGGGGTTGCCACCGGACCCATGACCGTTACTTTTATCCTGACCATGGCCCTTGGGGTGGCCGCCTCTGTTGAAGGGCGCGATCCCCTGCTGGACGGCTTTGGAATGATTGCCCTGGTAGCGCTTTCCCCGATTTTAACGGTGTTAATACTAGGACTGCTTTACGGCAGAAAGGGGAGGGAACATGGCGAGTAGTTTGCTGAGAAATTATAAGCTTCTTGTTACCATTGTGAAAAAGGGCGCTGCCCGCAAAGCTGTCCAACAATCAAAAAAGTGCGGCGCTGAAGGCGGGACCACTTTGCTGGCCCAAGGCTCCGGGGTACATGAAAAAGAACGTTTTTTCGGTATTCCTATTTTGCCGGAAAAAGAGTTGATCCTGACCCTGGTCTGTGATGAGGATTCTGAAGAAGTGCTTGAGTCCATGTGCGATTCCTGCAACTTGAGGAAACCGCGGCACGGCCTTGGCCTGGTCATCAATGTAGCAGGAGTAACAGGTATCTGTCACCTGTGCCATCAAGAAGAAAGTACCAGTGAAGAAGAAAGGAGGAACGGAACTGAGGTGGAAATAAATAACAAACCTCAACATGATCTGATCGTGACCATTGTCAACAAGGGAGACTCCGAAACTGTCCTGGAAGCCTCGAAAAAAGCCGGGGCCAGGGGAGGAACCATATTATTCGGCCGGGGGACAGGCATCCATGAACAGGTCAAGCTGCTTGGTTTTACCATCGAGCCAGAAAAGGAAATCATTTTAACCTTGATTGAACGCAGCAAAACACATTCGGTCCTGGATACGATTGTTAAAGAAACAGACCTGAAGACAGCCGGAAAAGGCATCGCCTTTGTCCTGAATGTGGATCGAGTGACCGGGATAAGTGAAATTGAACAATTGAAAGAAAAGTGATTGAAAATATAATGTAACTGCTCAGCCCTTATATGATTCCACAACACGCCGCGAAGCAGGGGGACGTTTCTCGCGCTTTCCCTGTCGGTCCTCCGCTGCGCCCCGGAAGCGCGAAAACCGTCCCCGCAGCTTCGCTTACAAATAGCGCTGAGCAGTTACAAGAAAATTTTGTTTTCTTCACCTTCTTTTTTAACTTCTCTGTTCTTGATTAAATCAGAAACAAGGCAAAAGGAGATAAATCGCTAGCAATGAGCAATTTCTTCGAGAAATAATTGGTTTTTGGGGGATTTTCAAGTGATTTGAGCATAACAGGCTCACCAGCTTTGATATTTGGTTAAATCATCCATTGTCTCTACTGGCATTATCCGTCATGGATCCCCATTTTATCGAAATCAAACCGATTTAAGAAATCGTTTTTGTTGACATTTCTATAGTGATGTGATATAAAAAGAATGTGATTATAGGTGAAGTAGCCTGTACGAGTAATCCCTTGAAAGCGAGCAGTTATACGTCAATTAATCACTCCTTTCACTATGATGGATAGCGGTAAGCTTTCAATCATCTATAGTGAGGGTAAAGTGCAGGTGAAAAACATGATAGAGAACTGGGGCTTTTACTGGCTCAAAAGGGCAAGTAATAGGCTACATTGATTGTGGCTTAGGACGAGTCTATACACGGCGAAGTTCAAGCACTCTAACCTCTTGAGATCTTGAGGGAGGGTGTTTTCTTTGTTTTTAGCTGTTTTCAAGTATTCCAGAATGACAAAGAAAGGAGTAACTGCATGGATGAAGCGACAAGAAAAAAGAAAATTGAAGTAAACAATGTGTACAAGATTTTTGGTCCCAACCCAAAAGATGCCATGGAAAAAGTCAGGCAGGGTATGGGCAAAGACGAGTTGCTGCAAAAGACCGGGCACACCATTGGAGTATCCGACGCCACTTTTTCTGTCGATGAAGGAGAAATCTTTGTCGTCATGGGGCTTTCAGGTAGCGGGAAGTCTACACTGATACGCTGCTTGAATCGGCTTTTTGAGCCAACTTCAGGGCAAGTTATTGTTGATGGTGAAGACGTAACTGCCATGGACAGTGAGCGCTTAAGAGAATTTCGCCGCCTCAAGCAAGCCATGGTGTTTCAGCGTTTTGCCCTTCTTCCGCACAGGACGGTGTTGGAAAACGCTGCTTTTGGACTGGAAATCCAGGGTAAAAGCGAGGATGAATTGCAACAAAAGGGACAGGAAGCGCTGGAGTTGGTCGGCCTTAAAGAATGGGGTAGCCGCTACCCGGATCAACTCAGCGGGGGTATGCAGCAGAGGGTCGGCTTGGCCCGTTGTCTGGCTGTTGACCCTGACATCCTTTTGATGGATGAAGCCTTTAGCGCCCTGGACCCCCTGATCAGAAGAGAAATGCAGGATGAACTTATAGAACTACAAGAAAAAGTTGGCAAGACCATCGTTTTTATCACCCACGACCTGGATGAAGCCCTGAAGCTGGGCGACCGGGTGGCAATTATGAAAGACGGGTTTATCGACCAGATTGACACACCGGAAAATATTCTAACAAACCCTGCAACTGAGTACGTGGCCAAATTTGTCGAAGATGTTGATCTTTCCAAGGTGCTGACTGCAGAAGGCGTAATGCTTAAGGTTAAAACCGTCGCGTATCCCAAGGACGGCCCCAGGGTTGTATTAAGGAAAATGAGAGAAGAAGGAATCTCCGGCATTTTCATGGTAAACCGCAACTGGCAGTTAAAAGGATACGTAACTGCTGAGGCGGCCAAAGAAGCAGCAGACAAAGGGGAGCCCGATCTCAGCAACTACGTCAATGAAGATGTGCCCAAGGTCGCCCCCGAAATGATCCTGAATGAGCTTTTTGAAGTCGCTGCCACCTCCTCTATACCGCTTCCAGTAGTTGATGAAGAAAATCATTTAAAAGGAATCATTATTAGAGGCGCTGTCCTTTCCGGGCTGGTAAAGGAGGTTGGTTCGAGTGACTGAAAAGATTTTAAACCCCATTGATTTTTTGCCCCGTCTGCCCCTGGGTGATGGAGTCGACGCTATCATTGAATGGCTCCGTGGAACCATCGGACTGTTTACCCGGTTGTTATCGGAGTTTTTAAGCACTTTCATGGGTGGATTTTCTGATTTGCTCTTATGGTTCCCTCCGTTCATTTTGATTATCATCATATCCTTGATCGCCTGGCGTTTCAGCAGCTATAAGGTAGCAATTTTTACCTTTGTAGGCCTAATTTTGATTTACAACATGGGACTCTGGGACGCGGCAGTAACGACGATTACCATGATCTTGATATCTGTTTTGATATCTATTATAATTGGACTACCGGTAGGGATTCTTTCAACGCGAAGCGATCTGATTCACCGCATAGTCTGGCCAGTCCTGGACTTCATGCAGACCATGCCGGCCTTTGTTTACCTGATTCCGGCTGTGTTCTTTTTCCGGCTGGGAGTGGTTTCGGCGATGATCGCAACCGTGGTCTTTTCCATGCCCCCGGTAATACGCCTGACCGGCCTGGGAATTCGGCTGGTATCCAAAGAAGCGGTGGAAGCTGCCACGGCCTTTGGATCGACTGACTGGCAGAAGCTGACCAAAGTTCAGCTTCCCCTGGCCATGCCGACTATCATGGCCGGGATCAACCAGTGTATCATGCTGGCCCTTTCCATGGTTGTTATTGCAGCCATGATCGGTGCCGGAGGCTTGGGAGCCATGGTTTTACGAGGCATCCAGCGGTTGGATATTGGACTGGGATTTGAAAGTGGTTTAGCAGTGGTGATCGTGGCTATTATCCTGGACAGAATTACTCAGCGCAAAACAGAATCATCAGCTGAAGAAGGATAAGGATAATAGTCATTATCATAAAAACTATATTTTTTAGGAGGGGTTAAGTTGTTTAAGAACAAACTGCTTGTAGTGGCCTTGATGATGGTAGCTTTGCTGGCCTTTGGTGCTATGGTGGGGTGCGGACCCGACCCGGCAGAAGAACCGCCCGAGCCCACAGAACCTGAAGAACCAACGGAGCCGGAAGTGGAAGGCACTATTAGCGACATTACAGGTATCGACCCGGGAGCCGGCATCATGGCTGCCACAGAGGATGCCATGGAGATTTACGACCTGCAGGTTGGCTTGATTGAGGGTAGTGATGCCGCAATGACCGCAGAATTGGACTCCGCTATCGCCAACGAGGAATGGATTATCGTAACGGGTTGGGCACCTCACTGGAAGTTTGCTGAGTGGGACCTGAAGTTCCTGCAAGATCCGGAACTGGCTTACGGTGGCGAAGAATATATTGCCAATATCGCCCGCCAGGGACTGGCAGATGAACATCCCGAGGTCCACGAATTACTGCAGAACTTTTCCTGGGGAGACGAAGATATCGGCGCAGTAATGGCCAAGAACCGGGACGAAGCTGAATTCCTGGCCAACGCACAGGCCTGGATCGAAGATAACCGGGACATGGTTGACGGCTGGATTCCTGAAGGCCTGGAAGGCAACGGCGAAGAAATAGAAATACTGATGGTTGAATGGGAGTGCGCCACAGCCAGCACCTATACCATGACAGCCATCCTGGAAGAAGCAGGCTATGATGTAACCGTTACTCCTGTAGACGCCGGTGTTATGTGGTCCTCTATCGCCGAAGGCGATGCTGACTTCTTTGTCTGTGCCTGGCTGCCTGGAACCCACGAAGCATACATGGATGATTTCGAAGACTCCGTCGATGAGGTTGCCACCCAGTATGAAGGGGCACAGATTGGCTTGGTTGTCCCCACATACATGCCTATAGACTGCATCACAGAAATCAACGACTACGCTGATTAATTCCAGATAACAAACCAAACTAAACGGGGAAGAAAACTATTCTGCCTACAATAGCGCAACGAGTTCGCAACGAACAAAGCTAAAGAAAAAGCTGGCCCGGAGAATAATCCGGGCCAGCTTTTTCTAAAGTGGGCTTCGCCCACAACCCAAATTTGCCTCTGTTTTAAAGGTCACTCCAACCGTGTCTACAAGGGAGTTTTAGAAGGTAGCTAGAAAAATAACTTGTTTTTTATCGCAGTTCTTAAGCCGTAAGGCACTAATAAAGAGAATAGCCTGGCCTTAGCCAATAACCGGGAAGCAGATGCTCCATTTTCATATTATAATTTTTTAATATCACTGATTTTCTTGCAAAATTTACAGTACCGCCGGCCCACTCCTCCAAAACACCGAAGACAACCAAGGGTCCCACAATTGGAGCAGTCCAGCTGGCTCCCTGAGATAGCCCGGCAGGTTTGACATGGCCTTTCTTTACTCCATTTAGGCATTCTCTTCCCTCCTTCTTAATCTTTATTCGAAACGATTTTTCCCTGCAAGCAGGAATTTAGCGGATGACAAAAGAAATGTATTCCTGCTTACATGTTACACACCAGCAAAAAGTTTAATCCAGTGTCTTTAAGTGAATGGAGGCAATGAAATCATGCGCGAACAGAAAGTTACAATCCCCCTGGAAAAATTCAACCTGGAAGGGATCCTAGCTTCGCCAGAGCAAGAAAAAGCAGAACCAGTTCCCGGCGTCGTAATTTGCCACCCCCACCCCCTCTACGGCGGAGATATGAATAACAATGTCGTTTTAGCCATTAACGATGAAGCAGTAAAGCGCGGCATGGTTGCTCTGCGTTTTAACTTTCGCGGCACAGGAAACAGCCAGGGCAATTTCGCTGAAGGGATTGGAGAGCAGGATGATGTCCTGGCAGCGATACAATTCCTGGCGGAATCCGAAACCATCGATCCAGGAGCTATTGGCCTGGCTGGATACTCCTTTGGAGCCATGGTTGCAGTTGCTGCTGCGCCAAAAAATAACCAGATCCAGGGAGTCGCGGCTGTTTCACCTGTGGTTTATCCCGGGTTGTTTCAACCCGTTCAAAAACCTTTGTTTGTTATGTGCGGAGAAGATGATGCCATGACCCCGCTGGAACATACCCGGGAAGAGTTGAAGAAATCATCCCGGGACCACACGCTGAAAACAATGCCAGGCGTCGACCACTTTTGGTTAGGATACGAAGAAGCTTTAGCACAACAAGTTGCTGATTTTTTCCAAAACACCCTAAAAACATAAAGTCAAGAAGTCAAAAACAATGTCAGCCCAAGCACGGGCACTTCACCTTTATCCAAGCTGGTGCAGTGACAAGACAGCGCCAACGAACCCAGCACAGTCTTGTCACTGTTCAATATTAATCACCTTGTACAGATGGATCATATTGAACATTTTGCGGACATATTCGCTGGTGATATTAAATACCTTCAGTTCCCCACCCCGGTCCCGCAGCTTTTTCTGAAACAGCAGCAACTTGCCAACCCCGGAACTGTCAATGCTGGAAATGTGAGTAAAATCAATGGCAATCGTGTTATATCCTTCATCGAATACCATCTGCATTTTATCTTTCAATTCCTGGGAGTTGCTAATATCAATCCTTCCATCGGGGATAATAACGGCTTCGCCTTCCTGTTTTTCAACTTTCACTGGACAGCCCCCTTTCCGGCAAATTTTAGCCATAAAAATTCCAGCTAAAAAATACAAACATGTTGTGATACACTAGAAATCCGACTGACAATGCTCTGACAATGCTTTGATAATTGTTTGATTCTTCATAATATTTTGTTTTCCTGCCCGCATCGACTTTATTTTAAAATAAATTACTGGCCCGGACAAAAAACCGGACCAGTAAGCTTGCTCAGCTGTTTTAGTCTATTTGGACATAAACGCCCCGATCTTCCAATTTCCAGATGTCATTTTGCATCCTGGATTCTTCCTCTGAGCTGATATCATTATGATAAATTGCCAACCACGTTAAGCGGGGAAACTCCAGCATCATGGAAATATCAGTTATCCGGTTGCCCGAAGCGTTTACAGCTGAAAGGTTGTTCAATTCTTCCAGGGGAGATAAATCATCAACTTCATTATCCCGCACTAAAAGAACTTTCAAGTCAGGCATTTCCCAGCGGATATTTAGGCTGCTGATCTCATTTTCAGACAGGTCCAGGCTTTCCAACCGGCTTAATTCCTTTAAGGAGGAAAGATCGTTGACTTCGTTCCGAGCCAGTGAAAGCCAACTCAAATCGGTCAACTCGTTTAAGGGCTCAAGATCAAAAATCCTGTTATCATTTAACGACAGCCAGCGTAAATTCTCCAGGTTGGAAAGGGGGCCGATGTCACTGATTTGATTATGCCCCAACTCCAGCCGCTCCAGGTTGGTCAGGTTGGATAACCCATCCAGATCAGTAATTCTGTTACCGATTAACGAGAGGCTTTCCAGGTTAATACAATGCCGGATTTCATCCAGGTTTTCAACCCGGGCGTCATTTGCCTCCAGGTGGGTGATTTCTGCCATATCTGAGCGATAGATTGTTCCCGAGGGCTTGTCTAATTCACTTCGAATCACCGACTCCAACCTGCGGTTCTCTGGCGAAAAGTCCACCGGGATATCGGCAGCAACCTCGACACTTATAGCAACCTCACGCCCCAGATACTCCGCTGTAATGGTGGCTGTCCCATCCTCAACGGCTTCAACTGTTCCTTCTTCAACAGTTGCCACTGCTTCATCGCTGGAAGTCCATGTAATATCCGTAGCTGAAACATCCTCTTTGCTTCCATCTTCCAGCTCCATTTCAATTTTTATTTTTTCTGTTTGTCCAATTTCAAGTAACAGCTCATCGTGGATTGCGGCCATACTTTTAATATCAATAACCCCGGAAATGTCTATTCTCCGCTGGTCACCGTCCCATTCTGCCTCAGCGCCAAAAGCTTCAGCAACAAATCGTAAGGGGACAAAAGTGCGATCCGATACGATTTCCGGGGCCGCATCCAATTTCATTTCTTCATTGTTAATAAATGCTTCCCTGGAGTCGATGTTCAACTCAACCAACCTTTCCCCCCGGGTAATGGAAACCTTTTGTGTTTCTGCATCATAATCCACCTGTGCATCCAGGGCTTCCATGATATCACGTAAAGGGATCATGGTACGGCCTTCTTTAATATATGGTGCTTGCTCCAACTCTAATTCTTCGCCTTCAAGATGAACCTCAATTTTGCCGCCCATGCGCTGTATTCCATCATCGTTTTGGGCCATTACCCCAAGGGAGCTGATAAGTAAAAGCACCATCACCAGTAAAGGTAGCAACGTTTTTTTCATCAACCTGCCTCCTTGATATACTTGTTTTCTCCATCTTATCACAAGCGCAGAAGAATGAAAACACCTTCACTGTGAGAGAATAATAGGAAAATTTTATCATCATAATCCGGACATAATAATGATTCAAATGGGTCAATTTTTTTTATAAAAGAAAAAAAACAAAAGTGCTGGCTTTTTTTTATTTCATATGGTAAAATATTCTCAAGGTAAACTACTCTACAATTTTTAATGTTTTTAAGTTATAGAAAAACCACTTGGCACTCGACTATCCACTTTCCGTCTTGTTCTTGGATAAACAAACCTGGAAAAATATTAACAATTAGAAATGCATGCTTGTATGAATTATCTACTGAAAACAAGTAAATTATATTACTATAAGACAAGTTTACCGCTTAATGAATAAAGCGAGGAGGGAAAAAAGATGGCGACTAACATGCTATCAGGACTTCGGGACATGCGGGAAGACCTTCTACGGCAATTGGTGCTGGCCTCCGGTTCGGAAAAATCCGAAATACTGGCACGTATATTTGAAGTAGAAGAACTGATCGCTGATGAAGAAAAATCATACATCATGTAAGGTATATAGCTTATTAATCACAGCGTTTTCAGCAAACTCTCAGGCAAGGAAGAACCCGCGAATTATCGCGGGTTCTTCCTTGTGTATACCTGGCTTTGAGTTTTGTATCATTAAATATCTGAACTCTCCAGGTCATCCCGGGTAACAATGGAGAAAAGCTCGAAACCTTCCTTTTCCACGTTTTCCCTGCCACCTTCCTGGCGATCGACGATCACCATAAGTGCCGCCACCCGGCAGCCCAGATCGTCAACTGCCCGGGCTGCCCGCAGGATCGAATCACCTGTAGTAAGCACATCATCAACCACTAAAACCGGAAGACCTTCTTTTAATGCAGGACCTTCAACCAGTTTCCCCGTCCCATGCTCTTTCCGCTCGGAACGCACATAAAACGTGTCCAGGGGGCAGTAAAACGGACCCTGGTAGCTCAAAGCGCTAATGGCACCCACCAGGGGTATGGAACCCATAGCCGGCCCACCAACTGCCTTGATCTCCAGGCCCTTTTCCCGGACCATGCTCAGGATATAAAAAGCAATCTTATATATTCCCGCCGCTGTCAGGGTTACCTGTTTACTGTCCACGTAAAAATCGCTTTCTCGGCCCGAACTTAATTGTATACGACGCTTTTGGTATGCCTTCGAGTAAATTTCATTGCGAATTTCTTTGCGTAGTGTCTCCAATGATTCACTCATTTTATCACCCTGAATTAAATTTTCTAACCCGTCTTTCTAACCCGTCTATCGTTACTTTTTGTTATTGCCTGGCTCTTTTTCCAGCTCAAATTCGTCATGCAGCACCCTAACGGCTAATTCCGTATAGCGGGCGTTAATAATACAGGAAATCTTGATTTCCGAGGTGCTGATCATGATTATGTTTATCCCTTCCCGGGCCAAGGCTCCAAACATTCTTGAAGCTACCCCAGGATGGCTCTGCATCCCGGCGCCAACTATGGAAATCTTCGCTATATCCTGGTCTGTCAGCACCCCCTGTGCACCTATCTCCGCAGCCACCTTCTCGACCAACTCAACAGCCCTGTCAAGCTCTGCAGCAGGGATGGTAAAGGTAAGATCTGTCAAATTGCTCCGCCCGATGTTTTGAATAATCATGTCCACATTAATACCGTCAGCAGCCAGGCTGTCAAATATTCGAAAGGCCACTCCCGGCCGATCCGGAACGCTCAGCACAGAGATACGGGCTTCTCCCTTGCTGTACGTGATGCCAGAAACCAATGCACCTTCCATGATTTCACCCCCCTCACACACTCGGGTCCCTTTGCTGTTGTTAAAGGAAGAACGAACCCAGACGTTTACTTTATACTTCTTAGCCAGCTCCACGCTGCGGGAATGAAGCACTTTCGCCCCCAATACTGCCAGTTCCATCATCTCATCATAGGCGATCTGCTGCAGCTTCCTGGCCCGTGAATAAACATTAGGATCACAGGTGTAGATTCCGTCAACATCGGTATATATTTCACAGCAGTCAGCAGCCAGGGCAGCAGCCAAGGCAACGGCCGTAGTATCTGAACCTCCCCGCCCCAGCGTGGTTATATCCCCTCCGGTTGTAATCCCCTGAAACCCGGCAACCACTGCAACATTTCCCTGACCCAGGCTTTGGCACAATTCATCAACTTCAATACGCTTTAATGCAGCATAAGAATGGGTGTTATCAGTAAATATTGGAAGCTGAAAGCCCAAAAAAGAGCGAGCAGGCACACCCAAGTCCTGCAAAGCCATGGCAAGCAGGGCTGAACTAACCTGTTCACCGCTGGCCAGCATGACATCATATTCCCGCAAAGCGGGTGCAGCAGAAACTTCACGGGAAAGGCCGATTAACCGATCCGTCTCGCCCGCCATAGCCGAAACCACGACGGCCAGAGACAGGCCTTCCTCCTGGCGAAAGGCAATTCTTTTTGCCACTTCCTGGATCCGTTCAGGACTCCCCACCGATGTACCACCGTATTTCTGAACAATAATACTCAAACTCTGTTCCTCCGTTTTTAAAAATAACCAGGTCAAAAGCGGTTTACAACAGGGGATGGAAATGAGGTTTTCCACTTCGCACCCCGTGGAAAGTTCTGCTCTCCCTGTCCTGGCAATGCTGTGCTGGTTAGCACGTAAAGCAGAAACTCCGTTTTTATACTATATCATAAAACAATCAAAATACAAGTAAGATTTGAATATTCAACGAAATGCTTGAACTTTTTCTTTTCTTTCCTTTACCCCGGAACAATTGACCTTACTGCGGTTAATCGGGTATAATAAGGCAAGTATTTATTATGTTCCCCCTTGAAAGGAGTTTACTGTCATGCCAAGGCCTCCCAAGTCGCGCAAAGTTGCCTTTGTGCCCCAACTGACATATTTTAAACCTGCCGGGGTCCCCTTAAAACAGCTTAAGGAGGAATGCCTTGGCATTGAAGAGTTAGAAGCCATTCGCCTGAAAGACCTGGAAGGATTGGAACAGGAAGCATGCGCGAAACAAATGGGTGTATCAAGGCCTACCTTTCACCGTATTATTTCCGCAGCCCGCGCCAAAGTAGCCCGGTCCCTGGTAGAAGGAAAAGCAATCCGTATCGAAGGTGGAAATTTTCAACTGGCTTTGGGGCATATTCACTGTCACCACTGCGGACACAATGTGCGCGCAGGAAAAGGGAAGGCTAAAAAAGAGCGGATAAAGGAAGCATGTCCTCAAACCATGCACATACAGTGCCCTAATTGCCAATCTGCGGACGTAAAATAATGGCCGACAAAAAGTCACAACAGGATGGGCTGGGGTAAAATCTGGGTTCAAGCCGGCTCAAAGCTGGAACTCGTAAATCAGGAATTTCTGCAATGGCCCTTTTTGACTGTTGGTGCTTAACATGCGCTGCCTAAGTGCACCTCCAGAAATAAAAGGACTTCACTGCACTTACTGCTTTCGCCCTTCACGTGTTCCCTGGGATAGCTTTTCCAGCAACATACTTACTGGACAAATCCCTGCGACAAAAATGCATCCTGTTTGTTGCGGATGCCTTGAAAAGCCCCACTGTGCATACCCGGGGATATAAAAAGTGCAAGTCACTTACTTTTAAAAACACAAAAACCCTGTAGAGGAGGAAAATGATGAATAATTATCGAATCGCTGTAATTCCAGGAGATGGCACAGGACCAGAGATGGTTCGAGAAGGCTTGAAAGTATTAACTGCTGCCGCAAAAAAATATAAGTTCTCCCTGGATTATACCGATTTTAATTATGGGGGAGAGCATTACCTGAATACCGGTGAAGTGTTGCCAGAGAATGCAGTGGAAGAACTGAAGCAATATCAATCTATTTATTTAGGTGCCATCGGACACCCGGAAGTCAAGCCAGGCATCCTGGAAAAAGGAATCCTGCTCCGGCTGCGATTTGAACTGGACCAGTACATAAACCTGCGCCCGGTAAAACTTTACCCGGGCATAGAAACCCCTTTAAAGGATAAAGACCCTGGTGATATCGATTTTGTTGTTGTCCGGGAAAATACGGAAGGTCTCTACGCCGGCAGTGGGGGGCTACTTCGCCGGGGAACTCCTCACGAGGTTGCTGTCCAGGAGTCCATTAATACCCGAATGGGCGTGGAAAGGTGTCTGCGCTACGCTTTTGAATATTGCAGGCAGCGGGGTAAAAAGAAAAAACTGACCCTGTGCGGTAAAACTAACGTCCTGACATATGCCTTTGACCTCTGGGAACGAGCTTTTTACGAAATCGGGGAGGAATATCCGGATGTGGAGAAAGATTATGGACATGTTGATGCGGTTGTGATGTGGATGGTGAAAGATCCGGAGTTTTTTGATGTTATTGTAACGGACAACATGTTCGGAGATATCATCACAGACTTAGGGGCAATTATCCAGGGGGGAATGGGCATTGCCGCCGGGGGAAACATTAACCCGGAAGGAACTTCCATGTTTGAACCGATAGGAGGCTCTGCTCCCAAATATACAGGCAAAAACATTATTAATCCACTGGCTTCCATTTGCGCCGGCAGCATGATGCTGGATCACCTGGGGGAAGCAGAAGCGGCCAGGGCTGTAGAGCAAGCTGTTATGGAAGTGTGCGGCAATAAAATAAAGAGTCTATCTGCCGGACGCATGGGATACAGCACTTCTGAAGTAGGTGATCTGGTAGTAGAGCACCTGGAGTAACCTCGTTAAAAGCGTTTTAAACCTGCTGCTTGCAGCAGGACCCAGGCTAAAAACAGGGGAAGGATCCTGACCCGAATAAGCCTGCGGGGCTCTCTATAAACACGGTATAGCCATTCCAGCCCTGCCCGCTGCATCCAGAGCGGCGCACGGCGGCTTTTACCTGCAAGAACATCAAAACTGCCTCCCACGCCGATCACAGCGCACGGGGGCAGTTTTTCTTTATGCTCATATATCCACTTCTCCTGCCTCGGAACGCCCATCGCTACCAGCAGCAAGGCGGGCCCGCATGCACAGATTTCTTCCAGGATTTGTTTTTGTTCTTCTTCCTTGAAATAACCATCCCGGGCCCCTGCCACACTGAGACCGGGAAACAGCTTTTCCGCCCGTTGCCGGGCCTGGTTTAAAACATCAGGATGAGCCCCCAACAGGTAAACAGGTGCGTTGTTGCGGGCTGCTTTTTCCAGGCATTTCAGCATGAGATCATACCCGGCCACCCTTTCGGGGGCAGGGCAACCCAACAAGCGAGACGCCTTAACCACCCCGGCCCCATCAGCGGTAACCAGTTGTGCCGAACGAATTATTTCAGCCAGTTCAGGATCATGCATGCTCGTGTAAATCATCTCTGCATTAGCCGTAACTACGTGAAATACTTTGTCTCCCTGCCAGGCATGACAGACCTGGCTTGTGGCCTGTTCCATGGTCAGGCAATCCACAGGCATTCCCAGGACATCAACCCTTGCTTCCTGCTCCCCATGGTTAAGATAAGAAATCAAGACTGCTTCTCCTGGTTCCCCCTGATATAGCGGTCCACCACATCTTCGATGGCTTCTTCATCAGGGACTACATAGCTAATCCCCTCAATTAATCTGGCGTTGCCAGGCAATGTCTTTGTATTTATTTCTTCAAAGTCCACATTTTTCAACTTGTTGGCCAGCATGATAGCCTGGTTTAATTCCAGGTCAGTTTTTACGTTTTCTGCCATTTCAGGGAGCAGCCGCGGAAATTTGAGAATGTTTTTAAACGTAAGGATTTCCTGGATGAACGTTTTTACTAATTTCTGCTGCCGTTCAACCCGCCCCAGGTCTCCTCGGCCATCACTACGGTAACGAACATACTGCAGTGCTTTATCTCCATCCAACACCTGTAACCCGGGGTCCAGCTCAATGGTTACATCTATCCCGTAATACCGCATTCGCTGCTCTACTTCCAGCTCAATGCCACCCATGATATCGACAATATTCTTAAACCCTTCAAAATCAGTGGTTACATAGTGATCAATTTTTACATCAAGAAATTCTTCCAAAGCATCCCGTGTTAACCCGACTTCCCCAAAGGCATAAGCATGATTTATTTTGTCCAGGCCACGTCCAGGAAGCTCAACACGCATATCCCTGGGAACAGATACAATATTGATCTCACCGGTTTTGCGATTGATGGCCCACAACATAACCGTATCAGCGCGCATGGTCCGATCCCGGGAATCCAGGCCTAAGACCATAATATTCATAATATCGGGAATGGATTCCCTTTCTTTCCGGTCATCTTTTTCTATATCCTGACCCTGCTGCTCCTCTGTAGAGGCAGCGGTTGAAGAGGATTGATCATAAATCTGATCCCACAGGGACTTCAGCCAAATGCCAGACCCGACCAAAATACCGGCGATAATCAGGGAGGAAATAATCAGCAGATTTTTACTGGACAGCATCGTCTTATCTTTCTTTTTTTGTGATTTCTTCTTACTCATCTAAACCGTTTCCTTTCCCATAAATTGTTCTAACACCCTATTATAAAGGATCGTCCCAGGACAAGCAAGGTGCTAAAAAACAGGCTTATAGACACGGCCGTTAAATAAGGGTATATATTGTTGTCTTTCCTTATTTCAAAACTCGGTAACAAATTTCTGGGTATAACACTCGCCATAAGTCCCGACACCCAAAGAGAGAAAATCCGGCTCCAGGATTGCCTCCCTGTGTGTACGACTGTTCATCAATCCATGGTGCGCTTCGATAACATCAGCTTGACCCCGGGCAATATTTTCACCCATTAGCTGAAAATTTACCCCCTGTTCATCCAGCCGGTTTGAGGGGCCGGCCCCTGTTACCGGTGAGGTATGGCTAAAGTAATTATGCCGATACATTTCCCGGCTGTGCTCCCGGGCAGCCAGGGCGGCGGATTCATGCCAGTTTAACTCAGGTAAGCCGCGCCTTAGACGTTCGTAATTGGCCAGGTCGAAAAGGATCCGTTCCTCGGCTTGCTCGGCCTGCTGAATTTGTTCCGCATCTTCCCGCCCCCTGTCACCTTGGGCAGAGCGGGTGAGATAGAATTCTGCGATCCGGGTCCGGGCCACATCCAGATCCTCCAGGCGCAAAGCAACAATATTGTTCCCACCCGGTTCATCAATGTAAAAAGTGAGCAGGGTTTTTTCATACTTCAATGCAGGCAGATTCAAACGAAAGTTGGCGCTCAGCTTTTCAAGCAACAGGGTATCGGCCGTGTTAAACTGGCTTTCCAGCACATCCAGCTCAACATCTTTTTCCAGGTCACCGAAGGACCACTGATCACCATAGGCATAGAGGGAAACCACTTCCCCTCCCTTTATCCCGACAGCCAGGTAGGATCCTGTACGGCGATAAATAAGCCACCGGTAGCCATATATTGTCGGTTCTTGCCGATCTGGCTCGCCCTTTAGTTCAATAAGGGAAGACTCTGAGTCACCCAACATGATACCGTGGGTATCCACTTCCACGTCTATGTCTTCATAATAGTAATGGGGGCGCTCCCCTTCTAACTTTTCAGGCTCAGCTTCTTCAGGACCGGGGTCTGGGTCCGGTTCCTCTTCCCCTTCAGTTATAACCTGATCTTCTTGGGGCAGAATCTCCAGGGAAACCTCTTCTTTGGATACAGGAATTTCCCTACCCCGGTTATCCAGCAACACTACTTTAAGGGCTTCCTGGTCAAAAGGAACCTTTCCGGCTTGTAATGCTTTTCCTTCCAGGAGTACCAGATCTTTGCGGGCGGCTATTTCTTCTTTATAGCCCAGTAATGATTGGGTATAAACCGCCTGCCCTTCTTCATGGTCAATTTCCTGCAAAGAATGTTCGTCCATAGAACGGTGAGCAGGATTTTTGAGGTCCTGCACCTGGATCAATTCCGGGTCATAGGAGAAACGGATTTCATACGTATGAATATCGGGAATAAAGGGGGCCCCGACATGAACCTGGAAAACATCTCCTTGCTCTATCACTTCTTCCTGCAGCCGGACTTCAATAAAATTGGCATAGCGGTCTTCCAGCTCATTTTCTAATAATTCATCGGCAGGGATTTCACCCCGGGTATAGGTAACCTGTAAAAATGCTTCTTCTTCGTCCCATTTGACTTCATCAGCCAAGGCCAACTCCTGGAGAAAATCCAGGTTGACCAGGGACCTTCCATCTTCTACAAAAATCAACTGCTCCATCCGCTTCACCGTACCGTTAATTGAATAAAGCTCACTTTCCGGATAGAGAACCATTACGCGTTCCCGCCCATGAATTGTAATCCGGCGCAGCTCGTCATCCCACTGGATTAAATATCCCATTGTTTCAAAAACTTTTCTCAAGGGAAGATAAACCTGGTCATCTTCCAGCCTTGGCTCGACATCAAAGTGTAACTGCTCCTCGTTTAACACAACAGATATGGGCGTAAAATGATCTTGATGCTGAGCCCTTGCTGCAGTCGAAAAGAGCATAAAATAGGCCCCGGCACACAGGGTGATCAAAGCTAATAAAAAAACTGAAAAAAATCCTGGTTTTACGCGCAAAACCACTTCACCACCTATAAACACAGCTCAAAAAGCAAAATAAACCCGCAGCATAATTACCTGAGACTAAGCTTGTGTCTCAAAGTTTCCATTGCCGGCAATAAGCGTCAGTAAGTACAGGTTAAACTTTTAAGTACACGCTTATATCTAAGACGTTTTAAAGCCGTAAAAGTTTCGTCTATTCTTTAATCTGTTAGATATTATTATAAGACAATCCGCTCCACACCTCAATCAGTTGCAGGAAATTGGGGCAGGCCGAGAACATCCTTTAAGAACTCGGAAGAAACATAGGTAACCTGGTCGAGCAGCTTGAAGTCAGCCTGGAACGATTCTCCTTGGAAATTGCTCCAGGACAGAATTTGTTCGGGTAATTTGATTGTGTAACGGATATTATCCCAGTAGAAAATATAGTGGCCGGAGGTATGGGACAGATCGATTGTCCGTCCGGTCAAGTCCAGGACTGCCCGCAGGGGATAGTAATAGTCATCTTCTACTTTTACCGGCAACGGGGTTGAGGCTGATACATCGGCCGTTTTTTTCTTTTCCAGCTTATTATTTAAATAGCCGAACGAGGCAGGCTTTTCTTGTATGATTTGCTCCATTAAAGAAAGTGCCCTCTCCACCTGCTCCCCGGGCTGAAAAACAAGAAAGTGGGGTTCTACACCTGTTTCCTCAATCAAGCTTCCCCCCGGGGCGGTGAATTCCGCTGTGGTCAGCTTTAAATAACCCCCTGCCTTTAAAGGGAAAAGAGTCTGGATTGTCCCCTTGCCAAAGGATACGTCGCCAACAAGCAGGGAGTTCCCGCTATCTTTAAGAGCAGCAGCAAGCACTTCCGCGGCGCTGGCTGTGCCTAAGTTCAATAAGACAATTACGGGAACATCAATCCTGCCATCCCGGGCTGAGTCGATCTTTCTCCACTGGCTGTCCTTTTCCCGCATTTTCAACATGGTTCCATCAATAAGCAGGCTGGTCACCTCCAGCGCTTCTTCCAGGTAACCGCCAAAGTTGGAACGCAAATCCAGGATAACTCCTTCAACTTCCTGGTCTTTAAGCTCTTTCAAAACTATTTCAATTTCCTGACCGGTTTCCAGGTTGAAGTTATAGATGGAAACTAATGCAATCCCTGGTTCTATCCAGGAATGATCCACAGAAGGAAGCTGGATTTTTCCCCGGGACACAATAAAGTTAAACAACCGATCATCCCGCCTGACCAAAAGATTAACCGTGGTGCCTTCCTCCCCGCGGATCAAAGAAGTAACTTCTTCCAAGGATTTGCTTTTCAGGATAGTTCCATCCACCACTTCAATGATGTCCCCTGTTTCAAGCCCAGACTGTTCGGCTGGGGAGCCGGGCACCGTATTCACAACAGTCGGCCGGGAGTCATCCATTTCCAGGTAAATACCAATACCGTAAAGAAAGCGCCCCAAGCCATCTTCAAGGTCCTGAAAAGCTTCCTCGGCTAAATACTCGGAGTGCGGATCGACAAATACCCGGGAAAGGTCATCCAGGCTTTCTAAAGGAAACAGGTCCTCTTCTACTTCATAAAGATAATAGCGTTCAATGTGTTCTTCGATTTCCCGCAGCAAGTACTGCTGTCCCTGCCCTGCTTGAAGGCCTGAAGGAACAGCAGTCAAAACAAGCATGCCAACGAGTATCACAGCAACCGTGCGGACCAAACCCCGGAACCTTCTCATTGAGATCACCTTTTCAGCTTATAGGATTATGGGTTGATAAATTTTTCTGTTATTTTCTATTATAAATGAAAAAGAGACTTTTGACAGCCTCTTTTTCAAAACAAAATCTATGGGTTTTTGCTTTAGCAAACAGTCCGTTATCATGCTTAACGAATATCTACGTCTCCACCCTTTACTGGTTTCCATTCAATTTCAATTTCAAACTCCTGCTTATCTCCTTTACTTTTATACTGGAGTTCCAGTTTGGTCGCCCCGCCGGGTTCGACAAAAAATTCCTGCCCTCCCTGCACAACAGTAAATCCCCCCTGGGAAAGCAGTCTTTCCCCGACATCAACTAAAAAACGACCGATCTCCTCTACACTCCGAGGTTCTTCACTGGAAAAATGGACCGTGCTTCTTTCGTTGGACATAATCTTTCCTCCTTGTTAAGTAAGTTATTTTTGCTTTAGTATTTCCCCAAATTCCACCAGGAACGCATACGCTTCCCCCCTGCTTAACGGACGCCCCGGGTAAAAATTATGTCGGACTATCAATTCATCCAGGTCCAGTTCAAACAGGTCGACCCCGGAGATATGCTTTAAAGCATCGAGAACAGCATCGACGGTGACCTGGGCCTGGCTTTCCCGCACCTTGCTCAAATGATAACGACCCTGGAAGGTGTTTTCCAGGTAATTATAGAACACTTCGTCCGCCTCGGCAACAGTGATAGGCTCACTTAACCTGTAATCATTCTCATACCCTCCAGCCACTAAAGCCTGGGCTCGCAATTCTTTTATCGCCGGATAATGGGAATGTCCCTTTAACGGATAAGGCAGCTCAAAAGATCTCAGGTAGGCTCCCTGGTCTAGCAGCGTTTCCTGGAGCCTGGCTACCAGCTCTTGATCCTGGCTGAAGCGGTGGAAAGTCACTTCTTGCTCCAGGGATAACGCTGCAGCCACGCCCGCTGCCTGCCCCGCACTCATGCCGGGAGGTATTCTGCCGGCACTTCCCTGGGCCAGAAACTCAAACCCGGCTGAAGGCCCTACCACCAGCATATTGGCCAGGTCCTCAGGCACCAGGCTGCGAAAAGGCAGGCTGTAGAGGACCGGGTTTCCCAGGACCCGTTCTTTTGCTCCTGGAAGCACTGCCGGGTTGTAAGCCGGAGCGGCAGCCAACGCTATTTTATCCCCGAAATCACGGTGTTCCAGGATATCATCCAGGGTTAGGTTATAAAGGCTTTGCAGCTGCCTGGTATCCAAAATATTCACTTGGGAAGGGATAAGGGCCAGAAAAGCATCCTCAAAACCGGGAACATTTTGGCGCATAAACCGGACCAAAAACTCCGCTTCCCGCTCCCCCCGCTGCCGGGCGCTGTCCCTGGATTCTGGGTCCAGGACATCAACGTCATAAATAAACATGGCTTCAACCAGGGCAACCCCGTTACCCTGTTCTACCATCGTGATGCCAGGTATCTTGATATCAGGGTCCAGGGCCTGGTATTCTCGCATAATTTCAGAAAAAAGCGGTTCTTTGTCCCCCAAAATGAAGAACTCTGCCTGATCTTCCAAACCCTTTTCTTGCCCTGCCTCGACCCTGTTATCATCATTGCGATCAAGATCATTCTCTTCAAGATCATTCTCTTCTTTATCCGGGCTGGCTTGCTTCTCATTTTCAACTGGCCGGTCTGACCCGGCATGAACCAGTTTCCAGTCCACTCCACCCAGTTCCATATAGAGGGAGACCGGGACAGAGGAGGATAAACCCGATGCCTCGCAGCCTGTTGAAAAACCAGCACCGGAGTGAACAGCTGCCTCGGCCAGATGGGTGGTATCAATATAGCGGCTGGCCCTTATAATTTCCCCCTCATTGAGCGTCAAAGAAAC
>CAZOOA010000021.1:5093-40129 GCA_964581355.1 uncultured Desulfovibrionaceae bacterium | reverse complement strand
CCGGTGACCCGGTGACCTCTGCCTTTTCAAAATAACTTTGGCTAGTTTTTATCAGCAGCAGCAACAACAAAAAAAGCAACTCCCGGACTGAACTCAGTAGTACAAGCCGGGGTAAAATCCCCAGGATGGGCTAAATTTTATCAATAAGCTCTTGGCAGCAGGCACTTTTTCCCACTGGCATGACATCCCAGGAAGGAGCAGGAAGGAGCAGGAATTGGAAAAGTATCTGTTTTTTCAGTTTCTATTTACAATGTCTGCCGGTAATACATGTTTAAAAACTATCGAACTATAACGAAGAAGCCTCAAGATAATGCTGGCTTCTTCGTTGTATTATAATATCGCAGTCTTGGTTGTTAAACAGCTACTCTTTACAGTTGCTCCTTCTCACTGATTGCCTGAAACCCGATCCGCAATCCTTTTTCTGCGAGCAGTTTGCTAAACTCTTCCATAAACACACCCTGGCCTGGAGCTTCATGCAGCATATTTTTCTGCTCTTGAATCTGTTCAACCATGCCGCCCGAATAGCCGTTACTGTAATAATTAATGCCACAACTGGGGCTTCCATCCACACCGACAATCGTTTCTATTACACAGCCGTTTTTGCTGTACTCCTGCATTTGCTCTACCACAGGAGTCAATATTTCCCTGCAATGATTGCGGTAGCTTATAGTGTCATATTGGTTTTTTGACATGCCCCACCGTAGCGGACCGATAAAACTCATTTCCGGACATGGGAGCTGTATAATTCCCGCTCCAGCTTCAATGTATGGCAAAACAAGCTTTCGGTGTACACCTTCATATAAAGCCAAACCGGAAACTTTTGAGTTAACATTCAATAAACAGTGGGCCAAAACAACAATTTTGTTTTTTCTATACATGTCTTTCCCACCTTTGCTTTCTTTTTTTATTGGTTCATGTATCTACCGGGCTGGCTATTCCTTGTATTTCTCAAAAGCGTTTATAATAAATGACATGTCATAAACTTCGTCGTAAGGGATAGGGCTGTCAATAATCCCTTCTTTCAAGCAAAACTCCACGATGGTCTCATGGCCCTCTTCTGTAATAAAGCCATCCTTTGAAACAACCGGACGCAGGTAGCTGATCCTGTCTGCTGTTATGTTTGCTGCCTCGAATAGTTCTCCCGTCATTTCAGCAACATCTTCATCGCTGTTTTGATCCATCCAGATCATAGCCCTTACGACTGCATTGGCAAACTTCTGGATTTTCTCAGGGTTGTTATCCACAAATTCCTTGGTAGCAGTAATAATTGATGACTCATACCTGGATGTCCCATACAACTCTTCATGCTGTTCCGGATCAGACACATCGACCAGGATATTGGCACCGATTGCTTCCACTTCTTCCTTATTAATAGAGCTTATATAGATCGCATCAACATGACCCTGCTCCAGCGCACCAAGAGACGCTCCATATTGCATATCTGCCCAAGAAACATCTCCTTCTGACATGCCAGCCTTCTCAAATATTGCCAAGGCAAAGGAATATGGAGCTGATCCAGGCATGCCGGCAAAGACGTTTTTACCTTTCAGCTGCTCTACTTCTGTAATATCTGGTGCCCCAACAAACATATATGGCTTTTGAGTTAATGTAGACATAATAATTATAGATTCCAGGCCCTGGTCCTGTGCCCTAAAGACCGGCTCAGTACTGAGCATTGTAAAGTCGGCACTTCCCGCATGCATACCCTGGAAGGCCTCTGGCCCGTCTTTTGTTGTTACAAAATTTATTTTCAGACCTTCCTCTTCATAATATCCCAGCGTTTCCGCCAGGTATGCTGGCAGCCAGAACTCACTGCGTAATTCTGCTACCGTCAATTCAGTCAACTCTTCCTCTGTCCCTTCTGGGTCTGCTTCTTTTTCCTGCCCTGCTTGTGTCTGGTCTCCCGGCTGCCCCTGTCCACCACATGCCGCTAATAAAACTGTCAACATCAAACCGAAAATAAAAACCAGTAACCATTTTTTTCTCAACCTAGTCTTCCCCCTTTATAATATTTACAGGCATTCAAAGCCAGCCTGCGAAAACCCGGAGTGTTATTACAGTGTTCCGCCGTAATCTACCGGTGGTCTCCACTTGAGCAAAACTTTTTCGGTATATTTTAGAGCCATATTAAAAACTATGCCTATAAAAAACAGGATAAATATGCAGGACATGACTCGATCCACCCTGAAAAAATTGGTAGCATAAGAAATCATCCACCCCAGTCCTGCACTGGCTCCCATATATTCCCCAACAATTGAGCCAATCAGAGAAGCACCCAGGCCACCACGAACACCTGCAAGAATCCAGGGGACAACAGAAGGCAGGATGACTTTAGTAACTAACTGCATCTGTGAAGCCCCCATTAACCTTACTGATGTAAGAATGTTACGGTCAACATTCTTAATTCCGCCATAAGTGCTGAAAAATACCAGAAAGAATACCAGCAAGCTGGCTAAGATAATCTTTGATTCGCTTCCCAGCCCAAACCAAAGCACAAAAACAGGTGCCAGTGCCAGCTTGGGTATGCCATACAGCGCCGTAATGAGTGGCTCAAGCACTTTCCCAAATATATCGAATAAACCCAAAACAAAAGCCGATATTATACCGATAATTGTGCCAAAAAAAAGTCCCAACATTGCCTGGCTAAGCGTTACACTTGTATGTCTCACCAAATCACCGCTGCTGTAAAAAGCAACCAAGTCTTCAAAGATGCCGGCGGGATGGCTGGTGTAAAAAGGATTTAACAAGCCCCTGAAGACCATTAACTCCCATACTCCCAATATAAACAGGACCAATGCTATCCTCAAAGCTGCCTGCATTCCAGCACTGTTTTTAGTCATGGTTTCACCTGCATTTCCACTTCACCTTTTAAATCATCCCAAATGTGCCTGTGCAATTCGATAAACTTCGGATCAAACCGCAGATCAGCTGGTAAGCGTGGTCGTGGCAGGTCGATAATATGCTCTGATTTTACTGTCGCCGGCCTCTTTGTCAAAATCATAACACGGTCTGCCAGCATGATAGCCTCTGTCAAATCATGCGTTACAAACAGAATTGTCCTGTTTGTTGACTGCCATAAAGATAAAATATATCTCTGTAACATCTCTCGCGTAAATACATCAAGGGAAGCAAAAGGTTCATCCATAAAAATTATTTCCGGCTCAATAGCCAGGACTTTAATAATATCAACTCGCTTGCGCATACCCCCGGAAAGCTGATAGGGATAAGCATCCTCAAAACCTGACAACTCGGCTTGCTCGATTAATTCCAAAGCCTTATCCCGTCGTTGTCTCTTAGGTAAATGTCTGATCTCCATTCCAAGCTCCACATTAGCCAGTGCCGTCCTCCAAGGCAGCAAAGAATCTGACTGGGAAATGTAACCAATGCGGGGCGTAATTTTGTCCAATGGTTTGCCATCAAGCTTGACCACGCCAGATTGTGGCTTTAAAAGTCCCGACATAATGTTCAACAGGGTGCTTTTACCACAACCACTTGGCCCAACCACTGAAACAAACTCAAACGGCCTAACAAAAAAGTTCACATCACGCAGGACATGAACCGGTTCGTCATTTTGTGAAAAGAAAGTGCACTCCAACTTTTCCACTAAAAATTTGCTTTCTTCCGCCTCTAAATTGCGGTGGAATGTCAAGTTTAGTTCCTCCAACTCTTGCTTTCATTGCCTGATCATGCTGATCGCAACTATATCATCAACATATAAACAAGAATGATTTTAATGTGATAACACGTTAATGTCAAATTGGTAATTGCAATACACTATTACTTTCAAATAGATACCATCTATACGGCGTTGTAGAAGTCAGCTTCCCTGTACTAATGTGTTTAGCTGGAAAATATACAGAAAAAAACTGTCGCAATTGCTGCTCGCTACCCTAAAACATTTTCTCCAACCTGATGCTGTAGCTAATCTTCTTGGATATCCCATAAAAAAAGCCGCTTATCGGGCGGCCTTTGCAAGGAAACCAAATAAGAGTATCTCTTAATGACTTGACTCGTTTTCATCTACTATATGCATCAGCTCAAAGGATACACGGTTTTGCTCCAGGGCGCTCTTAATCGTATCCGCTTCTTCACTTCGGCACTGCAGGGCAACGCCGCAGTTGGAGCTTAAAAACCGCGGCACCGGAATCAAGCGGAATGAGCAGGCGATCCCTTTTAAAACACTCTCGGCTCTAAGAGCCAGGTGTACGGTAGAAAAAGTGAAATAGCAGTTCAGTTCCATTTTCATCCCTTCAGTAATCATGGTTAAACAGTTACATACCGGTAATATGGACTTACCAGGGTCTCAACGGTATCATACATGTTGGTAACTTCGCCAACCCTGAGCTGTTCTTTTAAACCGTAATAATCCAGGCAGGTGCCGCAGGAGAGGATTTCCACACCGTTCTGTGCCATCCGGCTTAAGCTTTCCAACACCGTGCTGCCCTCCACAGTAAGATAGACACCGCTGTTCATGAAAAGAATTTTTGAAGGAAACTGTTCTCCGTCTAAAAAGGTATTAAAAAAACTGGTCATTAGCAGCTTGCCCAACTCTTCATGGCCCTGCCCCAGTAAATTGGAAGTAACCAGGAACACCACTTCGGGCTGGTGACCGGAAGGTATTTGGCAGTCGCAGGTCAGCGTCTCGTATTCAAGATGTTCAGCCGACTGTGCAGGCTGGCCGGGCTCTCCAGGTTCACCGGAAGCAATGGAAATATAAATCCCGTCCTTTTTCTTCTCCACCGAAGCCTGGTATCCCGCTTTTTTCACCAGGCGCTGCACATTTGCTAGTGCCGTTTCGTTATCCACGATGGAAACTACTGACTGACCCGCAGCCAAACTACCCGCCGCATCGTCCAGGGTTTTTTTTGTGTTTACAACCGGTTGGGGGCAGCTTAGCCCGCGGTTGTCAATTGTTTGATAAACCCCCACTATGAAAACCTCCTTAAAATTATAAAATATGCCAAAAACGCTTTCCTTTTTTCTTTATCAAGTCATATTCCTTTTCTGGATGTGCACTGAGGAGCATTTCAAACCGAAAGGCTTCTAGAGCAAAGTTTCTCACAATAAGAAGAAATCTTCCTTGTGAATTATTTTCTTAAGCGGTGAAACAAACAGCTACCGCTTTCACATCAATCGTCCCTTATAAATTATAAACTTGACTTCCACATTGAAACCAATAGTTTTTTTCTATACTTTACCCGAATACTATTGACACAATTTGTAGTATAGATGTTTCCATTGAAAGCCCTCATTATTATAGAAAATATGTATTAGGCAGCCAAATATTGTTTTGGTATGCTCAAGGATGGATTCCTTGTATAACACCCTTTACCCAGGAGAGGAGAAAGCTGAATGACAAAAGAAATGGTTGACACTTTTGCGGACATACGCGCCCAAACCGTGGAAAAACTGCTGGAATTGAGAAAAGACGGGACCAAGGTGGTGGGAATTTACTGTACTTTTTGCCCCCAAGAACTGGTCATTGCCGGGGGCGCCATTCCTGTAGGACTTTGCGGGACCAAAGATGAACCCATCTCCACAGCGGAAGAAGTGCTGCCCCGCAATTTATGCCCCCTGATCAAGTCTTCATATGGCTTTGCAGTAACAGACACCTGCCCTTTTTTCTCCCTTTCTGATTTGGTCGTCGGGGAAACAACATGCGACGGAAAAAAGAAAATGTTTGAAATCATGCAGGAGCTCAAGCCAATCCATGTGATGCAGCTGCCGCATACGGAAAAAGAAGGGGCTTCCCTGGACATGTGGGTCGACGAAATACGCAAGCTGCGCACCCGGATGGAGCAAGACCTGGGTTTGGAAATTAACGATGCAGATATTTGGAAAGCTATTGAACTGGTCAATGAAGAGAAAAAAATGCTCAAAGAAATCAGTGATCTGAATCAAAGTGACCCGCCCGTGATGACGGGGCTGGACCTGTTAACAGTGGTGTGGTCTGCCGGTTTCAGCTATGATAAAGCCGAAGTCGTGGAAAAACTTAAAGCCATGAAAGACGAACTCTCACAAAAAAAACTAAAACAAACCTCAGGGCCGCGCATTATCCTGACCGGTTGCCCGGTAGGGCTGGGCTCTGAAAAAGTTATCCGCATCACAGAAGAACTGGGTGGCCACGTAGTCGCCATGGAAAACTGCACCGGCTATAAGACGCTGGAACTGTTGACAGATACCCGTTACGAAGATCCCATCGTGGCCCTGGCCCACAAGTATGTGCAAATCCCCTGTTCCTGCATGAGTCCCAATCCGTACCGCATGGACTTGGTGGGACGTATGCTGGACGAGTTTCGGGCAGAGGGGATCATCGATTTAACCTGGCAGGCCTGCCACACCTACAACATCGAGGCCTATGATATTAAAAAGCTCGCTGAGAAAAAAGGCCTGCCCTACCTGCAGCTTGAAACCGATTACTCCTCTTCCGATGAAGAAAGCTTAAAAGTGCGTATTGAATCCATGCTGGAGATGATAAATGATGATCGCGGTGGGAATCGACCTGGGCTCCGTTGCTGCTAAAGGAGTCCTGCTTAACGGAAAAGACATATATAAAACTGTAATACCTACCGGGTGGAGTCCCCGGGACGCCGGACGAAAACTGCTAAACGACCTGCTGCAGCAGTCGGGCCTGACCCGGTCACAGCTTGGCGGGATTGTGGTCACAGGATACGGCAGGGTGGCCTTTGATCAAGCGGACCGCAAGGTGACAGAGATTAGCTGCCACGCCCGGGGCGTGGCTCATCTCCTACCAGGGGCAAACACCATCGTGGATATCGGCGGGCAGGACAGCAAAGTGATCCGTATAAACGAACATGGCAAAGTGTTGGACTTTGCCATGAATGACAAATGTGCCGCCGGGACAGGACGTTTCCTGCAGGTGATGGCCAATACCCTGGGCATGGATGTGGGGCAACTGGGGGAATTGGAAGCTCCCGGGGAACATGTGACAGTCAACAGCATGTGTACCGTGTTTGCAGAATCGGAGATTATTGGCCTGCTGGCCCGGGGCATGTCCACAGGAGGCATCATCGCCGGGCTGCACCAGTCCGTGGGCAAACGTGTGGCCTCCATGGCCAGAAGGCTGGGGGTCAAAGAAATAGTGGCTTTTACCGGTGGCGTAGCCTTAAACCAAGGCGTGGAACGTGCCCTTGTCCAGGAGCTGGGCTGCCCTGTGGTCGTCCTAAAAGACTGCCAGTTCACCGGCGCCCTGGGGGCGGCGCTGACGGCAGCTCAAGAAAGCTAAAAAGAAAGCTAAACAAGAAGTATTTGTGCTCATAGTTTTTTTAAGTGAAGCTGCAGGGAGTGTTCTGACGCGTCCAGGGCAGAGTAAGGGACCAGGCGCGAAAGTGGCAGAACAGGTCCCACAGTTTCGCGCCAGCTGGCATATAGGAACTATTGGTCCTTTCTATGACATAGCAAGTTACTATAGATTATTTGTATTGGGAAAACTTATGCTAACCTGTTATTCTTAATAGCGGTGCACCATTACTCGAGTGATAAAGACAATAATAAAGAGAAAAACAGCAAAAAAAAGAGGAGGGTTTTACCTTGCAAAGAAAGACTGTTCTTTTGGTCATCTGCTCTATGCTGCTTGCCCTATCCCTGATGGCCGGTTGCGGTAACGGCGAACCTGCTGCCGGCGATGCAGACGGGATGGAGTTTGACGGAGAGCTCTTTTTCACCGGATCTTCCACCCTGGCCCCTACCATTTCCCAAATTGCCGATACCTTTCAAAATGAGTACGGCACCTGGGACCAGGTGGATGATAGCCTGCCTGCAGAAGACATTGAGATCAATGTCTCCACCGGCGGGTCCGGGGTGGGCGCCAAAGCAGTAATCGAAAATACAGCCCATTTTGGCATGCTGGCCCGGGGTGCCCGGGATGAAGAAAGAGATGAAATTGAAGATTACCAGGAATACCTCCTGGGCATCGACGCCCTGCTGGTCGCAGTCCATAAGGACAATGCCCTGGGGCAAAAGCGAGATGACCTGACCAAAGAAGAAGTGCGCACCATTTTTTCTGATGAAGTGTCTTCCTGGAATGAATTTGACCCGGCGCTCGGTGATGAAGAAATTGTTCTGCTGGTCCGCGATGTCGGGGGCGGCGCCCACGGCGTCTTTCAAAATGTGATTATGGGAGATGTTGAGGTAAGCGTAGATGCCATCGAGGTTCCTTCCATGACCGGGCTGGTGGAGAGGCTTGTAGGAAATCCTTTGGCTATCGGCTATGCTTCTTACGGGGTGGCTGACCAGCACCAGGATGACTTGGTCGCTTTTAAAGTCGACGGCATTGAACCATCGGCAGAAAACATCCTGGATGGAACCTATCCCATTTCACGCCCACTGGTTTTGGTTCGTAGCGGTGAACTTTCCACGGCTGAAGAAGCTTTCCTGGATTATCTCAAATCAGAAACCGGCACAGAGATTATCAGCGAGATGGGCTTCCTGCCTGCCAATTAATTACATCTAAACAAGGGAAATTTCTATGTGGCAAAAAATTACTGACAACATTTTTGCGGTAACAGTTAAAGGATTAACTGTTACCGCTGTCTTCATTTTACTGTTCATTATTATTTTCATCGTCCGGGAAAGCCTGGTTGTTTTCAGCGAGGTTGCCCCCCTTGACTTTCTACTGGGACGGGATTGGCGGCCTGTATCCACCCCGCCGCGTATCGGACTGCTACCCATAATATCAGCGAGCCTGGCGCTGTCCGGTTTAGCCCTGCTCTTAGCGCTGCCTGCAGGAATCGGGTGTTCCCTTTTCCTGTCCCAGGTCTGCCCGGAAATGTTGAAGCGCAAATTGCGGCCTTTTATCGACATCATGGCTGGCATCCCTTCGGTGATCTACGGCTTTGTTGGGGTGGTCGTTCTATTGCCTTTCCTGGAGCAAGCTTTTCAGCTCAGTTCGGGGGATTCCCTGCTGGCAGGAGGCATTGTCCTGGCTGTGATGATCCTGCCTTTTCTTATCGCCACAACAACGGAAAGCATGGATAATACAGCAGGCAGGCACGTGATCACCTCCAAGTCACTGGGGGTATCCCGCTGGTACATGATCCGGAACCTGGTCCTGCCGGCATCCAGGACAGGAATCGTTGCGGGTGCAATCCTGGGGACCGCCCGGGCCATGGGAGAAACCATGGCCGTGATGATGGTGGTAGGCAATTCTCCCCTGATGCCTGTATCTATCTGGGGACGGGTTAAGCCCATTCCTTCTTTGATCGCCCTGGAAATGGGATCTGCTCCCCTGGGCACCCTGCACTACCACGCCCTGTATGGGGCAGGCCTGGTCCTGCTTTTAATTCTGCTGCTGATCAACCTGGTTTTTTATTTTATCCGTAAAAAAATTGAAGTCTGAGGTGCAAGCCGATGCAGCGTATTTTGGACGGTTTTTTGATCAAAACCTGGCTTTTCCTGTCTGTAACCCTGGTGCTGACGGCAGCAGCATTTATTATCTCCCATATCTTTATTCACGGCTGGTCATCGTTGAGCATTGAATTCCTGCTGGACTCTCCTTCCGGCATGCCCCTGGGGACAGAAGGAGGAATTTTCCCGGCGATTATGGGAACTTTGGCTTTGGGTGCGGTCAGCACTACAGCGGCCTCTCTTTTGGGTGCAGCCACAGCCCTGTATCTGTACCTGTACTGCCGCAACACCTATATCAACTCGGGGATCCGGTTGGTCATCCAATGCATCGCCGGCATTCCTTCCATCGTCTTGGGATTGTTCGGCTACACGTTCTTTGTTGTTTTTATGGGTATGGGCTATTCCCTGTTAGCCGGCGGGCTAACCCTGGCCATAATGATTTTCCCTATTGTTGCCGTTAATACAGAAAAAGCCCTGGCCGAAACCAACAAGGAGCAGGTGTTGGCTTCGTATGCCCTGGGCATTTCCCGGGCACATACATTTTTCCGCATCATCCTGCCACAGACAAAAAATGACATTGTCTCCGGCATCCTGCTGGCCGTAGTTTATGCCATGGGGGCCACAGCTCCCATCATGCTGACAGCTGCTGTTTTATCGGCCTCGGCCCCCACATCATTGACCAGGCCTGTCATGGCCCTGCCCTACCACCTCTATATCCTGGCCTCAGAAAGGATTTCGGTGGACCATGCCTACGGTACAGCCCTGGTCCTGCTGCTAATTTTGCTGGGCACCTATGCTCTTGTGGCAACTCTTTTTACAAGAAAGCGTCGTGATAACAGATGAATGAAGTGATGAAATTAAAAAATGTCCATGTCTCTTACGGGCATACCCCGGTTTTACATGATATTTCCCTGGCCTTCCCCCAGAAACGCATTACAGCCCTGCTGGGTCCTTCCGGCTGTGGCAAGACTACGCTGCTGAAATCTTTGAACCGCCTGCTGGAAGAAGAAACAGAAGCATCGGTAGCAGGAGAAATCTTGTTCCAGGGTAAAAACATCGAGGATATTCCCAGCGATACCCTGCGCAAAAAAGTGGGGATTGTCTTCCAGGTGCCGACACCATTTCCTTTCACCATTTACAAAAATATGTCTTATGCTTTAAAATACCATAACAATGCCGGCAAAAAAGAACTGAAAGAAATCATCACTGAAAAATTAAAACTAACCGGACTCTACGAAGAGGTCAAAGACCGCATGCACCTGCCGGCATCCAAACTTTCAGGGGGACAGCAGCAGCGCCTCTGTATTGCCCGCTCACTGACTTTAAACCCGGACTTGATCTTGCTGGACGAACCTTGCTCCTCCCTGGATCCGAAAGCAACAGCCCGCATCGAAGAAGCGCTGGTCAGGCTGGCAGAGCACGTTTCCATTATTATTGTAACCCACAACCTGGGGCAGGCCCGCCGCATCGCTCACCACTCCGCCTTTCTCTGGGAAGGCGAATTGGTGGAGTACAAGCCAACCGAGGAGCTGTTTAACCGGCCGGAAAATGAGCAAACGAAAAGCTATCTGGATGGCTATTTGGGTTAAGGCGGCTAGCCGCCTTCTAAAGCAGTAGCATCTTAATAATTTGCCTGGGGACGGAGTAGTTGATACAATTGACACATGCCTTTCAGGGCAGTAGGCGGAAAGTTTGAATTGCAATTTCCCACTTCTTTTCTGAGACAACCAGAGGCGAAACAGGGAAATACCATTTTATGCTTTTGGAAAGGCAGGAATTACCATGGGGATAGAATTTGATGTACCCGGTAGACAGAAACACCTTATTGAAACCATTGTCTTCGACCTAAACGGCACCCTGACAGTGGACGGAAAACTGCGCCCCAGCACCCGGGAACTTTTACTGGCGTTGGCGGAAAAAGTCTCCCTCCATGTCCTAACGGCTGACACAAACCGATCGGCTTCCCTGGTGCAGGATGCCCTGGGAGATAAAGTGAAGGTGCAGGTGCTGCCGGGGAATAAAACATTGGAAGCAAAGCGCAACTTTGTCCGGGAGCTGGGGGCACAGCAGACTGCAGCCGTGGGCAACGGAGCCAACGATGCCGGCCTGCTGGAAGAGGCCTGTCTGGGCGTTGCCGTCCTGGAAGAAGAAGGTTGCGCCGCTGAGATACTGTCCAGGGCAGATATCCTGGTGCGCAGCACCGATAACGCCTTGCAGCTTTTTCTTAATCCTAAGCGTATCATCGCCACGCTGCGTCGATAACTTGCCTAATATACCATACGTCCCTCCACGAAGGCTTTCGTGCGAGGGTCTTCAGGTTCCGTAAATATTTTCTCCGTAGGGCCGGCTTCGACAATCCGTCCGTCGTGAATAAAAATCACCTGGTGAGCAATACGTTTGGCCTGGAAGATATTGTGCGTAACAATGATCACCGTTACTTCCGTTTCCCGGTTCATCTCCTGGATCAGGTTTTCGATCACTTCTATATTGGTCGGATCCAAGTTGGCCGTGGGTTCATCCAGCAACAGCAGCTTGGGTTTAAAAGCCAAAGCCCTGGCCAGGGCCACCCGCTGGGCTTCTCCCCCGGAAAGGGACGTAGCCTGGCGACGAGCAAAATCAGCCAGACCAATTTTCTGCAGGAGCTCCGAAACCCGGACCTGGATGGTGTCCCGGTCATACTTTCTCGCTTTCAAACCGTAGGCTACATTCTCGAATACACTGGTGCGAAACAGGGTGGGCTTCTGAAACATCAGGGTCATTTCCCGCTGGGCCGTAAAGGCGTCCCCGCTGTTTATGGAAACAAAATGGCCGTTAAAGGAAATATTCCCCGTAGTAGGAGGTTCCAGCAGATTGACAATCCTTAAAAACGTGCTCTTGCCTGCACCGCTGGGACCGATGATCCCATAGATTTTTCCTTTTTCAATAGTTAAATCTTCCACCCGCAGGACTTCTTTATCATATTTTTTGGTAAGGTTTTCTACACGCAAAAGCACATAGTTGCTTTGGGCGTTGTCGTTGTCGTTGTTTATGTTTTGGGCGTTCTTTGCAAGTTTTGCATGATTTGTATGATCAGACACCGTGCCTCCCCCCTCTCTGCAAGTAATAGAGCAAGGAGTTGATGATGTAAGAAATAATCAGCAGGACCAGCCCCAGGCCAATGGCAAACTCGTAATTACCCTTGCGGGATTCCAGGACCATGGCCGTTGTCATCACCCGGGTAACACCCTCGATATTTCCTCCTACAATCATTACAGCACCCACCTCAGCAATAACTCGCCCAAAGCCGGAAACTACCGCACCCATGATCACCAGGCGGGATTCCCGCACCACGGTCCAGGCAGAACGCAGTTTTCCCGCGCCCAGGGTCCTGGCCGTTTCTTCAATTTCTTTGCCCCGGCTGCGGACACCAATCATGGTCAGTCCACTGATAATGGGCAGCGCCAGGGTCAGCTGGGCAATAACCATGGCTGTGGGTGTCCAGAGCAAGCCAAGAAAACCCAGCGGCCCCATCCGTGAAAGCAGCAACAGGATGACCACGCCCGCCACTACAGGGGGAAGCCCCATAAAGGTGTAAATGAGCTTACTGATCCACCGTGTTTTCCGCTCTGGCTTCAACCCCAGGTATGTCCCCAGGGGAACGCCGAAGATGGTGCCAATAATGATAGCAGCTCCCGAAACCTGAAGGGAAAGGGAAATGATTTTCATCAACGCAGGATCCAGGTTAATAATCAAATGAAAGGCTTCCAGGATCCCCTCAAGCAGATCGGGCAATTAAAATTCACTCCTTTAAACTCAGTACACAACTCTTAATCATTTAAAGCATAATTACCTGATAAGGCACAATGGAGAAGCATGGAGAAGCATGGGGACGTTTCTCTATCTTCCATCTTACCGTTTCCTCATCTGACCCACAGCTCCGTCTATTATAGGCAGTAAGTATTACTACCATCCGCTTAATTCACCTTGATCGGATTACTCCAAACCATAGCCCGGGAAAAACAAGCTTTCCCCGTCGATCTGGAAGTCTGCCATTAAATCCTGCCCTTCAGAGGACATGAAGAACTCGATCAGCTTCAAAGCGCTTTCGTATTCCACGTGGTCGTGCTTCTCCGGGTTAACCGCCATAATGCCATACTGGTTGAAAAGCAGGGGATCCCCCTCCAGGACAATCTCCAGGTCCAGGTTTTGGCGCATGGAAAGGTAAGTGCCCCGGTCGGTCATGGAATAAATCAGCATATCATCGGCTACCATCAAAGTGTCACCCATCCCCTGGCCCAGGGAACGGTACCAGTCCCCCGATGGATCAACGCCCGCTTCTTCCCACAGGGAAAGCTCCATGCGGTTGGTCCCTGAATCATCACCCCGGGAGGCAAAGCCGGCCTTTGTCTCGGCGATCTTGGCAAAGGCGTCCAAAACACTTTCCATACCCTCAATTTCTGCCGGGTCTTCCGGAGGGCCGACGAGGATAAAGTCATTATACATAACATCTTCACGGTCAGTTAAGTAACCTTCCTCCACCAACTTCAACTCCAATGGGCGGTCGTGGACCAGCAAGACGTCGGCGTCACCTCTTTGACCTGTCTCCAGGGCCGCACCGGTCCCCATGGACAACACATGGACTTCTATGCCGGTCTGCTCTGTGAATACGGGAAGAAGCTCGTTCAGCAAGCCGGAGTCATACGTGCTGGTCGTCGTTGCCAGTATTATTTCCTCCGCTAGTTCGGGTTCGGGTTCAACATCATTTTCTTCCACCTCTTCTTCTACAGCTTCAGGCGCTTCTTCCGGTTCTGGCGGAGCAGTGGCAGGATCTTCTCCACACCCAACAGCTGCCAGACAAACCATGCTCAGTAACAAAAACATAATATTTAAATTTCTGTTTGCCTTAACGGACTTTTTCCTACTGCTTTTCATGCTGGAAATAGCTTTCATCCCCCTTAGTATGAGAATGGAGTTTCCGTTTCCAGGTATCGGCTCCGGTTATCTTCGCGGCAAAGCGCTAGGGCTCAGTTCAAGCTTCCGCCGTCCGACCTGCAAACTTAGGCGTCCTGCCACGGTTGCAGGCGGCGGGCGTCCATGCCCGCCGGGCCGGCTCCCAGCATTCACTTCGCCAAGCGCTTATCGCCGCTTGACAAAGTCGCCGATACAGGGAAAGCGGACCTCCTCCAAGCGGGAAACAGGTTTGAAAACCCATTTTCATCCCCGGTTGTGGCCTGGATAAACTGTGGCGGTTGGCATAGAAATGACAGCGTTTTCATTTTACGCTTCGCTATGCACCAATCTGCATAGCGACTGCAAAAAAATAATACACCTACCGCAAACTCTTTTTCCAGGAGACATCACCTACATGGCAAATATCAACTCTCCCTTACACAAATACATTATATATGATTATGAAAAAGAATGTCAATAAAGACAGGGATAATATAAAAAAAGAACAATTTCCCCTCTGCTGAAACAGGCACAATGTCCGGGTTAACCCAAGATCAATAAATCAGCTGGCTATAACTTTCTGTGCATATCGATCTTAAAGCACAATAAATTAGCAGCTTTGCTTGAAGGTTTTTTAACTACCTAATCATGCGTATCCATAATCATACACTTGTGGAAAACAGGGGTGCATGAAAGGTTTCCACCCCGAAGCCCTGGATAATACTCCTGGCCTCGCTTCCCTGAAGCCAACGGGCAAACTTTATAGCTTCTTCAAAACGCACAGAACTTGCTCGTTCAGGATTTACCAGGGTCAGGGCAAAACGGTTGACCAGTTCGGGGTAAAGCTCTTTTTGCTCCTCTCGTTGGAAGAAAACCTTGAGAGCAAGACGGGAAAGAATATAACTGGCCCGGTCCACCAGGGTATAGGCCTGTTTTTCCCGGGCCAGGCGCAATATGCCAAGGTTGCCCACCAGCCCGGCGGACTTAATGTGCCAATCACCATCTGGATCAACCCCTGCCATCTCCCAGATCTGCATTTCCCGCAGGTGGGTCCCTGAGCGGTCCCCCCGGCTAACGAAGGGAGCCTTTTCCTGGGCTATCCTTTGAAAAGCCTCCACTACACCCGGGGCACGGGAAGAATCCTTAATGCCCGCCGGGTCTGAATCAGGGCCTACCACAACAAAATGGTTGGACATAATATGGATCTTCAGTGCACCCCAGCCCTCCTGCATGAATTGCTCCTCCAGTTCCGGGGCATGAGTTAAAACCAGGTCAACCCGGCCTTCCCGAGCAATCTCTAAAGCCCGGCCGCTTCCTGCAGCAATGTGGCGGACCAGGATCCCGCTTTCACGGTAAAAAGCCTGTTCCAAAACATCCAAAAGTCCCGTTTCCACGGGCTCCATGGTGCTGGCCAAAATAAGATGAGAGTCCAGGGTTCTGGTGGCATCAGGTGATTCATTCAATACGGGCTCTTTTAGTGGTGTTGGTTTATCTTCGATAAAAACAGGATCGGCATCGCCCCTGTCGGCAGGAAGATAACGGCTGATTTGACCATTTATTTCACTGCGAAAAGCCCGATACTGCATTAACAGGTCCCGACCCTCGCGGGTCAGCAAAGTACCTCCTCCTGCAGCACCGCCGGCCTGCTTGTCAACCAACTTTAAGCCCAGGGCACTTTCCGCTTTCTGAATAAGGCCCCAGGAATAACGGTAAGAAACCCCCAGGTTGGAAGCTGCCCGGCTGATGGAGCCAGTCGTTTCGATCTGGTCCAGCAGGGCAAAAAGATCGTCGCCGGAGAGCTTCTTTTCTCCCTCCAGCTCTAAGGAAACCTTGAAACTACCGGGAATATCTCGCTCAGTCATGGGCCTACCCCCGACTCATTCTTTATTTCCTTTATCATATCAAATATTAATTGACAAGTCCAAGGGAAAAGCACAACACCACTTCAGCTAATGTGAAAAAGGATCACACCAAAGCCCCAGGCTTATTTCCAGTTATTTGAATGAACACAATTGCCCGGGAAATAATTGCGAGCTTTTGCCCCCGCAATACTTGTTTTCCACGCTGAAGCAGCTGCACCTGTAGTATCCAGCAAATTAACAAGGGTCCCTCATTGACTTCATTGAGGGACCCTATAACTTTTTTGCTAAATGCCAATATAGTATATGGTTCAACCCCAAAAAGCCCGTTTTACCGTAAATCGCCTCTGCAATATCGGGCATTCAGGTGAATTAATGCGAATAAGAAAGTTTATCCAGCACTGAATAACTTTTTGGGTTGGATCAGTATATTGCTTTTGCCCGGTGATATTTAAAGCAGAACCTCGATCTCGCTTTCCTCAATCAGTTGGTTTACAATCTCCCCGGTTACTTCCTGCATTTTATCCTGCTGGGCCATTTCGATCAACTGGGGTTTCATTTCTTCGAACTCAGGGAGTTCTTCCATCTGCATGCTGTGCTGTTCGTAAAGAGCTTTCAGCTCGTCTTCAGTAACTTCCAGCGCCTCTTCGCCCAGTTCTTCTACCGCTTTTTCTTCAATGTATTCCTGGATCACCAGTTGGTAAGCTATGTTCTCCCGTAAAGTTTCGGAGGTCATGTTCTGTTCTTCCAGGAGTGCTTGAAACTCCTCTTCCCCGTACTGCCCTTTTAGAAGCTGGTACTGTTCTTCGATATCCTCTTCCCCGGCAGCAACACCCTCGGCTTCCGCATTTTGCATGATCACTGTTTGAGCGATCAGTTCATCCAGGGTCTGCTGTTTGATCATTTCATCCATTTCAGCCGCTTCTTCACCTTCACCTACAGGTTCCTGCATCTCGTACATCTCCATCCTCATCTCCAGCATTTCATCAAATTCATCCCGGGGAACAGGCTCCCCATTCACGATGGCCACAGCATCATCCTCCTGTGCCGCCCCGTTTTCCATTTCCACGTCGCCACAGCCAACCAATGCTGCCAACAAGAGCAGGGGCAGCATCAGGCCCAGGCATTTTTTCAAAGTCAAACTAAAACCTCCTTTTGTTCTTCATCTATAAATTATGACGATACAATGTAACACAGGTTTCATCTTTCCTGGTAAAAACTATTTTTCCAGCGCAGAATCCCTACGGGTGTCTGCTGCGTGCCCTGACCCAGTAGGTTGTCATAGCGCATGGTTTCTTCTATTTCCTCCAGGGGAAGCTCAGGGCATGACTTTCCAACAACCATACTGCCCCCAATATCGTTTACATCCATAATAACTAACGGGACACCGAGAATTACCTGTCTGCCTGAATATTTTTCCAAAATTCATCCGCCTTCCTTACAGTCCAACGGCACTGGTTTATTAACTGCTTTTGGTTTTTTATATCAGAAAAAGGATTAAGTGTAAATCTGTCGAATTAGGAGTACGAGGTGAAACTATTGAATCAAATGACAAAGGCTTTGCTGGTCGAAGACGACCATGATATCTGTGAACTTGTCCGCATTGTCTTGCGTTCCGAGTCCTTTGAAGTGGATATTGTCCATGATGGAAAAAGTGGTCTGCATAAAGCTATGGAATTTCACTATGATGTAATCATCCTGGACTTGATGCTTCCTGAACTTAGCGGCTGGGAAATTTGTAAAAAACTGCGGGAAAACCCGGACACCCGCAGTATACCCATCATTATGCTCACAGCCAAAGGAGAAGAAAAAGACAAGGTCCACGGACTGGAACTGGGAGCTGATGATTACGTGGCCAAACCCTTCAGCCCCCGGGAATTTTTGGCTCGGATCAAAGCCCTGCTTAGAAGATCAACAGACTATAATCGACCCGTCGAAACCATACGAATGGGCAACCTTTTAATCGACCCCCAGGGATACAAAGCAGTTATTAACGAAACGCCGCTTTCCTTAACCCGCAAAGAGTTTGATCTGCTGTTTCTGCTGGCCAACAACGCCGGGACAGCCTTGAAACGTGAAGACCTTTTAGAGCAGGTCTGGGGCTACAACTACCTGGGCGATACCCGGACTATCGACGAGCACATCAAACGTCTCAGGCAAAAACTTACGGATGAAGACCCTGCCATCACATACATCCAAACCGTATGGGGAGTCGGGTACAAGTTCGAGGTGAATCAGGATGCTCAATAAGTGGCGCCGGGGCAGTCTTTTTTTTAAGCTTTTAAGCGCCCACCTGTTTATCGTCCTAATCACTTTAATCGCTGTAAACATCTTTCTTTCCTACCTGGCTGAAGAGTACTTCTTTAGCGCCAGGGAATGGGAACTCACATCCCAGGCTGAAAAAGTGGCCGGAGCCCTGGAAGAAGAAATTCTTGATGGAAACCGGGAGGAAATCGAAAAAGTTGCCCGGGCCTTGGCTCTATCCCTGGATGTAAAAATCCGGGTCATTGACCCCGCCCTTGGCCCCGACCTGGGCAAAGGCGAGGTTATTATTGCCGCTCCCCGGGAGAGCGAAGAAGAAACCCAGCTGGGACTGGAAGAAAGTGAAATTAAATATGTGTTACAGGGGAACAGCTTTTCCAAGAAAGCCTTTGGGCCGGAAATACAGCGTCTACTGGTTGCCATCCCTGTTATTACTCAAGATTCTGATTCTAACCCTGAAAATGTCATTAGTGTCATTACTGTAAGCGCCCCGCTTACGGGGGTAGAAGCCACCGTTGCTCAAATCAGCCGGATGACAACATATTCCGGTCTCTTTGCTGCTGCTGTAGCAGGAATCCTGGCCCTTTCTCTGGCCAAAACCATCTCCAACCCTCTCCAGGTTATGACCCGTGCGGCCCGCGAGCTACTTCACGGCAACTTCAGCAGCCGCATCAATCTCAAAACCACCGGTGAAATGGCCGATTTGACTGCCACATTCAACCAAGCTGTTGAAGAAATCGAAAAGACGGTCCAGGAGCAAAAAAGACTGCAAAGCCTGCAGCAAAACCTGGTTGCCAATGTCTCTCACGAATTTCGGGCTCCTTTGACTTCTATCCAGGGGTTTGCCGAGGCAATCCTGGACGGCCATGTGAAAGAAGAGGAACAGGAACGATGTTTGCAAATCGTTCTGGACAACACCCACTACCTCAACCGCCTGGTCGATGAACTGCTGGAACTATCCAGCATTGAAAGCGGCGACATCCAGTTAAAGATGGACTATATCTCACCCCTGCAACTGGCCAAACGGGTTGTGGGCAGCAATCAGCCTAAATTTCAAGACAAACAGATTCTGATGGAAAACAAGGTGAACGAAGAGCTGCCAGCGATTTGGGGCGATGAAGATCGCCTGTTCCAAATCCTGAACAACTTAATGGAAAATGCCATTCATTACACCCCACCGGGTGGTATCATTAGGCTGGATGCTTCCAATGAAAACGGATTGCTTATTTTCCTGGTCCAGGATACCGGGACGGGCATCCCTCCCGAAGATATTCAGCATATCTGGGATCGGTTTTACAAGGTGGACAAGTCCAGGAATCGCGCCCACAGGGGAAAAGGCTTGGGACTTTGTATTGTCAAAGAACTGGTCAACCTGCATAACGGCCAGGTTTCTGTTGAAAGCACTCCCGGCGAGGGAAGCACCTTTTACGTCTCCCTGCCTACTGCTGAACAACCTGGAACAACAAAGGATAACGATCAGGGTTAAAGTTCAGCCACAGTAATATCCTTTTTCGCCTTGCAGTTTTCTATTGGACTTTACTAATAGTAGCAAAAAATCTGTATAACCAAGTCAACAAAATAAAAAGAAATTGTAAACATTTTGTAAACTTCCGGGGCATCCCCGGGATAATTTCCATTTCTTTGCAGAAAACCTGTAATAGCTATGTTATAATAACGTAAAAGCGCCAGAACAAATCTGCTGCAGAAGCTGAAGTTTGAACATAATCCACGTTATTCTATCAGTCCAGGAAGCACAGTTTAGGAGGTGTTTTCGGTGGCTTTAAAACGCTTTGTAGCCGCTTTGAGTATATGCCTGGTTTTGTCTCACCTTGTTTTTACACAAAAAGCCCTGGCTTACATTAATCCCGGCACAGGAAGTTTAATCTTCCAACTGATTATTGCTGCCGCCCTTGGCGGTGCCGTCTTCTTAAAAATGTACTGGAACAAACTGATTCATCTATTTAAAAAAACAACCGACGAGGAAGCCAATGAACAATAACCGCATCCATCCCGCGTCCTTCCGGGATCCTGACGGGTGGCTTTTTGAACAAGAAGGGGTGCTTTACCGGCAGGTCAATCGCTCCTACCGGGAAGATTATGAACACCTGCTCCAGTCGGGCCTAGATGAAGAACTGATCAACAAAGGGCTGCTTATCCCTCACCAGGAGGCTCCTGATGTAGAGCCCCTAACAGGGGAAGCCTTCAAGATCATCCGTCCGGAGCGGGTTCCCTTTATTTCTTATCCTTATGAATGGAGCTTCAGCCAGCTTAAGGATGCTGCGCTGACAACTTTGAATGTACAAAAAAGAGCTCTTAACTCCGGCATGTCCTTAAAAGATGCTACAGCGTACAACATCCAATTTTTCCAGGGAAAGCCTGTTTTGATCGACACCCTGTCCCTGGAAAAATACCGCGAAGGACAACCATGGCCGGCCTACAGGCAATTTTGCCAGCACTTCCTGGCTCCCCTGGCCTTGATGAGCTATTGCGATGCCCGGCTGTCCCGGCTGCTGCAGGTTTTCTTGGACGGGGTTCCCCTGGAGATGGCCAGCACTCTTCTTCCCCGGAAAACCCGGTTCAAGTTTTCCCTGCTTACCCATATTCACCTGCATGCCAAAAGCCAGCGGCATTACCAGCAGCAACCCCAGAAAGAGACAACCAAGGTTAAGAGCAAAGCCATGAGCCGCACGGCCTTCACCGGTTTAATTGACAGCTTGCAGTCAGCTGTATCTTCACTAAAGGGAAAAGATGAACAAACCACCTGGTCAGATTACTACGACTCTGCCTGCAGCAAGAATTACCTGGAACAAAAACAGCAGACCGTGGCATCCTTCCTGGAGCAGCTTCAGCCCTCTTCGGTCTGGGATTTAGGAGCCAATACGGGGATGTTCAGCCGGTTAGCTTCCAGCCAGGGGGCATATACCGTTTCCATGGATATGGACCCGGCCTGTGTTGAGCAAAACTACCGGGACGTGGTGGAAAATAATGAAACCAGGGTCCTGCCGCTGGTTTCAGACCTGATCAACCCCAGCCCGGGAATTGGATGGAACAACCAGGAGCGCATGTCACTAATAGAGCGAGGTCCCTGCCATACCATGCTGGCCCTGGCCCTTGTCCATCACCTGGCCATTGCCAACAATCTCCCCTTTACCCGGATAGCGAATTTTTTCTGCCAACTGGGCCATAACCTGATTATCGAGTTTGTACCCAAGGATGACCCCCGGGTACAGGAGCTACTTGCAAGCAGGGAAGATATTTTCCCCGGTTACACCAGGGAGCAATTTGAGGCCGATTTCGAAAAGTTTTTCCTCATAAATAATCGGGTCGAAGCAGGCGATTCAGGCAGAATACTGTATCTGATGGAGAAAAGATGAGCAGCAAGATAAAATCAGCCCTGACAAGTAAAAGCAAGCCGTCTCGTGATTTTTTAAAGGAAGTGTTAACTTCCCTTTCCCTGGCCAATCTTTTTTTCCTGAGGACTTGGCAGGAGCTCATTTTTGCAGACCTTCAAGAACGGTTTTACCTTAAATACCCCACCGCCGGGGATTTTTACGTCCTGCTGCTCAATATCCTGCTATTAAGTCTGTTGCTTTTTCTGCTTTTCCGTGTTTATCGCAGCAGCAATCCCTTTCTGCAAAAAACTGCTGTCTTTTTGCTGCTGTTCACCCTGCTGATTCCCATAAATTCTTTACGACTCCTGTTTCCTGACCTGACCATTGCCAACCTGGCTGCCCTTGTGGGAGAACCGGTTTTGATCATTTTAGCTGCCCTTTTCCTGGCGCTTGTCTTTTTCCTCTGCCTGCGTTACCACGGAAAATTCATCCGGGGGCTAACTGTCATTCTTTTGGTCTTGTCCCCTTTTGTCCTGCTGACCTTTTCCCAAGCCGCCTGGGCGCTGGCAACTACAACAACCAAAAAACAGGCCGAATACCCGGCAGCCTCATCTGACAGGACAGGTAAGGTTCCCCAAAACCAGGTTCTCTGGCTGGTCTTCGACGAACTGGACCAGCGCATGACTTTTGAAGAGCGTCCTGACCATATTAAAACCCCGGAAATAGACCGCCTGAAAGAACAGGCCCTCTTTGCCACCCACGCCCTGGCACCGGGCGAAGATACCATCATTTCCATGCCCGCTTTAATTACCGGTCTGTCGGTCACAGAAACGGAGCCTGCAGGACCTGGTGAACTATTATTGACCCTGGAAGATGAAGAAACTGTTCCCTGGAGCCAGCAGCCGGGCATTTTTACCACACTGGAAAACCAGGGTTACAAAACGGCCCTAACAGGCTGCTTCCTGCCCTATGAACGCATTATTGGGGATAACATGACCCATTGTTTCTGGCAGCCCTTTGGGACGACCGGGATAAAAAGAGAGAATAGGCTGTTCAACAAGATGTCAGACCAAGTTATGAGTTCGTTATCCCTGTCACCATTTAACAACCGGCACCATGCCCTGGCCGTCTACCGGTCCCTGCTGCAGGAAACCCTGCAGATTGTTGCCGAGCCCGGCTATAAGCTGATCCTGGCACATCAATCCATTCCCCATTATCCCTGGATTTATGACCACCAAAAAGATGATTTCGCCCTGGTCAACTACGACCTGGAAACGGGATATTACGACAACTTGGTCCTGGTAGACAGAACCCTGAAACAAATCCGTGAAGTCATGGAGGCCCAGGGAACCTGGGATAGCACCCACATTATTATAACCTCGGACCATCCCTGGCGGATGGAGCTTTTTCCGGCATTCGACCGGGAATTTGACCCCCGCATCCCATTCATCTTCCGCCTGGCGGGGCAGCAGGAACCCGTTACCATAAGTGAGCCTTTCAATACCGTGATCACCAAAGAGTTGATCCTGAAAGTCATATCAAAGGAGCTCACCGAGCCGGCAGAAGTTAAAGAGTGGATCAAAAAAAGCAGCCGCTAAAATGAGCTGCCTTAAACATCTTTTAGGTGATCATCTGCGTTTACATTGTTTACATGCTAGATGGCTTTTTTCTTCAGTTATCTTCTTCATTAACTGGTGCTGCCGGTTGGACCAGACGTCCCCCGGACCATGTGCCGCTTCGCTTTTTCCCGTCGTTTAAATACATGGTGCCTTCACCGTGGGGGAAACCTTCTTTCCACTGGCCCTCGTATCGTTTCCCATCAGGCCAGGTATACGTCCCCTGGCCATGAAACAGGCCGTTTTTCCACTGGCCTGAGTATTCGCCTCCTTCGGGGTAGCTCCAAGTCCCGGTTCCGTGGGGCAGGCCATCTTTAAAGTCCCCGCGGTATGTCCCTGCATTGCAACCCGGCAGCTCATAATCGATCTCCCCTTCTTCCGTTGCCATGCGGGCCGTGTCTTCTACCCCAAAACCTGGGCCTGTCTTCGCTGCAGCCAGTTTTTCATAGAATTTTTTTATTTTCCTGCCGATTTCCCGGTCTGTCTCATAATAAACCCCGTCAATGCCGACTTCCTTTTCCCGGATAACCAGCCGCAGTTGCTGGTTATCATTTTCAAAAAGATCAACATAGTACAGGTAGCCGGCGCGGGAAGATTGGTCTTCCGCCCTGGTTAAGGATAACTGGTTAATTTCCTTCATCATTTTTTGAATCAGTTCCTCTTCCCCGGTGGCATAGGCCAAGCCGACAGCCCCGTCAAGAATGCTGACCCGGGTCGGTTCGCCCTGGTAAACATCCTGGATGGAGCTTATTTCCTGGTTTTGACATCCAGCCGGAACAAAGAGCAACAAAAACAGCAGACTAATAAACCATTTCATAAGACCGACCCCTTTATATTATGACAAATATTAATCTCTTTGTTTATTTAAGACGTATAGATATAAAAAAGGTTTCGCTTTTTCAGACCAAAAAACAAAACCTTTAACCCTGCCGTGAAAATAATTATGATTGAAAACGTTTCCGCTTGTTTCTGGAAAAAAATCAATGTGATTGGCACCGCGCTGCGAAGCAGGGGGATGATTCCCCTGCTTTCCATGTCGGAACTCCGCTGCGCTCCGGAAGCGCGAAAATCGTCCCCCTGCTTCGCTTAAAAAAAGCGCTGGACAGTTACAAATGAACCGACAATCAGCATCAAGCTTAGCAGTGAAAAGTCATATTATTTCTCTGCCAGTTCTAAAACAGCCTTCCACTGCTCTTCACTAACAGGAACGACAGAAAGCCTGGGGATCCGCAGCAGTTCCCAGCCCTTCCAAAGCTCGGCCGATGTAACACTATCCCGGGGTTCAGCTTGCTGTTTCAGTTCCTGCAGTGTAACCGGACGGTTAAGCGGGGCAAGGGGTACTACATCTACCACCAGCAACCTGGAACCGGGCTGATTCGGGTCAACATAGGGGCCTGCCTCCACGCGGGCCGTGCCGATTATTCGTTTTTCCCGGCCGGTATGGTAAATGAAGACATGGTCACCGGGCTGCATTTTCCCCAGGTTTTTCTGGGCCAGCCCTCCCTTGATACCATCCCAGGTGGTCTTCCCTTCAGCAACCAGGTCCTTCCAACCATAAACGTCCGGTTCCGTTTTCAACAACCAGTTTTTCATCTTATGTCTCCTTTACCATAACATATTATCTCCGGTTAAGGGATGCGGGATATTGAAAAAAAAGAGCTTCGAACGTAAGCAAGGCCTTCCATCCCTGTTGTGGCCCATTGTTTGATGGGCCGTGGGGGTAGTTTCATCTCCATCTCATGCCCCAGGTTACCAGCTAAATTGCTGGTGTCAGGCTGTCTGCAAAAGAAAACAACAGTACCGCCACGACAAAGCAGTAAATGGCAAAATACAGCAGACGTCCCCGCCTGAGAAAGTCAATCAGCCAGACAATCCCGACCAGGGAAAAAACAAAGCTGGAGACAAAAGAAACCAGCAGCGGCCCCAACCCCATTTCGGCAACAATGGCAGCACTGACATCTCCATAGGCCAGCACTGAAGACCCCAGGATGACGGGGATCACCAGGAGAAAAGAATAGCGCACTGCCGTTTCCCGGGAAAGGCCGGCCCAAAGGGCAGCCACCAGGGTCGATCCGGAACGGGAAATACCTGGCAGGACAGCAATCGTTTGACCCAAACCAACGATAATTGCGTCCAGGAAAGTCATATTTTTTTCCGTCCGCTGCCCGTAATTCCGAAACCGCTCAATGATAATCAAAAAAATTCCCGTTACCAGCAGTGCGCAGCCTATAAAAACCGGCGTTTTCATAGATTCAACCACCATGCCTTTAAGGACCAAGCCCAGGCTTCCAGTGATCGCCGTTGCCACCAAAATATAGATTCCAAACAAGAAATACACCCGGTTCCCTGGGGTGCGCTGCTGAAAATAACGGAAAAACCCGCTGACTACATAAACCAGATCCCGGCGAAAATACAGGGCAACAGCAAAGACAGAGGCAATATGCAAGATGATTTCAAAGGCAAGACCGGGAAACTGGTAGCCCAGAAGAAGTTCTGCTATAATGATATGGGCCGTGCTGGAAACAGGAATAAACTCGGTGATACCCTGCACAACCCCAAACATAATGGCTTCCGCATACGGCATACAATTCCTCCCATTTTATGCAAACCAAATGCAACAGTAAAATAGTAGCATACCGGGGCGTCCAAGTCCAGGCATTACTGTTTTTTTCTTTGTTGCAGGAATTTTACCGAAACAGCCGAAATGTACTGATCAAAGCAAAGGAGGAGATCCAAATGACCATACTGGCATTAACCGCAAGCCCCCGTCGGAACGGAAATAGCGAACATTTATTGGCTTCTTTTTTACGGGGTGCGGCAGCTGAAGGCTGGGAAGCAGAAACAATCCACCTAAACGACCTGAATCTTCGCCCCTGCCAGGCATGCGACGGCTGCGCCCCCACCGGTCGCTGTATCGTCCAGGACGATATGCAAAAACTCTATCCCAAGATTATTGACTGTAAAGCCCTGGTCCTGGCAACACCTCTTTACTTTGGCTCCCTTTCTGCACAGATGAAAATGTTTATTGACCGTTTTCAATGCTGGTGGCATGCCAAGTACAACCTGGACAACCCTTTTATTAAGCCTGAAGAAGAAAGGCCTGCTTATTTTATATGCGTAGGCGCTTTAAAAAAGAAAGAGTATGGTGAAAGTGCCCAAAAAATTGCGGCAGTCTACTTCCATATTGTTAACTTGAAGCAGCATGGTTCTCTCTGCTTCCGGGGATATGATGAACCAGGAAGCATTGCTGAAGCTCCGGACGCCCTGGAAGAAGCGTTTCAGGCAGGGATCACTTTTTCCAGGGATTTCAAATAACAGAGCCAACATAAAGGAGGAATTTTACGTGGAAACCATTGATGCCATGAAAGTTAGGCGGAGCATTCGACAGTTTAAACCGGATCCGGTCCCCGATGAGTTGGTTAATGAGCTGCTGGAAGCAGCCCGGTTAGCCCCTTCGGGAGTAAACTGTCAACCCTGGCGCTTCGTCGTGGTAAAGAGTGCTGAAGGGAAAGAAAAACTGTCGGGAGCAACCCCGCTGCCCTTTGTTACAGAAGCACCACTAGTCCTGGTTTGCTGCATCGACCTGGAAGCAGCAGGAGCGGAACAAACCTACAAAAGGGCGAAAGAACTTCTGGATTCCGGGGCTTTCCAGGGCACTCCCCTGGAAAACTTTGACCCGGAAGCTTATGCCAACCGCAGGCAAATGGATGAAACAGCAGCAAAAAATTACCTGACTTTAAATGCTGCCATAGCCATTGAACATATCGCTCTAAGGGCAGCCGATTTGGGGCTGGGCACCTGCTGGGTTATGATGATGGATGCCAAAAAAATAAAAACAGCCCTGGAATTGGAGGGTAACCTGAGAGTTGTCGCTTTAATGCCTGTAGGTTACCCGAAGACTCTTCCGCCGGCCAGGCCCCGCCTGCCGTTGGAAGATATTCTGGTCAAGGAAATCTAACGTTAACAATGAAAAGGTGAGACATATTTAATCCACGATCCTAAAAGGTGGTCAACCACGCCATGCAAATCATGGGAGGTATCGGGTATAACAACGTCTACCCTATCGAACGCATGCTGCGGGACATCAGGCTGATCACTATCTGGACAGGCACAAACGAGATTATGAATTTGATTATCCAGCACGAATTCTACAAAGAATTTGAGAGCACGTACGAGTTCGGCCGAAATATCGAGCCCGACGCCGCAGAAGCAGACAACGAAGAAGAAAAGATCTATGAATAAAAGACAAGATACAAAAACATACAATTAAACCAGGAAAGTGGCCGACCCAAGCACTTTTGGGGCGGCCACTTTTACTTTAGGATATTCTAAGGCCCAGGGGCACATCTTCGTCAACTGTCAGCAAGGGCACCCTGCCGTCGTCAAGAACAATGCCCAGCACCAGCACCTCTGAAATAAATGGCCCGATTTGCTTGGGCGGGAAATTAGTTACGGCAACTACCAGCCTGCCGGGGAGTTCTTCTTTGCTGTATGTGGTAGTAATTTGGGCACTGGATTGCTTGATCCCCATCGACGGGCCAAAATCGACCTTTAACTTGTAAGCCGGCTTTTTGGCTTCAGGAAAATCTTCGGCTTCAATGATCCGCCCAACACGCATATCCACTTTCAAAAAATCTTCAAACGAAAGCAAAGTCATTCACCCCTTGAAAAATCCTCAAACTTTATGGTTAAGTTTTTTCTAATGGTCAATTTTATGTTCTGCTGCTCTACAAGGACGTCGCCCGGTCTATCATTTGCTGTCTTCCTTGAAAAACAAGGCGCCTACCGGGCAGGCCTGGACGCAAAGCCCACATTCAATGCAGGGGGAATCGGCCAAAGGCATCTCTCCAAAGGCAGCCACCCTGCGGTTAATCCCCCGCCCGGCAAAACCGATGGCCCCTACCTTTGCTTCTTCGTGGTCCTCCCAAACACAGCGTTGACAGAGAACACAGCGGCTGCGGTCAAAGGTGAAGTTGGAAGGGCTGTCATCAACATACAGCTCCCTTTCCAAGGGATCAAGGCGTTCCAGCTTTAATTTCAGCCCCCGTTCCCGGGCAATCTTCTGCAGGGCACAGTTTTTGTTAGCCGGGCATTCCCCACATTTAAGCCGGTGGTCGGACAGAAGCAGTTCAAAACCCGTCCGCACCAACCGATCCACTGCAGGAGTGCGCGTTTTCACAACCATGCCTTCAGATACCGCAGTATTGCAGGCCGGAACCGGTTTGCGTTCGTTTTCCACTTCCACGAAGCAGAGACGGCAGCTGGCCGAAGGGTATTTTTTCCCTTTGATGGCACACAGGTTGGGAATATAAATATCGTTCTCCAGGGCAACCCAGAGTAATTTTTCGCCTTCTTCCGCGTTTACAGTCTGGTCATCAATGGTTAATGTAATGTTTTTACTCATTTCCGTTCCCTTTCTTCCACCAGGGAGGGTGGAGATAATTTTATTACAGCCAGGTACTCAGGCGGACAGGCTTTCATGCAGTTGTCGCACTTCACACATTTTTCCTGGTCAATGGCTTTTAACCCGTCATCCCGGGTATAGATGGCCTCTGTAGGACAACTGCCAACGCAGGCGTTGCAGAGCTTGCTGCACTTTTTGGGCTCAATATAATAGGCAATCAACTCTTTGCACATTAGAGCGGGACAACGTTTTTCAGTAATATGCGCTTCATATTCATCCCTGAAGTAGCGCAGCGTTGTGAGTATAGGGTTAGGGGCGGTACCGCCCAGGTTGCATAGAGAACCGGCAATCACATCTTCACACAGTTCCTGCAATATATCCAGCTTGGCCAGATCATCTTCCTGGCCGGTGGTAATTTTATCTAAAATATCCAACATATGCTTGGTCCCCAGCCGGCAGAATGTGCATTTCCCACAGGATTCTTTTTGGGTAAACTCCAGGAAAAAATGGGCAATAGCCACCATACAATCATCTTCATCCAGGACTACCAAGCCGCCTGAACCCATAATGGCTCCCGCTTCCTGAAGCGAATCATAATCAATCGGCAGATCCAGGGAAGATTCGGGCAGGCAACCGCCCGAGGGGCCTCCTATTTGTACGGCCTTGAACTGCTTGTCCCCGGGGAGACCTTCTCCTACATCATAGATCAGCTGGTTTAAGGTTGTTCCCATGGGGACCTCGACAATGCCGGAATGATTAATTTTACCGACCAGGGCAAAAACGGCCGTTCCCGGGCTTTCCGCTGTCCCTATACTGGTAAACCACTCCGCCCCGTTATTGATAATGGGAGGAACATAACAGAAAGTTTTCACGTTATTGACAATGGTCGGCTTGCCCCTGAAACCGGACTCCACCAACCGGGGAGGACGCTCCCTGGGCATGCCCATTTTTCCTTCCATGGACCTGATCAGGGCACTGCTTTCGCCGCAGACAAAGGCCCCGGAGCCCTGAAAAATATCGATGTCGAAGTTAAAATCGCGGCCCAGGATGGAATCACCCAAAAGTCCTTTTTCCCGGGCTTGCTTTAGCGCTGTGTTGATCCGGCGCACCGCCTGGGGATACTCGGAACGGATATAAAAGTAACCTGTATCCGACCCGACCACATAGGCACAGATGATCATGCCTTCGATTACCTGGTGGGGATTGGACTCCAGAATGCTGCGGTCCATAAAGGCCCCGGGGTCTCCCTCATCGGCATTACAGATAATATATTTTTCCTGTTCCGGATTCTCCTTTACCTGGCCCCACTTCCGCCAGGCCGGGAAACCGGCCCCCCCGCGTCCCCGCAGGTTTGACTTTTTGATTTCATCCAGGACCTGGTCCGGTTCCTGGTTTAGAACAGCGGAGAGAGCGCTGTAGCCACCCTCGGCAATATAGGCATCGATTTCTTCTGGATCAATAAACCCGCAGAGTCCCAGGATGGTTTTGTTCTCATAGACACCACGGGGAAAATCGGAAAAAGTCGGGAAATAATCGTTTGGTTCCAGGGCCACCAGGGCATACTCAAAACAGGGGTCGTCATTTTCCAGGTAATTGTCTACCAAAAGCTTAACCAGGCCATCATCTACATAGCCATAGCTAAGGGGAGGGAAACCCGGCTTGGAAATGACTATAAGGGGTTCCGCGTAACAGTGACCCATGCAGCCTACTTCCAGCACTTCTGCATTCAGGCCCCGGTTGGCAATTTCTTTTTTAAAGGCTTCTCGCACATCAATAGCACCTGCGGCTTTTCCACAGGTTGCCGTTCCTACCCAAATAACCGTTTTTTCTTCCAGCGGACCATATTTTTCTTCAGCCTGCATTTTTAATTTTTCGTAAAGTTTCTCCGTCGAATTTGCACTCATTTGCTTTGTTCTCCTTCCCTGTCATGCTTCCCTTCTGCCTCAACTGGTTGTTCATCAGAACTTGGTTCATCTGCTGTTCCAGCCTCAGCAGCACCTTCTTTCTGTTCTCCGTCAAGAGAGAGCAAAAGGCCATCCACCCGGGTTGGCGTAACATGCCCTTCCACCATTTCGTTTACGACAACGACAGGAGCCAAAGTGCAGCACCCGACACAGGCCACCCGCTCCAGGCTGTATTTTCTGTCAGCTGTAGTTTCACCTTCGTTAATTTCCAGGCGTCTTTCAAAGGAATCCATAGCAATTTGTCCCCCCACCATGTAACAGGCCGTCCCCATGCAGACCTTGATCTCATGTTCACCGGGAGGATTCAGCCGGAACTGGTTGTAAAAAGTGGTCATTCCGTATACATCCACTGTCGGTATGTCCATGGCTTCAGCCACTTTTTCCATGGCCAGAAGCGGAAGATACCCCAAGCGACCTTGCACTTCCTGGAGGACGGGCAACAATTTTTCGCGGTCCGACTGATACTTTTCCATTACTTCTCCAACTTGCTTTATAATTTCTTCACGTTCACCTTCAAGCAGTTCCAAGTTGCAACAACTCCTTTGTTTGCAAATTTACCAGGGATTTTTCTTTTCCCGCCGAGCTGTTTTGGCACAAATCTTTTTTATTGTATCATATTTGTTAAAAAATCTGAACATCTTTGCCCTTATCCTGGCAATATTTTAGTATGAAAATGGCGTTTTAAGTTTCCCGGTATTGGCTCCGGTTATCTTCGCGGCTAAGATAAAAAAAAGTGAGCTGGAATTTTCATCCCAAGCTTGTTCTATTATACTATCTTGCTTTTTCGCTTTCAATATATTTTTTCGCCTTTTCTTGTTGACAGCAGATCAAATAAGTAATATTATCGTAACCAAAACACCTTTCCACCTGGAGGCCCAAGATATGCCCAACAAACGTGCAGTGGTTATGCCAAATAAGTGTGCTGACTGTCACCCCTGCCCGGCAGCCGAAGGTTGCTCTATCGGTGCCATCAAAAGGGAGGAAGAAGATGATGTGCCCTTTGTAGATATTCAGTGCAGGGGCTGCGGTACCTGCCAAAAGGACTGCCCCCGGGAAGCAATCATGTTGCTATAACCAGGATTAAGAGTGTTCAACGGCAACCTGTTTGTATTGTCCCTTTCATGCAACCTTTCCTGCAGCTTCATTTGTAAATCCATCATCAGGCTGGTGTTGATTTAATCCTGGAGCACTGCTAAACTTTGAATAGAGAAACTTGGTTGTACAGAGCACAGTTGGGGGTGAAAAGTTAAATGAAAAAACAAACACTCTTTCTGTTAATCGCAGGCGGACTTGTGGCTGCTGCTACAGCGTCCTGGGTATCTTTTACTGAGTTTGGACCAGTTAGCCTGTTTTACCTGAACCATGCCAACCACCTTTTTGCCATCATCGGGTTTATATTTTTCTTTTTCCAGTTTGTCTTGAGCGCAAAAATCCAGGCCATTGAAAAAGGGTTCGGCCTGGACCGTATGCTGCACCTGCACCGTACTTTTGGCCGACTTGCCTTAATTTTTTTAACTCTGCACTTTCTGTCCCTGCTTGTTTTTGAGCTGATACAATACGGTAGTTTTTTTCTCATCATCTTCCGCTGGGTCGGAATCATAGCCCTGGCTGCCCTATTCATCACCGCACTGGTTGCTTTTCACTATAAAACCTGGAAGATCCCTTATGAAACCTGGAAAAATATTCACCGGGCCAATTACGTGATTTTCCCCTTTGCCCTCATACACGTTTTTTCCAATGCAATTCCCGGCACATTTCTATACTATCTTTGGATTCTTCTTACGGCATCTTTTGCTGCTATCTTGATTCATAAGCTGGTACGGTTTCTACATATTCGCAGGCAGCCCTACCAGGTGATAGAGGTAAATAAGGAAGCCGAAGATATATACAGCCTGTATTTCCAGGGTCCACCCCCCGATTACAAGCCGGGGCAGTTCCTGCACGTCCAACTCCTGAGAGATGGAACGCCATCCGCTTCACACCCTTTTACCATCTCATCCAGTCCCACCAGGGAGCACCTGTCTATCACACCCAAAGAACTGGGGGACTTTACCCAGACCATAAAAGAGACAAAGCCCGGTGACCAGGCTTTCATCGACGCACCGTATGGCATCTTCAGCTTCCTGAATTACGGAGGAAAAGACCTGGTATTTATCGCTGGCGGTATCGGTATTACTCCCTTTATCAGTATGCTACGCTATGTTTTCGATCAAAAGTTGGACAAAAACATCACGCTGCTCTGGGGCAATCGAAGTGAGGAAAACCTGTGCTTTACCGAAGAATTGGAAACCATGGAGCAGGAATTGGAAGGGCTGAGCCTGGTTTATGTCATGTCGGGCCAGGACGATTGGACCGGGGAAAAAGGTCGCATCAACGGTGAGTTAATACAAAAGTATATCCCGGATGTAACATTGCCCCACTTTTTTGTCTGCGGTCCTCCAAAGATGAGCAATGCCGTGATCAGTGACTTGAAAAACCTGGGTGTGGAAAAGAAACAAATACATTACGAGCTCTTTGAGTTGTAGATGGTAGACAAGTTCTGCTGCCCTTGAAGACAGTGCCCCAGCAAGGATCCCCGACAAAAGTGCACGTATAAGCCTGAAGCAGCCTTAGCCGGCAGGATTCTTAAACGTGCTCCAGCACAGGCCTGCAGATGGGTTTCACCAAAAAGAAGAAGGGAACAAAGCTGTACAGGTAAATTATGGCTGAAAATAAACTTGCAATTGAACAGGTGAAGGGGTATAATCTGTCCGAAAGCCGCTCCAAAAACAGCCAACCAACGGAGGAAAAACATGGGCCGCAGATCAAAAAGCACGTCAATGTTAATCGTGCTCCTGGTAATCGGAAGTATATTTGGGAGCCTGCTGGGTAACTGGCTAAAAGACATACTGCCATTTTTAAGCTATGGACAGACTATCGGCTTAAACCCAACCACCCTTGACCTGGCAGCGCTCAATATCACCTTTGGCTTTACACTTCAGCTTAATGTTGCCACCATCATTGGCTTTTTTATTGCCCTGTTCATTTATACGAGGCTTTAAGCAGCTTTTGCTGAAAGAACAAAGCCCGGCTTCTTGTTAAGCCGGGCTTTTTGTCGAAGTGAAACAGACATATCTCAAATCTATTTTCTGCTGCAAATTCAAGAAAACATCCTGCTACAGGTTCAAGGAAATATCAAGTGTTTGACTGCCACCGGTCAGGTACCCCAGGGAAATATAGTCCACCCCTGTCCGGGCCACTTCCTGCAGTCTCTCTTGTGTAATTCCACCGGATGCTTCCACCAGGGCTCGGCCAGCAATCTCTGAGACTGCCTGGGCCATCAGAAAGCTGTCCATGTTATCCAGCATGATTATATCAACCTGGCAGTCCAGGGCTTCCCGCACTTCCTCCAGGTTAGCAACTTCCACCTCTATTTTTACTGGAAAACCGCAGTGCCGGCGAACACGGGAAACCGCTTCGGTAATGGAACCTGCTCCTTTGATATGGTTGTCTTTGATCAGAACCATGTCGGAAAGGTTAAAGCGGTGATTTTCCCCTCCACCAACCCGGACGGCATATTTATCCAACACCCGCAAACCGGGTACCGTTTTCCGGGTATCGGTTATCTGCGCTTTGGTCCCCTGGACCAGTTCCACTGCCGATCGTGTACTGGTGGCAATCCCCGACATCCGTTGCAGAAAGTTCAACGCTAACCGCTCACCGGTCAAGATTCCCGTTACAGGGCCTCCCAGCCTGGCCAGGACTGTACCCGGGGTTACAGGCTCACCATCTTTTACCACAGGGATAAAAGTCACGCCTTTATCCACCTGGGAAAAAACTTCCCGGGCTACATCCATGCCAGCTATGACGCCTCTCTGGCGGGCTTCTATTTGCGCTTTGGCCTGTTCGTCCCCGTCAAAAATGCTCCCGGTTGTCCGGTCCCCCTGGGCCAGGTCCTCGGCCAGGGCACGGGTAACGATATCTGCATAAACCAGCCTGTGCAATCCGCTCAATTTCAACATCCTCATTTTTGTCTTTTGGTTGACTTAAAAATGGCAAAAGCCACCCTAAAGCAGGGATCTGTCAGCCATTGTTCCCCGCTGGCTCCGGGAATTATTTCGAGTCTGATGCCTCTTCCGGGCAACTGTGCATATATCTTCTGTGTCAACTACACCAACCTAACCTGGAGGAGCCAGAACCATAAGTTTTTAGTGTGGTTGCTAAGCGATAAATTTCCTGCCATTTTTGTGCATAACTTGAAAAGTAAGTGCCTATACTGCCGCCAGCATCCGTTCCAGGGCTGTACGGGCCGGAGCAGCAATTTC
>CAZOOA010000021.1:0-4993 GCA_964581355.1 uncultured Desulfovibrionaceae bacterium | reverse complement strand
CCTATACTGCCGCCAGCATCCGTTCCAGGGCTGTACGGGCCGGAGCAGCAATTTCTTCCGGAACCACCACCTGGGGCTGCAGGGTCTCCAAGCTTGAAATTATTTTTTCCAGGTTGGTCAACTTCATTGTTGGGCAGAGCATATCCCCGGAAAGGGCATAAAATAATTTTTCAGGGTTCTCCTTGCGGAGGCGGTAAAGCATCCCGATTTCTGTGCCAACCACAACCTCCTTGTATTCCGTTTCACTGGCAAAACGCAGCATTCCCCCTGTGGAGAAAACGTGGTCAGCGGCATCAACCACCCCGGGAGTGCATTCGGGATGAACCACAACTACTGCATGGGGATGTGCCCTCCGGGCCGCTGCTACCAAATCCGGGCTGACACAGTCGTGGGTCTCACAATATCCGTCCCAGGGAATGATCTGCTTGTCCGTGTTCCTGGAAACAAAGTGAGCCAGGTTACGATCCGGGACAAAAAGCACCTTTTCCTGGGGTAGAGAGTTTACCACGGCAACAGCATTAGCTGAAGTCACGCAGACATCGCTATAAGCTTTGACCTCTGCTGAAGAGTTCACATAGGAAACCACGGCAGCGTCGGGATGTTGTTCTTTCCATTCTATTAATTCCTCAGCAGTAATCATATCGGCCATGGGGCATCCCGCAGTGGAGTCAGGGAGTAAGACCGTTTTTTGTGGCGAAAGGATCGAGGCAACTTCGGCCATGAAGTGCACTCCACAAAACACAATTACGTCCCTTTCTGTTGCCGTCGCCGCTTTGCGGCTTAACTCAAAGGAATCACCCACGTAGTCAGCTACGTCCAGCACCTCCGGGATCTGGTAATTATGCGCCAGGATCAAAGCATTTTTTTGCTCTTTCAGCCTGGCTAATTTATCCTGGAGTTCTTCCTTCCGATTTTTCATCACAATCGTCATCCTTTGCTAAAATTTGAATTTATTATGGCACTATCCAGGTGTCTTGTCAACTGTCTTTACAAGTTATTTTAGTAACATGTCCCACCGCTCATTTAACCAGGTAACCGGCCCGGTCCAGGGCCGCAATAATCTCATCCAACACTTCACGGCTGGGCGCTTCGATGGTATGCAGGTGAATACCACCGGTCAACGTAAAAAGGGGGTTTGCCCTGGAGTCGGCAAGTTTTTCCTGAAACTGTTCCAGATCCCTGCGATTGGAAATCATCAAGTTCCCCTGGAGTTCCCCGTAAACCGGGTGCTCTACAAAAACATCCACCACCATGCCGCCCCGGTCTATAATCATGCCGATCTCATCGCCAATATCGTCAAGAGAATGCCGGCAGGCAATGGTGGCCCGGACCCCTTTTTCCTCCTGTTCAGCAGAGGAAAGCATATATCCCCGGGGGGTGGCCAGGATCTGCTCCCCCGACGCCCTTAAAATGGCTATGTCCTGGACAATGACCTGGCGGCTGATCTCAAACTGCCGGGCCAGTTGGGTCCCTGTCACGGGCGTTGAGGCATTATTCAGGATTTCCAGGATTTGAGCTCGCCGCTTCTCGTTTTCCATACTTTCACTCCGTTTCATCGCTTCAAAGAAGGCGTCTTACGCTGAATACCCCACGACAAAGCTTGTCTTTCGTTATCCACACAAGCCTTATGATCTTCATACTTACAGTTATTTTACCATAAAATAAGGAAATATGTTATAATTCTAGGAACACAAAACCGACATGGGGGTTATCTTATGGCTAGCTTGCGTATCCAGCCCCGGGCAAAACAGTGGATAGAAGAAAAAGGCATCTCCCATCTAACCATCCGGCAGACTTCAGCTATGCCTGGCTGCTGCAGTAGCGGGGCTATTGAACTGCTCGCCGAGCCCGGAGTTCCCTCCAGGGAAGAGGGCTTCCAAAAAGCAAACTGCCAGGGTATTGAGATCTTTATTCCCCGCCCTTTATTCGATCGACTATCCTCCCCCTGCCTGACCCTGCAGCATTACGGGTTGTTTAAAAGTTTACGCCTGATCGATCCCAACTTGTAATTTCTTGAACAAAACAATTCGATTGGTATTGGTCCCGGAACGGTTGTTGTTTACGCCCCAGATATTGGACGTCTTGGTAAAGCTTTGCTGGTTGATCAGCACCCCGGCACAGGAAAAACCGGCATTTAGACCCAGGGGAATCACATGTTCATCCAGGCGGACAGACCCGCCCCGGACTTCCCCCACCTCAAATGCCACCCAGCCCCCGGGACGGGTTACCCGGTAAAGCTCCGCAAATACAGCGCCCATAACGTCCGACCATGTTTTCACTTTTCCGGCCATGGTAAGCTTTTTTTCCACTTCCCGGGAATCAATGGAATTAAACCAGCAGCGCAGCCAGTTGTCCTGGCTGTACTGGACCACATCCAGAAAAGGCGGGGAGGTAACGGTGAGTTGTACCTGCTCAGAGGCAATTTCCACGGTTTCCCGGGCATCTTTTTCCAGGAACAGGGCTGTAAAAGCTGCTTCACGAAGCCTGCTTAATGCTTCCGGAGCAAGCTTTTTGACCAGGTTGGCCGACTTTTTTTCAATCAGGCGGCGTATGTTTCGGTATTCCGGCTGCTGGTTTCGCTTTTGATTGATTAAAACCTGCCTTTCCGGTGAAACCGCCTGGTTGGGCGGCAGGGTATACACGGAGAAAAAACCGGAAGAATGCCCTGTCAGTCTATTTGTTGCCACCATGCGAATCCAGCTGTCCACCTCGTCCTCTTCCCCTCTTAACCGGCGCTGCTGCAGGTATTGCTGCAGGGAAACGATTTCTCCTTCCGTATCCGGATGGAAAAACATAGAAAGATCGAAATCCGCTTTCATACTCCTGTCCAGGGGGATTTCTCCCAAACGCTTTTTGACATCTTCCAGTTCCGGGACACAAAACCTGGGACGGCACAGGACCCGGCTTAAAGGATTTACGTCGTTGGAAATGACCTTCCGTCCCATGAGTGCCGCTTCCAGCACCGTAGTACCCCGGCCACTGAAAGGATCGTATACAGTATCCCCTTCATCTGTCAGCAGGGAAATAAAAAAGCGCGGGAGTTGGGGCTTAAAGCAAGCCCGGTACGAAATCTCATGGATGGAGGCCGCCTGTCTTTGGCGGGAAGTCCAAAACTCGTTTACATAAACGGGCACATCCCCGGCTGCCGTGGGAAGAGTCTCTACCCGGGTCGAAGTAACAGTTGCAGGCTGCTCCAAGGAAAGCTGCTGTATTCCATCAGCCCCATTCTGCAAAGCATAACTTTCCAGGTAATATTGCAGTTCAAAAGATTCTTTTCCTATCATAGATAAAACCACCTCACAAATTGCCTGTTTTTCAAGTACAAGCAGTCATGGTTCAACGATCATCGGCCAGCAAAAAAATCAAGAAAACCAGGCAGCCGGAAAGAAACAAAAAGCTTCCCAATACATAAAACACATCTCCGCTGCGAAAACTTGAGATGATAAAAAAAATAGCGGAGAAAACAAACAGGACCCAACCGCTAAGATGCACTTTTTTTTCTTTTTTCTCTTGAGTCAATAGCTTACCCTCCGGATCATTACTTCAAGCAAATTCCTTAGAAAGCGAAAAGGAAAATGTTGCTACCTTTAATGGCTGTTTCAAAAACCAACAAAAAAAATAAAACTACTTGGTAACTGCTCAACCCATTTAATGCCACACGTCGCGAAGCGGGGGGACGGCAGGGGAACACTTTTGGCGCATTCTCTGTCTGTCACCCACAGCGCTCCGGAAGCACCGGAAGCGTCCCCCTGCTTCGCTTGCCTATAGCTCTGAGCAAAGACATTCCTCAAATAATTCGATGTCTGAATATGTTTTTCCTTCTAAATAACTCTATTCCGGCTGTCCCGGTATACTTTTTTTCCTGCCTGAGTTATAATGTGAAAAAAGTTTTCACAACGGGAGGTACTATGGATAGCGACATCGTCATCATCGGTGGCGGAGTTGTGGGCCTGGCTGCAGCAATGAAGCTGGCGGAAAAATTCCCGGAAATAAGTATCATCCTACTGGAACAGCATGACACCTTTGGCCTGGAGACCTCCAGCCGCAACAGCGAGGTCATTCACGCCGGCATCTATTATCCCACAGGCAGCCTGAAAGCCCGGCTCTGCGTGGAAGGGAAAAAGCTTCTCTACGATTTCTGTAAGAAATGGGATATCCCCCACCAAAAGACAGGAAAGCTAATCATTGCCCGGGACACTTCGGAAACTGCAGTTCTGCAGGAATTGAAAGACCAGGGAGAAAAAAACGGGGTAATGGACCTGGAACTCCTGGACAAAAAACAGGTTTTGGCCCTGGAACCACATATCCTGGCCGAAGCCGCCCTGTATTCTCCCTCTTCGGGCATAATCAACTCCCACCAGCTTCTATCCCGCCTGGATTTTTTGGCCCGGCAGGCCGGCGCCCTGATCGGTTACCGGCACCGGGTAACCGCAGTTGAACCCTTGGACAAGAGATACAAAGTCTGCTTTGATGATCCCGAGGGACGGCAAGACCGGTTGGAATGCCGGTGGCTGATCAACGCTGCCGGGCTGCACGCCGACCAAATCGCTTCTCTGCTGGGGATCGACATCGACCGGTCCGGTTACCGAATCACTCCCTGTAAAGGAGAATATTTCAGTATCGATTACGCCAAATCCAACCTGGTTTCCCGGTTGATTTATCCACCACCACTACAAGGGCTAAAAGGATTGGGGGTGCACCTGACCCGTTCATTGGACGGCCGTGTGCGTCTGGGGCCCAATGCCTTTTATGTTGATGAAATTGATTACAGGGTAGACCCGGATCATTCTGGCGAATTCTATGAGGCAGCCAAAACTTTTTTGCCTTTCCTCGAACCTGGAGACTTGCAGCCGGAAATGGCCGGAATACGTCCCAAGCTGCAGGGTTCTGAAGATGCTTTCCGCGATTTCATCATCCGCCATGAAGCAGACCGCGGTTTGGAAGGGGCGATAAACCTGTTGGGCATCGAGTCACCAGGGCTTACCTGCTGCCT
>CAZOOA010000020.1:35009-42518 GCA_964581355.1 uncultured Desulfovibrionaceae bacterium | reverse complement strand
CAGAGTTACCCAGTCGCCCGGACGACAGCGCCAATACACGGTTTTTCATACTAACCGCCACGGCCCTCGCGGGCCACAACAGGGGATGAAAATGGGTTTTCAAACCCGTTTCCAGCTTGGAGGAGGTCCGCTTTCCCTGTATCGGCGACTTTGTCAAGCGACGATAAGCGCTTGGCGAAGTGAATGCTGGGAGCCGGCCCGGCGGGCATGGACGCCCGCCGCCTGCAACCGTGGCAGGACGCCTAAGTTTGCAGGTCGGCCGGCGGAAGCTTGAACTGAGCCCTAGCGCTTTGTCGCGAAGATAACCGGAGCAGATACCGGGAAACGGAAACTCCATTTTCATACTATAGTTTCACCAGCCGGTTCTTGACCGCATAGAGAACCGCCTGGGTGCGGTCTTCCACCCCCAGCTTGCGGAAGATGCTGGTCAGGTGATTTTTGACGGTCTTTTCACTGATAAAGAGTTTATCGGCAATTGCCTGGTTGCCTTCCCCCCGGGCGACATGTTCCAAAACTTCTTTCTCCCGGGCGGTCAGGTGGGGGCGCTCTGCGGGGTCCTCGGTGGCGCGGCGGAATTCCTTCAAAAACTTGCGGGCGATGGAAGGGTGGAAAACCGGTTCTCCGGTCGTTACTTTGTGGATGGTGCCGACCAGTTCCTCTGTCCCGATATCCTTCAGGATATACCCGGAAATACCCGCGCGGAGAAGTTCATAGACATATTCTTCGTCATCATGGATGGTAAGAGCCACAATATCTATCTCCGGATATTGTTCCTTGATAATTCTTGAGGCCTCAATGCCGTTCATTTTGGGCATATTGATATCCATCAAGATAACATCGGGGGACAATTGTTCAGCCAGCAAAACCGCCTCATCACCGTCACCAGCCTCACCGATGACCTGGATCCCTTCCTCCATGGAAAGGATTTTTTTCAGTCCATCCCGGATGATAACATGGTCATCAGCAAGGAGTACCCGTATTTCCTTCACTTTTTACTTCCTCCCGCTTATGTTTTTTTGGTCTTCCAGGGGTATCTTAACCAAAACATCGGTCCCTTTTCCTGGTGCTGTATTAACCTTAAAATCGCCTTCCAGGAGTTGTACCCGCTCCCGGATACCGATCAAACCGTAATTATCATTCTGACTCCCCTCCATGGCTTTGTCCAAATCAAAACCGCAGCCATCGTCTTTAATCCGGACATTGATTTGCTCTTCTGCCGTTTCCAGGCGCACCGTGACTATACGGGCCCCGGAATGCTTTAAGACGTTATTGATGGCTTCCTGGATGATGCGGAAAATCGCTATCTCCAGGGTGCTGCTCAAACGTTCTTCATGCTTTACTTCGGCCCGGTAGTCAACGATTAAACTGCTGGTGTCTTCCAGTTCAGAAAAGTAACGTTTTAAGGCCGGGACCAGGCCCAGGTCATCCAGGACCATGGGGCGCAGGTCAAAAATGATCTGGCGCACATCCCGCAGGCTGGCTTTTACCAGGCCTTTTAAGTCGGATAATTCCTGGCGCACTTCTTCAGGATCTTTATCCAAAAGTTTTTCACATATTTCCACTCTCAGGACAACGTTGGCCATGGACTGGGCCGGGCCGTCATGAATCTCCCTGGCCACCCGTTTGCGCTCTTCTTCCTGGGCTTTGATCACCCGCAGACCCAGCTGCTGTTTTTGTTGAATGGCTTCAATCTGGAAACCAACCCCTTGTAAATTGGTCAGCAGGTAGTTCAGCGCAACCCCTACAGTGGAGGTGAGGTTTTCCGCTTTTTCCACTGTTTCGTTCAGCCGCCTTAAGGCCATTTCCATTTGATCCCGCCGGAGCCTTAACTGCTGTTCCTGGCCCCGCAGCAAGCCCAGCTGGATCTGGATGTCCCGGGCATGATTGTAAGCATCCTTGACATCTTCTTCTGTATATCTTTCATACTCCCGGCTGACCTTCATCAGGTGGACACGGGCCTTCTTTTCCTGCTTTTCCAGTTCGTCTACTTTGTCAATGGTCTCCAGAACTTCTTGTTTTATTTTGGCAATGGTATCTCTGAGCTCATTACGCTCCTGGCGGGCTGTTTCGCCGATCCCATAGATCTGCTCCTTGCCCTCTTCCAGGCGTTTAATGGTTTCTTTGATGATCTTGTCAATTTGTGATAACTCCACTTTTTCAGTCATTTAGCAGCACCTCAAAATATAATGGTCTGCATTGCCCTATAAAACATATTCCATATTTTTCGACAACCTTCCTGCCTCAAAGCAAAAAAATACTTCCGTTGCCAGGAAGTGGTTAATAGTTAGCTGTAAGTGCTGTTAATAATATAAGGCAGGGCAAACTTCGACTTCTGAACGCTTTTCATGTTACTATTAAAACACAAAGACAGGGTCACCGTCCACCCTTGATAAAGTATCAAACAAAAACCACACCTGCTGCAATCAAAAACCGGAAGATTCAATGAACTGCAGGTAAGCCCGCCCTTCTTCCACAAAGCCAACAATCTCCCCGACCAGGCCAATATCAGAACGCCCTTTTATCCGGCGAAGCCCGCTAAAGTCAATGTTTCCTTGACCGGGAGGCAGATGTTCATCCTCCAGCCCATTATTGTCGTGAATATGTATGTGAGATAGATAGCCCCCCAACTCTTCAATCCAGTGCTCCAAGGAAAGCTCGGAGAAAATGTGGGCGTGCCCTGTATCCAGGCAGGCTCCAAAGGTGGAAAGCTGGTACTGCCTGAGTAGACGGAGCATGACCCCGGGTTGAAGATCCCAAACATTTTCCAGGGCCACGGCCATCTTGTTGTCCTCGCAGAACGGAAGGAAGTCATCCCAAAAATGAGAGGCATTTTCCAGCCAGCCTTCCTCATAACCACTGTACTTCATCAGCGGGTTAAAGCAGGAGTGCACGACCATCAGCTCGCAGCCCAGCTCTTTTCCAAGAAGTAAAGCCTGGGAAAAGCGATCTTTTGTCAAGGACTGGACCTTCCGGTCCATGCTGCTGGGGACCATCTCTTTAAAGGGACCGTGCAGCGAAAGGGTCCCCTTGAACCCGGAAAGCAGCTTTTTGTATTCTCTGGCCAGGGCATCACCCCGGGAGTTCAAGTTACCGGGAAGGGCAAAATCCTGGATTTCCAGGTGGTCGAAATGTTCCAGGTAAAACGAAGGTTCTTTTTTCAGTAAATCAAGAAAAATCCCCATGCCTTTTTTCATAAAACATACCCTTTCTACTCTTCCAGGATTGCTACAGCCCGGATCGATGCCCCATCTGCATTTAATGTCTTAAGTGGCAAACAAAGAAAAGTAAACTTGCTCTCCAGCAAAGGTTCAAGGTTGGTCAGGTTTTCCAGGACGAAAATTTCTTTTTCCAGGAAAAGCCCGTGTGCCTCAAACTTTCTGGGTGACTGCCTGCCTTCACCGTTGGCTAAATGCCTTAAATGCCTGGACTAAATAAGTATTTAATCTGTATTCGATGAAAAGCCACCCTTATCCTGCAGTTCATCGCCTAAAATTGGGAGCAAAAACGGAAATTTACAATACCGACTTAACCGCTTTCCACAAAGCATCACAGATCTCCCGGTCTTCAAAGGATGAAGAAAGCTGCTCACTGCCGTTGGAAAAATCCACAACACTGGTCCCGCTTTGCCCTTCCACCGCCACACAAAAGCGCCCTTTTTCAAGGTTAAAATCCCTCAGCAATTCAATCATCTCTCCTATAGACAGCAGGGGTACGTCGGCACATCCTTTTTTTTCATTCCACCATTTGAGTAATTCGTTTTTTTGTGCATCTTCAAGTTCCACCAATTGCGTAAAATCAACTTTTTGTTTCAAAACTTATCCCTCCAGTTTAAATATGTTATTAAAATATTTTTCAGGGGCCCGCCTGACAATCTCACCTATGTTATCATTTTTCACCTTTCCGGCGCAATAAAATTTGAAAATTGGAATAAATTACACCAGGTGGATAGCCCTGGTGTATTAGCTTAAAAGACACTTTTTCAGCCGAATCATTTCAAGTCAAGCCTGCACTTTTTCCAGCTGGGGAAAAGACCTCCGTGCTTTTTCCAGCCAAATGTCAAAGCCCTGGAGGCACCCCAGGCCTTATCCTTTTTATCCCGGGGAGCATCCAGGCTGCCGGTTCCTGTCCTATAAAGTCCCCGTAAAGTTGGGAGCCCTTTTCTCCAGGAAAGCTGAAATGCCTTCCTGGAAGTCTTCCGCTTCGCAAACCTTCATAATCTCGTTTCTCTCGGTCTCGAGCTGTTCGGCCAGGCCAAAGCCCAGGGACTGGTTTAGCAGCGCCTTGCCCGCGGCAAACCCCACCTGGGACCTGGAAACTGCCTGGCTGGCCAGCTCTTTTGTTTCCTGCATGAGCTCATCAGGGGAAACAAGCTTGTTGATAAGACCCAACCTTAATGCTTCTTCCGCTTTCATCACCGGGTCCAGCAGCAGCAGCTCAGAAGCTTTGGCCATACCTACCTGCCTGGCGACAGATGCAGTCCAGCCGCCGTCTGGAGATAACCCTATGGAAGTATAGCTCTGCTTAAATTTTGCTTCCGTGGAAGCGATCTTGTAATCGCAAGCCATGGCAATGCTAAAACCTGCCCCCGTAGCAACCCCGTTAATGGAAACAATAATGGGCTTGGGGAGGTTTCTTAAATCCAGGATCAGCCTGTGCAGCTTGTGGGTAAGCATGCCAAGAGCTTCCCGTTTTGGGCCATCCCAATCCATCATAAACTGGATGTCACCCCCGGCGCAGAATGCCTTGCCGTTGCCGGTAATAACCACAGCCCTGGTGGAGCGATCTCCATAAGCCGAGGAAACTGCAGCGATCATCTCGTCCCCCATCTCGGGGTTTAATGCATTAAAGCTTTCCGGGCGGTTCAAGCGTATCGTCATGATGCTTCCTTCTTTTTCTATAATTATCGTCTTACTCATTAGGGCACCCTCCTTGAAATAAAAAATAATTAAGGCTGCTTACAGGCTGCTGATGGCCTGCTCCAGTTGGAGCAGGCTGGGGCAGGGAAACACTTTATAGCAGTATTCCTGGTATTTAAACATTATGCTGTCCCCGGAATTCCAAACCTTTCTTTCCTCAGGATTGAACCAGTAAACCCGCCTGGCCCTGGCCGCAATTTTAGCCAGGTACTCTTCCTCACTGCTGTACCAGTTATTACGGCCGTCTCCGAAGATGAGCACCTGGGCCTGGGGGGATAATTCCCGGCCGTAGCGCTCCCAAAACTCTTTCAGGCTGGCCCCATAATTGGTCCTTCCCTCGGAGATAACCCGGGCCTGGCTTAATACGGTCCCGCGCAGGGAACGTGCCTGGGAGTTGCGCAGCAGATCCGTAATTTCGTCCAGCCGGTCCACAAAGGCAAAGCTGCGCACACGGCGGAAGAAGCGCTCCAGGGAGTGCACCAGGGCCAGGGAGAAGTAGCTGAATTCCCATACGGAAGTTGAAACATCACACAGGGCAAAGATCACCGGCTTTTCTTTAACCTTGTGCCGGACAAAGAGCTCAGCGGGCACCCCTCCCGTTGAAAGGCTGTGCCGGAAAGTGCGCCGGTAATCCAGGCTGCCGTGCAGCTGTTTTTTGCGCTTTTTGATCATGCGTGAAGCCAACCTTTTAGCGATCACGGGGAGCAGCTCTTCGAGAAACTTTAGCTCCTCCGTGGTCAACATCAGGAAGTTTTTGTCCAGCAAGTCCCTGGGAGCGGGCCGTGGTCGTGACCTTGGCTTTTTGTCCTTGTGATTTTCCAGCCTTTCGCCGGACCTTCTTTCCCCGCCACCATCATCTCTGTCATCATCGCCCGAGCCTTCTCCGCCGGCACCGGAACCACCGGCATCCCCGATGCTCCTAAGCTCTTCCCTGTACTCTTCCACCCTGGGAGCAAGGTTCTTGGGATCTGCATAAAGATCGCCCTGGAAATGCCGGGCATAAACTTTCTCAAAGATCTCGTGATAGGCGTGATCTTTCACCAGGGTCGTGTACAGAGCAGAATAGAACACATCTTCCACATCCCATTCCACCAGCTGCAGGGCCCGGAAGCACTGGACCAGCTCATCGGGACTAAGAGGCAGCCCCTCGCTGCGCAGGTCGCGGGCAAAAGAATGTATGGCTTTTACAATGGACATGTTTACACCACCAAGGTTATTAGTTAACCGGTCAACCACCCAATCCCAAAACACAGAAGGATACAGCCATTTACCCCCTTCCACCACCAGAAGGAAAGCATGCCCGGGGGTCTTTCAGTTAACGCCAGCCGTGCCCGGGGCCTGAATTTTTAAACATAATCCCTCTTTCCGTGATAACCAGTCCGCTGCCGGCCTTCTCCACATCCTCCTGGTATTTGAGCAGTACATTCGCTGTCTGCTCAAAAGTGTCTTTGTCCAGGTCCTCCCGGGCCAGCCAAAAAAGGGAAGTGGCCCAGTCGATGCTTTCAGCCACACTGGGCGGCTTTTTTAGGTCCAGCTTGCGCAGTTCCTGGACCAACCTGACAACTTTCTCCCGCAGGCCCTCTTCAAGGCCGGGCACTTTTAATTCCAGGATAGATTTTTCCAGCTCCGGGGAAGGGAAAGGCAGGTAGAGATAAAGACAGCGCCTTTTCAACGCTTCGGAGAGTTCCCGGGTGGCATTGGAGGTGAGGAAAACAAAGGGGATATCCTTGGCCTTGTACGTGCCCATCTCTGGAAGTGTCACCTGGAATTCCGATAAAAGCTCCAGGAGCATAGCCTCAAATTCAAAATCCACCTTGTCAATTTCGTCAATGAGCAGCACATTCCGCTGCGGGCTGGCAATAGACTGGAGCAGCGGCCGGGCCAGCAGGTACTCCTCTGAAAATATTTCCTTTTCCAGTTCTTTCACATCAGCATCATCTTTAACCTTGGCGCCGGCCTGGATGTGCAGCAGCTGCTTCTTGTAATTCCACTCGTAGAGCGCCCGGGCCTCGTCGATCCCCTCGTAACACTGCAGGCGGATCATCCTAAGCCCCCTGGCCTGGCTGAAAGCCTGGGCCACGGCAGTCTTGCCCACCCCGGCCGGGCCCTCGATTAAGACCGGCTTCTGCATTACCTCCGCCAGGTACAGGATAGTTGCCACTTTTTGATCACAAATATAACCTGCACCTAACATGTCCGTGATAATGCTTTCAATTTTCTCTTTCACCGCTTCATCACCACGTTCCTTAGGCCTAAAGTCTTAAAGCATACAAATATATAAACATCTACACTGAGCAGCGAATCTTCAAACTACCCGGTCTTTAAAATTGCTGCTGTGCCTCATTTTTTTATTCACTTAAAAAGGGTATACATGGAATACAAACAGAAATCCTGGGGATGAAATGCCCGGTGCAGACAAAAAAACAACACCTGCCGGGCATGATTTTGAGGATGAAGCAGGGCATGATTAATCCGAGGGAAACAATCACCCCAAATCTTCTTCCTCAATAAGAAACCGCTTCCGGTAATTTTCTATCGCCTGCCGCAGGGCTGCTGTCCCCAGGTTGGAGCAGTGCTCCTTGGGCTCGGGCAG
>CAZOOA010000020.1:0-34909 GCA_964581355.1 uncultured Desulfovibrionaceae bacterium | reverse complement strand
CCTGCCGCAGGGCTGCTGTCCCCAGGTTGGAGCAGTGCTCCTTGGGCTCGGGCAGCCCGCCCAGGGCTTTGCTTACATCTGCCTCGGTAATCAGCAGGGCCTCGTCCAGGGTTTTGCCTTTGGCCCGTTCGGTTAAGACACTGCTGGTGGCGATAGCAGCCGGACAGCCGTATACTTCGAACTTGATCTCGGAGATGCGTTCGTCCTCCACGCAAATATAGATGCGCAGGTAGTCGCCGCAGGAGGGGTCTCCTGTGGTCCCCACGCCATCGGGTCTGGGTATTTTCCCCGCATTTTTCGGATCCAAAAAGTGTTTCATCACCAGGGGTGTATACATAGGTTAGTCCTCCCTTGAATAACGTAATGTCTATTGGGCCGTTAAGTATCCTTCGTCCTTATTTTTTAGACTTGCTTTCGGTGAACAGAGCAGGATATACCTTCAACTGCTTTATTCCCCTGTGTCACCCAGCCTGGACGAGCCAGAACCATATTTTTCAGTGCAGTTGGGCTGCACGATAGATTTTGCCAAAGATGCGCAAGACTTCACTGTTAAGAGCCTAGCAGAGCGCCCGGAAAAGCTTGTCCCCGAAAAAAACGATTTATTCCAGGGGCCCGGGTACGGGTTCCAGGTTTAAAAAAGCTGGCATCAATGGCTAAGAAACCCCCACCTCTTCGCCCAGCTTGACAACCCTGGTTTCGGCCCAGGTATCCCCCAAGCGTCGCCCTTCCGGTTCATTTAATACTTTGACCACTTCGACTACAATGATGATAAAGGCCAGAAGCGAGGCTGCAGCCACAATCACCAGGGAAATCAGGGGGAAAAGCAGCCAAAGCAGTGATGGAACGATGGAAATAAGGGCAGGAAGAGCAAAGATGGCGTTTCTTTTCGCTGATACGGCGAAGCTTGCGTCTTCCCCTTCCGCTGTAACAACCTGGATCTTCAGCAGCCGTTTCCCTATACTCTGCCCCTGGAATAAACCGTCCTTTACCAGCAGATACCCTGTGCTGACCACTGCTCCAATCACCGGAATAAAAAAAACCAGTGCTGCGATAAATCCGTCAACAAGTGCTGCAATAAACCTTGTCATTGCTTCTGCTTTGGTTTGTCCTGAAATGGAGATCATCCTTTCCCTTTTATTTTGTTTTTGTATAACACTGAAACGATCTTTTGCTTATATTTAGTTCTTTCCAAGCATTGTTTTTCCTACTGATTCCTGCTGTTTTCTAGATAAGTTTGTTCACTGTCTTGGTTCTGACGATCATTCATCCAGTGCAGCGTATTTTCCGGCCACAAAACCCGTAGAAAAGGCCGCCTGTAAGTTGTAGCCCCCGGTATAGCCGTTCACATCCAGGATTTCGCCGGCAAAAAAGAGACCTTGCACCAACCTGGATTCCATGGTCTTGGGGTTTACTTCCTTCACATTCACCCCGCCCGCCGTTACAATGGACTCGGCGATAGGGCGGGTGCTGTGAACGGTCAGGGTAAGATTCTTGAGCAGTCGGACCAGCTCAAGGCGTTCCCTTCGGGTTACCTGGTGGCATTCTTTCTCTGCCTCTATTCCGCTTAAATTAATGATCACGGGGATCAGTTTTTGCGGCAGCAAATCATTTAGGGCATTTTTGAACATTTTGCGTGAGTACTTGTTAAAATCCCGCTGAACCCGGTGGTCCAGTTTTTCTTCCTCCAGCGCCGGCTTTAAATCTAACTTGACCGTGGCCGGCTGCTGCGTTTTTATAAGATACTCCCCTACTTCATGGCTCATGGAAAGGATGATCGGGCCGGAAAGACCAAAGTTGGCAAAAGTTAGTTCACCAAACTCCTCATTGATCAACTTTCCCTGTCCGGTAAAGGCCCTGGCCTTGACATTTTTCAGGGTGAGTCCCTCCAGGTCCTCAGTCCAGTTTTCTGCAACCTGGAGCGGCACCAGGCCGGGGCGGGGCTCTATTATCCGGTGACCAAGCTTTTCAGCCCAGGGATATCCATCGCCGGTGGACCCGGTACCTGGATAAGACATCCCTCCGGTAGCAATGATGACCGCATCTCCTGCAATATTTCCTTTATTGCTGTCAACCCCGATGAATTTCCCGTTTTTGAACTGGAGTTCGTTAACCTTCGTCGAATGCAGGGTTTCCACTCCCACCCTCCGGGCGTTCTCCAGCAGCACGTTGACAACGTCTTCCGCTTGATCGGATACAGGAAAAACACGGCTGCCTCGCTCCACTTTCGTCTTTAAGCCCCGTTGATGGAAGAATTCCACCAAATCTGTATTGGAAAACTCATGGAAAGCGCTATGTAAAAAGCGTCCATTGCCAGGAAATCCTTTTACTAATTCGCTGCTGTCAACAGACGTTGTCAAGTTACACCTGCCTTTACCGGTAATTCTTAACTTTTTTCCTACCCTGGGGTTTTTTTCTATCAATGCAACTTGCGCCCCATACTCGGCAGCCGTAGCAGCAGCCATCAATCCGGCCGGGCCGGCACCTGCAACTACAATCTTCTTCATGAAATATATCCCCCTGTGATAGGTCGTGGTTCGCCACCGACTTCCCGGCCTTGTGGTACACTCCAAAAAATTCCCCAATTATGACTCCGGGGGAATATAATCAGACTTAAAAATAAAATCAAAAGCCTTTCATGTTCTTGAATGGAAAAGGACGTTGACCTGCTTCCCTGCGCAGTTCTCCACATGTACGGGAAAAGAACAGCACTTCCGATCATTTCTTTTAGTCTTACGCTTTGTGTTCTATTTCAGTAACGCATTCCGTTTTTATTTTTCCAATCAAAAACTGCAGCGCATCTATAATGCGGGGCCTGATATCGCCACCTATCAGCACATACATGATATCATCGCCGACCTCGAGCCGGCCCTCATTAAGCCATACTTTAATGTAAAAGATGCCCTCCATATTATACGTTTCCGCAATCGCTTGTTCAACTTTACCTGCATCATAGGAAAACTCTATCCATTTCACCAGCGAACCGTCATCCACTCCCTGGCGAACCTTGGCTTTAGGTGTTTGGCGTACCACACCATTATGGGCTAAGAACATTCCTACCTCAGAAGCAACGGGATCCGCTTTTGCCTCTTTCAGCCATTCATCCATCGATGGTGCTGTTTTTTTCTGTATGATGGCCTGATACACTCCTTTGTTAAGATATTTTTTATATGTTTGATAAGGTAATACTCTATCTGGCATTTATTGTACCTGGAAAAGGCTTTCGAGGTTACCAAGATGTTTATTTTGATGATTTAGCCAATCTTTCTGCTATCCAAACTTTAATTATAGATTGACGAGGGACACCCAGGCGCTTTGCTTCCTTGTCTAATGAATGAAGCATCCATAAAGGAAAATCAACATTAACTCTTTGCTGTTCTTGCCCGGGCCTTTTAGCTTTTGATATATCCAAATGCGCAGATATATCCTGGCCTTCTTCAAACTTTTTGTCAAATTCTTCAGCTTTCATAAATTTCAACCTCCTCAGGCCGGGAACGACGCACAGAAATAATTCGTATCTTTTCTTCCCGGTAGGTAATAATTGCTGACCAATGCTTTTCTATGATTAGCCCTATCACTAAAAATCGCGGCTCATCAGTGGTCCTGGCCGGTATTATTAGTACATCTGGATCATCCCATAGTGCTTGGGCCTCCAAAAAGTCAATTCCATGTTTTATCTTATTATGCTTACTTTTTGGGGGGTCAAATTCAAATTCCATGATATAATTATTATACCATATTAGCTTGATTTTTAAACCGTAATTTATATCTTGCGGTTGTTTGCTTACATGATCTTTTTGTGCTGGCCTTTATAATACTAGTTTATGGATTTAATATCCGTGCTTTAGTTAAATTGTTTTGGAAGCATAATGTTGCCGAAAATAGCTGGAAGCATAATGTTGCCGTTTCGGCAACATTATGCTTCCAGTCACATATGCGACCTGTCGTCAAAATAAAGATGAACTATGCTACAATATTAGGCAAGTTCAGCTACGGCAGGAGGAGTGTTTATGATGGACCAGCTTTATAAGTTCCTTGAGCGGATTAAAGTTGCTCCGTGGCTAGATAAAAATAAAAACCGGCATCTGATAAATTCGACACTAGTCAACAAAGGAATGTTTTGCTATTTGCAGAATATTACATGTATCTTGAAAACGGGCCGGGGTGTAGACAAAATATTTATGGGACAACTATACTATGGCCGGCCTATTCCCGATTATACCCGCAGTGACAATGAAGGTGTACGGGTTATACTGCGTGGCGGTGAAGCCTCCCTGGAATTTGCCGCTTTTGCCTACGAACAAAATAAACTGCAAACCCCCCTCTCCCTGGATGAGCTCCTCGCCTTAAACCATCTTTTTTTTGAACGTCGGGTGGATTCGAAATCCATAGGCAAACTAATTCAAAAGGGTACCACGGAGGGGCATGCCGTCCTGGAGCGCTTAGTGGAACGGGGCCTGCTCCAGTCCAAAGGGGAAAAAAGAGGACGTGTATACCATCTCGCGGCCCCAATTTACGCAAAACTGGGACTACAGCGGGAATATGTGAGAAGTCGCGGCTTCGAGCCTCTGCAGCAAGAGCAGATGATCCTGCAATACATTGACGCCCACGGTAAAATAACCCGCGCTGAAGCATCAAGCCTCTGCATGATCACTGTCTATCAAGCCTCGAAAAAACTTAAAAGAATGTGTGGAAAAGGCCTTTTAAAAATGGCTGGCAAACCGCCTAAAGGTGCTTATTATATCCGTGCAAAAAATAGTTAAAGCTCGCATTTACGAGCCGGCTTGTATTTTTACAAGCCATTCTTGTATTTATGCTTTTTCTTGTATCTATAAATACAAAAGTTAATACCGCTTAGAACCACTCTCAAGCCTAAATCATACTTATTTTAAATCGACAAAGATCAATATATTACCCTGCAGGAATAATAGACTGATTTAGGGCTTGATGAAAATATCCATTTCAAACCCGAGCATTTTTATTGCTCGTTCAAGTTCCAGGAACCTGTCCGGCAGGAAGCGCTTTGCCGTGCTTTGTTCTTTGATAAAGACGATTTTCACGGGCTGGGCCTTTAAGCTAACCGCTGAAAATACTTTTTTAGGACCGGCTGCATAGATTATATCCAGGGTGCTTCCCAAGGCATCATCGTTGAAGTGGTTCGGTTCAATGCCCGGCCCGAAAAGAAGTTCCATGTCCTGCTCCCGGTAAAATCGTTCTACCTGGTACAGGGGGTCCCTGCGGCAGAGCACATTGATGATCAGGGCTTCAACATGCAGACCGGGATCTTAAAGGCACTGTTTTTCGTCCCACGGTACCGCTTTGTTGATGGTTTCCCGTACCCCGAGCTGCCGGCAAATATTGCTGATGATGGGCCCCGGTCCCATGTCTTTGATATCATACGTTTGCATGGCACCCGCTCCATAAGTGGGACTCTTACTACCCACTCATATAACAGGTAAGGGAAAAATGCAAGGCAAAACTGGTAATTAGCCCTGTTTTAGAAAATATTTTTCAGAAATGTTGGTTTCTGGCTTAGGCTCAAGGGTTTAAATACTCCTTTCGAAAAAAATTCATTTTTTTGCCCGGAAGGGGTGCGGAAAATCAAGTAATAAACAATGGCCAAGGAAATTTATGAATACGCCAAGGGATTATCAGGCGTGTCGGATGAACGGATAAAAGCATTAGAACAGCAGCTTTCAGAAGTGGACAGGCAAATCGAAAACATTGTCGACAGTGTTGCTAATGGGCTCAGCCACCCTTCCTTCAAAAAGAAAATGGATGAACTTGAATTAAGGAAGAGCAGCCTGCAAAGAACCATTTTTGAAGAACAACTCAAACAACAAACAACCCGTCATTAGAAGAAATAGAATCTATGTTTTAAAAAAACAAGCACTTAAAACAAAAAAGTCTGGATGAACAAAGAAAAGTTATCCAGACTTATGTCCGCAAAGTAGTTGTTTTTGATGAAATAATCGAAATCAAATACATTGTGGACGTGGATACGAATGGTGGAGGTGGCGGGAATCGAACCCGCGTCCGAGAGTAAAGCCACAGGAGCTTCTACGAGCGTAGCCTCGATTTAAGTTTCACAACAGGAGATCCACGAGGCAGGGACTTCCTGCTGCTAGCTCTTTTTTGATTCCCCGGGATAAAGGAAGAGCCGCCCTTTAAACCGGGTAGCCTGCTGTTATGACACCCGTCTTATTCCCACAGGCGAGGAAAAAGCGGATGCGCCGCGTTTATTTACGCAGCGAGTGCTACTGGTTCGTCGGCAGTTATTGCCTTTCCATGTTGTTCACCGGGCCATGGTCCCGGACTCGCTTCTCCTGCTCCTTCTACCCCCGTCGAATCCTTTTCACCCCCATGTATGATCACCCGTATTAACGGGCTAACTGCCTGTCTTTAAAGGCACGTTCCATTTCACGCTTGGCATCCCTTTCGGCAATGGAACGGCGCTTGTCAAAATCCTTCTTGCCCCTGGCCAGGGCCAGCTCCACCTTCACCCGGCCCTTACTTAAATAGAGACTGAGGGGCACCAGTGTATAGCCTTTTTCCTGCACATATCCTATCAGCCGGTTAATCTCCCTGCGGTGCATCAGCAGTTTGCGCGGGCGAAGCGGGTCGTGATTAAAGCGGTTGCCGGGTTCATATGGGCTGATATGCATATTATACAGGAAAATTTCGCCGCCTTCAACCCGTGCGTAACTCTCCTTCAGGTTAGCCCGGCCGCCCCGGATCGACTTGACCTCAGTCCCTTGCAGGGCGATGCCCGCTTCATATTTGTCTTCGATAAAATACAGGTGGCGGGCTTTTCGATTTTGAGCCAGGACTTTGCGCCCCGCGCTTTTGCCAGGATTACCGCTAATGGGGAAAACTCCCTTCCGCTTCTTCAAGCTTTTCGTGACAAGAGCACCCTACCGGATCACGCCTGTAAACAGGTAGGGTGGACAAAACTTCTCTTTTATATGCTTGCCAGGTGCGGCTTGCAAGTTAATTATAACATCAAATGGCGTTTTTCTCAAGAGTTGAACAGGGGCAGCACGGTACGGTTATAAGGGTTGAATTTCTTATTCCGGGAGAACGGGTGAAAAGTCCACCGACCGCATTGCTTTATTGACCCGGTCCAGGCGCACCGTCACTTCATCGCCCAGTTGATATTTTTTGCCGGTTACTTCTCCCACCAGTGTATGGCGCGCTTCATCGAAATAATAGTAGTCATCTTCCATACGGGTTACATGGATCAATCCTTCTACGGTATTTTCCAGTTCCACGAAAAAGCCAAAGGAGGTAACGCCGCTGATGATGCCGGCAAACTCCTCTCCTTCTTTGCCTTCCATGTACTCCACTTTCTTCAGGTCTACGCTTTCCCGCTCTGCTTCCATGGCAACACGTTCCTGTTCAGAAGCATGCTGCAGCAGCTCGGGCAACGCACCGGACAGTTTGCGTACTTCTGAAGAGCTAAGCCCGCCTTGGATGGATTTCCTTAAGATCCGGTGCACCAGCAGGTCCGGGTAGCGGCGGATGGGGGAAGTAAAGTGAGTATAATTGTCGGCAGCCAGCCCAAAATGACCCAGGGGAATTTCACTGTAATGGGCCTGGGCCATGGAACGAAGGAGAACATAACTAACATACCGTTCTACCTTTGTCCCCTGGACTTGCTCCAGGATTTCCTGGATCTGCGTAGGCGAGATCTGCTCCAGTTCACCCTTGATCTTGATGTTGAACAGGGTTAGAAAGTCCCTTAAATAGTACAACTTTTCGGGATCAGGACTTTCGTGGACCCGGTAAACAAAAGGAACACCAAGTTCCTGAAAGTGGCGGGCAATCACTTCATTGCAGATGAGCATGAACTCTTCGATGATGAATTCGGCCCTGGTGCCCTGGCGGACCTGGATATCCAGGGGCTTTCCTTGTTCGTCCAGTATCACTTTGGCTTCTGGAAAATTGAAACCCAGGGCCCCACGTTCCATTCGAGTTTGCTTCAAACGGCTGGCCAGTTTATCCATGGCCTCAAAAGTAGCGGTAAACTCCTGGTAGCGTTGGCGAAGCTTTTCGTCGCCTTCCAGGATGGCATTCACATCTTGGTAGGTCATGCGCTCATCCACCTGGATTACACTGGGATGGAACTCATAATTTTGCACCTGGCCCTCTTCGTCCAGGTCGATGAAAACGCTGATAGCCAGCCGGGATACCTGGGGGTTTAAGCTGCAGATCCCGTTGGAAAGCTGGGGTGGGAACATGGGGATGACCCGGTCTGGCAGGTAAACACTGGTGGCCCGTTTGGCGGCTTCCCGGTCCAGGGCGCTGCCTTCCCGAACATAATAGCTAACATCGGCAATATGAACACCCAGCCGGCAACCGCCTTCCTCTTTTATTTCCAGGGAAACGGCATCATCCAGGTCCTTGGCATCTGCACCGTCAATGGTTACCATGGGCAGCTGCCGCAGGTCCCAGCGGTCTTCATCCCGGGACGCCTGCTCAATGTGGACTTCATCCAACCTGTTGGCTTCTTTCAAAACACCCTGGGGAAAGTTGGAGGGCAGTCCAAATTTCTTCTGGATGGTTGTAATATCCACCCCGGCATCCTCGGGGGAGCCAATGACCTCAACTACTTTTCCCTGGGGTGAACTGGCCTGGGCATCAGGCCAGCGGGTAATCTGCACCAGCACTTTTTGGCCGGATTTTGCCGAGGCCCCGTCTTTGGGTTTGACCTGGATATCGCTGGAAAGGTGATGATCGTCGGGGATTACAGTGCCCCCTTTACGGTTGCCCCGGTACGTCCCGACCACCTGTGGGTTGCCCCGCTTTAATATCCGGACTACCTCCCCCTGGCGGCGTTTGCCTTCTTTGGCTTCCTTGAGCAGCCGGACCATAACCCTGTCTTTATGCATGGCACCGCTTCTTTTTTCCGGGGCTATAAACACATCAGCTTCTCCCGGAGCCTCAGGAAGTAAAAAAGCAAAGCCCTGGTTATGCCCCTGCAAAATACCGGTCAACATGCCCATGCCGCGCAGCGGTCCATAACGCCCCTGGGGCGTTTTACATAAAGTCCCTTCCCGCACCAGACCTTCCAACAACCGGTGGAGATCCTGGATCTCCTTGTCCTTGTTAAGGTTTAACTCTTTTACCAGCCCGTCAAAGGTCAGGGGCTTATAATTTTTTTGAAAGATACAGTTTAATACGTTTTTCTTTTTAATGGTCATACTCTTCTCCTGCTAATGATAAATTTTTCTTTTTTTATTTTAAAAATTCCTTTCTATTGCTACAGTCCCAGTTCCTTGGAGATATCCTGCATGGCTTCCAGGCTTAAACCCAAAAACTCATCCAACTCCAAACCCAGTTCTGTGCAAGCCGCAATCTGCTCCCGGTTTGCGCCCCGGGCAAAGTGTTTTTCGTTAAACCGGTTTTCCAGGAACGGAACATCAATGGCCGACAACTTTTTCTCCGGATGAATGAGGGCTGCTGCAACAATGAGCCCGGTGACAGGGTCAGCAGAATACAATGACTTGGCAAGTAAGGTGTTGCGGGGCAGTCCATGGTAAGAGTTGTGGGCTTTCACCGCTTCCACAATTTCTGCGGAAAGACCGTGCTCTTGAAGCATTTTTGCTCCCACCTTGCTGTGCTGATCGGGGGAATCAACCGTTTGATCGTAATCGATATCATGGAGCAAACCCGCCAGGGCCCAAGTGGCTGCATCTTCACTGAAATGTTCAGCCAGCCGCTTCATTACTGCCTCTACAGCAAGCATATGCTTAACCAGGTTATTATTTTTCACATTTTTTTTGACCAGAGCCAGGGCTTCCTGCCTGTCCATAGCAAAAACACTCCTTTGAAAACCGGAAAGTCAAACGTTTATCTCCTACTTATATTATAACCCACATGCTGACAAAATAAAAGAGAGTAAGGAGTACTCACTTACTCTCTTTTATCCTTTTTATTGTCTTCCAGCTTTCAGTGAAAACCGTAATAATCCATTCTTATTTCCCATTAGAAGAACAGCGGGGCAAAAACCAGGGCCACAATGCTCATCAACTTGATCAGAATGTTGATGGATGGTCCGGACGTGTCCTTGAAGGGATCACCGACAGTGTCGCCTACAACAGCAGCTTTGTGGGCATCGCTGCCCTTGCCTCCAAACTGTCCGGTTTCGATATATTTTTTGGCATTATCCCAGGCTCCGCCGGCATTGGCCATAAAAATAGCCATAAGCACACCTGTTACCAGGGCACCAGCAAGTAGTCCGCCTAGGGCTTCCTTGCCCAGGATCAAGCCTACTACAAGGGGAGCAGCTACCGCAGTAACCCCGGGCACAATCATCTTTTTCAAGGCTGCAGCGGTGGCGATATCCACACAGCGAGCGTACTCAGGCTTACCCGTACCTTCCATGATTCCGGGAATCTCGCGGAACTGGCGGCGAATTTCCTCAATCAAGTCGTAAGCGGCTTCTCCCACAGCTTCCATGGTCTTGGAGGTGGCAAAGAAAATAACAACCCCGCCTAGGAAGAGACCCACGATAACATCAGCTGAAGTAAGGTTGATAATCTCTATTCCGGTCGCCGCGCTATAAGCGGTGAATAGGGCAAGTGCAGTTAGCGCCGCCGAGCCGATGGCAAAACCTTTGCCAATAGCAGCAGTAGTGTTACCCACGGAATCCAGTTCATCCGTAATCTCGCGCACTTCAGGATCCAACTCTGCCATCTCAGCAATACCACCGGCATTATCGGCCACAGGGCCGTAAGCATCGATAGATACCGTAGTCCCCACGGTGGAAAGCATACCTACAGCAGCAATAGCAATACCATAGATACCAGCGAAATGGTAAGCGATAAGTATGGCCGCAACGATGGTTAACATGGGAAAGGTGGTACTTCTCATGCCCAGGGCTACACCGCTGATAATGTTGGTAGCTTCTCCCGTCTGGGAAGAGCGGGCCAAGTGCTTGGTGGGTTCAAAGTGATAAGAGGTATAGTAGTCAGTCAATTTGCCGATGACCACACCTGCCAAAAGGCCGGCGATAATGGCAACAAAGGGGTTAGCTTCACCCCAAATAGGGTCAACGCCACTCAGGATAGTGCCGGAGAGGTCAGTGCCAGCAAGCATTGCATTAGTGAGAAAGAAAGAAGAAACTAGCACGATTATAGCTGATACTGTGGTAGAACGTTCCAGGGCTGCGCCCAGGCGCACTCCTTCTCCAGCCCGGACAAAGAAAAAGCCAATGATAGAAGCAATAATACCCACAGAGGCAACCAGCATAGGCAGCAAAACCCAACCGATTACATCCGTCTGTGTAAAGATGATAACTCCCAAAGTCATGGTGGCAATCATAGAACCGATATAGGATTCAAACAAGTCTGCTCCCATGCCGGCCACATCCCCTACATTATCACCTACGTTATCTGCAATAACTCCGGCGTTCCGCGGATCGTCTTCCGGGATACCGGCCTCTACCTTACCTACCAGGTCCGCTCCCACATCAGCGGCCTTAGTATAAATACCTCCACCGACACGGGCGAAAAGAGCAATGGAGCTGGCTCCCAGGGCATAACCATTCACTATGCTGGGATCGCCAAAGATCATGTAGAGAATGCCGAGACCAAAAAGACCGATTCCGGCCACCATCATGCCCATAACCGAACCACTGGAAAAGGCCACCCTCAAAGCCTCGTTGACACCCTTGCGGGCCGAACTGGCTGTACGAACATTGGCCAGGGTGGCAACTTTCATCCCAACATAACCGGCTGTTCCGGAAAAGACTGCACCGACAATGAAGCAGATTCCAGTCCGCCAGTCAATTAAAATCCCAATTACGAAAAATAACACCACAGCAAAAACAGCCAAGGTCTTGTACTCCCGGTTCATAAACGCCATGGCACCTTCATGAATAGCGTCGGCAATTTCTTTCATCCGTTCAGTCCCGGCATCAGCCTTGCCGACATTTACCCAAAGAATAATGGCAAAAACGATACCTATAAGGCCTGCAACAGGTACCAAAAAAATAATATCCACTCTTGATTCCTCCTTTACAGTTCTTGATCTTTAACGCATTGAATAACTCATTCAAGAATTATTCTTACAAAAATGAACTTTCCAAATTAACAGGCCCGACGACTTCGTAACAGGAGATTTTTTGCTTACTATGGTCCACGTGCAGCCAAACGCCAATGATGTAACATCTCCCCCCCTTTCCATCCCTATATTAAATTTTACCTGACATAAAAACAAAGACCTGAGGAAGCCGTCCAATCAATAATACTATAAAATAAAGAAATGAAAGGGGTAGCCATAAAATGACACCCCTCGCATTTAATCAGCCATTACAGTTAAGACTATGGCCAGAATCATAAAACCGACGGCCAAGCCTGTTGTCATCTTGCTCAGCAGGTCGTCCATGCCTTTCTTTTTGCCAAACAAGCTCTGAGCACCACCGGCTATGGCACCGGAAAGCCCTGCACTTTTTCCCGACTGTAACAGGACCGTGGCAATAAGAGAAAGGCAGACAATTACGTATATTACAATAAACGCCATCCTCACCGGCCTTACACCTTCTTTCTGGAAATTTTCTTCCAAACACCATCGTTATTTTATCACAAGAAATTCACGCTGGCAAGAAAACATTACAGCAGAACCGTCCGTCCCGGGTAGTAAGCAGCCCGGCCCAGCGACTCCTCAATGCGCAGCAGGCGATTGTACTTGGCAACCCGTTCCGAACGGGCTGGAGCACCGGTTTTAACAAAACCGGCATTGACTGCCACCGCCAGGTCAGCCAGAGCCGAATCCTCCGTCTCTCCTGAACGGTGAGAAATTACACAGCTGTATCCCCTTGACATGGCCAGTTGAATGGTCTGCAGTGTTTCCGTAATGGTCCCAATCTGGTTCATTTTGATTAAAATCGCGTTAGCTACTTCTTCTTCAACCCCCCGGGCCAAACGCTGCTTGTTCGTCACAAAAACATCATCTCCTACCAGCATCACCTGCTCGCCCATGGCTGCAGTCATCTCTTTCCAACCTGCCCAATCATCCTCGGAGTGGCCATCTTCGATGGATACAATGGGATATTTGGCCTGAAGCTTCCTGTAATACTCGACAAAGCTGGAGGCCGTCAGCTCCAGCCCTTCTCCCCGAAGATGATAATTCCCCGCTTCATATAATTCTGTAGCGGCAACATCCAGGGCCAGGAGAACATCACTGCCGGGTTCGTATCCGGCCTCTTCGATTGCCCTGATCAGCAAATCCAGGGAATCTTCTGTAGAAGTCAGGTTGGGAGCAAAGCCTCCCTCATCGCCAACAGACGTGTTTAACCCCATCTCCTTTAGGACTTTTTTCAACTTGTGGTATATTTCCACACCGACACGCAGCGCACCGCGGAAATCCTGTGCTCCCACAGGCATGATCATAAATTCCTGCACATCCACATTGTTATCCGCATGGACGCCCCCGTTGAGAATATTCATCATGGGTACAGGCAAACAGCAGGCATTTACCCCGCCCAGGTAGCGATACAGGGGCAACCCCATGGTATTGGCTGCAGCCCGGGCCGTTGCCAGGGAAACTGCCAACATGGCATTGGCTCCCAGGCGGCTTTTATTCTCCGTGCCGTCAAGCTCCAGCAAAATCTGGTCAATTTCCCCCTGGTCCATGGCGTCTTTTCCTTTTAACGCCGGGGCAATTTTCTCGCTGATGTTGTACAGGGCGGTAAGCACCCCTTTGCCCAGGTAGCGCTTCTTGTCTTTATCACGCAGCTCCACAGCTTCGAAACTACCTGTAGAAGCCCCTGAAGGCACAGAAGCCCTGCCCGCCGAACCGCACTCCAGGACGATATCCACTTCCACCGTAGGATTGCCCCGGGAGTCCAGGATCTCCCGGGGATGAAAAGCTCGAATTTGTGTTGTCATTGTTCCTCGTCACCTCGTTTGCCGGCCGCCGTTGTTTGGCCGGAAATTTTACTGTTCCTGTTTTCTATCAAAAGTGAATCTCCCGTCATGGCTTCGGGGACCGGAAGATTCATTAACTGGAGTATTGTCGGGGCAACATCGGCCAACTTGCCAGCAGAAACAAGGGTGTAGCCCGTATCCCTGGCAGCTAAAATAAAAGGGACCGGGCTGTTGGTATGGGCTGTATGGGGGGAACCGTCGGGAGCCTGCATCTTCTCGGCATTCCCGTGGTCTGCTGTAACGATGGCTATGCCACCTTTTTCCAGGATCAGCTCGGTCAATTGACCCACACCCCGGTCCACCGCTTCCGCTGCCTGCACAGCGGCATCCAGTTGACCGGTATGTCCTACCATGTCGGCATTGGCGTAATTGATCACTAGCAGCTGAAACTGGTCGCTTTCCAGCTGCTTGATCGCTTCGGCTGTCAATTCCGGGGCACTCATTTCCGGCTTCAAGTCATAGGTTGCCACTTGGGGAGATGGGATCAGGATCCGCTTTTCACCAGGGAAGACTTCTTCTTTTCCCCCGCTGAAAAAATAGGTTACGTGGGCATATTTTTCCGTTTCGGCAATACGGAGTTGGGCTAACCCTTCCGTGGAAACAACCTCTCCCAGGGTTTCCAAAAGATAAGCCGGTGGGAAAGCCACCGGGAGATTAAGGCTGGGGTCATACTCTGTCAGGCAAACAAAATAGGGAAATGGAGGATCAGCTCCCCGGGAAAAGGCATCGAAAGAGTGGTCAACAAAGGCCCTGCTGATCTGCCGGGCCCGGTCGGAGCGGAAGTTGAAAAAAATTATGGCATCTTTATCCTCAACCCGGGCCAGGGGTTCTCTACCGGGGCCTGTAACCAGGGTAGGCAGTACAAACTCATCATTTTCTTCACGGGCATAGGCCATTTCCAAAGCCTGGAGGCTGCTGGCAGCACGGTATCCTTCTCCATAGACATAGGCACGATACGCTTTTTCTGTCCGATCCCAGCGTTTGTCCCGATCCATGGAATAATATCTTCCTGAAATGCTGGCGATCGCCCCTACACCCTGTTGTTCCATTTTTTCTTCCAGTTCCTGCAGGTATTGCCTGGCGCTAACCGGCGGGGTATCCCTGCCATCCAGGACAGCATGAACGTATACACGACTCAGCCCTGATGCTGCCACCAGTTCCAGCAAAGCATGAAGGTGTTCATCCAGGCTGTGCACTCCTCCGTCGGAAAGCAGACCCATTAGGTGCAGGGATGAATTATGTCTGGCAACATGCTCCATCGCCTGGCGTAAAGCCTCGTTTTGAAAAAAGCTGCCATCTTCAATGGCCTTGCTAATGCGGACCAGTTCCTGGTAGACAATGCGACCTGCACCCAGGTTCAGATGACCAACTTCGGAGTTTCCCATCTGGTTTTTGGGGAGTCCCACGTCTTCGCCGCTGGCTTCCAACCTGGCCGTGGGAAAACGCCTGTACAGTTGATCGATATGCGGTGTATCTGCCAGAAAAATAGCGTTTCCTTCAGTGTTTTCTTCCAGGCCCCAACCATCCATAATGATCAGCACAACCAGAGGTTGTGCTCCCTCAGCTTCCAAACTTTAACCTCTCCTCTCGTTAAACACAGCCTTGATCAGATCGGCAAAAACATTTTCCTTGAGACTGCTGCCACCTACCAGGGCCCCGTCAACAGAGGGCCTGGAAGTAAATTCGGTAATGTTATCGGGGTTAACGCTGCCCCCGTACAGGATACGGATCTTCTCAGGTAGTTCCTGCCCCCATTGTTCCTGGAGCGTAGAGCGAATAATGCCAGCAGCCTGGACAGCATCTTCGCCACCTGCCGGCTTGCCCGTTCCGATGGCCCAGATAGGCTCGTAAGCCACCACTAACCGGTTGAGCAGATCATTATCAGGGTCCAAGCCCTGAATCGCTTTTTGCACCTGCCGGGACAGAACAGAGTCTGTCTGCCCGGCCTCCCGCTGTTCCAGGCTTTCCCCTACACATAAAATGGGGCTCAACCCAAAGGAAAAAGCGGATGCCAGCTTTTTTCTGACAATGTCATCGGTCTCACCAAAAAAAAGCCGCCGCTCGGAATGACCGATAATCACATAACGAACCCCTACTTCTCGAAGCATCAGAGGAGAAATTTCCCCCGTAAAGGCTCCTTCCTTTTCCCAGTGCATGTTTTGAGCACCCAGGATTAAGGGAGTTCTTTGTATCTCCCTGGACAGGGAAGCCAGGGCGACAAAGGGGGCACAAATAATCGTTTCAATTCCGCTGATAGTGGCTAACATGTCTGTAAAACGCCGGACAAATTCTTCGGCTTCGGTAAGTGTCTTGTACATCTTCCAGTTGGCAATTATTGCAGGTTGTCTCATACCCTCCCACTTTTCCTCCTTCAAGAACCTATAAAATGATTGCTCCACCCCTAAGGGTTATTTGTTTTCAATTCCTGCTTCCCAGTAATAGCCTGCAGTCCGGGTAGAGACTTGCCTTCCCAAAAATCCAAAACTGCCCCACCGCCTGTGGAAAGATGTGTCATTTTTCCGGAAAGGCCCAGTTTTTCCAGGGCCGCCACGATATCTCCGCCTCCAACGATGGTTTCTGCATCGGCATCAGCCAGTAAGCGGGCAACCTGCTCAGTGCCCCGATTAAATGGTGGAAACTCGTACGCTCCCAGGGGTCCGTTCCACAGGACCATTCTGGCCCCAATTATGGTTTCACGAAACAGATCCACGGTTTCAGGACCAATATCAACGGTCCCCCAGCCTTCGGGGATTTCTTCCACCCGGACCACCTGCCAGGGCGCATGTGCCTCCAGTTTTTCCACGACCACTACATCCACAGGTAAAATGATCTCTGCCCGCCTGTCCCGGGATTCCCGGAGAAGATCTGCCGCTACTTCCACTTTATCTGCCTCGTAGAGTGAGTTGCCTGGAAAGCAGCCCTTGGCTTTTAAAAACGTGTTGGCCATGGCACCGCCCAACAGCAGTGTATCCACCTGGTCCAGGAAATAGCGAATTACCCCGATTTTATCAGCAACCTTTCTGCCGCCCAGGATAGCGACCAAGGGCCGGGAGGGGTTCTCTTTGCTCCAGTTAAGGTAGCTCATTTCCCGCTCCATGAGTAATCCTGCAACCGTTGGCAGGTAGGACGCAATCCCGCTATTGGAAGCATGAGCCCGGTGGACGGTACCAAAAGCATCATTAACAAAAAGATCGGCCATGCGGGCCAGGGAAGCAGCAAAAGCCGGATCATTTTTCTCTTCTCCCGAATCAAACCGGACATTTTCCAGGACGAGGACAGAACCAGGGGCAAGCTGTTCAACTCTTTGCTCCACTTCATCTCCAGTAACCTGGTCTACCTTGCCTACTTCTACGCCCAACAAATCCGAAAGCCTTTGGGCTACAGGATCCATGCGCAGGGAGTCAACAGGCTTACCCTTGGGCCTGCCCAAATGAGAAGCCACGATAACTCGGGCTCCGGCATCAACCAGGTAACGGAGAGTTGGCAGGGAGGCCAGGATTTTGGAGTCATCCATAACGCGACCGCTGCTTAAAGGGACATTGAAATCCACCCGGACAAAAACCCGTTTGCCTTTCAAATCAAAATCTTTTAAAGTTAACATGGACAAGTGGAATCCACTCCAATCATCTTGTTTGCCTTCAAAAAACTCCGCTTTATCGTCTACGTTACAAGCCTCGACCGGCCATGAATACAGCCAGGTCCAGGACCCGTTTCGAGTAACCCCATTCATTGTCATACCAGGCAATCACTTTGACCATGCGGTCATCCAGCACCATAGTGGAAAGGGCATCTACAATGGCGGAATGTTCATCTTTGCGATAATCAATTGAGACCAGCGGTTTATAGGAGATGTCCAGGTATCCTTTCAGTTCATTTGTTGCCGCTTCCTGGAACAGGGAATTAACTTCTTCTTCACTGACATTCCGTTCCAGTTCAGCCACCAGGTCCACCATAGAAACAGTAAAGGTAGGGACCCGGACAGCCATCCCGTTAATTTTTCCCTGAAGATCTGGCAAGACCAGTCCCACATTCCGGGCGGCCCCCGTGGTAGTCGGGATCATGGAGACACCTGCAGCCCGGGCTCTCCTGAAGTCCTTGTGGGAGATATCCAGCAGCTCCTGGTCATTGGTATAAGAATGAATGGTGTTCATCAGGCCTCTTTTCAGGCCGATTTTTTCATGCAAAACCCGGACAACCACTGCCAGGCAGTTCGTTGTGCAGGAAGCATTGGAAATTACCCGGTGCTGCCCGGGGTCATAGCTGTCTTCATTGACCCCCATCACAATGGTTTGATCCACACCTTTGCCCGGAGCTGTAATGATAACCCGCTTGGCCCCACCTTTTAGGTGTTTGGCCGCTTCGGCTTTCTCATTAAAAGCACCGGTGGCTTCCAGGACCACTTCAGCTCCTGTATCGCCCCAGTTGAGCATAGCGGGGTCCCGCTGGGCCAGGATGCGGATCCGCTGCCCATTAATTATTAAATACTGACCGTCGGTCTCTACCTTGGCTTCGAACGTCCCATAGACAGAATCATACTGCAGAAGGTGCACCAGTAGTTCCGGATCCCGGGTGCTGTTTACCGCCACAACTTCCAGCCCCGGGTGTTGGAGTGAAGCTCTCAGGCAGGCTTTAGCGATCCTGCCAAATCCGTTAATTCCCACTCTTACCGTCATAAGCCTTGCCTCCTTAATATGTACATCATACATTTAAATTATCCTTTATTCATGCATACCCATCCACATGTCCTCATTTCCCGATTATGGCATCGCAGCTATTATTATACAATGAAAAATGGGTCAAAAAAAGTCCTTGTTCGTCGATTTTGACCCATTTTAAGTTCATGATTGAAAAAATCCTGTTCCCGCGCCATCATTTTACACCCTGCGCCTTTTGAAGGAAGCAGATATCCCCAGCTCTTCCCGGTACTTGGTAATGGTCCGGCGGGACACTTTCATCCCCTGGCTTTTTAAAATTTCAGCCAACTGCTGGTCGCTGTAGGGTGACGTGGGTTCTTCCTGTTCTACCAGCTCTCTGAGATATGATTTGATACTTAAAACAGAATGGGATTCGCCCTGGCTTCCATTAATGCCGCTGGAAAAGAAAAATTTTAAAGGATAAAGACCCCTGGGTGTCTGCACATACTTGTTGGCCGTAGCCCGGCTGACGGTGGACTCGTGGATGCCGATTTTATCAGCAATATCTTTTAGGGTTAATGGCTTTAAATGTCGGATCCCTTGTTCCAAAAAGTTTTTTTGTGCTGCTACGATCTCGCCGGTAACATTATACAGGGTCTGGCGCCGCTGCTCAATGCTTTTGATCAGCCATAGGGCGCTGTCAAGGCGTTTTTTGATATAGCTGTTTAAACTGCCTTCTTCCTGCCTTTGCAACAGACTGCGGTAAAAGGGACTGATCACCAAGTGGGGCACATTATCGTTCACTATGATCACGTATTGATCTTCGACCTTTTCCACGATCACATCTGGAACAATATACTTGGTTTCTCCAGCCCCACCCAAGTTGGCACCCGGTTTGGGGTTTAAGGTTCGGATAAAGTCTATGGCTTCCTGCAGCTCTTTTTGACTCACGTTAAGCTTTTGGGCCATTTCCCGGAAATTGCCCCGGGCAATGCCAGGTAAAAAATCTTGGATTACAGGCTCCACCAGGGGAGGCACCTGCTCCTTCTGGCGTACCTGGAGCAACAGGCACTCCTGCAGGTTCCTGGCCCCGACTCCAGTTGGTTCGAAAGACTGGATCAATTTGAGTGTATCAGCCACTTCTTTTTCTTCCAGGCAAAGGAATGTGGCGTGCTCTTTCAGTTCGCCCTGCAGGTAACCGCTAGAATCCAGGTTCCCAATCAGGTATTCGGCGATTGTTTTTTGTCTCTCATTAACAGCAGCCATTAGAAGTTGGGAACTAAGATGTTCATATAACGTTCCATCGTTGGAAACAAACTGTTCAAAACTGGATGACTCCTGGTCGCTGTCGTACGTCAGAAAAGACCCACGGGGATAATAGGGTTCATAATCATTAAAATAGTCTTCCCATTCAAAAGGAGCCTTTTCGTTTGCCTCCAGGTTATCAGACTCTTCGGCTGTTTTTTTGCCATTTATCCCGTTTTCATCGCCTTCTTCTTTTTCCTGGATCTCCAACAGGGGATTGGTAGTAATTTCTTCCTGGATATAATCCACCAGCTCCAGGGAGGAAAACTGCAGCAGGGTGATCGCCTGATGCAGTTCCGGTGTCATGACGAGCTTTTGACTTTGTTCAATCTTCAGTTCAAAGTTCATGGCCATATCCTGTAAATCCTTTCCCCAATTGATTTTGGTCCAGTCCGGGGAATCAAGCCCTCTTTAATGCTGTTTAATGCTGTCAAGTAATCATTCGACATTATTTCAAAAATTCCTGCTTTTCTAGGTGGCCGGATCATACTGAACCTCCAGTTCACTATTATCAGGGAAACAACGGGAACCATAACCGGGAAACGGAAATTACTGCTTATTGTTTTTTGCTTTGCTTCCCTTTTTCTGACGCTTTGTGGGCCAGGGCTTTCAGGCGGCGCATACGGTGATTAATGCTGGACTTGCTTAGAGGGGGAGAGGCTTTGTTCCCTAACTCGTTTAAGGTTTCCTCAGGAAAGCGCAGGCGCAGCCGGGCTACCTGGCGCAGGGAAGAGGGGATGTTTTCCAACCCGATTTTTTCCTGGATCAACTTGATATTGTTGATCTGTTCATGAGCCGCAAAGGCGGTCCGTGTGAGGTTTGCGGTTTCGTAATTTACTAACCGGTTGGTCCGGTTGCGAATGCCTTTTACCACCCGGACATTTTCGTATTCAAAAAGCGCCTGGTGGGCACCGACGATACGCAAAAACTCTCCCACGGTATCTCCTCCTTTCAGGTAAACCACGAAAGAACCCTTGCGTTGAAAAAAACGGGTTTCCAGCCCAAAGGTTTCCAGGATATCCCGGGCACGGCTGGCATATTCTTCGGCAGGAAAAACAATTTCCAAGTGATATTCCCGATCCGGGTGGTTCAGGGAACCTCCGGCCAGAAATGCGCCCATCAAGTAAGCCCGGCGGCAACACTTTTTTTGGAGCGCTTCAGGGGTTTCCTGGGTGGTCCCGGGCAGAAAGCCCAAACGGGCAAGCAAAGAGAGCACCTTTGCTTCGGCCGGTGCCTGAATAAAGTAGATATTGTCTTTTTGAAATTCCTTGCGCTGCCCATAAATCACCGCGGGAGTTACATTCAGGCAAACTTTGACCAGGGAAAAAATCCGGCGGGCTATGGAAGCGCTTCCCGTCTTAAAAACCAGGCTTTTCTTGCCGGAGTTGATCAATAGCTGCCCCCCAACTTCCAAAAACCCTTTCATTTCTGCTTCTATACAGCACGGATGCTTGATCTCTTTTCGGGCCAGTTCGCTTTTAACATCGCGGGCAAAAGAATTCATTGCGTTCCTCCAGAAAACAAGTTTAGCACCTAGGCTCTTTTAAAGGTATGTTCCAGAAAACGGCGCAGCTTTTTTTGCGTGGTGGAAAAAGGGCTGTAAGCCCTTTCCCCCATTTCTTTTAAGGCCCGCCGGTAGTAACCGTTTAAGCTCATGAAAGTATAAGCCCACAGCCCCTCCAGGCCTGTTTCGCGTTCTATCAGTTTATCCAGGATCAGCACGGCTAACTTTCCTCCATCGTGATGGGCCAACTCACCTTCTTGAGACAGAAGACGTGCTGGTACTACCTGCAGGTCCCACCAGGACAGTTGGTCGTAATCCACTGCAACAGGAACAGCCCCTTCAGACCGGTATTGTTCTGCTAAAGGCTGGGGAATATTTGTCTCTGTATTCACAACCACAAAGTCGATCATATCACCACAACCATGCCGGTAAAATGCCTCCAGGTGATCCGATGCGCTCATTTCCCCGGTTTCACCAGGTTGAGTCATAATATTGCAAACATAAAAACAAGGGGCGTTGGAATCCTGAATGGCCTCTTTTACTCCAGGGACCAGCAAGTTGGGCAGGACACTGGTGTAAAGACTGCCCGGTCCCAGGATTATGGCACTGGCTTCTTTGATGGCCTCGAGGACATCGGGCAGAGGTTGGCATTGCTGGGGAGAAAGGGAAATGTGCTGGATTGGTTTTCCCTGGTCTACAATATTTGTTTCCCCGGAAGTAGTTGTGCCATCAGAGAATTCGGCTTTGAGTACAACCGGATCCAGGGTGACCGGCAGCACCTGGCCTCGAACGGCCAGCACTTTGCTGAACTCTCTCACAGCCTGCTCAAAGCCCATCATTTCTGTCATAGCCGCGAGGAACAGATTCCCAAAGCTGTGGCCTTCCAGGCTGCTGCTTCCCCTAAACCGGTGCCGAAACAGCTGCTCGAGTAGAGGTTCCGTATCAGCCAGGGCCAAAAGGCAGTTCCGAAGATCCCCGGGCGGGAGCATCCCCATCTCATCCCTCAAACGACCGGAACTCCCACCGTCATCAGTCATGGTAACAACGGCAGTAATATTTGATGTATATTCCTTCATGCCGCGGATAAGCACGGAAAGACCCGTCCCGCCACCCAAGGCCACAATTCTCGGGCCTTTTTCCAGGTAGCGCCGGTAATAGAGTTTTTCCACCAGCTTGCGCCCTCGATCCGGGAGGAAAATATCTGCAAGGGCCCTTCCTGCCCGGTGCATTCCCCAGATGACCAATAGAACCCCTGCTGCCAGTAAGGCCGGACCAGCATATGGGGGAAAAGGGAAAATATTTTGCACCAGCACCGCTGTACTCTCGCCCAACCAGTCAGGAGCAAACGTCCCGGTTAGAACCACAAAGCCGATAAGAACCAACAATAAACCCAGCAGGGCAGCCAACAACCAGCGTTTGACGCCCAATCCGGGATAGAACCATCGAAGCGTTTCTTTTGCCTTTTCCAGTCCGGGATTCATCAATGCAGTCACCACCGCAGAGCTGACCTTTGCAGGTCCAGGTTTGATTTATGCTTTTTCGATATCCCGATGTTCAGTCTTTGCCTGGAGCTTCCTTTCCTCCATTACTTCCGTCATGCGGTTTGCCAGGGCCACGGATCGGTGCTTACCCCCGGTACAGCCGATGGCTATGATCAGGTGCGGTTTGCCTTCCTTGATATAGCAGGGGACAAGGAAGTCCATCAAGTCTTCCAGCTTTTGAAAGAAACGATGGGCTACAGACCATTTCCAGATATATTCCTGGACCTCCTTGTCGTTACCGCTTAACGCTTTAATCGATTCCACGTAATGGGGGTTCGGCAAAAAACGTACGTCAAAAACCAGGTCCGCATCCAGGGGAATACCGTACTTGTAACCAAAGGACATCACTGTAATCATTATATTCTTTTCCCACTGGCCTGGTGCGTACAACCGGTAAATTTTTTCCTTTAAATCTGAAAGGGACAAATCAGTGGTGTCCATAATCACATCAGCTTTGCCTTTAATCGCCTCTAACAAAGCCTTTTCTTCCCTAATAGCGTCCAAAATTGTCCCCCGCTCCGCCAAGGGGTGGCGGCGCCGGGTTTCTTTAAAACGTCTGACCAGGATATCTTCCGCTGCTTCCAGGAAAAGAATTTCCGGGTCAAACCCCATTTCCTCAAGTGTATCCATGGCTTCAAACAGCCCGTTAAACAGTTCTCCCCCGCGTATATCACAAACCAGGGCAACACGGTTGATTTTGCCCTCTGATTGGATGCACAGCTCTGCAAATTTGGGAATCAGTGCTGGAGGAAGGTTGTCCATACAAAAAAAGCCCATATCTTCAAAACAGTGCAAAGCACCGCTTTTTCCTGCCCCGGAAAACCCTGTAATCAGGACAAACCGACCTTCAAACAAAATACCACCAGCTTCCTTATAATGTGAAAATGGAGTTTCCGTTTCCCGGTATCGGTCCGGGCTACCGAACCTAGCCTCCTGAAAAGTGATTGTAGCCGCCGGGCTTTAACTCTGCTTCACGTCCATCTGGATAAACAATGGCTATTCCTTCATATTGCGGCACGATACTGCCGATGATACTTAACGGAGTACCTGTCATACTTTTTATGGCCTGGGCAAGACCTTTAACTTTTAAAGAAAGGCCCTTGTTCCCCTTAACAGTTGCCAGCAGCTCAAAATCCTCGCCCCCAAACAAAGCCCAATCCAGGGGGTCAACGCCCAGTTGGCGGGCCAACTGTTCCGTGGGGTTGTCAATCGGGAGTCGGTCAGCCCAGATGCGGGCACCGCAGCCGCTGGCCTGGACTATTTCATATAGCTCCGTAGCCAGCCCATCGCTAAGATCATTCATGGCCCCCACCAGGTCGCTGCGCATCAACTCCAGGGCCTGCTCCACCCGCGGCTCTGGTACCAGGTGGGCCTGGTGCAGCACATCGGCTTCCGGAAGAAAAGGTTCTTTGCCTTTTTTCAGGTGGGCCAGTCCCGCTGCAGCCTGCCCCAGGTATCCAGTAACCATCAGGATATCGTTTTCCTGAGCCCCGGAACGATAGGCCACCTCGTAGCGGGATGCTTCTCCCAGGATAGCGATGTCGATCACCAGGCCGCCAGGGGAAGAACATGTATCTCCACCAACGATAATCACCTCATATCGATCTGCCAGCTCGGCCATTCCTTTGTAAAGGTCTTCTATAAATCCTACGGTCAAAGTTGGCGGTAAGCCCAGTGAAACCAGCGCCCAGCGGGGACGCCCTCCCATGGCTGCAATATCGCTTAAATTAACTGCCAGCGCTTTCCATCCCACCTGCCAGGGTGTAAAATAATCCAGGTCAAAGTGCCGCCCCTCCATCAACATATCGCAGGAGGCCAAAAGCCTGGAACCCGGAGATTGTTGCAGGACTGCGGCATCGTCACCAATACCCCTGATTACCCCCTCGCCCCCATAAGCGGTAGAACCAAGAACCCCTGCCAGGTGCTCAATTAAGGCAAATTCACCGATATCTTTAATCGGGCGATTGCGGAAATCCATGAACAGACAGCCCTTCTACAATAAATTTATTATGATGATTCAGCTCATTTATTACATCATACGCCGCAAAGCAAAAGGACGGTTCTGGCGTTTTCCCTGTCGGTCCTCCGCTCGCTCCGGAAGCCCAGGAAACGTTCCAACTGCTTCGCTTGCAAACAGCTCTGGATAATTATGATTTACTTATTTTATTATTCTCCACGGGAACGGGGAAAACCTCTATTTTCTCAGCTGGCTGTTTCTTAATCAGGTTTGTGTTCAATCATTATTTCCAACACCAGGGAACGGGGAGCAAATATTAACCTACTAACCTTCCCTAAAGTCTAGATCCTGGAGAAAATCATCCTGGAGGTAGATAGTCCCTTTGTGGATAAGCAAGAGTCCTTCTTTCTGGTAGCGGCTTAAGATGCGGGCCACCGTTTCACGGGTGGTGCCGATGATGCTGGCCATTTCCTGGCGGGTGATCCAGGTGTCCAGCTTGAGACCCCGTGCTGTTTTTTTCCCATAACGGTCCGACAGTTTGAATAAAAGCCGGCCCAAACGCCTGTCAGCATCATGCAGGGCCAGATCACGGATGGTAAGCTGGGCTGCACGCAGCCTACGGCTCATAATTTTCAACATATTAAGGGCCAATTCATTCCGGGTCAGAATCAGCTTTTCCATATCCTGGTTATGCAATAGCCCGACCCGGGAGTTTTCTGCTGCTTCGGCCGTGGCAGGATAGGGCCCCCCGTCGAACAACACCACCTCAGCAAAGATGCTTCCGGGGTGGACATAATGCAGGATCTGCTCCCTGCCCTCTTCGTTTAACTTGGACAGTTTAATTAAACCCTCAATGAGGACATACAGCGATTTGCCTGGCTCCCCCTCCATAAACAGGATCTCACCCCGGGAAAACGATTCTACCTGGAGCAGTGAAGCCAGGGAACGCAGGTCTTGCTTTTCCAGTTGCATAAAGAAGGGTACTCTTTCCAGAATGTTCACATAATCTTCTGACATCATTGTTGCAGAAAAGTTCCTTTCACCCGAATTTCAGGTATCCAGTCCGGTTACACTGGCTTAAACGTTTTTCCTTTGGAAACGTTTTTTCCCTCGCTGTTTCAAAAACTCTCTTATCTTTTCCACGCTGGTATTGACCACATGCAGGGGCTCAAGCTGTTCCTGCAGAACCAACTGCTGCCCCTGGTCAAAGCGGCCGACATCCCGGGCAATGTGAGCATCGCTGTTTACGGCTACCATACCCCCATACTCTTTAACTAACCTGGTAATTTCAGCACAGCGTGTTTTGCTGCCGCGCCTGATAACAAAAGAGCTGTTATTAATTTCTAACAGCTTGTTTTTATCCACGGCAGCCTTAACCACTGCTTTTTCGTCAATGGCAAAATCAGGGTTTCCTGGATGCACAATCCCGTCCACGTAGGGATGATCCAGGGCCCGGAGCAATGTCTCGGTATTGAGGCTCCGGGTGGATGGCTGCAGGCAGGGAATATGCAGCCCGGCCCAGACAATGTCCAGCATCTCCAGGTACACTTCCGGAAGGTCCAGGGTGCCATCGCTGTCCACGATATTGGCTTCAACCCCCCGAAAAACTTCCACTCCTTTATCTTTATCCGGCAAAACAAACAGGTTGCCAAAGTGATAACGGTGAGGCCCCCCGGGCATGGCAGGGCCGTGATCAGTCAGGGCGATGGCCTCTAAACCCTTTTGTGCTGCCGCATCAATAATCTCCGTCACCGTGCTGTAAGCATGCCCACTGGCTAAGGTATGGACATGCAAGTCGGCAACCAACCTTATTCCTGTTGAGTTTGTTACCACCTGGCACTCCCTCCTGACCCGGGTGAAAAGACCCGGGCAGTTTTTTATTTGCTAGTACTTCTCCCGTACAACTCTTGTCATGCCAGCAAGTAATCCTCGATAAATTTAGCTACGCCGTCTTCCGTATTGGCTTGGGTGACCAGGTCCGCTGCTTTTTTCACCTCTTCAGGCGCATTGGCCACAGCCACACCAAGACCGGCAAATTGCAGCATATCCACATCATTATAGCTGTCTCCCACAGCTATAATCGAGTCGCGGTCAAGCCCTTCCCGGTCAGCGAGGAATTTCAGCGCCTGACCTTTGGTCGCTTCCCGGTGGGTTATCTCCAGGAAATACGGCCTGGACTGGAGAATGGAAAGTTCCGGGTAAAACTTTTGCCTGAGTTCCTCCTGGAGCCTGTTCAGGTATTCCGGCTCCATATTGATAATGGTAAGTTTTGTCGGTTCCATGTTTTGCTGGTTTAAAAAGTCGAAAAGGGGGCCTACTTCCTGCAGGGGAATGGAAGCAATCGTCTGGTAATAAGCTGAGTTTTCATTCTCTTCCCGGACATAGAGATGGTCGTCCAGGTAGAGGTTGAAGTGGATGTCGCGCTCGTCCCCTAACTTCAGGAGTTTCGAGGCTAAGTCAAAGGGCACGGCCCGGTGGCGCAAGACCTCGCCACTGGCCGCCTTCTTAATCAGCGCTCCGTGATATGTAACGAGGGGCAGATCTATGTCCAGCATCTGTGCATAAGGCAGCGTAGAGCGAAACATGCGGCCGGTTGCTATGGTAACCAGCAAACCCCGGTCAACAACTTTTTGGATGGCTGCCTGGTTCCGCGAGGTGATAGTGAACTCTTCATTCAGTAGGGTGTCATCCAGGTCCAGGGCCAGCAATTTATATTTCATAGAACGTCATCCTTCCGCACATAATATAATACCCCCATGAACGTTGGAGCTTCGGAGTTTTCCCAGCTTTTCGTTCAAGAAAAACGCTCAGTATTAATCTTGAACTAAATTTGCGCTTTGCCGCAAATTCAGCCGGAGCCGGGAACAGGAAAATTCAAACTCCAAGTCTATACTACAGGGAAAGGTTGCCCCTGTCAATAAAACACTGCCCTGACAAGGAGGGAAACGCCCCTGAACTTTTTGATTCAGAGAAAAATTGACAGTTACGAGCCTGTAAAGCTGGCTATTGACCTGCTGGAACGCTTGGCAGGCAGCGCGCCTGGAAAATGCTAAAAAATGCCCGGATGGAAAAGCCCTGTTCCTGGAGACCTACGAGATGATTCAGCCAGCCTTAAAAGATCTTTCTCATTTCTTCCACCCGGAAAATTTACACCGAGAAAGGCGGATCAGCATCCAGGCCAGCCTCCAGTGAATTAATGACGATATCATAGCGGGGCAGGAGCGTGTCGGAAAGTTCCACCGTCCAAATCTCCCGCTCCCGCTCCCAGAGATTATAGCGGTTACAGTCTTCCACAAACTCCCGGGTCACTTTGCGATCCGGGTGGGCGATCAATATCCTTCCGCCGGGTTTCAAGTTGCGGTAAAAAATCTGCCCCAGAAACGGGTTTAATTTGGGATCAAAAATGATATCAGAAGCCAGGATATAATCAAACAGCTTTCTGCACTGGAAAGAACGCCAGTCTTCCTGCAGCAGTTCCACTTCCACCCCGTTTAACCGGGCGTTTTCTCCCGCCAGGTCCATGGCTGTGGGATTAAAATCGGAAAGAGTCACCCGGACTCCTTTCTGCGCGCAAACAATTCCCGGCAGCCCGATACCTGCACCCAGTTCAATCACCTGCTTGCCTGTTGTTATTTCGGGGTTGTCCCAGAGATAGTAGGCCAGGCCGTACGCCGCGGGCCAGATATCCGCCCAGCAGGGGACTTTGTCTTCATCACTAATGTCGGTAATTAACTCTTCAATATCCTCCGCTACCAGGAACTTCAGCTCCTGCCCACCCTGGAGATTGACTACGACCTCTTTCTTCCTAAAATGCTCCTGTTTCTCCATCTGTATCTTCATCTCCCTCTGCTTCATATTCACCATGCAAGCTGTAAAACAGGTTTTCTGCACTGCGGGTGTCCATCGCTGCTATGGAACGGATTTCCTTCAACGAGGCTTCTTTCAAACTGTCCAGTCCACCGAAATGCTCCAGCAAAGCCTTTCGCCGGGCCGGACCAATCCCTTCGACGCTTTCCAGGAAAGAAGCCAAGCTGCCTTTTGCCGTCAAAGATCGCCCGAAAGAGATGGCAAAACGGTGGGCCTCGTCACGAACCTGCTGCAGCAAGCGTAGTGCCGGATGGGTTGCGGGTAAAGCCAGGGGTGTTTTTTCCCCGGGAAGGAAAACATGTTCCTGCTCCTTGGCCAGGGAGACCATCGGAATGCCCTCCATCTTTTTGGCCTGCAGGATTTCCAGCCCGGAGGAAAGTTGCCCCCTGCCCCCGTCCAGCAGGATCAAAGAGGGAACCGGGTAGTCCGCATTGTCCAGGCGCCGGGAAAGTACTTCAGCCAGGGCGGCATAATCATCGGCCGGGTCCGCCTGGCGGATTTTAAACCGCCTATATTCATCCCTAACAGGAACTCCTTCCTGGAAAACCACCATGGCACCTACCGTTTCACGCCCGGCAAAGTGGGAAATATCAAACCCCTCGATGCGCCATGGTGCGGCATCCAGGGAGAGGGCGCGAGCCAACTCCAGCAGGGCATCCTGCTGGCGCCTGGCCTGTTCTTCTTCCTGCCGGGCGTAGAGCTGAGTATTTTTACGCACCATTTCCAGCAGAGCCTTTTTTTCACCCCGCCGGGGCACCTTGATCATAGCGCGCCGGCCCCGTTTTTCCCGGAGCCAATCCGCCAGCAGTCTTTCTTCTTCCGGGGTATGAGAAAGCAGCACCTCGGCGGGGACAAAGGATGCCCTGTCGTAATAGTGCTGCAAGAACGCTTTCATGATTTCTCCCGGTCCGGCATCTTCAGCACCCCGGGGGGAGAAGTACTCCGCTCCCACCAGCTTTCCACCCCGAACACGGAAAAAGCCCACCGTATTCGCGCCCCCACTCCTAACCAGTGCCACCACATCCCGGTCTTCCATGTCACCGGAGACGACTTTTTGACGCTCCATGACATTCAGTAGCGAGTAATACTGGTCCCGGAACCGGGCTGCTTTTTCAAATTCCAGGGCTTCGGCTGCCTGATGCATCTTTTGCTCCATATCTTTTAACAGGTAGCTCTGTCGTCCTTCCAGGAACAGGATCACTTGCTCCAGGACTCCGGCATACTCCTCCCTGGAGACGGTGCCGCGGCAGGGGCCCAGGCAGCGCTTGATCTGGAAATTCAGGCAGGGACGCCCCCGGGCCTCGTATTCCTTTAAGGGCTGGCGGCAGTTACGCAAAGGAAATAGTTTTTTGATCAACCGCATGGTTTCCCGCATGGCCCCTGCTTTGCTGTAGGGTCCGAAATAGCGGTAACCCTGTTCGTCCACCTTGCGGGCTACTTCCAGCCGGGGATACGGTTCGGTGGTCGAGATGCGCAGGAAGGGATACCCCTTGTCATCCTTGAACTGGACATTGTAACGGGGAGAATATTCCTTGATCAGGTTGGATTCCAGGATAAAAGCTTCCCCTTCGGAATCGGTAACAATAGATGAAAAAGCGGCAATGTTGTCCACCAGGGCCTTCAGGCGGTACGAATGGTGAGCCGGCTTTTGAAAATACGAGCGGACCCGCTGGCGCAGGTCCAGGGCTTTGCCCACATAGATCACACGCCCTGCCTTGTCTTTAAAGAGATAGACGCCCGGGACCCGCGGCAGCTGCTGGACCTTCTCCAACAGTGCCTCCCTGGACTGTTCCATCACGCTCTCCCCTCCCTGCGGCAGCAGAATGTTTCTCTGCGCTTCAACGCATTCACGGCCACAATCTACTTCCTGCCTGTTTTAGCTCCAAAAACATTCCCCACTCTTTCGTCAAAAATACCTTCAAAAGAGGGTACGGCGAATCTTCCACGGCCTTTCCCTGTTTATCTTCTAATCCTTCTCTTTGCTTTACTGTGAAGCAGGAGAAACGCACCCCTGACTGTCCTCTCCATCTTTGTTTTGAGCAAGGATTTTTTTCAGATATTGGCCGGTAAAGGAGCGTTTTTCACGGGCAATATCTTCCGGTGTACCGCGGGCCACCACTTCGCCGCCGCGGTCACCCCCCTCAGGACCCAGGTCGATGATATGGTCGGCCCGCTTGATCACTTCCATATTATGCTCAATGACAACGACTGTATCGCCATTATCCACCAGCCGCTCCAGGATATTGAGGAGCTTCTTGATGTCATCCACGTGGAGCCCGGTAGTGGGTTCGTCCAGGATATAAAAGGTCTTCCCATTGCTGCGCCGGGACAGCTCTGTAGCCAGCTTGACCCGCTGGGCTTCCCCGCCGGATAAGGTGGTGGCTGGCTGGCCCAGCCGGATATAGCCCAGGCCCACATCGTTCAAGGTCTGCAACCTGCGGTGTACCCTGGGGATATTGGCAAAGAAGTCCATGGCTTCTTTCACGCTCATATCCAGCACCTGGCTGATGTTTTTGCCTTTGTAAGTTATATCCAGGGTCTCCCGGTTGTACCGCTGTCCTTTGCAGACTTCGCAGGGCACATAAACATCGGGGAGAAAGTGCATTTCAATGCGCAAAATCCCGTCCCCGCGGCAGGCCTCGCAGCGGCCCCCTTTTACGTTAAAGCTGAAACGCCCGGGTTTGTAACCCCGGAGCCTGGACTCCTGGGTCTGGGAAAACAGCTCCCGGATCCCGTCAAAAACGCCGGTATAGGTAGCCGGATTGGAGCGGGGCGTCCGACCGATGGGGGACTGGTCGATCTCGATCACTTTGTCCAGGTATTTCAGACCCTCCACGCCCTGGTGCTCTCCCGGACGTTCCCGGGAACGGTGCAGTTTTTGGGCCAGTGACTTGGCCAGGATTTCATTGACCAGGGTGCTCTTGCCCGAACCAGAAACTCCCGTGACACAGGTGAAAACCCCCAGGGGGAATGTAACGTTAATGTTTTTCAGGTTGTTGGCCCGGGCCCCTTTGACTTCGATCCACCGCTCGCGGGAAGGGCGATGCACCTCGGGAAGGGGAATCGAGCGACGACCGGCCAGGTAGTCCCCAGTCACCGAAGATGGCTCCTGGAGAATGGTTTCCAGTGGTCCGTCGGCCACCACGTGACCCCCAGCTTCCCCGGCTCCGGGGCCCATATCCACAATATAGTCAGCGCTGCGAATGGTGTCTTCGTCATGCTCCACCACGATAACCGTGTTGCCTAAATCCCGCAATCGCTCCAGGGTCTGCAGCAACCGGTAATTATCCCGCTGATGCAGCCCAATGCTGGGTTCGTCCAGGATATAAATCACCCCGGTCAGACCTGAACCGATCTGGGTCGCCAGGCGGATACGCTGCGCTTCCCCGCCGGAAAGGGTAGTCGCGCTGCGGCGCAGTGTCAGGTAGCCCAGTCCGACATCCAGCAAAAAGCCCAGGCGGGCGGTGATCTCTTTGAGCACCTGGCGGGCGATAAAGCGCTCTTTGTCCGTCAATTCAAGGTTGCTGACAAACTCCATCCCTTCCTCCACGGTCAGTTCTGTCAGCTGGGAGATATTCCTGCCTCCCAGGGTAACAGCCAGGCTGGAGGGATTGAGCCGGTCTCCACCGCAGCCAGGGCAGGGTTTACTGCTCATATAGCGGCCCATTTCCGCCCTGCTTTCATCGGTTTCCAGTTCCCGGTACTTCTGCTGCAAAAGCTCCAGGACCCCGGGAAAAGCCCGGTTGTACTGGCGGGTCTTGCGGCGGTAGGGGCTGGAATAACGAAAAGGGATCACCTCCGGGCTGCCGTAAAAGATCTGCTCTTTCTCCTGCTCTGTGAACTGGTTGAAAGGTTTTTCCAGGTCAAGACCCTGGTGTTCGGCAAAGGCCTCCAAAAACTGCCTCTGGTACGTGGAATAACTTCCTTTCCAAGGGTGAATGGCCCCTTCAGAGATGGACAGCTCGGGATTGGGGATCACCAACTCCGGGTCGAACTCCAGCGTTATTCCCAGGCCTCCACATTCGGAACAAGCCCCGTAAGGGCTGTTGAAAGAAAACATCCGGGGCGAGATTTCTTCAAAGCTGAAGCCGCAATCGGTGCAGGCAAAATTACTGCTGTAAAGGTGTTCTCCCCCGTCGACCTGCTGGACAATAGCCAAGCCGTCGCCCAGATCCAGGGCTTTTTCCAGGGAGTCGGCCAGCCGGGACTCCACCCCTTCCCGGATAATCAGCCGATCGATGACCACTTCGATATCGTGTTTTTTATTTTTATCCAGGACAATGGTTTCTTCCAGCTCCCGGATTTCACCGTCCACCCGAACCCGGACGTACCCTTTGCGCCCCAGTTCTTCAAACAGGGCCCCATACTCCCCCTTGCGACCCCGCACCAGGGGAGCCATGACCTGCAGGCGCGTCTTCTCGGGAAACTGCAGGAGCTGGTCCACTATCTGCTCCACGGTCTGGCTGGAGATGGGCTGATGGCAGTGAGGGCAGTGCGGCCGACCCACGCGGGCATAGAGCAGGCGCAGGTAGTCATAAATTTCCGTAACGGTTCCCACAGTGGAGCGGGGATTGCGCGATGTGCTTTTCTGGTCGATGGAAACCGCCGGGGAGAGTCCCTGGATAAAGTCCACATCCGGTTTGTCCATCTGCCCCAGAAACTGGCGGGCATAAGCAGACAGGGACTCCACGTAGCGACGCTGCCCCTCAGCATAAAGGGTATCGAACGCCAAAGACGATTTTCCGGAGCCACTGAGCCCGGTGATGACAATAAATTTATTCCGGGGCAGGGAAAGCTCAATATTTTTTAAATTGTGTTCCCTGGCCCCTTTAATCAATATATGTTCCATAATGCTTCAGCTCCCATGGTTATGTTGCCTTTAGCCTGCCAGGGTCCCGTTGCGTCGGCGCACCAGGGCAGTGCGGGCCAGGCAGAATGTCAGGAAAAAGGCCAGCGCACAGGCAAAAAGACCCATGATGAAGGCAGGGTTGTAGTTGCCGGCCAGGTCGGCCAGGTAACTGGACAGAAAAGGACCTAATCCGCCCCCAATCCCCACAGCAGTAAACAGCAGGCCGTAATTGGAACCAAAGTTCTCCAGGCCAAACAGATCGGCCACTGCCGTAGGAAAAACAGTAAACAGGCTGCCGTAACTAAAACCGAAAAATACCGTGGCCAGCACAACACCCGCCCAGCCGCTTACCACCAGGTACAAAGCCATGGACAGGCTCATACCGATTAAGATCAATTTCATCGTAAACAGGTAGCCGGCCCTATCCGTGATCAACCCGCTGCCCAGGCGCCCTGTGGCACTGAACAGGGCAAAAACAGATACCAGCAGATAGCCCGATTCCAGCTTAAAATTAACCTCGGCAATAGGAACCAGGTTGGCCACCAGCATCAAACCCGTACCGGCCGATAATGCCATCATCAGCCATAAAATTAAAAAGGTCGGTTGCCGGATGGTCTGGTTCCAGTCCAGGGCAGGAACCGGGTTCTGATCCGGTTTGTCGGAACGGGCATTATTTTTTATTTCCGCACTCTTTTCGTCAGAGGGCAGAATCAGGCTGCGGGAAAGAAACAGGACCAGGAGCAAAAGGGCCAAGCCCCAGATAATAAAGGTCTGATATATTCCAACCCGGACCAGCAAAGCGTTGATCACCGGAGAGAGGACCAGGGCAGCAATACCGTGACTGGTTACCACGATCCCCGTAATCAGTCCGCGCCGCTCCGGGGGAAACCAGCGAATGGCCGCCGGGGTGACAGCAGCATAACCAAACGCTACACCCGCCCCAAAAAGAAAGCCGTAAGCAAGGGCTACTCCCAGGGGGGTTAGAATCAATGCACAGAGTAAAAAGCCCACTCCGGTTAATAAACCGCTGATCGTGGCACCGTATCGGGGACCCACCCGGTCCTGAAAGCGTCCGGCAAAAGCCATGACCATGGCAAAGATAAAAATGCTGATGGTGTAAGGAACAGTAGCTGCTGTATTGGACCAGCCCAGGTCGCTGATCAGTTTGCCGGAAAAGACAGACCAGGTATAGGAGGTCCCGATGGCAAAGTTAATCAGCGAACCGGCAATGGTCACTTTTGTTCCGGTGTAAAGCATGGTTGAATCTCCTTAGTATGAAAATGGAGTTTCCGTTTCCCGGTATCGGCTCCGGTTATCTTCGCGG
>CAZOOA010000019.1:0-43765 GCA_964581355.1 uncultured Desulfovibrionaceae bacterium | reverse complement strand
CGATGAAGCCCGGGAGATTTTAGGGTTGAAAGGTCTGGATAAGGTCAAGTATTAGATAAAAAAGTTACCAAAAAGCCCTCTTAGAATTGAAAAGAGGGCTTTTTGGAACCTCAGCTGTTAGCTTGCTTGTTATTGCAGCTATTAAAAGCCAAGTCTGAAGCAGCTCATAAGCACATAAGTTCCTAATTTATATTTGTGCGCTCCTGTTAAAGCACAGAATCCACAGTATGGTTTTTTAAAAAAGTCAAAATTTAATAATTTTGGCATGGTAATTGCAAAATCAAATTAACACTTAAGTTGATACCAAACTAAAAGTTAATTAATTGTTGAAAAAGGATTGTTTGACAATCAATGGTTTAAACATTAAAACAAAGTAGTTGCTCAGAGCTATTTGCAAGCGAAGCTGTGGGGACGGTTCTATCGCTTCCGTAGCGCAGCGAAGGACCGAAGGGGAAGCGATAGAACCGTCCCCACAGCTTCGCGGCGTGTTGCGTAATAAATGGGTTGAGCAGTTAAAAATCAAATTGTTGTTTTATTCTAAATCATAAATTGTGACATGGTGACTCGATTTAGGTCAAAATTGTTATTTTTTTGAGAAGGAGGTTAGAAAATTTATGTTTTATTGATATTTTAGAAAATTTACCTTTTTAAGTAAAAAAGGCTGATTGATTCAAATATCTCTTTAAACTATAAGTAAATTGGAGGTCTAATTAATGGTTCAACAAAAATCTGAACGATACCCAAATCTTTTCTCTCCGGCAAAAATTGGGACTATGGAACTGAGTAACAGGATTGTTATGGCTCCGATGAATACAAGATTATCTGAAAGCGATGGACGCTTTTCTTTGCAAGACCTGTATTATTATAAAGAACGAGCCAAGGGAGGAGCAGGATTAATTATTACCGGACTGACAAAGGCAGATACCGTGATTGAACCTTTTACTCCAGGTGTTTGCACAGTCAGCAGTCCTCTCCATATACCCAGATTAGCAGATATGGCTGAGCTAATTCATGGATTTGGTGCCAAGCTTGCCTTACAAATTTCTGCCGGACATGGCCGGCAGATTGGAAAGGGAAATATATCTGAAGAACACCCCCCGGTATCTGCTTCTTCAATATCTTATTTTTCCGACCCAGGTATTATGTGTAGAGAATTGACTGTTGATGAAATAAAACAAATCATAAACGCTTGTGCCAATACTGCAAAACTCGCCAGTATAGCAGGAGTAGATGCGGTAGAAATTCACGGTCATACAGGTTATTTAGTAGATCAATTCTTGTCATCAACTTGGAACAAAAGAAATGACCGGTATGGAGGAAGCTTGAAAGAGCGCTGTACATTTGCTTTGGAAATAGTGGAAAAAATTAAAGAAGAGGTTGGCAGCAGTTTTCCTGTAATATTCCGGATCTCTGCAGAACATAGAATGGCAAATGGTAGGGAGCTGGATGAAGCCTTAGAAATCGCAACAATACTTGAAAACGGAGGTTATGACGCTCTGCACTGTGATGCTGGTTGTTATGATTCAATGCCGTGGATTTTCCCTCCTGATCTTTACGGTAGTGGTTGTTTTGTTGAGCTGGCAAAAAGTATCAAAAAGGTTGTTAAAATACCAGTTATTACAGTGGGGAATATGGGATCTCCTGAACTGGCAGAATCAACGCTCCGGGAGGGTTCTGCTGACCTGGTAGCATTGGGAAGAAGCTTAATCGCCGATCCTGAATGGTCAAACAAGGCCCGTCTCTCCAAAGCTGCAGAAATTCGCCCCTGTTTGTCATGCAATGAATTTTGCATTGGTCGCATTTTCCAGGGCAAGCCTATTTCCTGTGCTGTAAATGCAACTGCCGGGAAAGAACTGTTTTTCCAGGAACAAGGTGAAAAAAATCAGGATTTGGAAAAAGTTCTGGTAATCGGAGGCGGAATTGCCGGTATGGAAGCAGCCCGCGTGGCTTCACTAAGGGGTCATACAGTTAAATTGGTTGAAAAAGCTGAAAAGCTGGGCGGTCAGTTAAACGCAGCGGGGAATGTTTCCTTCAAAAGCAATGTTCTTCGCTTAAAAGAGTCATTACAGCAGCAGCTCCATAAGCAAGATATTGATATTTCCCTGGGTGAAGAGGCTACGCCTGATTTAATTAATTCATTTAACCCGGACCATATCATTGTAGCTACAGGAGCTTCACCCTTGATGCCCTCCTTTGAAGGGCTCGATTTAATATCACACCAAACAGCATACGATTTCCACCTAAAACCTGATGAAATGATTGCTGAAGGCAACGTGCTTGTTGCCGGAGGAGGCCAGCTAGGTTGTGAGACAGCTTTGGAATTAGCACTAAAGGGGAAAAAAGTAACCATAGTAGAGATGAAAGAAGATGTTGCAGTTGACTTAAATATTGTCAGGAAAATAGCCCTGCTCGAATTGCTTAAGAAACATAATGTCACTATGATGAAAGACTCTAAAATAATTAAATTTAATAACCAGGGCGCGGTCGTGGAAACAGATGGAAAAGAACAGGTGATCCCAGCTGATAAGGTTGTTTTTGCCCTGGGTTCTCAAGCAAATAATCCTCTTTTACAACAGCTACAAGAAATGCCTTATCCTTTTAGTGTAATTGGGGATTGTTTAGAACCGGGTAAAATAAGTGATGCTGTCCATCAGGGTTTTCATGCCGGTTGGAATTTGTAGCCTTGGAATTGATGTGAAGTTAAATACCAGAAATATTTTTTGTTGCTTCATAAACTACCTTAGTATTTGGAAAGGGGCGTGGAATTGTAGCTTACAGGTATTGTGTCAAGGGTCCGTGGATACAGAAAAAAATTAAAGGGGGAGTAGTTGACCAACTAAAGCAGGATAGGTAAATCTGAGAAATATTTTTAAAGAAAAAGAAATACTGAAAGTCCTGAAAAATCATGGTGGAGGTGTAAGTTATTATGTATAGGTTGCTCGTCCTTTATAACAAACCCGAAGACCCTGAAAGCTGGGAAAAAGAGTATTTAACTGGGCATGTACCCTTAGCTTCCATGCATCCCAACCTAAGAAACTTAAGAGTAGGTAAAGTTCAAGACACCTTGGAGGGGGAGCATTCTTTTTACTATGCTGCTGAATTGGAATGGGACAGTAAAGAAGATATGTTAAAAGACCTGCAAGCAGATACATCTGTTTCAAGAGCAGCTAAAGAAGATGGCAAAAAGTACAAAGGTCAGCGTATTGTGATTGGGTATGACTTAAATGAATATAAGGCTGATAAATAATTCCAGGCCGAGTCATGATTTTATAATGAAAGGATGATTTTTTGTGAAAAGCAGGTTTTTGATGGTCAAAATTGTTCCAATAATGTTTGTTTTGTTTTTTTTGTTTGCATCGGGCTGTGGGGCACCTGATGTTGCAGAAACTGAACCGGCAGAACCGGCAGAAGGTGAAGAGGTTGACCGGGAAGCTGAGCCAGTTGAAGAAGTCGAGCTTGTCATGTACAGTCCCACAGATCCCGGACATGCTTATACTTTAGCTTGTGATAGACTGGCAGATTTGGTTTATGAGAGAACAGATGGTGTTATCAGTATAAACGTAGTTCCTGGTGGTGCCCTTGGGAGTACAAGGGAGGCCATGGAGTCAGTTACTGTAGGGACGATTGAAATGGCAATTATGTCAACAGCAGAGCAGTCAGCTTATATTGATAGAATGAAAGTTTTTGACCTGCCATTTCTTTTCCCAGATATGGAAACCCTGACTAATGTTGTGACAGGAGATCTCTATGAAGAGCTTGCTTCTGAATGGGAGAAACAAGATGTAAAATTATTGGCACTGGGAGGAGCTGGATACCGCATTGTTGCTTCTAAAGAAAAGATCGAAGTCCCAGAAGATATGGAAGGTAAGAGTATTCGAACTATACAAACCCCAATTATGCGGTCTACCTTTGAGGCATTGGGGGCAAGCCCTACACCTATGGACTGGGGAGAAACTTATACTTCGATAGAAACCGGTGTTATTGATGGAGTAGAAACGGCAATATCGGCTATTGTCGATGCTCACATCCATGAGGTGGCACCTTACTTTGCCAATACCAATCACGCGGTATCGGCTTTTGGACTGGTTATGAATCTGGACACCTATAAGTCACTAACTGAAGATCAAAAAAAGATTATGCTTGAATCAGCAAAAGAAGCTGCTCCCGTAGCTATGGATGAAATAATGGGAAGAGTTGATGAATACGAACAAAGAGTTATTGATTCCGGTGGAGAAGTCACGGAAGTTGACATGGAGATATTTCAAGAGAAAGTAACGCCTGTTTATGACATGCTAAGAGAAGAACTTGGTGATGATTATATTGACAGGGTTTTAGGCTTGATTGAAGAGGGATAACAGTAACTCTTAAAGCTTAACAAGCTTTCAAGATGGTCTAAAGGGGCCAACTGATTGCAGGATATTTGAAAATAAAGGCAATTGTTCAGCCCTTATGTGGTTGCGCAATACGCCGCGAAGCAGGGGACGGTTCTCGGGCTTTCCCTGTCAGTCCTTCAAAGCGCTCCGGAAGCGCGAGAACCGTGCCCGTAGCTTCGCATGGAATAATAGCGCTGAGCAGTTACAAATAAAGAATTAATAGCTCTTGCCGGGTTTTCTTGTAAGCATTGAAAATAGGCCCCTTGTTTTAAAAAAATTGTGGACAAAAGTTAAGAAAGGGAATTTATATGATGGTTATAAGAAAAGAGACAAAAGATTCATCTTATGTATCTTCGGGCGAATCCCTGGTTGCTAAGCTAGGCCGTTATGTACAGGTTATCAATAAAGTAACGATTCACTTCTGCATGCTGGTTTTTATTATCGGTATAGTGATTACTTTGTATGCTGTAATAATGAGATATGTTTTTTTAAGGGCCCCGTCTTGGGGAAACGAACTGGCGCGTTTCTTTTTGATATGGTCAATTTTGGTAGCAGCGGCCCCTGCAGTGAGTGAAGGAGTCCATTTGAGAATAAATATTTTTGTCACAAAATTTTGGCCGAAGGGAAAACGTATTGTTTCTATTATTGCTGGATTACTGTTTGCAATGTTTTCATTGCTGCTGATAGTGGTTGGTTATAATCTCACCATGCATGTAAAAGGTCAACTTTCCGCAGCCACAGAGATTAGCATGGGATGGCCGTATAGTGCCATACCTGTTACTGGCGTATTAATGTTTATAAATATTGTTTATACTTATATTATCGCTTCGGATAATTATGACGAAGAAGAAGCCTGTGAACAGTCTTCAGGAGTTGTGGTAAAAGGCTAAAAGGCTAAAAACGGCAGCTGAATAATGCAACTTAAATGATACTCATTTTAAGGGATGTGAAGCAGGTTATGTCGACAACTTTATTTTTGGTCTTCTTTATAGGTGTAATATTTGGAGTGCCTGTTGCTGGGGCTTTGGGTTTTGGCGCCATTGTTGCATTATTTTTAGAAGGTAGATCTTTAACAACTATCGCTCAGCGATTATTTACCGGGGTCGATTCAATGGCATTAATGGCGTTACCTTTTTTTATTTTGGCTGGCGAGCTTGCCACTAAGACAGATATAATGGATAGATTATTAGATTTAGCCAATTTATTAGTAGGGAAGCTCAGGGGTGGTCTTGCCTATGTTTCTATAGTTGCCAGCATGTTGTTTGCGGGTATTAGCGGTGCTGCAAATGCAGATGCTGCGGGGATTGGGTCAGTGCTAATTCCAGCCATGAAAGGAGATTATGGCAGTAAGTTTAGTGTTACCATTAATTCTATTTCTTCAATCGTAGGTCCAATTATACCTCCAAGCATTGCGGTAATACTCTATGCTTTAGTGTCTCCAGGAGCATCGGTAACAGGACTATTTATGGCTGGTTTTCTTCCAGGCATTCTCATTGGGTTGACTCTTATGGTGACCACTTACCTTGTTGTTCCTAAGTACTATACAGGAGAGACACAGCAGCAGCAAAAACAAGAAAAAGCTTTTAAAGTAATTTACAGGTCTGTCCCTGCCCTTCTTGTTCCCGTGATTATCCTGGGAGGAATTCTGGGAGGTGTATTTACTGCTACAGAAGCAGGAGCAGTCGCTGTGGCTTACTGCCTGCTTTATGGGCTAATCAACCGAGCTTCCGGGTTCACCATTAACAAGCTATTCCTGGCAATACGCCAGTGCCTGCTTTTAAGCAGCATGTGTTTTTTAATTATTTCAACTGCAAGTATGGCTTCCTGGATTTTTGCCTATGAAGGTCTTCCTGGTTCTATAGAAGCAATATTATTAACAGTAACAGATAGCCCCTGGTTCTTTTTATTATTGGCAAATATTATCCTGTTGTTTGCTGGTACTATTTTGGATACCACCGCGTTAATAGTGCTTTTTGCTCCCATTATGACTCCCATAGCAGTTTCTTTTGGAATTCACCCCGTTCATTTTGGAATTGTATTTGTATTTAGCAGCTTAATTGGCAATACCACACCACCAATTGGAGGCACATTAATGGTTAGCTGTGGTATCGGAAAAGTCAGTATTGAAGAAGTCGTCCCAGTAATGCTTCCTTATTATTTGTGTTTAATAGTCGCACTTATATTGATAACATATTTACCTTTTATAACACTTTGGCTTCCGAAAATAACTGGCATTATTTAAGAAAGCAGGAATTAAAGTATTTTAAAAGGGGATCAAGAACCATGGAGCTTGTCTTAGTTTTTGTTTTAGGTGTATGCGGAGGTATTTTAGGGATAAAGCTCAATTTGCCTGCAGGAGGCTTAATCGGGGCTTTATTGTTTGTAATAACCTACAGGTTGATTTTTTTTGACAGAGTTATAGAAATGCCATCTTTTGTAGTGCCAGGTGTGCAAATATTGATAGGTATAGTAATTGGATTAACTTTTGCCACGGGTGTCTTGAGTCAACTTAAAACTATGATAGTCCCGGCAGTTATATCAGTTCTGGTTTTGTATTTATTTACATTGGGCGTGGCACTGTTGTTAACCAAATTTGCAGGCTTTAATCCTGTTACTGCAGTGCTATCCATGGCACCTGGGGGTATAGCTGAGATAATGACTCTATCTTTGTCATTTGGTGGCAACTCTGCTTTAATACTGCTATTTCATATGTTAAGAATAATAGTTGTTATTTTATCAACACCTTTTATTGTCCGCTGGATAGCTGGTTAGGTTGTCGAAATGTTTATTGATTGAGGAGGTTGAACTTGTTTAAAGGCAAAGTTGTAGTTGTTACCGGTGGGGGAGGTTCTATTGGAAAAAGCTTAACTATTGCTTTTGCAAAGGCCGGGGCTACTGTTGTTTGTATCGACAGCGATCTTAAAAAAGCAAATGAAGTCAAATTTTCCGCTAATGAGGAACTCTTTAGTAAAATCATTCCATTTTACGTTGATGTGTCTCTGTATCCAGAAGTAAGAAAAAATGTATCGCAGATCATTGAGGAACTTGGAAAAATAGATATCTTGATAAATAATGCTGGGATAGGAGCTTCAGAAACCGCAATTGAATTACCTTGTGAAGACTGGGATAGAACGATAAGCACAAACCTGTCGGGGACATTTTATTATAGCAAATATGTGGGCAGAGAAATGGCAAATCAAGCAAGTGGTGTAATCATCAATATATCGTCCATTTATGGTTGTACTACGGCTCCAGAAAGGGCTGCCTATTGTGCCAGCAAAGCAGGAATAAATTCTTTAACTAAAGTAATGGCTGTAGAGCTGGCCGAGTATAACATAAGAGTTAACGCTGTGGCGCCAGGATATATACTTACAGAACTTGTAAAAGAGAATATGCAAAAGGGGAAAGTTGAGTTAGAGAAAATTAAAGACAGGACTCCCATGAAAAGGCTATGTACTGCAGAGGAAGTTGTCGATGTCATCTTTTTCCTTTGCTCAGATAAAGCGAGTTTTATCACTGGTGAAAGTATTATAGTCGATGGTGGATGGACTGCTTATAATTATATTTAATTTTTTAGTGCCAGTTCAAAGAAAATCATATTTTTATGTTGTTTGAAATAAAGACAACCATGATACATCTGATGTGTCAATATGAAACATTTGTAACAATTTATTTAACAATTACTGGTTTAATGATTATTGAAACACTGCTGGTCAAGCAGTTTTTTTACTCTTACAATCATTAAAAATTGGCACATTACTTGCAGTATTCTTTAAATAAAACCATTAGCTGATTGTAAAGGAGCGTTAAAGACCCTTGAGCTTAATCGCGCAGATCAATGAGACAATGCAAAAGTTTTCACGGTTGGTGGTTAATATCAGCCTTGTTATGGTAACGTTTTTTTTGGCAGCAATGGTGGTAATAGTTTTCTTACAGATAATTGGTCGGTACGTGCTTTTTTGGTCGCTACCCTGGTCTGAAGAATTATCTCGATATTTGATGATTTGGATGGCTTATATTGCATCTAATGTAGCGTTATATAAGGGATTACACGTAAGTATGAGAGCTTTTTTGAATATTTTGTCAGAAAAAAACCGCAACTATTTATTTTTTGTAATGAACTTTGGAATACTTTTATTTTTAACTGTTGTTATCTTCTATGGTTATAAAAATATAATAATTGTTTCTAACCAGACCACCCCCGTTTTAGGCATTTCCATGGGGTGGGCTTATGCAGCTGTGCCTTTTGGTTGTTTGCTTATGCTTGTTCAGGTTATTACAAATATTTTTGACTTTTTAACACGTAAAATTATTTGCAAAGAAATTTTTGACAGCAGGGAGTGATTAAAATATTAGTAGCAACTTTCGTCTTTATTTTTGCATTATTGATCGGTTTCCCTATTGCCTTTGTCATAGGTTTGTCCTCTTTTTCTTCTATAGCCTTGGACAATATTCCTCTAACTGTTATTCCACAAAGAATGTTTAGCGGGATAGATGTGTTTGTAGTTATGGCAGTTCCTTTTTTTATTCTCACAGGAGAAATAATGAACCGTGGGGGTGTTTCTCAAAGACTGATCAGGTTTGCCGAGGTAATTGTGGGTAGAGTAAAAGGAGGTCTGGCATATTCTAACATAATTGCAAGTATGTTTTTTGGAGGTATTAGTGGAGCAGCTATCGCAGATGTATCAGCTATTGGCTCTGTAATGATTCCTGCGATGGAAAAAAGCGGGTATAAAAGAAGTTTTAGCTCAGCAATAACTGCCTGCTCTTCTGTAGTTGGACCGATTATACCTCCAAGTATTCCTGCTGTTTTATATGCGATGAATGTTTCCGGAGTTTCGGTAGGAGCTTTATTTGTTGCAGGCATTGTGCCGGGCATTATGCTCGGCGGGGGATTAATGCTTGTTTGTGCTTTGATGGCTAATAAAGAAAATTTTCCAAAAAGAGAAAAAGTGGTTACAGCAAAAGAATTTTTTAAAATACTTTTTGAAGCTTTTTTAGCTCTAATTGCACCGCTTATTATTATTGGGGGTATAATATTTGGTATTTTTACACCGACAGAAGCTTCTGTAATAGCTGTAGTGTATTCAGTTATTATTGCCTCACTTATTTATCGCCAGCTCAGCTTACGGGACATAATAGAATCTTTAAAGCAAGCTGGAATTACAACATCTATACTTTTTCTAGTGGTTTCAACTGCTTATGTTATGGCTTATGTGTTTTCGATTAAAGGAGTGGCCCCATCCATGGCAAGCTTTATAGTTGGTATTGTCGGGGAAAATCCTTTTTTGTTTTTACTAATGGTTAACATTTTATTGCTGGTAATTGGCACCTTTATGGAGTTTTCAGCGGTGATTATTGTCCTGGGCCCGATGCTGGCTCCGATAGCAGTGCAGTTGGGGATTGACCCTTTACATTTTGGAGTAATTTTCATTGTCAATTTAGCGATAGGTTTAACTACTCCGCCCCTTGGCGTTTGTCTGTTTGCAACTTCAGGCATTGCAAACATTTCTTTAGAACAATTGTCTAAAGCGGTGTTGCCATTTTTACTTGTAAAAGTAATGGTATTATTTTTAATCACTTACTTGCCATTTTTCAGCCTTTATATCCCTGAACTGCTTAATATTATCTAGATAAGCAAAATTTAACTTAAATAAAATTCTAAGGAGGTGTTTATGTTTATTTCACTGGTGTATTGTTTTTTAATATCAAGTCTTGCAGATATTTAATTTTAGGAGGGTGAAAAATGTTTTTAAAAAAAACTAAAAGTATGTTGTTGGTGTTGTTTCTTGGGTTGACGCCAATTTACTTCATTGGATGTGCTCCTGAAGCAGCAGACACACCGGAAGAACCAGGTGATGGAGAGATTGTAATGGAGGAGACAGCGTTGTCATTGTCTTTTACTGTAGGGAGTGAATGGCCCGGGTTTCCCGGTGTGGAAAAATTTGTTGATTTAGTTTCAGAAAGAACTGACGGAAAGGTCCAGGTTAACCTGCACCCTGGGGCAGAACTGGGAAGTGAAAGGGAAACTTATGAAGGAATGCAGGCGGGAACGGTAGATATGGTTTTAAATACAAATGGACCTTTGCCGGGATTTCTTGATGAGGGCATGCTTTTAGATCTACCTTTTCTTTTTCCAGATTACGAGACAGCAGATGTAATCTTGGGTGGACCGGCGGGAGATAAATTGATAGAAATTATTGAAGATAAAATGGATATAGTTGTCTTGGCCTGGGGTGAAAACGGATTCAGACATTTTACAAACAGTAGAAGACTGATAAACAGCCCGGAAGATTTAAGCGGTTTGAGGATTCGCACCATGGAAAATCCCTTAATGAGAGATACTATTGAGATTTTAGGTGCTGATCCAACAACTATAGCTGGTCCGGAAATATATACCTCTTTACAGCAGGGTGTTGTTGATGGACAGGAAAACCCTCTTGCGATAATCAAAGCACTTGCCATCTATGAGGTCCAGGATTACCTGACCCTTTCAGGGCATTTTTATTCCCCGCTACTTCTTGCTATTAGTGCGGACAAGTTTTATTCCTTCCCTGAAGACGTTCAAGATATCTTAAGAACCTCTGCTAAAGAATCAATGGAGTATAAAAAGGAAATAATGCGAGAGGCAGACCAGGAAGTCATCGAGTTTCTTGAAAAGGAAGGCATGGAGATCACAGAGATAACCGATGAAGAAAGAATAGCTTTTGTGGAAGTCACAGAGCCAATTTTTGAGCAATATCAGGATAAAATAGGGGAAGAGCTTGTAAACTTGATTATAGATGAACTTGAGGCTATTGGTGCAAGATAATAAGGCTTTCATTTGAAGGGAGGAGTTGTTTTAGTGGATTTAATGTCAGAAGTTTGGGATAAAATTATACAGGTGCGTATGCATGGTAGAGGAGGCCAGGGAGCGGCTCTAGCCTCTGCAATATTGGCTCTGGCGGTTTTCAAAGAAGGCAAGTATGTTAATTCATTTCCGGGTTTTGGTTCCGAGCGCCGGGGCGCTCCCGTGGCAACATTTGTCAAGGTCAGCGAAGAAGAGTTGATGCCTAAGTGTAAGGTATACCAGGCAGATATGCTGACCATCTTTGACAACACCTTGATAGATCTGCCTGTAGTTTTTGACGGCCTGAAAGAAAACGGGTTAATACTCATTAACGTACCAGCAGAAGAACAAGAAAAAATTATCGGGCGACTAAAAAAAGAATTAAACGTCCCTAAAGGGGTCAGGGTCTTCATGGTCGATGCCAGCAATATAGCCATCAAAGCCGGCCTGGGCGCAGGTGCTATACCGGCAATAAATGCTGCCATGCTGGGGGCTTTTGCCAAAGCGAGCGGGCTGGTCCAGATGGATTCCCTTATCGAGGCTCTTAAAGAAAGGCTGCCTGCGAACATGGAAAAAAACATCGACGCTGCCAGGAAAGCTCATGCCAGTGTTGAGGAGGTGGGGACGATATGACGAGCAAGTCAAGTGTTTTTATGGAGATCGTTGAAGACAGGCACTTACCCTATATAGGATATCTGCCTCATGATTTTAACAAAACAGGCGCCTGGCGCTTTACCCATCCCGAAATTCAAGAGAAATGTGCGCCCTGCCGGGCCGGATGCGCCCTGAAAAGCGACGTCCCCGAGTGGATGGAAAAAATCAAGCAAAACGATTTTAAAGCTGCCTGGCAGATTATTCAGGAGTACAACCCCTTCCCCATCATCACGGGTTACGTCTGCTATCACAATTGCGAATCAAACTGCAACAGGGGCTCCTGGGATGAGTCGGTTGCCATCAAGGAAATTGAAAAATCCATTGGATACTGGAGACAGAAAAACGAACCTGAAGTAGCTATAGGGCGTGCTTTGAATAAAAAGGTGGCAATTATCGGCTCCGGCCCTGCCGGGCTCAGTTGTGCTTACTACCTGAGAAAACTAGGCTGTAAAGTGACTGTGTATGAACAATCGGCTGTCCCGGGGGGTATGCTGGCTCTTTGTATCCCCGACTATAGGCTGCCAAAAGGGGTATTAAGGGCAGAAATAGAGTTCTTGCAAAAACTCGGCGTGGAGATTAAGACCGAAGTTACCGTAGGTGAAACAATAACCATGGATGAGCTGCAAAACAGTAATGACGCTGTATTCATCGCTGTAGGGGCGCAAAAAGGCATACTCCCGGATGTGCCCGGCACGGACAAAATAGGTGTTTATGAAGCGGTGGACTTTTTGAAGGCGGCCAATATGAACCAGCTCTTAAACGTTACGAAAAAAGTAGCAGTGCTGGGCGGCGGCAACACGGCCATAGATGCAGCGCGTATGGCCATACGCTTGGGAGCCGAAGATGTCACGATTATATACAGGCGCTCCAGGGAAGAGATGCCCGCCCACGAAAAAGAAATTGAGGTTGCCTTGAATGAAGGCGTAACCCTGCTGGAGCAGGCCATGCCCCTGGAGTTTACGGGCAGTGAAAGAGTATCGGGGGTTAAATATGTCAAAACCCAAACCCAGGGTAGGGATAAGCCCATCGTCACCGTTGAGGGCAGCGAAGCATTATTTGAAGCCGGAACGGTAATCACCGCCACCGGTCAGGTCGCAGACCTGGACTTCTTAAACCCTTCCCTGGTAACGCCGGAAGGAACAGTAGCCACAGACAATTATGTTACCACCGGGGAGAAAGGTGTCTTCGCCGGTGGGGATGTTACCACTGGCCCCAATACTGTAACGGATGCCATCTACTGGGGAAGATGTGCTGCAGATGCTATTCGGCATTACCTGGAAGGTTATACCCGTGAAGAGACAGCTGAATACATGGAAGAAATGTTCCAGGAAGAAGAAAACCTGGAGCGGGCAACGGTTTCCCTGGAAGATCTAAACACCAACTATTTTTATAAACACAACCGTTTTTTAAGCTCTACCAGCAATTCAATCAATGCACTGCGCATGGAAGTTGACAGATGCTTCAGCTGCGGGACATGCAACAACTGCGGTATCTGCTGGATATTCTGTCCGGACATGTCCATTTTCAAAGATGGCGCGGAGAAAAGCGAGGTTAATTACGATTACTGCAAAGGATGCGGTATCTGCGCCTATGAATGTCCCCGGGGTGTTATCGAAATGGTCGCAGGAAGGGGAGTGAAAGAATAATGAAAGAACTGTTAACGGGAAACTTTGCTGCTGCTTATGGATGCAAGCTGTCCAGGGCCCAAATTGTTTCCGCCTACCCCATAACCCCTCACACCGAGGTCATTGAAAAAATTGCCGAAATGTGTGCCCAGGGAGAAATGGATGCCACTTTTGTCAACGTGGAGTCGGAGCACTCTGTAATGATGCTTTTATACGGGGCTGCATTAAACGGTGCCCGCGTATTCACTTCCACATCTTCCCAGGGGCTCCTGTATATGCACGAAGGCCTGCACTGGGTTGCCGGTGCCAGGATGCCGATAGTGATGACAAATATCCACAGGGCACCGGGTACCCCCTGGAACTTGGACTCAGACCAGCGTGACAGTCTGTCACAAAGGGATACCGGCTGGATGCATGTTTTCTGTGAAAGCGCCCAGGATGTCCTGGATTCCGTGATCCAGGGCTATAAAGTGGCCGAAGCGGAGCGCCTGCCCTGGATGGTTTCCTGCGACGCTTTTTACCTTTCCCATACCTATGAGGTGTTGGAAATACCGGAACAGGAAAAAGTGGACGCTTACCTGGGAGAATACGAAGCCAAAATAGATTTCAGCCCGGAATATCCGGGCAATTACAATGGCGGCCTGCTGCAGAACCTCTGGAAATACTCACAGAGGAAACAGAGGTCCATGGACAAAGCCCTGGAACTGGTAAAAAGCACCGGGGAAGAATATTATGAGATGTTCGGCAGAAGACTGGGGCCGCTGGAAGCTGTCCAGACCGACGACGCCGATACGGTCATCGTTACATCGGATACCATCACCAGGACTGTCAGGTGCCTGCTGCCTACATTAAGAAAGCACGGCTTCCAGGTGGGACTGATGAAAATGAGGCTTTTGCGTCCTTTCCCCGTGGAAGAGGTCAAGGCTATATTATCCAACGAGAATATTAAAAATATCATCGTCTTCGACCGCAATATTTCCGCAGGCATGGGTGGAATCTTCTGCCAGGAAATAAGAGCTGCCATGTACGGGAGCAAGCACCAGCCCAGGATGTTTAATGTTAATGTTTGCGACGGGGTCGATGTTCCCCCCGAAATGATTGTCAAAGCGGTTGAATATGTCCAACAACACAAAGGAGAAAGAGGTGAAATGATATGGGGAGCGGAGTTAATTTAATGGAGAAAGTCAACACTTCTCTAATTACTGATGATGAACATATTTTTACCGGGCATAACGCCTGTCCCGGCTGTGGCGCGGCACTGTGTATGCGCTATGTGTTAAAGGTGCTGGGATCAAAGACGCAGATGGTTATTGCCCCCAGCTGCTGGACAATCCTGGCCGGGATGCACCCACACCATTCGTTAAATATACCTGTTTGTCACACAATATTTGCTGCTACCGCCGCAGTGGCCACCGGCCTGACCAGGGGGCTGCAGCGTAAAGGTGACAATGAAACTACAGTGGTCGCTTGGGCAGGAGATGGAGGCACCTTCGATATCGGGATCCAGTCCATTTCCGGGGCCGCGGAGAAAAACGAAAACTTCATTTTCGTCTGTTACGATAATGAAGGGTATATGAATACAGGAATACAGAGGAGCTCTTCCACACCTTACAAGTGCAAGACGACGACCACACCGTCTCCTCATGGGAAACAGGAACCGAAGAAAAATTTCTTGGAGATCATGGCTGCGCACAATGTCCCCTATGTTGCCAGTGCCGCCATAAGCCATCCTCACGACTTCATGAGAAAAATAAAAAAAGCCAAAGAGACCTGGGGGTTTAAGTTTATTCACCTGCTTACTGCCTGCCAGACGGGTTGGGGTTTTGATGCAGAAAAAACCATCGATATGACCAGGATGGCCGTAGAGAGCAAAAGCTTTAATCTTTACGAGGTGGAAGACGGGTTTAAATATACGGTAAATTACTATCCGGAAAAGGAGGTCAGCATCGCAGACTATATAAAAAACCAGAGAAGATTTAGCGAACTTACGGAAGAGGATATTCAAAAAGAGCAAGAAGAGGTTGATGCCAAGTGGAACAGGCTGCTCATGAAAGAGCGCTGCTCTTTTTAAGACTGCCAAGCCAGTTTGAACAGCGGGGCGTCTCAACTCAAGGGGGACTTATGCAATGAAAGTTGTAATTATTGGTGCAGGTTCAATGGGGAGTCTTTTTGGGGCACGTTTAGCGTCAAAGGGTGAAGAGGTATGGTTAGTTGATATTTGGGAAGAACACATTGATTCCATAAATCAAAACGGGCTTACTTTAAAAGACAGGACTTCTGGTAAAGAAGAAGTGATTTCCACGTACCCTCGAGCTGTACTTGATGCAAAAGATATCGGAAATAAAGAAGATATAGATTTAGTTATAATTTTTGTTAAAAGCTATGATACAGAAGCCGCTGTAAAAAAAGCTAAAGATATAATTGGTAAGAAGACCCAAATTTTAACCCTGCAAAATGGGGTTGGAAATGGTGAAATTCTGGAAAAATACGTGTTGCCGGAAAAAATTATTATCGGAACAACTGAACAAGGAGGCTTAATAGAATCCCCCGGTGTTGTTGTCCATATGGCCGATAGGCCGACGAATATTGGATTTTACGATACTTCCCCTGATAATGCTCCAATAGAAGAAATCAAGGAGTCTTTTGTTAATGCCGGCCTGGAAACTAATATAATTGAAGATGTGATGAGCTTAGTTTGGAGTAAATTAATTGTAAATGTAGGGTTCAATGCCCCGACGGCAATAACGAGGTTAAGAAATAAAGATTTTTTAAAGATACCTGAAAGTAATGAGGTTATCCGTATGTGTATTAATGAAGCAATCCAGGTTTGCGAAGCAAAGGGAGTAAACCTGGCATTTGATACTGATGATATACCGGGTTATATCATACATTTAGGCTCTACTATTTATTACCATCACCGCCTTTCTATGTGCCAGGATGTGGTTAATAAAAGAAGGACGGAAGTAGAATTTATTAACGGGGCTGTTGTAAGGGAAGGCAAAAGGTTGAATATTCCAACGCCAGCCAATGTTGTGATAACTAATCTTATTAAGATAATTGAGAACAACTATGAAATTTACCGACAAGAGGATTAAAGAATCATTTATTATCAAAAAACCAATTGCTCCAAACAACATGTTTCGCGGTTCATTCATAACAGAGCCGCGAAACAATGTTTTTAGGTGAATTGTCCTACAGTAGCGTTTTATTTGGTTGTTTGAGACAAACAGGTTTTTACAGCGCTAAAGCAATAAATTTGGCAACCATAAACTAATGATGGGAATATATGCGATCAAAAACAAAATGGCAACCATAGAAAAGACAAATGGCATAACTGAATAAGAAACTTGTTCAATAGGAAGTCCGCTAATTGCACTGGTATTAAATAATGCAGTGCCTATTGGAGGTGTTTGCTGGCCTATCCCTAGTGCAACGATAAGAATCATACCAAAATGAACAGGATCCATCCCAATACCCTTTATTATTGGTAAAAACAAGGGGACGGTCAGTATAATAGCCGGTCCGCTCACTAATACAGTTCCAAGGATTATCAGTACTATAATAATGAAAAAAACTATTACATAAGGGTTGTCCGAGATGGATAGCAATGCCATTGCGATATTCTCAGGTATTCTTAAATGTGCCAAAAGCCAGCTAAATAATGAAGCAGTTGCGACAAGTAGACATAGCACACTTGTAGTTAATGCACTTTCATACATTAGTTCGATATAATCTTTCAATCTCAACTTATAAAAAATACCTAAAAATGCCGCCACCAGTACAGCAAGGACTGCAGCCTCTGTTGGGGTTACTATGCCTAAAATGATTCCACCGATTATTATAAAAGGTATAACTAAAACTGGTGCAGTACGGACAAACATTTTTAAGGTATGCTTTAAAGCAGGAAAAGCTTCTTTGGGATATCCCCTTTTTGCGGAAATAACAAAACTTACTGCGGAAAGTGCAATAGTTATTAATATTGCAGGGATTATCCCGGCAATAAACATTCTCGAGACCGAAGTCCCTGAAATAACAGCATATAAAATCATTGGAATGCTGGGGGGGATTATAATACCCAAAGTGGCGGAAGAAGATGTGACTGCAGCAGAAAAACCGGCATCATATCCTTTTCTTTTCATCTGGGGGATCATTACCGGGCCAAATGCAGCAATATCCGAGGCAGAAGCGCCGGAAATACCTCCAAAAAACATGCTGGTTGCTATGTTGACCTGGGCCAGCCCTCCCCTTAACCATCCTACTAAGCTGCTTACAAAGTCAATAAGTTCTTCCGCCATAGTTGTCCTGCCCATAATGCCACCGGCAAAAATAAATAAAGGTACCGCCAGTAGGGGGAAACTGTCCAGAGCAGAAAACATCCTTTGTGGAATTATAGACATAATAAAAGTATCAGTTAATGTAACATAAGTCAAAAAAGGCATTCCTAATGCAAAAGCAAGAGGCATTCCAATTATGATAAAAAAAACTAAAATAACAATTATCCACATTATTAATCCTTCCCTCCTTATCGCGAAACTTATTATTTGACTGTAGGGTCTATGTTCTTTGTTTTAAACTTATCATTGTGGCGAAAATCAACAAACAGCTTATGGGCTAGAACAAGCAGCATTAAGAAAGCACTTACTGGAATGATCAGCCTGACAACACCGGCAGAAAAAGGCAGAGATACCAGTCTTCTATCCATCAATGCCAGGCTGTCAGATAAACCATAAATGAATAATGCCAAGCAAAAACAAATAATGCTTATTAATGAGATATAATGAAAAGTTTTTCGCAATACAAGCGGCATCTTAGTAACAAATATTTCAACTTTTAGATGTTTGTCTTTAATCAATGCATCAACAACACCTAAATAGACTATCCAAACAAACAAGGAACGGGACAGTTCTTCTGTCCAAACTGCGTAACGGATAAAGCCTACATATCTTCCAAATACCTGTAATGCAATGGAAAATATTATCATTGCCATTAATATAACCAAAAACACTTTAATGCCCTTTTCAATGGTTTGGACAATACGACTTATCAATATTATTCATCCTCTCAATAAGTCAAAATAAAATTACTGCCCTGAAATTTTCGAAAATCAGGGCAGTAATTTAAAGTATCTTTATTCAATTATATCTAAATATTCGGCCCACTGGTCCCTGTATTCATCCCAAATTGGCTCTACAATTTCAACAAAAGCTTCGTAATCAACTTCATTGACCTGTAATCCCATTTCTTTTAAATATTCAAGTCTTTCATTATCTTCATCAACATTTTCCTGGTAAATTATCTTTGCACTTTCTTCTGCGGCAGCTTTAATAATGTTCTGCTGTTCAGTGCTGAGTTCCTGCCATTTGTCTTCGTTCATTACAATTCCATTGACACTGTAGACATGATTGCTTAACGATAAATAATCTTGCACTTCATAAAAGCTAAAAAGTTTAATTATAAATAAGGGGTTCTCTTGTCCGTCAACCGCTCCCTGGGAAAGAGCTGTATATAATTCACTTACATCCATAGGGGTAGCCATAGCACCGAATGTTTCAAAGGTTTTAACCCGTAAATCTGTTACAGGTGTCCTAATTCTTAGTCCCTCCAAATCACTTGGTGTTACAATTGGCCTTGCACTGTTTGTTATTTGTCTAAAACCTGCATCTAAGAAGGTTAAGACACGCAAATTTCTTTCAGGAAATTTTTCCGCGATTTTTTTGCCTACCGTACCTGTTATTGAATTAAAGGCCTGGTCTCTGTCTTCAAATAAAAATGGTAAATCAAAAAACAGGAAGTCATCAACTACTGTTGCCACTTCACTCCCGTGCATATAAAAATCCAGTGAACCATCTCTTGTTTGATCCAGCATATCAGAAAATGAACCAAGCTGCCCCCCGGGGTAATTATCAACAGTTATTTTCCCATCGGAATGCTTTTCTAGTTCCTGCTTAAATATATGGATCCATTCATCGCCGCTTGCATCAGTTGCAGATCTCAAAACAAGTTCTTCTACATCTGTTTTTTCTCCAACTTCCTCAATTTCTTCTGATTCTTGATCCGCTTCACTGGTTTCAGGTGCACATCCAACAGAAAAAAGCAGTAGACCCACCCCTAAAAGAAGCAAACAAAAATGCCAAATTTTCACATTAATCACTCCTGTTTTTAAAATATAAAACAATAAAACTGTGCATTTGAAATCTACAATTGTATAAGATGTCTAGGCTTCAGACAGCTTTTTAATTATTTCCACAGCTCTGGAAGTGTTAAAAATGCCGCATGTACAAGGCTCATATAGTTTTTCTGCGCCTTCTTCAGGTGAATATAATCCTTCTTTTACCTTCTCGACTATATCTTCAATTAAGCCTGCACTTACCATTCCATGGCCACACATAGTGTGTAGATCCAAGACTTCTTTTGCTGGAAGTTTCTCAGTTTTTCCCCAAATGCCAGATGATAGCAGTACCGTGTGTCTTTTTAATCCTACTTCCTGACAACACTCATGGACGGTATCAAGTAAGCCGGAGATTACAACAGAAAGCCCCAGTCCTTCCTTTTTTAGCAATTCTAGCATTTCTACTACTTTTTCACGTTGATCGAAAACTGCATGTACTACAGAACGATCATGGACATTTTCCAACATTTTTTCAAAGCTGCCTTGTAACTTTTCATGCCCCTTGCTTGCATCAACAACAGAAATTGCTTCGCACTCTTTTGCAATTTCCAAAAATTTTTTAAATTTAGGGGTGGCCTCTTTATCGTTGAAACCTTTAGCACTCATCATCAAAAAAACAAAGTCATTTTGCAAGCTTTCCAATTCCCCTGAACGGTGTGCGGTGTGAGTCATTATTTTGCCTCCTTGTTTTTTCTTCCTAAACCTACACAAGTTTTTCCGTTTAAATAAAAATCAACATCAAGTTCTGATATTGAATCTGGAATGCGTCCGTAGTCGTCACACTTTACCATAAGCCCCAGGCTGAAAACCGAATCAATTTTTTGAGACACCGTTTTTAAAACCTCTAAATAATCGTTTAAGTGTTTTTCCTCTATAATAAATTCAACAATTCCAGTTAATATTTTTTCATTCAATAATTCTTCAGGAAACTCACCGGTTACTTTATTAGACATTAATGCAGAAATAGGGTTGTCACCCTCAAATTCAACACCAAATTCTGTGGAAGCTTTAGTAATTTTTTCGATATCATAAAAACGTGCACCCAAGGCAGGTCTGCCAAATTCAATAGCTACACCAACAAAGCCTTCTTTGTATCTTCCTGTTACATCGTTTGTCTTCATCTCTTCTGTACCTCTACCGCCTAAACCAGTAATTTTATGCATTGCCAGCACATCGCTCATTGCATTTCGCACTGTCCTGGGCCAAACAAGATTATCCCTGGTTATGGAATTTGTCGGGCAAATATTCAACCTTACACATATAGAACATTCTACGCACTCATCATAATCAATTTCAGCAGTTTCTTCATTTAAGGAGATTGCTGCAACGGTACAGTATGGTATACATTCCCCACAGGCGGTGCATGTTTCTTCATTAATGTACATTTAAATAAATTCCCCCTTTGCCATATTCAGATAATGGTAAAATATCTAAATATAAAATATTGTCATAATTTTATAAAGCAAGTTTCATGCCAAATACTTGATTCCGGCTGTAGATTTTTCACAAACATTTTTACCAAATATTCCAGCTTTTCCGGTTAAAATTGATAGGTGGAACAGTAAATTAAGAGACGACTTGGCATTTTGTTAGAATGGTGCCTGGCTACTGTATTTATATGGGACATTGTTGCAATGGACTTGTGCCAAAAGAGGGCATATTTACTAACAATTTTATATGCTTTCTTGAATTGTCAGGGCGCTTGTTTCCTTTCAAAACTGGGGCTTAAAGCAAGCCAGGGGAACGTAATCCTTCCGGGATACCCGCTAGAGGGTGGACTGCCCCCCGTCAACCTTCAAGACCTGTCCCGTAATGTTACGACTTTTTTCCGAAGCCAGGAAAAGAGTCCCGTGTGCTACTTCTTCTTCGGTGCTGATCCGCCTTGTGGGGATCCCGATATGGAAACTGTCCAAATCACCGTGGATAAGCTTTTTAAGGGCGCCGGGGTTGTCCCGCTTATACTGCTGCAGCAGATCTGTTTCCACCGGCCCAGGTGCAATGGCATTTACTGTAATGCCGTAGGGAGCGAATTCCAGTGCAGCAATACGGGTGAGCTGTTCCAGGGCCGCCTTGGCAGAACCGTAGGCTGCCAGCTTAAGGCGCGGGATCTGGCCTGCCAGGGAACTGAGATTAATGATTGCCCCCTGATTATTTTCCTTCATTACCGGGACTGCGCATTGCATGGCAAAAAGGGCTCCTTTAAGGTGCAGATCAAAAATTTTGTCCCAGTCCTGTTCTGTTTCCTCAAGAATGAAGCCCTGCCTTAATACCCCGGCACAGTAAACCAGGATATCCAGGCCATTAAACTCCTGCACGAAACCGTCTATCGCCGCCTGGATTTCCTCCTTTTTTGTGGCGTCGGCGACCATGATATGCGGGTTATTTGACTCTTTTCTTGTCAGTAACTGGGCTTGCAGCTCAACCAGCGCCTTGGCGGTTTTTTCGCTGCGTGTAATTATCCCCACCTTCGCTTCCTGTTCCAGAAATGCCTTTACAATGGCCAGTCCCAGCCCCCGGCCGCCTCCGGTTACAATTACTTTCTTATCCTTGAACAAGCTTAAACACACCTTTCTTTTTCATAATTCTTGCAAATCTTGCGGTGTTTACCAGCTTTTTTTAATTTTTACTATACATTATTCGCAAAAAGCTTGCCAGCTTCAAGGGATCGAAAAGTTATTTATTTTGTCAAATGCAGCAAAGGAGAAATGATTGGCATTAATATTGCATCAAATTAGGGATATCACCTTAGGGATATCACCCTAATTACATTTGAATTTTAAGAGGAGGAGATTTTTTTGAAGGCAATTGTTAAAAAACTCAGGGATGCAGAAAAAGGTAAAAGGGGAGATATCCTCAAAGAGGTAATCTTCTCCCCGGAAGTAACAGGAAACAGGTTTTTGCGTTTTTCTGTCTACAGCGGCAAGCCTGGGACAGAAAGCGACCTCCACGTCAACCCCGGGGATGATTATTTCTATATCCTGAAAGGTTCCATGCTATTTGAGGTCGACGGAGAAGAGATAGAGCTGGAAGCCGGTGATTTCGTCTCTGTCCTGGAAGACGCGCCCCACAAAGCCACCATTACCGGCGATGAAGATATCCTGCTTATTGCAGCCCACTGTGATGAGTGTCCCTTATTGAAACAGCACAAAGGCAATAAATAATTCCACTTGCTGAAGGAGTATTTGACATGTACTGTCTGGAAGCCCGAGGCTTAGTAAAGACATTTGGAGGTCTGACTGCTGTAGACCAGGTGGATTTTGCCCTGGAAGAAGGTAAAATCATGGGCCTGATCGGCCCCAACGGGGCCGGAAAGACCACACTGTTCAACGTGCTTTCAGGGTTTTTCCAACCTGATGCGGGGGATGTCGTATTCTACGACGAGGTAGTAACCGGGCAGCGCCCGGACCAGCTCTGCAAAAAAGGGTTGACCCGCACTTTCCAGCTCACCAAACCCTTTGCCGGGCTTTCCGTGTTTCAAAATGTCATGATCGGCAGCTACAACCGTGCCGGGGACAAAGTGCAGGCAGAGGAAAAGACAGAAGAAATTTTGCAGCTGACCGGGCTATATGAAAAAAAAGCTGACCCGGCATCCAGCCTAAATGTTCCCAACCGCAAACGGCTGGAAGTGGCCAGGGCACTGGCCACTTCCCCGAAAGTCCTGCTGCTTGATGAGGTCATGGCCGGGCTTAATCCCGGGGAGATCAACAGCGTTATCTCCATGCTGCACCAGGTTCGGGAAAACGGTGTTTCCCTCATTGTGATCGAGCACGTTATGCACGCCGTCATGTCCTTGTCTGATTTTATCATTGTAATTAATTACGGTAAAAAAATAGCCGAAGGTACGCCCGAGGAAGTGACGGACAACCCGAAAGTTATCGAGGCGTACCTGGGGGAGAATGAAGATGCTGCAAGTTAAGAATTTGTTCGCCGGCTACGGCGACATCACAATCCTGACTGATATATCTTTTCAAATCGAGACCGGGGAGATAGTCACCCTGCTGGGTTCCAACGGCTCCGGCAAGACGACCCTGCTGAAGACCATCTGCGGGCTTTTAAGATCCCAGGGGGGAGAGGTCCTGTTTCGGGGTAAGCGCATCGACAGGAGTAGGCCCCACGATATCGTCAACATGGGTATAATCATGATTCCCGAGGGGCGCCATGTTTTCCCCATGATGTCTGTCAGGGAGAATATTGAGCTGGGCGCTTTCTGCAAGCGGGCCAGGACCAAGCGTGCTGCCAACTTTAAGCATGTCATGGAACTGTTTCCTGACCTGGAGCCCAAGCTGGAAGACAAGGCCGGCAGCCTAAGCGGCGGCCAGCAGCAGATGCTGGCCATTGCCCGGGGGCTTATGTCCGATCCGGAACTGCTGATCCTGGACGAGCCATCCCTGGGGCTGGCGCCCAGGATAGTCTCCCATATCTTTCAAATTGTAGAGCTGATCAACAGGGAGCGAGGGCTGCCCATCCTTTTAACAGAACAGAACGTATATAAATCGCTGAAACTATGCCATATCGCTTGTGTCCTGGAAAAAGGCCGCATCGGCTTAAGTGGTAAAGGGCAGGATTTGCTCCACAACCAGGATGTAAAACGGGCTTACCTGGGCCAGTAATCCGCCCGGCCCATCAGCCGGGGAAAACGGGGGTGAAAAGTTTTTCAAAACCTGTTTACATTGGTAGTTGCAGGTGAAGTAAAGCCAGAAAACTCTTATTTATTAACGGGGGGGAAACGAATTGAAAAGAAGGAAACAATGGAAAAAAAACAGTTTGCTAATAATGCTGACGCTTCTTCTTGCTCTGGCCCTGCTTGCCGGGTGCGGAGGCCCGGAAGAAGCCGCAGATGCACCGGAAGCAGGGACCAACGGTGAAGCGGTGGACGAGATCCACATCGCCATCGTTGAACCCATCAGTGGGCCCATCTCCTTTGCCGGGTTGCCCAGTGTACAGGCAGCGGAGATAGCGGTAGACGAGATCAATGAACAGGGTGGCATCACTTCCATGGGCGGCGCCAAACTTGTCTTAAATGTCTATGACGGTGAAAGCACGCCCGAAGGGGCACAGAACGCCGTGGAAAGGGCTGTCCGGGATGAAAATGTGATTATCCTGGGCTGCGCTCACGGTGCATCGGCCGAGATTGTAACCAGGGTGGCTGAGAGAAACCAGATTCCCAACGTAGTTACCCTGGCCAGCCCTGATTCTTTAACCCAGAGAGGGTTCGAGTATATCTTCCGCGTCATGCCTAATACATCCCAGCAGCTTATCTCCGACCTGGAATTTATCTACAGCCTGGATGAAGTGGAAGACATTGTCATCCTGTATGAAGACACATCCTACGGGCAGGACGCCGTGGAGCGCTACAAAGAATTCCTCCAGGACTACGACCTGAATCTGCTGGAAGAGATGGCCTACCCCCATGAGGCACCCGACTTGACTTCAATTGTGGCGCGGGTGAGCTCACTGGATCCGGACTTTGTCATTGTGGCCGGCTACGAAAGCGATTCCATCCTGCTGAAAGAGACCATGCGTGAGCAGGACTACCTGCCCAAGGGACTGTTGGGCAAGGCTTTCCACGATACCTACGTGGAGACCCTGGGCAAGTACGGTGACTACGTCTTCTCTACGGGCTGGTGGACTTCCAATGCCGACCCGCCAGGCGCGTCTGAAGGACGCTCCCGGCAGGTTGTGGAGGAATACAGGGAGCGGTTTGGAGAAAGCATGCCTGATGTGGCCGTGATGGGCTTTACCGCGGCCATGGTCGCTGCCGATGCCCTGGAAAGGGCGGGTAGCCTGGAGCCGGACGATATCCTGCAGGCATTAAGGGAAACCAGCCTCACCGGTGCTGAAGGGAACCTTATGCTCATAGAACGGGTAGAGTTCACGGAAAACGGCGACAACAAACACGGCCGGACCCTTGTTACCCAGATGATTGATGGTGAACACCACGTCGTCTATCCTGAGGAGTTTGCCGACACGGATATGGTCTTTCCTGCCCCGTCCTGGCAGGAAAGGTAGCAACAGGCAGGGTAGTTTAATACAGGTATGAAAGGATAAAGCTGTTTAAAATTTCCGGTTAGGTTGGAGGGGACCGGTTTGAACCAGGTATAGGCCCCCTGCTTCTTACTTGCCTAGTCAGCAGCCGTAGTAGTTGTCCAGCCAACGGCTGCCAGGTCCCCTTTACCTGCCGTATTAAAGTTAACAAATTAGGCTTTGAGTTTAATGTCCGAGCCCGTGGAGGTGACATCTTTTGGATTATTTTTCGCTGCTGTTAGCCACGTTGGTTAGCGGGCTCCTGCTCGGGGGCATCTACGCCTTGTTCGGCGTGGGCATGGCCCTGATTTACGGGGTGATCAACGTGATCAATTTCGCCCATGGTTCCTTTGTCATGCTGGGCATGTATATCGCCTATACTCTTTTTATCTCTTACAGCATGGATCCCTACCTGTCTATCATTATTTCCACCCCGCTTATTTTCATGATGGGCTACCTGATCCAGAAGCACATGATTTTCCGGGTCCTGGGCGGCCCCAGGCTCACCCAGCTTCTGCTGACCATGGGGATCCTGCTTATCCTGGAAAATGTGGCCCTTTTAATTTGGGGGCCGGGGGCCCGTTCCGTGCGGGTCGATTACCTGGCCGAACCCATCCGCCTGGGCTTTATTTCCATTGGGAAGGGCAGACTCATCGCGTTCCTGGCGGCCATGCTCCTGGCTTACCTGGTCTACAAGTTTCTGTACAGCACCGAGTATGGCAAGGCCATCCGCGCCGTGGCCCAAGACCTGGACGGGGCCCGGGTGGTGGGGATCAATGTTTCGCACATGTACGCCGTTGCTTTCGGCATTGCTTGTGCCTGCGCCAGCATCGCCGGGACGTTGATCAGCACCTTTCATTACGCCCATCCCTTCGTGGCCAGCTCTTTCCTCTTGATCAGCCTGGTGGTCCTGGTTATGGGGGGGTTAAGCAGTATCAAGGGAGCGGTCATCTCAGGTCTGTTTATCGGTGTGTTGGAGTCACTGGGGCTTTCTTTTTTGCCGGGCTCTGCAGGCCAGCTGGTCATTTTTGCCGTTTTTGTCATAGTGCTTCTTGTCAAACCTCAGGGGCTTTTCCAAACCTGATCAAGCGAGGTCCTTATCATGCAGAAAACAAGTACATTGTTTAAGTCCAATCAAATTATAATGTTCATTGCCCTGGCAGCCTTTATTGTTTTCCCGCTGGTGGCCAATGAATACCTGGTACACATTATGGTCACAACCCTGATGTTTGCCTACTTGGGCACCTGCTGGAACATCATTGGCGGCTATGCTGGCCAACCGGCCTTTGGGCATACGATCTTTTTCGGAATCGGTGCCTATATTCCGGCTATCCTGGTTGTAAATTACGACCTGGTTCCCTGGGTTTCCATGTTCGTGGCAGCCTTTCTTTCCCTGGTTATCAGCCTTATTATTGGCTATTTAAGTTTCCGTTACCGCCTAAAAGGGCTTTTTTACGGGCTGACGACCCTGGCATTTGCCCAGATTTTCTACTATCTGTCCCTGAATTTTTTCCCGGGTAGGGCGGCGGGGATTATGCTGCCCTTGGCCGGAGACTCCTGGAAGTATTTCCAGTTTACCAGCAGGGTTCCTTACTATTACATTATCTTGGCCTTTTTGTTTGTTATTTTACTGGTCTCATACCTGATCCAAAGGTCCAAGCTGGGCCTGTACCTGATGGCTATCAAGGAAGACGAAGATGCCGCAGCGGCCCTGGGTATCGACGTTACCAGGAACAAGCTCATCGCTACGGGCATTAGCTGCTTTTTCACCGCTTTCGCCGGTGTCTTCTATACCCAGTACCTGACCTTCGTCAACCCGGAGACATCCTTTCGCTTTGTGATCCTGATCGATATCCTTTTAGGGCCCATTGTCGGCGGGTTGGGGACGCTCTTCGGCCCCCTGGTGGGTTCTGTGGTGCTCTCCGTGGTGGACGAGGTTGCCCTTTACTTTTTCTCCCAGTTCAGGGGGGTTAACATCATAGCCAGTGGTATCATATTAATTTTGGTGATCCTGTTCATGCCCAAGGGTCTGGTCCCCAAGTTTTCTATCCTTAAACAGAAGTTATTTCCAAACAATAACTAAAGGGGAGAGATAATTGAGCTTTGTCAAAACGCCGGAGCAGTTAGAAAAAATGCATCATATTATCGGAAACTCGGAATATCGCCAGATGCAGATGGTGGTCGTTCCCTTTGAGACTACCGAAGAGTTTATCAGGTCCATCCTGCCACCCCCCTTGGAGTTCCATGAACCTGTGGGCTATGCTTTCATCTATTCCTTTGCCACTTCCAATTGCTTAGGCCCCTTTTCCGGCGGTGGGGTGTACCTTTCCTGTCGCTACAAGGAGGACCCGGGCAACTACTGCCTGACTCTGCCTATCGACACGGAAGTCTCCAAGGACCTGGGCCGGGACTGCTACGGGGAACCCAAGAAAAACGCCCGCATTTTCCTGGAAAAAAAAGAGCAGGATATTGCTGGGTGGACGGAGCGCTACGGCATCCGCTACATGGAGCTGCAGGCCCGCATGGAAGAAGAGCTGCCCCCCGGCGACCCCTCCATGCGCATCATCTACCAGTTTAAATATTCCCATAAGGCGTCGGGGGAGCGGGGCTTTGACTTAAACCCGGTCCTGATCCGCCACGAATCCCACAGGAGCCTTACGCGCCTTCAGTCGGGCAGTGGCCAGGTCACCTTCCGGGAGTCCCCGTACGACCCTGTCCACCTGGTTCCCCTGCTCTCTATGGGGCAGGCCAGCTATATCGAAGGCAAAATCGTCACCAAAGCCAGGAAAGTCGCCGACGTGGACCCGGAAGCTTTCTACTCTTATTCTTTCTCCCCGGCCAAGCACGATCCCTGGCCTTTGCTGGATGGCTTGTACCAGCTGCCCGGATTATGAAACCAAACTAAGAATAAAGGTGTAGGTGAAGGGATGTAAGAGACAGGTAACAATGTGGATATTGTTATTGGGGCAGGCATGGTGGGTTGCAGAACAGCCCTGGATTTAGCAGTAAAAAGTCAAAGTGGTGGAAATGAAGCCCGTGGTAGTTGTAGGGGATTGCTTTAGTTTCGGGAAAATTGGAGATGCTGTCAAACAGGGTTTTAATGCAGTTTTAAGCCCTTAAACATCGGTATGGAGAAGGCTAGGAGTTTTTGAAGAGAGAAGCAGGTAATTATTCCTGTTTTAAAAAGTGGTTTGCGGCTACCAGGGCAGCTCCTATGGCACCGGTCATTTGGGGTTGGGGTGGCACTTCTAGTTTCTGCCCCACTTTTTCTTCCAGCGCCTTAGCCATGCCGATGTTTTGGGCTACCCCTCCAGTAAAGGCGACAACTGATGAACTGGTAATCAAAGAGCGGGCCAGGGCATACACCCGGGTAGCGACAGCAGTAAAAATCCCATTTGCCAGGTCGGGGAGCGGGGTGCCGGAAGAGATGTGGTTGATTACTTCTGTTTCGGCAAATACAGTACAGACACTGGTGATTTCCACCCGTTTTTGGGCCTTAAGGGCGATAACGCTAAAATGGTCCAACTCCAGCTCCAGGACCCGTGCCATAACTTCCATGAACCTTCCTGTGCCAGCGGCGCATTTATCATTCATTCTAAAATCAATGACATTACCCTTGGAGTCGAGGGCCATGATTTTAAAATCCTGGCCGCCGATATCAATAATTGTTCGGGCGTCCGGTATTAGCCAGTTTACCCCCCTGGCATGGCAGGTGATTTCTGTTACCTGTTTGTCAGCAGTTGCTGCCTGTTTTCTTCCATACCCTGTGGAGACGGTACAGGCAATATCCCCAGGTGTTATTTTTATCTGCTTTAGGACTGTGCCTGTTACTTTATTGATGGCTGCACGGCTGTTGGCCCCTGTCGGCACAATGGCTTGAGAGACGATCTTCCTTGTTTCATTAATTATTACTGCCTTGGTGGTAGTTGAACCACTATCAAGACCTAAAAAGTAATTCATTTGCGACTCCTCCTACTTCAGCATTTCAATAAACGCCTGGATGCGGTTTTGAATTGCCTCGCTGTTGCCCAGGGAATAATCATCATCAATAAGTAACATTGGGCAGGAATGTTGGGTTAAAAAATCCCGCAGATCCGGAAAATCAAGTTTATGAGGGTCACAATAAGCCAGGGTATATCCAATAACCCCATCAATACGGTACTCCGTAACCAGTTCTTTTACGTAATCAAACCTTTGGTAACCTGGGCCGCGGTCAGTCCGGGGGCATTGAAAATCAAGGAAGTATTTTTTCATTAACTGCTGGAAGGGATTATCATTCTGTTTGACATCATGATTAAAGATCCGGGTGCCTGTACAGGTGTCATCTACCACAACATGGGCGCCGCAGTTTTCAATTAGTTCAAATAAACGTGTGTCATCAACAATGCTGCCCCAGATCATGATACGCACGTTCCGGGCAGAATTTGGTCCGGGGATTTGCCGCGATGAAACTTCCTCTGTCGTCTCCCTTAATAATTGCAAATACTCTTCAGGGGGGAGGCAGGTGCCGGCAATTAAGACCTGTTGCATTTCCACGCCGGTAAGCAGGGGAGGATGATGTTTACGCAGCGAGTATAGCTGGCGAATCTTATGGCGGATTTCATTATACAGTGATATGGTGTATTCCAGTACTTCTTCAGAAACTTTTTCCCCCTGGTATATTTCCAGGCTTTCCAGGAAAAGCTGACTTTCTCGCACGAAAAAATCTTGAGCCCAGGAAGTGACCTGGTGAGGCACATTGAAAAGATAGGCGTATTTCGGGTTACGGTAGTATCTCCAGATGCCATAAAGCCGCTGGACCATATCACAGCTGTGTGCCATCACAATGCCTTCCAAAAAATTAAGCCTTCCCTGAAGTTCCTGCTCAAAACTATTTCTTACATAAGGGCAGCCGTATGGCTCAATAAAGTCATCAACTGCTACCAGGTTTTCGCCCCTGCGGCCAAAAATTCGAAATGGAACAAAACCTGCTGCACTCATTATTTCCAGCGGTGCAAAATGACACATATAACCGAGTATCTTTCTGCCCTGCTTTTGAAGAGTCTCGGCTTTTTTTCCCCTTTGTTGATAAATGTCTTGCAGTGCTGCTAGCCCTTTTCCGCTTGGAGACGATAAATGGGGGGTATCCATTGGCATAAACAGACCTCCTTAATCTCAAATCTCAGCAATTTGCAGTTTATAGTTATATAGCGTTGCAAAATGGATGCCACCGGAATTAATTGCTTGGTTTCCCGTGAGGAAGAATTATTTGTAAGTAGACGAGCTGAAATAGTCCAGATTTATGCAAAGCGCTGGCGGAAAAGCGTTTGTTTATGAGACATTGTTTCGCCCGGAATGTGTCAAAAAAGGACGTATATTGGAAAAATTCTGTTCATTGAGGGGTTATAGGCAATTACAAGCCCCGTCTTATGCATCTTTTTTAAGTTGGAACGGATTTTGCTAATTATTAGAGATAAACAGTCAATGGATGATACTTTTGGATTTTAACGGGGGAGTTGAAGTAGATAATGAACAAAGTGGCAAGTTTGCCTGAAGCAATCGCAGAAGTTCAGGATGGCGATGCCCTGGTGTTTGGTGGATGGACAATTATGCGTACGCCCATGGGTGCTGCTTACGAGATTATTCGCCAGGGCAAGAAAGGCTTGTATTTATCAGCTTCAGCAACGGGAACAATTAGTGATTTGCTTATAGGTGCAGGGGCCATAGCTATTGCTGAAACATCCTGGCACGGCCATGAACTGTACGGACCAGCATACAATTTTCGCCGTGCCGTAGAACAAGGTCGGGTCAATGGTTCTACTTTTATTCATTGTGAAGAAACAACAAACAGTGTCTTCTTGAGAAATTATGCTGCTGCCATGGGACTTCCTTTTTTCCCGGTTTTTACCCACAAGGGTTCCGATTTATTAAATCCAAACTACGACACTTTAAGAGAACAGCGCTCTGTCAACCCGAAGTTGCCGGCGCACAAATACCAGGTTATTAAAGACCCCTTTTGGGAGGGGGAAGAGGTTGTCCTGCTTCCAGCAGCAAGGCCTGATGTGTGCATTATCCATGTTCATCAGGCAGGGGAAAAAGGCACGGTATTAATTGAAGGGCCTGAATATGGTGACTTTTGCTTTGCAGCAGCAGCGAAGACAACAATTGTTACAGCAGAAAGGATTGTTTCCGAGGATGTATTACGCAAGCATCCGGAGCGGAATGCAGTCCCGGGCTTGTTTGTTGATGCGGTGGTGGAGCTTCCTTACGGAGCCCATCCCGGGGGATGTTTTGGTGTATATGATACAGATCCGTCTTTTTATGAAGAATATGTAAACGCTTCAAAAGCAGAAGAAAGCTTTAACCTTTGGCTGGAAAAATGGGTTTACAGTGTTGAGACCCATGAAGGCTATTTACAACGTTTAGGCCAAGAACAATTGAATAATATCCAGGCTGACCCGGAATACGGATACAACCCGGCTTTAAACCGCAGGAAATAACGGGAAAGGGTATGATTATGGAAAAAAAGAATTCAGCTGGTTATAAACCTATTGAAGCCATGACAGTAGCAGCCAGTCAGCTTCTCCATGATGGTGAGGTGGTATTCGTAGGCACAGGTCTGCCTATGTTGGCAGCAATCCTGGCCAAAAACACCCATGCACCGGACCTTGTTATGGTAACAGAGGCTGGTATTTATGATCCCAACCCTGAGCATCTTCCCATGTCCGTTTCTGATGCCAGGTGGTTTAAAGGCTCTCCCTGGTCAGGAGGCCCGGTGGAACTGATGAATTTCTTTTTACAAAAAGGTAGGATTGATGTGGGTTTTTTAGGCGGTGCGCAGGTGGATAAATATGGTAACGGCAATTCAACGGTAATAGGCGATTATCTTCACCCCGAACGCCGGCTGCCAGGTTCTGGAGGTGCATGTGATATTGCGATTCAGTCCAAGAGGACAATTTTGATTATGATGCATGAAATACGCCGGTTTGTTGAAAAGGTGGATTACATTACCAGCCCGGGATGGAAGTGCCCAGGGTATCCCCAGCAGGATAATTTAATGGATCGGACAGAGCTGGGCCTTGCCGGTGGACCGGATGCTGTGGTTTCTGATATGGGAGTTATGAAGTTTGATCCCCGTTCCAGGGAGATGTACGTTAAATTTTATTTTTCCGGCCTGGGAATAACCCCGGAAAAGATACAAGAGCACACCGGTTTTGCTATTGATATTTCCCGTGCTGAGCCGCTGCCGCCACCGGAAAAAGTGCTGTTTGATATTTTACGCAGCAAAGTAGACCCGGAAGGACTATTTTTAGGCAGATAGCAGGTCCGGCCCAGCAAATGAAATGCACTTTTTACGGTGTATAACTAACAGCTATTTGCAGCGGATAATATCATTGTAAAGGAGAGGATATAGTGGGACAGTCCAGTGAAATGAGCCGTGCTACACGTACCCTGGAGACAACAAAAAACATAAAAAAATTGCTGCCTTCTTTTTTTACGCCGGAGAAAAAAGAGGAAACGGAAGATAAAAAACATTTGGCCTGGTGTATGCACGGGGTCCCCCCGGAACTGTTGGCGGCCTTTGAGCTGCCTTGGAAATGGCCGGAAAACTACGGCACGCTTTGCGCGGCTCGCCTGGTCGCCTCTGATTTTATCGATCTGGCGGAAGCAGAAGGCTTTTCCAACGAACTCTGTTCCTACCTCTTGAACTCCATCGGTTACTGTGTGCGCTGCCGGGAGCTTGGCACAGTTCCTCCTGAGTCTCCTGTTGAAGAAGGTCTGGGAGATCCTTCCATGATGCTGGGTTCCGGGCTCACCTGTGACCCCCGATATAAATGGTTTCAAACCTTGGCAACACGTTATGTGGAAAAACCTGTTTTTAGCAGTGATCCCTTAAGTCCTCCTCCCGGTATTGACGTGCATGACAGCAGAGTTGAGGCGCACTACCTGGAGCATCTTCGTCGGGACTTGCAGGCGCAAATAAATTTTTTGGAAGAACAACTGGGGCAGGAAATGGACCGGAAAAAGCTTGGGGAAATAATGCACCACTCTCACCAGGCGGAAAAGTACTGGTATGAAGCCCTTGAGCTGTGCAAAAACCGCCCCGCACCTTTTGGGGCTACGGATTATTTTACCGCCATCATCCCGCAGCTTTACATGATGGGAGCACCTGAAGCGTCCCATTTTTATCAAGAACTGTATCATGAAGCGAAAACAAGAGTGGAAAATAATATAGGAGTGGTAAAAAAAGAAAAGTTTCGTTTTATCTTTTTCGGGATCCCGCCCTGGTTTAACCTGGGTTATTTTAATTACCTTGAAGAACATGGCGCTGTTGTGACTAATTTTGCCACTTATTATGTGGGGAAACCCGTAGAAACAGACCTGAAAGATCCCGTGGAGGCCCTGGTGCAGCGGACCTGGAAAAAGGCGGTTTGGTACCATGGCCAAGGGACCGAAGTCATGCCGGAAATATGTAATCCGGGGATAGCTTCCTGCTACGTGGGAAGAAAACTTTTGGACCAGTGGATTGAAGAGTTTTCCCTGGACGGAGCCATTTTTCACCGGACCAAATCATGTCGGGCTCTTTCGGTGGGGCAGTTGTTTTACCGTAATTATTTGTCGGAAAAAAATGTGCCAACTCTGGTATTTGAAAGCGATATGGCTGACCCGCGTACCTGGTCGGATGCCCGGATCAAAAACTTGACCGAGACCTTTTTGGAAACTGTTGAGACAAACAAAAAATAAAGTTAACACTTTGTTTTTAGTTACAAAGAAAGGATGGAAGGCGAAATTGTTTTCCAGGCTGTATAATTGTTTTTGAAGGATTTCTTCCGATTTTTGTTGAAATCAACCCCAGACTTTGCTGGTTGTAATTTAACGGAAGGATGTTAAAAAAAGTAAAAGGGGTTTTACCATGGAAAACAATTTAGTAAGTATAGCCAAGTTTGATGACAACAGGGAAAGCATTCGCCAGGCTGTAGAACTGTGTGATGGGTTAAAGGATCTGAAAGGCTCTGATCGGGTACTGTTGAAACCCAACCTGGTCATGTGGGACAGTGTTTATCCCTTTCCCAAGTATGGTGTTATCACTACTTCCGTTGTAGTTGAGGAAATGGTTAAACTGCTCAAAGAATACGGTTGTTCCGAGATCACCCTGGGAGAAGCAACCATTGATGACCAGGAACTGGGTTCAAATACAAAAGCCGCTTTTAGGGGGCTGGGCTATCATCAACTGCAGAAAAAGTATGGTCTTAAGCTGATTGATTTTAATGACGGGGCTTTTACAAAAACAGACTTCGGTGATTTTTCATTAAATATTGCTGATCCTGTTTTGGAAGCGGATTTTATAATTAATCTTCCTGTTTTAAAGACTCACAGCCAGACCAAGGTGTCCCTGGGATTTAAGAACTTGAAGGGATGCCTCGACTTAAAATCAAAAATCCGCTGCCATAATAAGCATATCCCCCTGGACTTATTTATTGCCAGACTGGGTGAAAAGATCGCTCCAAAGCTTACTGTTTTGGATGGGATCTATTCCCTGGAAAGAGGACCGATTTTCAATGGGAAACCCCACCGTACCGATGCAATTATTGCTTCCAGAGATATGTTCTCTGCTGATGTGGTCGGCTGCCAGGCCATGGGTTTTGAACCAGCAGAAATTTTGCATCTGAAAGAATATGCATCGGATCATGGGGTGCCCCTGGATGGGAGTTCTTTAAGGATTGTCGGTGAGGAGCTTAAGGATATATCTAAGAACCATGAGTGGGACTGGGAGTGGAATGAAGATAATACGGCTCCCCAGGCCTTTGAGCGCCTGGGGATTAAGGGGATATACTATCCCAAGTATGATCATACCCTTTGCTCAGGTTGCGCACACATGAATAATATCATGCTGGTTCTGCTTCTTAGTGCGTATAGGGAAAAGCCTTTTTCGGGGGTGGAGTATTTGGGAGGAAAAACAACACTTTCCCGGGGCGGCTACGAGAAATCTTTCCTTTTCGGGAATTGCGCAATTGGCTTGAATAAAAAGAATTCTGCCATCCGGGAAGCGGTTGAAATCAAGGGATGTCCCCCGAATGTTTCTGAGGTTATTCGAGCACTGAACGAGCATGGAATACCGGCTAGAATGGAAATGTATGCTTCATACCGTAATATGCTGGCCGAAAAATATAAGGATAAGCCGGAGTTTAAAGAAGATCATTTTTTAATGGAATAATAGCCCTGCAAGGGAAATTTGCAGTTAGCTTAACACGCAATAATTGGTAGTAGAGGGGTTTTTTTATGCAAACAGTAAAGGCATTTGCCATGAAGCAGGGAGCAGACCTGGTATCAGTTCTTAATTTAGAGGCCTATTCAGGTCAGCATGAGCAGGAAAAAATTGAACAACTTTTGCCGGGAGCAAAAAGTCTTGTGGTTTTAGGAATTGGTTATCTCAGAGGTGTATGGTCTGGTCCCACACGGCTGGTCGTAGAAAATTGTCGTCAAATTGATCTGGAGCTGGGGCGGCTGGCCCAGAGAGTAGGGCGATTTTTAGAGGATGGGGGCTCAGCTTCTCTGCCTCTGGCAGCGTATTTTCCCCTGGAAATGACAGCAGAAACAAAGGGTCTGGCAGGGGATATTTCTTTCCCCCATGCCGCAGTTGCCGCGGGCTTGGGTGAAATCGGACGCAATAATTTGTTATTAACACCGGGTTTTGGCCCAAGAGTCCGCCTTTCCAGCGTGTTGACCAAAGAACTTCTTTTTGAAGCGGTTATGCCGACTACTGTTGGAGTTGGTTTTCATCCTCACTGCAGTGATTGTTCTCTCTGCATGGAAAACTGTCCTGCGGGAGCTATCGGAGAGAAACAGTTCGATTTAAGAGCTTGTATAAAAACCGTTGCTTCCCCATATGGTTTGGGAGAGATGGTCAGATATTTTTCCGGTATGGTCGGGAAAAATGTAGAAGAAATTCAAAAAAGAGTCAGTGATCCCGCAGTTTGGAACTTTTATCAAAATTTTATGGTAGGAGCTTATTTTAATTGTGCTGAATGTCAGCGAGTCTGTCCTGTAGGAGCACAATAAAGGTCTTGGGAACGGGGTAAATAAGAAATGCCTCCAGTTTCAAAAAAAGCAGACATATTTGACGGCATCAAAGATAGCATTGTTTTTGCGCCCATGCTGCTTTCTATTGCTCTTTCCTATTTTATTGTAGCAGAAAGCCTGGGTTTCTCTTCCCTGGAAATTGTCGCCTGGCATACCATTATGAACGCCGGAACAGTTCAAATCGCTGTTTTAAGCGCATATGCCGGAGGAGCGGGTGTGCTAGAGTTATTACTTGTTGCTTTTATGACCAGTATTCGCTTTAGCTTTATTTCCATGAGTTTATCTGTTTTTTTGCGCGATCAGATCAACGCCAGACATCTTCCCATACTTGCATTTTTTATTGTTGATCCTTTTGCAGGGGCAATCAGCGCAAGAATTAAAAAGCCAGGTAACCATGTCATTTACAGCTTTGCTTTTCTGCTTTCCTTTTGGGTGCAATGGGTATTAATAGCTTTGGCTATTGTTCTGCTGGGCCCTTTTATCCCTCCTGCCTGGGAACCGGCTTTTTATTTTGCTGTCCCTGCTGCTTTTATAGCGCTTGTTTATTTGATGATCGAAGATAAGTTGTTGAAAGGAATGACGGTGGTTGGAACTGCAGTAATTTTGTCATTGCTTTTTACTTTGTTTACCACGCCACAAATTTCTGCCATTATTGCAACTTTAATTGCAGCTTTTGCGGGTGTCTTGGTAGAAGAAAAGGGTGGTCAGGTTGAATAACAGCTTGGTTTTCGTCATGCTTGCTGCTATCATAATCACTTATTTGACCCGCTATTTACCTTTTGCAGTACTCCATAACAAAAAAATTCCCAGGAGACTGGAGATCTTCCTCCGCAACCTGCCCGTTGCAGTATTATCTGCTTTGGCTTTTCAGTCAGTTTTCTTGAAAGACGGAGAGTTTCATCACGGCTGGGATAATTTTTATTTGGTTGGTTTAGTTTTTGCTGTTGTTTTAGCTGTAACAACTAGAAGATTACCTGTTGTAGTCTTTGGCAGCATCAGTCTGTTATTGATTATGAATATTATTTTCACCTAACTGCACTTATCTTGGGCTGCTAATTATTGTGGCACATTTTCGAAAGAAGGTGTGCATCTAAAAATAATGAGGAGGTAGGCAGGGATGAGTTTTGAGACAATTCTGAAGGAAAAGAAAGGTTATGTAGGAACCATTGTGTTCAACCGCCCTGATTATTTGAATACATTTAATAGTCAAATGGCTGTGGAGTTTAACAGTGCCCTGGAAGAATTAGAGCAGGATGACGAAGTCCGGGTGGTAGTAGTTAAAGGAGAAGGAAAAGCTTTCAGCGCTGGAATCGATGTCAACGAATTGAAAGGGAAAAAACCGGTGGAATACCTGCGTTGGAGCGAGTTGATGGGGAAAATGTGCCTTACAATTGCAAAAATGAGCAAACCGGTTATTGTTTCAGTGCAGGACCTGGCTATAGCAAATGGTATTGGTTTGGTCGCAGCTGCTGACCTGGCGATCGCGGCCGAAGGTGCCCGTTTTGGTGCAACGGCTGTTAACGTAGGGCTTTTCTGCATGGGGCCAGCAGTGCCCCTTTCCCGTCACCTGGGCAAGAAAAAAACCTTGGAGCTGGTTTTAACCGGAGACCTGATTGATGCTGCTGAAGCGGAAAGGCTTGGGCTGGTAAATAAGGTCGTTCCGCTAGAAAAGTTGGAAGCGGAAACAATGCAGCTGGCAGAAAAGATTGCTGAAAAAAGCCCGTTGGCTGTGCAGCTAGGGAAAACAGCTTTTTATCAAATGTCTGACCTGCCTTATGAAAAAGCTTTCGAGTCAACCAACAGTCTTTTTACTTTGCTTTGTACTACCGAAGATGCTCACGAGGGGGTGGATGCTTTTAAGAACAAGCGTCTGCCTCAGTGGAAGTTGAGGTAAATTACTAAAAATTTGAATGAAGAAAACAGGGAACTGGTGCACTGCCCGGCCCAGGTTGTATTGAAATTATGCCCCCAACCAGGCCATAATATGTTTAACAGGCATTGCCAATCAGCCGGACGGCTGCACCAAGCCCCTGTTTTTTTTAGACACAAGAGCTAATTCGCTAATTCTTCCCTACTCAGTGTTTCTTTACAGGCTCGTCTTCTCTTTGTCCATTTGTAAATACTCCTGCAGGGAGAGAATGGGGGACTCTTCCCCCAGTTTTAACTTTTCCAGGATCTCCCCGGTGGCCTGGGCCGTATCCAGGGAAGTAAAGCAGGGGACATTGTGCTCTGCCGTGGCCCGGCGGATGCGGAAACCGTCCGTTTTGGGCATTTTTCCCTTGGTCAGGGTGTTGATCACCAAGTCTACCTCTCCGGAACGGATGACATCCACCACATGGGGCGAACCTTCCCGGATTTTGTTCACCCGGGCAACCTGGATGCCTGCTTCTTCCAGGAAGACGGCTGTTCCCATGGTGGCCAGGATTTCAAATCCCAGGTTATAAAGCTTTTTAATATAGGGCAGTGCTTCTTTTTTGTCTTTATCGGCGATAGTGACCAGCACTTTACCTTTGGTGGGCATGTCAAATCCTGAAGCCAGCTGGGCCTTGAACAGGGCCCGGGGGAATTCAGAATTGATCCCCATGACTTCCCCGGTGGATTTCATCTCCGGCCCCAGCGATGTCTCCAGGTCGTACAGCTTGGAGAAAGAGAATACCGGTGCCTTGACGCTGACAAAGGAGGGTTCCGGGTGCAGCCCACTCTTAAGCCCCAGTTCGGGCAGTGTTTTGCCCAGGGCGATTTTTGTGGCCAGGTTAATCATGGGGATATCGGTAACCTTGCTCAAAAAGGGCATGGTCCGGCTGGAGCGGGGGTTGACTTCCAGGACGTACAGATCTCCTTCATGATAGACATACTGGATGTTTAGCACCCCTTTGATTTGCAGGGCCCTGGCCATGCGGTGCGTGTAGTCCACCAGCATTTCCCGCATTTTTGTGGTTACGTTAACGGGCGGATAGACAGCGATGCTGTCACCGGAATGGATGCCTGCTTTTTCCACGTGTTCCATGATCCCGGGAATAAAACAGTGCTCCCCGTCCGAAATGGCGTCAACTTCCAGCTCAATACCCTTTAAGTATTTGTCGATCAAAACCGGGTGGTTCCGGGAGACTTTAACAGCCGAGGTCATGTATTCCTTCATGTCCCGGGCATGATAGACGATCTCCATGGCCCGTCCGCCCAGGACGTAAGAGGGGCGGACCAGGACCGGGTAGCCGATGCGCTCGGCGATTGCTTCCGCCTGCTCCAGGGAGACGGCCGTGCCTCCCGGAGGTTGGGGGATGTCCAGGCTTTCCAGCATTTCGTTAAAGCGTTCACGGTCTTCAGCCCGATCAATATTTTCAACTGCCGTCCCGATAATGGGGATCCCTGCCTTGGCCAGGGGTTCGGCCAGGTTGATAGCCGTTTGGCCGCCAAACTGGACTACAACCCCATCGGGTTTTTCCCATTCAATGATATTGAGCACATCTTCGGGGACCAGGGGTTCAAAGTAGAGGCGGTCGGAGGTGTCAAAGTCTGTGCTGACAGTTTCCGGGTTGTTGTTGATAATAATGGACTCATACCCTTCTTCCTTTAACGCCCAGGCAGCATGGACGGAGCAATAATCGAATTCGATGCCCTGGCCGATCCGGATGGGGCCGGAACCCAGGACCAGCACCTTTTTATTTTCTGTGGGGCTGGATTCACTTTCCTGTTCGTATGTGGAATAGTAATAGGGTGTTTCCGCGTCAAACTCGGCGGCGCAGGTATCCACCATCTTAAATACAGGACTGATGCCTTCTTCCCTGCGACGGCGCCGGATTTCTTCTTCCGGGGCATTCAACTGTTCCGCGATGAAGTGGTCGGAAAACCCGTAAAACTTGGCACTGGCCAGCAGTTCCCGGGTTATGGAGTCGGGACCTTTGGCGGCCAGGCGGGTTTCCATATCAACGATATTCAAGAGTTTTTCCAGGAAAAGAGGATCGATACGTGTCAGGCGGTGGATTTCCTCTACGGGCAGGCCCCGGCGCAGGGCTTCCGCCACGGCGAAGAGCCTGATGTCGGTGGGTATGCTCAGTTCCTGGGCCAGTTTTTCCAGGCTGATATCGTGCAACTCAGGCAGGTCCAGGTGAAAGACCCCGATTTCCAGGGAGCGGACAGCTTTTAGCAGGGCTTCCTCGAAGTTTCTTCCCAGGGCCATGACTTCCCCGGTGGCTTTCATCTGGGTTCCCAGGGTTCGTTCTGCCGTGGCAAATTTATCAAAGGGCCAGCGGGGAAACTTGACTACACAATAGTCGATGGAGGGCTCAAAGCAGGACCAGGTTTTCCCGGTGACGGCATTTTTGATTTCATCCAGCCCCAGTCCGATGGCAATCTTGCTGGCTACTTTGGCAATAGGATAGCCTGTGGCTTTGGAGGCCAGGGCGCTGGAGCGGCTTACCCGGGGATTGACTTCAATCACAAAATAATCAAAGCTCTCCGTATCCATGGCAAACTGGATGTTGCAGCCGCCTTCAATGCCCAGCGCCCGGATGATCTTTAAAGAAGCGCTGCGCAGGGTCTGGTATTCCCGGTCTGTCAGGGAAAGGGCCGGTGCAACGACAATGCTGTCGCCGGTATGCACGCCCATGGGGTCAATATTTTCCATGCTGCAGATGGTGATACAATTATCGGAGCCGTCGCGCATAACTTCAAACTCAATCTCTTTCCAGCCGGTGACACATTTCTCGATCAGCAGCTGCCCGATCAGGCTGTATTTAAGGCCTCTTTCTGCCACTTCACGGAGTTTTGCCGGTGTTTCGGTGATGCCACCCCCGGAACCGCCCAGGGTATAGGCGGGGCGGACTATCACAGGATAGCCGATTTCCTCGGCCAGTTTTAGCGTGTCATCAATGTTGGATACGATCCCGCTGGGGGGAACGGGCTCATTTATGGATTCCAGCATCTGTTTAAATTTTTCTCTGTCTTCTGCCTTCTCGATGGTTTCCAGGGGGGTGCCCAGCAGCTTGACACCATGCCGGTCCAGGATGCCCTGGTGGGCGATTTCCTGGGCAATGTTCAGGCCGATTTGGCCGCCCAGCGTGGGTAGAAGTCCGTCGGGCTTTTCCCTTTCCAGGATGCGGGTTACAAATTCGGGGGTTAACGGTTCCAGGTAAACCCGGTCAGCCATGTTGGTATCGGTCATAATTGTAGCCGGGTTGCTGTTAACCAGCACCACCTCCAGCCCTTCTTCTTTTAAGGAGCGGCAGGCCTGGGAACCGGCGTAGTCAAACTCGGCTGCCTGGCCGATGACAATGGGTCCTGAGCCGATGACCATGACTTTTTTGATCGTGTCGTTTCTGGGCATTTTATACACCCTCCTTGATGTTGTCCAGGAACTGGTCAAAGATATAGGCAGAATCCATGGGGCCGGGGAAGGCTTCAGGATGATACTGGATGGAGATGATCTTCATTTTATCTTCCCGCATACCTTCCACGGTTCCGTCGTTCAGGTTTTGTTGGGCAATTTCCAACCCTTTGGGAAGGGAAGTGCCGTCCACGGCGAAACTATGGTTTTGAGACGTAATATAGATCTTGTCCCGGACCAGATCCTTAACAGGATGGTTGGCTCCCCGGTGGCCGAATTTGAGCTTGAAGGTTTTGCCTCCCAGGGCCAGGGCTACTACCTGGTGTCCCAAGCAGACACCCAACATGGGCAGCTGGCCGGCCAGGTCTTGTACCGCATTTACTGCATCGGTGAATGTTTCCGGATCCCCGGGGCCGTTGGACAATACCAGGGCATCGGGTTTCAAGTCTTTGATTTCTTCAGTGCCAAAAGTTCCCGGGACAACGGTTACCCGGCAGCCGGTATTGCTTAAAGAGTGCCCGATGGAAAGCTTTAACCCCAAATCCAGGATAACAATATGGGGGCTGCCTGGGCCGCTTCCTTCGCCCAAAACGTATGGGGCCGGGGTCGTGACTTCCTTTACCAGTTCCATTTCGGATATGGTGGGAAGTTTTTTTACCTCCTGAATCAGTTCATCCAGGCTGGTCTCTTCTGTGGTCAGAATACCCCGCATGGTGCCGTTTTCCCGCAGGTTTCTTGTTAATGCCCGGGTATCAAGGCCTTCCACAGCGATTACACCATGTTCAGTTAAATAATCTTCAATACTTTTTGTAGAGCGCCAGTTGCTTGGTTTTGCACACATCTCGCGCGTAATAAAACCCCTTAAAAAGGGGCGTCTGGACTCAAAATCATCTTCATTTATCCCGTAATTGCCGATCATGGGAAAAGTCATGGTTACGATTTGACTACAATAGGAGGGATCTGTGAGGACCTCCTGGTAGCCGGTCATGCTGGTGTTGAAAACGACCTCGCCCCATGATTTTCCCTGTGCTCCCCGGGAGATTCCCTGGTAAACAGAGCCGTCTTCCAAAATTAATCTTGCCTTCATTTCTGTCACCCTCCTCTGTCGCCTGTGCACAAAAAACCTCCTCGCCGTGGATTGGCTGAGGAGGTATACGTCACCATTAGCACACATAGGTAGCGCTAGCTCCTTTCCAGCCTCTCCGGACTGGCTTAAAGGATCTTTGCCTTGTCTGCAATTTTACCAGCTTAGCCTGCGGGTGTCAACTAAAAAAACACTGGATTAGTAAACACATTTGTTTCGCCAGGATTATTATTATGGTATTATTGGAACGGGAAGGAAATTGAATTGTTGGATGAAACCACAACAGGGGAAGAAAAACCTTGCTTGCGCCCAAAGAACTGGTTTTCAACTTCCCGCCCCCCTAACCGGGGAGATGGCGCATTCGTCCGGCGACGTTGGTCTCTGTGGCCAAAGGCGCTTGGTGACCGAAGGTCCTCGGGCGGTCCGGCCGACAGGACGTCGGCCGCCGGGATCGACCCGGACGGGAGTTAAACCGGGGAGGCCGCCCGAGGACCCCGAGGGAACCTTAGCGCCTTCCACAGAGTTACCCAGTTGCCCGGACGACAGCGCCAAGACACGGTTTTTCATACTAAATTCTTGTCATCCTTTCTATGCTTTTCTGCACATATAAACCCTGTTTTTGG
>CAZOOA010000018.1:5639-44991 GCA_964581355.1 uncultured Desulfovibrionaceae bacterium | reverse complement strand
GCTATTGAAGAGGAAGGAAGGAAGGAAGGAAGGAAGGAAGGAAGGAAGGAAGGAACTTTATTCTGGAGGAAAGCGACAACCTTTATTGTTGGAAAAGCTTTCGGGTTTCCTCTCCAGGCTGCGCTCCAAATTCCCTGCTTAGCATCTGCTCGCAGATCCGGTACTGTTCCAGGGCTTCAGCCCGCCGCCCTGCCTGGAGCAGGTAGCGGATCTGTTGCCGGTAAATTTCTTCCTGGTATGGTTCTTTTCTTAGAACTCCTTGCAACAAACGGACCGCCTGGTCGAATTCTTCTCTTTCAGCAAATAATCCGGCCAGTTCCATAGAACCCTGCAACCACATCTCCCTTAAGCGTTCCCGCTCGGCAACCAGCCAGTCGTCATAAGGATACTCTACCAAAAAGTCACCCCGGTAAAGCTCCAGGGCATCTTTAAATGATTGGGCCGCGTACTCTTTTTTGCCTAACTGGCGGTAGCGCCTCGCCTGTTTAATGCCTTCCACGAACTGGTCCACATCAGTCCAAAGCACTCCGGAAGTATCCAGCCAACAAAGGCCTTTTTCGAAGCGCAGCAGCCGTGAGAGAGAAGTTTTTTCCAGCTCGGGTTCCAGGGCCTTTCTCAAGCTGTACAGGCAGGAAGAAAAGTTGTGGGCTGCTGCACGGGGAGATTTTTCCGGCCAAAAAGTTTCCAGGATAATATCCCTTTCAACTTTCTGACCACGCCTGGCCAGCAGAAAGCGGAAAAGTCCCGATACTTTAGCACTTTTCCACGCTTCTGACGGAATTGCCTTCCCTTCCCTGTAAGCCTGCAGGGGACCAAGGGTATAAACCTGGAAAGGCAGTGCAGCCTGTTCTTCTCCAATTTCAACCAGAATTTCACTTAAATAGTCATGTTCCAAACCTCTTGCTACAGCCCAGCGTAATACCGGCAGAAGGAATTCTTTTTCTTTAGTGAAGAAAAATCGGTAGTCATTTAAACGGATCAATTTTACGCTCTCTTTTATTAAGTCGGTAATGACTGCATCCAGTTCCTCTTCATCAGGGGGATCATTGCTCCTTTTTTTCAAAAGGGCCTCAGCCAGGTAAAAGCCCACTCGTGCCTGTTCATAGTCTGCCTGCCACTGTTTAAATATTTCCCGGGCCTGTTCAAAGCTGTTTATTGACTCCTTCAGGTTGAACTGAGCACGGTAAACCGCTCCCAGGTTCATCAAGGCCTGTCCATTAAAATAATTTACTCTTGTCTTTTGGGCCAACTCCAGGGCATTTTTCGCATGCCGGTGGGAAGCATCCAAATTGCCCTTTTTCCTGTAGAGCCCGCTTAAGCTGTGGTGAGTTCCTGCCTCCAGCTGGATCAAACCCTGTTGCCGGGCAAGAAAGATTACATCATGAAAAATTTCCAGGGCCGCTTCCATCTCCCCCTGGTCCCTTTGGACCTGGGCCAGGACAAAAAGGGCAAAAGCCCGTCCCCGGTCGAAATTCAGCGTTTGGGTTTCATAAAGGACAGAAGAGGCATTTTTAAAAGCTTTCTCGTATTCTCCCATGATACGGTAAATTGTCGCTACATTGACTTGGGCCATCAGTGCTTCATGCCGGTTGCCAAACCGCTTCCACATCTGCTGGGAAGCCTCAAAAGCGCGTAAAGCCTGGCGCAAGTCCTGGCGCGGATGATAGATGAAAAACTGGTATTCGCGCGTTTTTAAGCGGGCCTGACCCGGGGGGTAACCCGCTGCGGCGAAAAACTGGACTGACTTGCCAGCCCAGCGAGCTGCTTCAGACCAGTCCTCCTGGAGAAGATAACCCTGCGACAACAAAGTAGTGGCTTCACAATACACTTCCAGCTTTCCTTCCCAATCCGGGCACTTTTCCAGGTAATCCATTGCCCGGCTTGCCAGGAAAACACCTTCTTTAGGCCTTCCTTTTTCGTTGGCAATGCTGCCCTGGGCTGCAGCACAGCGTGCTGCCTCAAGCCACTTTTCCTGCTGCACAAGCAAATCTTCCCCCCGCTGCAGTTGTTCCCTGGCAGTATCCGAAAAGCCTGTAACAGACAAAACCCGTCCCTTGTAGTAAAAAATTTCCGGCAGCTCTTCCATTTTTGGAGCAGGTATGCTCTCCAGGTAATGGCGCAGACGGACAAACTCTCCCTGCTGTAGCAGTTCCGGAGCCAATTCCAGGAGGAGGTTGATGGCATGCTCCAACTCACCGGCCCGGAAATAATATAACATAGCCCGGTACCTGTCTTCCTGCTCCAGGAATATCCTGGCAGCCTGCAGATACAATCCCTTCAGGTAATCTTCACCGTAACGCTCCCTGACACGTTCCAGCAGGTAATCACGCAGCAATTGGTGGTAGCGGTAAGTGCAGCCGTCTTCCAGTACATAAACAAACAGGTTTTCCCGGGTCAGCTTTTCAAGGATACCTGCAGCGTCCTGTTCACCCGTCAATGCACTGCAAAGCTGTAAATCCATATATTCCAAAACCGATGTAGTTTCAAGGAAATAAAAATCCCGGGGAGAAAATCTATGCAAAATCTCCTCCTCCAGGTAATTCATGGTATAGCTGGTGAATTGCCGGTCAATACTCTCTTTTTCATCAGTAGGGCTGCTTGAAAGCGTATACCGGGCCAGGAAAAGCCCCGCTGCCCAGCCCTCGGTTTTTTCCCAAATCTGTCTTAAAAGATCTTCGCTTAAATTAAGATCTGCCATCATGGTAGCAGCTTCTTCCAGGGTAAAGCGTAAATCCTTGTCCCCCATTTCCACGATCCAACCCCTGGCCCGGGAACGCGCCAGGGAAAGAGGCAGCTTGATCCGGGAAGTGATAACAACCTGGACTCCTTGGGGAAGGTAGTTGATCATCCGTTCCATGAACTGCCTGATCTCTTCACTTTCTTTTACCAGGTGATAATCATCAAAAACCAGCGCCACCCGCTGGTTACTGCCCTCCAACACCTTGATAGCCCAGGAAAGCAGTTCTTCCAGCCCGGCCTTGTAACCGGCCGCTGTAAAGTCGGGGCAGGGGTGCTTTTCCAAGACTTCCAGGTTAATTTCCTTTACTAGCCCTTTGATTCCTTCGGCCAGGTACATGGCAAAGGTGGCCGGATCGGCGTCGAATTCGTCAAGCTGGTACCAGAGGCTGGGCAAGGATCCATGCTGTAGATAGGAACTGACAAGGCTTGTCTTCCCATAGCCTGCCCCGGCCTGGAGCAAAACCAGGCGCACCCCCGGATTTTCATTAAAGCGTTTCAATAACCGGGAACGCATAATACTAGGAGGCACTACAGGCGCCATTAATTTTGTCGGCAACAAAGCCATCATAAAGCAAACCTCCAGCAATAACTAGCCTGATGCCCATAGCCACCCAGTGCCATGCACCCTCTCCGGGGCACACGTCCAGGCAGCAGATTTGCATTATTTGCCCAGAAACAGGAAAACATCCATAAGTGTTCTCAGCACGCCCCATACTGTTCCCGGTGCAAAACAGGATTTCTTCCAAAGAAATTATCATTCTTAATTATACAAATTCAGCCATAATTCCTTTTAATATGCAAAAAAATATTGCCCGCCTTAATAAAAAAAAGATAAGACCTTGACGATATGTTTTTGCTGTTGATGTAGGTGAAAGTAAACCATGACGAAAAAACCAACCCCCAGCCCCTTAAGGGCTTGATAGCTCCCAAGGTTTGCCGGGGGTTGGTTTGTTTTGGTAATTTCACAGCTTTAATCAGCAGAGAAGTTGGATTTTAAGCGAAAAAGCTGCCATAGAACACCCATCTAGTTTGTAGAGCAATTGTGACATCCTCACGTGGTCAATAGACCCCGAGGATTCCCGCCGGGGTTTCTAAAGAGATGTGCCACACTCACCGCAAAATTTTGCGCCGGGCTTGGGAGTGTGACCGCAACTGCACTGGACCTGCATGCTTTTTCCACACTCGGGGCAAAACTTGGCCGTAGCCCTGATCTGGGCACTGCAACCGGGGCAGGTGATCTTGGGATCCTGCTGCTGGACTGTCTTGCCGCATTCGGGACAGAACTTGGCCGTGGCCCTGATCTGGGCGCTGCAGCCGGGGCAGGCGGTGGTGGAAGTTTGTTGCTCTTGCTGTTGGTTTTGCTGAACCTGTCCCTGCTGCTGGTTCATCGACTGATTCATGGCGCCGGCCATCATGTTCCCCAGTCCCATTCCTGCTCCGAAACCGACGCCAGCGCCGGCGGCACCTCCGCCTTCGTTCTGGGCGGCGTCCCGCATGGCTTCTGCTGCCTGGTACTGGGTATACTGCCCCATATCCCCAACCACACCCATGGAAGTCCTCCTGTCCATGGCTTCTTCCACTTCCTTGGGCAGGGAAATATTATTGATTACAAATGATGAAATCGAAAGCCCATACTGGTTAAACTGCGGCTCGAATACTTTCATGGCCACTTCGGCCAACTTCCCATAATTCATCGACAGATCCAGCACCGGGATTTGCGACTCCGCAACAGCTCCCGATAGACCTGAAACGATAATATTCTTCAGCTGGGAGACAATATCATCCGTGGTGTAAATATTGCTGGTCCCCACAATCTCTTTGATCAAGGAATCGGGGTTATGAACCCGGAAACCAAAAACACCAAAGGCCCGGAAGCGAACCATGCCAAATTCCTGGTCCCGCATCATAACAGGGTTGGACGTACCCCACTTCTGGTCGGGGAACCTCCTGGTATTGATGAAATAAACTTCTGCTTTAAAGGGAGATTCAAAACCGTATTTCCAGGACTTAAGCTTTGTCAGCACCGGCATGTTCTGCGTGGTCAGCTCATAACGTCCCGGGTCAAAAATATCGGCAATCTGCCCCTCATTGACGAAGACCGCTTTCTGGGTTTCACGCACCGTCAACTGTGCATTCATCTTGATTTCTTTGTCTTCTACAGGGAATCGGTATACCAGCGTATTTGGTGAATCATCCACCCACTCGATTACTTCAATGAATTGTGACCTGGCAAATCTTCCAAAAACCATCGTGAACCCAACTCCTTTATTGTATTTTCCAGATGCGAATCAGGCGAAAAGCCGGATCAGGATATAGATTATGAGGGCTGCTGCTGCAACAGCTCCAGCAACTTTGGGAATGCTAAGCGGGTATTTGCCCTCAATTTTCCCTGTTTGTCCGTTAACGACAAAAGGAAATTCTTTGCCCTGAAACTTGTAAACAGACATCCAAACGGGACACAAGACATGCTTGTAGCGTGTGTTTGTATAATGGGTATCCATACTGGTAATTTCCTGCTTATCTCCCCCAATTTCTCTTTTTATCCCTCTTCTGATAAAGTCATTGATTTTTTGCTTGCACCTTTCCCAGCTGTTTTCAACGCCCCGGATATACTTCTCGGCGATAAACCCGGATAGAAACCCCGGATCGTATCCCTGGAGTTCTTCATACTTGAAATCCAGCTTCTTGGAAAGACCCATTTTTTCAATTTGGTCCGAACCGCAGATGGTAACATCCCGGAAGTTTTCAAAATACGTGCCGCTGACATTGCTCCAGTGGGTAGTGGTTTGCCTGTTTTTACCGCTGCCGGTCTGGACGGTAGTGCCCCTCCGGCCCCAGTATTGGGTGGATGTGTCTGTATTAAAAACCCAGTACGGCAGGTATATTCCCGCGATATTGGCGATACGATTGGACTTTTTCGCTTCCCCTTTGGCAAAAAACTTCCCTTTAATCCATTTTTTGAATAACTGCCTGGCTTTGTCTTCAGAGATTTTGAACGGGATCAGCAGTTCCGGTTTAATTCCCGGCTGGTTTTCAATGTCCGTAACATGGGTTGAATCGCAAAATGCACATAGTTGTGAAGTATTGTTGCCGTCCAGGATTGTATCGGCACCGCAGCTATCACAGTGGATGACCCGGGTTTCCTGTTGCCAGTCTGTATCGCAATGCTCCAACCCGTCTTCCAGGCTGTAAGATTTAATTTCCACTTCGCTGACTTCAAATGCAGTGATAGAACGGCAGTACTCGCATTTCAAGTTTTGCGTCTCAGGGTCAAAACAGACTGTACCGCCGCAAGAGCCGCATTTATATGACTCTGTGCTGACCACACCTTCAACCATGAAGTATCTCTCCCTTGTTTCACATTATTGTGCATACCTGTAATTGTCCAGTCCATTTCTACAGGAAGCATGGGAAGCATGGGAAGCATGGGAAGCATGGGGACGGTTCTCTTGCTTCCTTTGCTTGCCCAAGAGCTCAACTATATGGCAAAAACTACTGCATGAACTCCACAGATGTGACATAACCTTCAGCATCTGTTTGGTAGCCCACTTCGGCATCAAATGCTTCCGCGATAAAACGGAAAGGTAAAAAAGTGCGCCCGTTTCTAATCATGGCAGCGGTGTCCATCTCGATGGTCTTAACATCCCCGGTTTCATTGTCTGTAACCGTTAAAGTATCACTGCCAATCCCGATATCTACGGTGACATCTTCTCGGGCCAGTTTCACCCACTGCACTGCACCGCTGGGACCGTAGGAGATCCCATCATCTTCCACACCCAGGGCATTGGCCAGGAAGCGGACTGGTACAAAAGTTCTGCCACCCTCGATAAACGGGGCCACGTCCATCGGTATCGTTGCACCGTCGACAGAGATGTTCCTGTCCCCGATGACCATCGTCGTGTTGGCCGCACCATATTTGGGCTTTCCTGTCTTCAACCCGTCATCTGGTAGCGGCTCATCATCCGGTGTAAACATTACTTCAACTTTAAATTGACCGGGAAAAAACAGCACTCTGTCTGCCATGAATTGCGTTGAGGGCTGCACATCGCCTTCACTTGTCCTTCGTGCAGCAGTACTGTCGGGTGTAAACGAAAATGATTTATAGTATGGATAGCTATCCTGGTCATCTCTTTGGATATCGACATTTAATGGCGTCGCAAAATCGTGCCTTCTCCATTCATTTTGTGCCCCAGATAAAACTGTCCCCATTCCATCAAAATAGCCCCAAAATGAAGCAGTACTAACCGAACTGGGTGCTTCCTTTGCAAGCTGCCATTCAGGATTATAGTATTCGACCTTTATTTCCAGCGTTCCAGCCTCAGGAATCAGCACCTTGAATTCGGGCCTTTCTTCTGCATTATGTCGATCTACTATTGGATATTCAAGAAAAAAACTTTCAAACTCGCCTTCGAGCACTTGGTGTCCTTGCTCCGACATATCAATGATCCAACCGTTTTCTGTCTCAGCAAGGTCATCAACAGGATCTTCACCATTTATACCCAAAGCCGTTTCGACCCCGGCGTCTGTGATCCTTAATATTTCAGAAAAATTGGCTGCTCTGGGTTGAAACCCGACCAGGTCAACAGTGCTAAGCTTATTCATAATCTGTCTTTCAAAGGCATTCAACTCTTCCTTAAAAGCAGAAAGGTCTGAAGGCCATGTCCCTTCCAGGTAACCATATTGATACATGGCATAAGCGAGTTCATGGTAGCGCTGCAGTAATTGAGGGTCAACGTTTCCATCTGTTCTTTCTTCAAACATGCGCATGAAAATCCACTCTTCTACATATGCTTCTCTTTCAGCAACTTTAGTAAGAAACTGTGTGAATCTACTTTGTCTTACATGAACCATTTCATGCAGCATAACAGAGGTAAAAATCAAATCATTGCTTTCCTCAAAAAATACAGGAGAAATTGTTAACTTGTTTGTAGCTTTGCAAACGGAAGCTTCAAAGCTTCGAATATCCCCTTTTACCTGCACTCGCGCGTGGGGAATCGCTTCTGCAAAATAATCATGGTAAACCTCGAGTCGCTGGGCCAACTTTTTAAAATCCTGATCCGGGTATAATTCTGCTAACTGCTCCAACTGCCCTACTTTTCTGCTCATATCCGAAAGCGTTTGATACATTCTCTTGCTCTCCTCGTTTGTTAACTGCCGATACTTTGGCTCAGTATGCTCCACCCAGGTATCCAGCTGCTCAGTAATAGTAGTCTCCCTGAGATGTATGGCAGAAGCAGGAGTCGGGATCAAAACAAGCAGAACAATAATGAAACACAGGAAATGATTTTTTTTCATTGCTAATGCCACCTGCCTGACATTAAAGTAATTTTGCCGTTAGATAACACAAATTCCATTCTCAGGGTATTTAAATAACCTTCAACAGGATACTCAGCAATTAATTCCACGTTAAGATCCTGGTCATTTAAACGAAATGCATTAAATGACTGAACAGTACCCCTGGCGCTACCATGCATCAGGAAGTATTCCCGAACCTCATCAAAAGTTTCTTTATCCAGTTCCCTGCGCAAGTCCCCATCAATATAGTTTAATAAAGCCTGGTAATTGTTATCTGCAAAAGCAGACAAAAAACCGTGGATTGCAACCAGATCCTCGTTTCTTTCCGGTGGAGTGACTTTTTGCAGATCACTATCCTCATCCAGTGAAATCACTCGAATGTTTCGGATCTCAACTTCCTGGGGCACTCCCCGGTCATAAAGCCGGACACCAATGTATAGGTGGCGCCGTTCTCCTGCTTCCAAGGGATTGTCCAAAGAGATGCTCCTGGTGGGGAAAGTGTCTGACTCGTAAGTTAGAACATTATCCTGCACCGTGAAAGCGTGACGGGAAAAATCTTGCTGGTTCATCCCCCCGAAAATCGCTTCGGGAAAATCATGGGTTTCACCATTGGCACGGATATGCAAACCCCTGGTGCCATCATTTTCCCAGCGGTACCTGGCATTGACTCCAATTACGCCATGCCCTTCACTTACCCCGCCATAACTGGTTATTTTGCTGGCATGGGGTGTCCAGAAAACTGCCGGGCCGACATACCCCGCACTGGTTCCAATATCCCCCCGAATTTCAAACTCAACCCGGGTGTTGTTGACCGGGAATGTTTCCCTGGTTTGGATAAAATCCTCAATGTAAAAATGGTCTCCAACTTCATGGTAATAAATCGTCCCGTCTTTAACTCGCCAAGGGGTATTCCCCTGGTCAATCATACGTTCCGGGCTTTGCTGATCAGGCCTCCTCATGAAATACTCAACCCACTGGTTCCCAACGATGCTAGAGTCGGTGCGGTCTACTCTATCTTCAAAAATTGTCGCTGCTGCTACTACTTTAGCTGGAAGAATGGAAACCAACAGTACCGGCACAGCTACTGTAAAAGCAAAAATAACACGAAAAACAGGGAAGCGAAACTTTGGAAATGCTAAATACTTTTTCAATACCTGCCACTCCTTTCTGCTATTTCTAGAACAATTAGCTTTTAACCTCTTAGGCCTTTAACAATTGAGTTTTGCGCTTTTTTGGCAAGAGTTCTATCGCGCAGCACAACTGCAAAGAAAAAGATTATGGCTCTGGCTCGTCCAGGTTAGGGTTAATTTGTTACAAACATTTTTTGAAAAGAAAGTTAAGGTAAAGTATATAAAAAAGTCCTCAATCAAATATCAATAAATTCTCAATTCCTCTTAATTATAGCAAAAAAAAAGATATATTTTTGAAAATTAATTAAAAAACTTTAATAATTGAGTTTTTATTGATAATTTATTGAGATTTTTCTTGTATAGTAAACACATACGCTTATAATTTGATTAATAATTTCACCCCAGCCTTTACAAACCAATACATTCAGCCTGCAGAGGGAGGCGTGTGTAACAAAATGCAAAATATCGATGAAGTTAACAAAGGGGCGTCATTTCTGATCCGCATCTGGAAAGATACCCCTGAAGGAGAGTGGCGTGGACAAGTAGAACATATCCAGACCGGCCGCAAAGCTCACTTCACAGGCTGGGAAGCCATTACGGAGATATGCCACAGCCTTTTTACTGGGGAATAATGCTGACCTGAAATGCAGTAGGGGAAACTGGGGAAGCTTTCCGGGAAAAAACTATAAAGTCGTTTTTATTGTCCTGGGTGTAATGGCGTTCATGGCAGCATTTTCCTGTTTGTTGTCGTTTGTTGTCGTAATGGTCTTTTCCTGGCCAGGAATGCAAAAAAAAACCGGGAAGAGTCCCCGTTGTTTTTACTTTTGGGGACCCTTCCCGGTTGGTTTTTTTTTGGTTTGAAAGCCCATTTTCATCCCCTGTTGTGGCTCTCAAGGGCCGTGGCGGTTAGTATATACCAAGCTAGCGCAGAAACCTGTGCTAGCCTAATAACCTGATGTAACTTTTACTGCAGGATCGCCTCCAGGTCTTCTTCCGGAGTATTGGCAATGGGCTTGATATCGAAGTTCTTCACCAGCACATCCAGCACGTTTGGCGTAATAAATGCCGGGAGACTGGGACCCAGGCGGATATCTTTAATCCCCAGGTGCAGCAAAGTAAGCAGGATGGCCACAGCCTTCTGTTCATACCAGGAGAGCACCATGGACAGGGGCAGTTCATTTACTCCGCGGTCAAAGGCTTCGGCCAAAGCCACGGCAATCTGGATGGCAGAGTAGGCATCGTTGCACTGCCCCACATCCAGAAGACGGGGGATGCCGCCGATGTCGCCCAGGTTTTTGTCAAAGAAGCGGAACTTGCCACAGGCCAGGGTTAAAATCACTGTATTATCCGGGGTTTTTTCCACAAACTCGGTATAGTAATTGCGACCCGGTTTGGCACCGTCACAGCCGGCCACCAGGAAAAAGTGCTTGATATCACCATTTTTAACTGCATTAATCACTTTGTCCGCCACACTCATGACCGCATTGCGGGCAAAGCCAACCATAACACTGCCTTTGTCTTCATCTTCAGCAAAACCGGGGAGTTCCTTGGCCCTTTCAATTACGGGGCTAAACTGGCCGTTTTCCACGTGCTGAGCCCCCGGCCATCCTGCAAGACCTGTGGTAAAGATATTCTCCATGTAATTCTTAGGCTCCTGGATACAGTTTGTTGTCATCAAGATGGCCCCGGGAAACTCGGCAAATTCTTTTTTCTGGTTTTGCCATGCTGTCCCATAATGGCCATAAAAGTGATCAAACTTTTTCAACTCCGGGTAACCGTGGGCTGGCAGCATTTCCCCGTGGGTGTAAATATTGATTCCTTTACCCTGGGTCTGCTCCAAAAGCTCTTTCAGGTCTTTTAAGTCGTGCCCGGAGACCAGGATACATTTTCCTTTCTTGTGACCCAGGGGCACTTCTGTGGGCACAGGATGGCCGTAGGTTTCCGTGTGGCCTGCATCCAACAGTTCCATGGTCAGCAGGTTGATTTCCCCGCAACGCAGGACCAAGCCCACCCAGTCATTTAACCCCAGGCTTTTATCGGTAATAGCGGAAAGGCCTTCGTGAATAAAGCCGTAGACCCGGTCGTCTTCTTTGCCCAGCAGGTGAGCATGGTCAGCATAGGCGGCAATCCCTTTGATGCCATAGAGCAAGGTTTGCTGTAAAGACTGGATATCAGCATCAGCACTGGAATCAGAGGCAATGCCTACTTCCTGCCCCTGGCGGATCAACCCATCCATATCTCCGGTTGGCTGGAAGCTTGCCGAGGGATCTGCAAATTCAACATTGCCCCTCGCAGCTTTTACTCTGTCTTTCAGCCTTGCGGTCAAAGAAGCACATTCCTGAATCATTGCTTCAAAGCGAGCCGCATCAAAGTTCACGTTGGTCAGCGTGGAAAACAGTCCTTTGACGGTAAATAGATTTGCTTCCGGGTCTACAACTCCCTTTTTACGCCCCTCATGGGCATAGAGGGACATACCCTTGATGGCATGAATTAACAAGTCCTGCAGCGCAGCAACCTCCGGTGTCTTTCCACAAACCCCTTTAACGGTACAACCTTGTCCCTTTGCTGTCTGTTCACACTGGTTACAAAACATCAAAAATCCTCTCCTTTTTAAAACATTTCTTTTTTTCAATTTCAAGTCACCCAAGAGTACAATAATTGTGTGATAAATAAATGAATGGAAGCCTTGTTGTAGGTCCTTGTTGCTTGCGGGCTTGGTGCTGGCTCATTTTTCTACCATACATTTTTCCAGGCACAGAATCTTTTTTTACCACCTCCCCTTTTATTGGTGCAAGTAGACCTTTTTTATCCACTTTGGGCAAAAACAACAACCTGGCTATTTACCTGGCAAAGGATCACTGGCAAAGGATCAATACAAGGCCAACCCCTTTCCTATCAACATCAGTCACCCATCCTCTTGATCCACTATATCCTGCAATGTCTCCTTGCTTAATTCTTCTCTCATGGCCTCCTGGGCCCGGTGCAAGATTCGCCTGATCTGGCAGGAAGATTCATTGGGGCAGTGAGTGTTTCCTGATAGACAAGGGTTGATAGCCAAAGCCCCTTCCACCGCCTCAATTACATTAGCAATGGTTATTTGATCTGCCGGGATACTGAGTCGTATCCCTCCCTGGGCACCTCGCTGGGTCATAAGCAATCCTCCCCGGGCCAGCAGTTGGATGGTTTTTTTCAAGAATACCTCAGGAATATTCTGTCGCTCTGATATTTCCTGAGTGCGCAAGGTCTCACCAAAAGGAAGACGGGCCAGTTCCATCAATGTTTTGACAGCATATTCGGATTGGCGTGTAATCTGCATGTTTGTTACCAGCTTTCCAGTTTAAATGAATGCAACACAAAAAGTGGACTAAATACATCTTCTATATCTCAATATATTCTACTTCAAATTTTATACTCCTGCCTGGATTGAAAAATTTTATACTTTTTTTTCTATCTTCATGTAGACAAACAGCAACCAAGTTACTTCCTCAGCTTGCATTGTAAATAATATTTAATTGGTTTATAGTATAAATTGGAGTTTCCGTTTCCCGTTATCGGTTCCGGTTGCCTTCACGAAATAGAGCATGCGGCTCAGTTCAAGTTTCTCGACCCGAACTGATTACAGCCTGGTGTAAAGGAGGATTGAGTTCACCTTGCCGGATCCAATCGTAATAGCAAAACAACTGACCAAAAACTATGGAAGCCTTCAAGCCGTTAAAGGGATTGATTTTAATATCTATCCTGGACAGTGCTTCGGCATTTTGGGTCCTAACGGGGCTGGGAAAACCACCACAGTAGCCATGCTATACTGCTTTCTCCCCTTGACGGGAGGCAAGCTTGAAGTCCTGGGAATGGACGCAAAATCACAACAGCGCCAGATCAAGCAAAGGTTGGGCATCGTCCCCCAAGATAACAACCTGGACCAGGAACTGACCGTACTGGAAAACCTGGTCATCTACGCCAGCTATTTCGAGATCAAAAAAAAGGATGCAGAAAAAAAAGCCCTGGAGTTGCTCTCTTTTTTCAATATCATGGAAAAAAAAGATGTAGACGTTGAATTTTTGTCTGGCGGGATGAAAAGGCGCCTTGCCCTGGCCCGGGGGTTGATCAATACACCCGATATGCTTATCCTCGATGAACCTACCACAGGTCTGGATCCGGAAGCAAGGCACATGATCTGGCAGCACCTGCGCCTGCTCAAACAGCAAGGCCTTACGATCGTATTAACCACTCACTACCTGGATGAAGCCAGCCATCTCTGTGACCACCTTTTCATCATCGACCAGGGAGAAATCATTGAAAGAGGGTCACCCTTAACCCTGGTGGAGCGACACATTGGAAAGTACGTCCTGGAAGTGGAGCTGCCCGAGGAAAAACAGGAGCTGGTATTAACTGAACTGGCAGCGGAAATTTACGGGCACCAACTGCTGGGCAGCACTCTTTTTCTTTACATGAGGGATGAGAACCAGGCACTGATAAACAGGTTGCAGGAATACCCCTTTATCTCCTACCAGCTGCAGCGACCGGCCAACCTGGAAGATGTATTCCTGAAACTGACTGGAAAGGGGCTGTTAGGCCATGAATAGGTGGGCTTTAAAAGTGCTGTGGCGTAATATTGTTGTTTTTAAAAAAACCTGGCTTACCAATATGACTTTCTATTTTGTCGAACCTCTCCTTTATCTTTCTGCCATGGGGCTGGGCTTGGGCGCATTCATCGGGGAAATTGATGGCACCTCATATATCCAGTATATTGCCCCGGGGATTATCGCTTCCTCGGCCATGTGGGCGGCGGCCTCTGAAAGCACATACGGCTCTTTTGTGAAAATGCATTTCCAGAAAATCTATCACGCCATGGTGGCCGCACCATTGTATATCGAAGAAGTGGTTGCCGGGGAAATTCTCTATGCAGTCTTCAAAGCTGTCATTTACGGCAGCATTATTCTGCTGGTTATAACGGCTTTTGGCTTGGTGGCTTCGCCCTGGGCCCTGCTTACACCCCTGGTACTGGTTTTGGCCGGCTTTGCCTTTGCCCTGCTGGGAATGATCTGGACGGGGCTGGTGCCCAAGATCGATTCGTTTTCCTTTTTCTTTACCCTGATCATAACACCCATGTTTCTTTTTTCCGGGGTGTTCTTCCCCATAGAAGGACTGCCGGGTTTCGTCCAGGTAGCAGCCTGGTTTCTGCCTCTTTACCATGCTGTTGTGCTGCTGCGCTCCCTGGTTTTCGGAAACGTGGACGTTTTCTTGCTGGTCCATGCTGCCGCACTGGTCCTGATCATTATCCTGCTTTACCCCTACCCCCAGCGCTTGATGAGGAAAAGACTGGGCATCTAAACGCACCAGTAAAGTTCATCCAAAAGTATAAAACTCTCCCAGCTTTAAATATCCCGGGAACACGGCGCCATCTTCTCGGCAGTTTAGGAGGTGTTTGCTGAATATCAGCACTCTGAACTGAAGTAAGATTTTTCAGCCCAGTTGTAGCCCGTATGAGACGTGGCAGTTATTATCAATTTCCCTGGGACAGATCATTTCACAGCGCTTCTTTAAAATGCTCTGCAACTTTCTGCAGCAACTGGAAGGATTTTTCCACCGTTTCCTCACCATCCTGGTTTACCAGGCAGCATCTGGCCGGGGCAAGCCAGGCCTGCTTGAGGATCTGCTGGCGCGAAACACCAAATTCACCCATGTACGCCCAGACTTCCTCCAGCCTGGAAATCATCGACTTTATATTTTCCTGTTCATACTCCTCTGTGAGGGTAGGCGTTATTCCCCAGGAAATAATTCCTCCCCACTCCAGGAACTGCTTGATCTCTTCCTGGTAGCGGGAGAAAATGTGCCCCCATGCCAGGGCATCAATGGATAAAACATCCAGTTCCATGTTCAATAGAAAGGACCAGTCCGGGTTACCACAAAGATGCACTCCCTTGGGACCTGGAAATTTTTCCAGGAAAGCATGGTAGTCTTCTTTTGCCTTTTCGCTGGGATAACCGGTAAAAGCCATAAAGACCATCTCCAGGCCGGGTTCGTCCACCCAGACAAAGGCCCCCGGATGCTTTTCCCGCATTTCTCCGTACTGGGCTTGGAGTTTTTTGGCTACAAAATCAAAAATAATTTGCCGGACTTCCTCGTGATAGATCATGGATTTTTTGTTCTCATCCAGTATTTTTAAACCATAGCTGACCGGACCGATACTCTGGCCGCGGATATACTGGTAAGAGGAAAGATCTTCTTCCAGGAAACGGTGGAAGACCACAGAATATTCGGGCGAGAGCCGGAAAAAAGTTTCGTCTTCCCAGTACTGCAGCAGTTCTTCCATATCCATGTAGAATTTATCCAGGGAAAAATGGATATCCCTGTTTTCCAGGTCTATGGTAAGCCCGGGAAAATGCTCGGATATTTGGGCATACATATCCTCAAAAAAAGTTACCCGGGGAAGTTGGGGCCAAAAGGGTATATCCACGGAAAGGGCAAGCTTTAACGCCCGTTCCACATCGGTATGGGGTAAAATACCCATCGCCGTTGTCTGGCAATTGCCTTCAAGCTTCATTACAAAACCTCCAGCATTAAATAATAAGGTAAATCTCAGCCACCAGCTTACAAGTTTACCGGCATCTTTGGCTGCAAGTTGATTTCCTGAATAAAAATGTTAAGACTTTCAGGTTTGTAAGCTATTGACCGGTTTTGGCTGGTCCAGGGTTATGTGATGCAATATGGAACAACCCTGAGTCTAACTTGCCGGGCTAGGTGTTTTTATGTTCAAAAAGGACATCCCTTCTTTCCCCCCAAATATTTCCATGGGAACACCCGGTTCACACAGGACAACATTATTGGAAACAACGTCAAAAACCTGCTCCCCAATCTTGATTTTGCCAGAACCTTTTAAAACAACAAAGGTGACGTGGACATCAACAACATGCTCTTCAATGTTTTCCTCGGGCTTCAACTCCAGGTTCATTACACTGACTTCAGGCCTCTGGACCACTTTTTTGGTCTCAATCCCTCTTTTGTTGATAAATGACGACAACTGGCTCAAGTTTACCAGGCTCATAGGTAAAACCCTCCTTACGATATTTCTCCATTCGGCCTTAAGAAAGAAAACTCTAGCCTTCCTTCCAGCTCCAAACAGGTTAAAGTGGATATAATTCATCCTATATATCTATTTAGTTCTACATCAATTCAACATTTCCTTCTTTAAATTTGAATCTTTTTTAAAAAAATTGTGGTGGCAAAACAGGAAGCGTGGAAGCGTGGGGACGGTTCTCTTGCTTCCCCGGCCCCACGCTTCCACGCTGCTTTTCGAATACAATCATTTCTTTTTATCCGGTCAGCACGAACACAACCAGCAACCCCAAAATAAGCCCGCCGATGGCGATATGGCTGTCCAGTTTATGCGACTGGGGAATTAATTCATCATTGACAATATAGACCATGGCCCCGGCTGCAAAAGCGAGCCCCCCGGCGATAAACAGCGGAGAGATATTAAAAAAGAGCAAGCCCAGCGCTGCCCCTACAGGCGCCATCAAGCCGGCAACAAGTGTTAATAAAAGCACTTTCGCCACCGAGAGCCCACCAGCCCTTAGGGGGCCGGCTACAGCAATCCCTTCAGGGATGTTGTGCAACCCGATGGCGATGGCAATGTATAATCCCAACTCCGGGCTGGCTTCCAACCCTGCCCCGATAGCCAGGCCTTCCGGCAGGTTATGCAGGGCAATACCGAAAAAGATCAAGTAACCCACCCGCAGGATATTTTTGTCCACTCCGGCGCCATTGGGCGCATTTTCGTAAGAAAAATCCTGGTTTGTGGAAACATGGGCGTGGGGAATAAAACGGTCCAGGGCATACATCACGCCGACCCCCAGCAAAAAACCAACCAGGACCGAAGTCATGGAGCCATGCTCCAAGGCTTCCGGCATCAGGTCAAACAATGAGATAGCCAGCATGATCCCTCCGGCAAACCCCAAGAGGGCAGATAATAATTTTTTGCCCGGCATTCCAAACAGCATAATTGTCAGGGCGCCAACCGTCGTGGAAAACCCGGCCAGCAGGCTGTACAGCAGACTCTCCATTACAAGACCACCTCGTTTGCCTACAAATAATTTTTTTATTTTGATTGCAGTCACTAACTGTGAATTTTACTACAAGAAAACAGGTTTAACAACTCATAAAGTTGTCTTAAGGTGATGGCGCATGGCCCGGCTGCTCAAAGCTTTTTTACTGCTCTTCCCGGATCCATTGCTTCATTTCTTCCCTCCTGGGAACCCGGCCATACACCTTTACTTTCCCGTTAATAACCAGAGCCGGGGGCGCTTCAAGATCATATTCTTTGATTTTCTCCATCTGCTCCACCTTTTCTACATCGGCAGCCACATTCAGTTCAGCAAGGGCATTGATAACCTCAATCTCCAGGTTTTGACAACTTGGACATCCTGGACCCAAGACTACAACTTTCATTTTTCTCTTCCTCTCTTAAAGGGAGTCTTTTCTTAAAGGGTGTTTTTTTTAATTCCACGCAGGTAAATGTCGATTACTTCTTCAATAACCTCCCGCTCATCAAACTGGATGAAATCATCGGCCTGGAGAACTTCACTCCAGGCGACAAATACTGTCAACATACCAAAAAAGGCCCGGGCAGCAATGGAGGGGTCTACATGGCGGTAGACCCCTTCTTCCATACCCTTGGAAAGATGCTTCTCCACCGGCTCAAGGGTCTTCAGCACCACCTTGTTAATAAATTGTTCCCGCAATTCAGGGTGAAATTGTGATTCATACAGCAATATACGAAACAGGTCAAAGTTTTCTTTTACAAACAGGAGATGGTTTTCCAAAAAAAGATGGAGTTTATCCCTGTCTGTCTCTCCTGCCACCTGGCAGAAAAATGCCCCGACTTCTTCCGCATTAAAAGGCTCCAGCAGGGCAAAAAGGAGTTCTTTTTTGGTTCGAAAATAATTAAAAATCGTCCCTTCAGCCACACCAGCCTTACGGGCTATTTCCGCTGTGGTCGCCGCATGAAACCCCTTTTCTTTAAAAATTTCCCGGGCTGCCTGCAAGATCTGTTGACCTTTACTTCCGCCCGCTGGTGTCTTTTTCGTCCCTGTCTTTTTAGGCATTTTCTTCCCCTACCTTGCCGCAATGTTTGTCATAAAAAAGATGGCTTAATCTCTTAATTCCTGCCATAAGCGCATCCCCGGCATACTTTCTTTCCAGAAAACGTAACATCACTATTGTAACATATTTTGCGGGGCCGGCAACCAGGACCGGCCCCGCAGTATAACAAAAATCCAACAACCTTTAAAGGAGCATGTAATTGCTTGAAACCTGGAGGCTAGTCTTCTTTTTTGTCCAGGTATTTAAGGACGTCGGGAACAATTTTCACCAGGGCAGGCGCCCCTTTCCACCACACGGTCATACGCAGCACCTCAATAACCTCTTCCTTGCTCGCCCCATACTTCAATGCTTTTTTGGTATCAATCATTACCTTTTCCTTATGTTCATCCATAATCCCTGTAGCAATGGCCATCAAGTACTTGTACTTGAGGGGAATTACATCACCGGTGTACATTATTTTGTAATAATTGGCAATGACCTCATGAAAATCTTCACCCATTTTTTCAGCAATCTTAAATGCCGGTGGGATAAAACCAAGCTCCTCATAAACTTCCCTTTCTACTTCTTTTACATTTTTCATCGTTACTACCTCCCTGCAATTTTTTGAGTGAGTGCTCACTCTAAGTTTAGAATAACACATCTTTTCTCAATTGTCAAAAGCAGATTTTAAAATATTTTTGTTTTTCATCCTTGACAAATATATCTGCCAAGACTATAATGTGAATGAACGCTCATTCATTTTCCTGGAAAAACGACGGGAGGGAAATAATGCAAAAAGGAGTCAAAGACAAAAAAGAAGTTGTCTGCCAGGCAGCGACAAAAGTCATTGCCCGCGAGGGATTCCACAACGCCACGGTGGATAAGATAGCTTCTGCAGCGGGGGTAGCTGTAGGTACGGTATACAATTATTTTCTAAATAAAAATGACATTCTCAATTTTATCTTTCACCGTGAATATGAAAAAAGAAAAACATACTTTTTAAAGCTAAAAGCTGAAGACCTGCACCCCCTGGAGAAAATAAAACGCATTTTATCCATGCATTTTGAAGAGGTAAAAAATAACCCGGATGTTTTCCTGGTATTGCTGCGGGAAAGAGGTATGCCCAGGGTTTGTCATTTTGAAGGGATCACCCAGTTTGAAGGCCTGCCCCGCTTTATCGAAGAAATCCTGCAAGGAGGCATGGAAAGCGGAGCTCTTCGCACCTGCAAGCTCCATGTGATTGCACCTGCCATTTTCGGTTCGATAGAGGCCTTAATGGGCCGCTACCTGATGGAGCGGGAAGAAAAAGGGAGTTCTGCAATTCTGGATGATGCTGCAGAGGAAATTGCCCTACTCTTGTGGCATGGCCTGAACAACCGGCAGGATTGAAAAAGGCAGAGTAATGGAAAAATGACATGAATAATAGACTTTTTTAAAACGCCGCAGCATACACTGGTTTAGGAATCAGGGGGTCAGAGGAAAGAAAATGTACCTACCCCACTGCTTCTTTTTTAATGGCTGATTATGAATGAGCATTCATTCAAGGCTTGTTGTTTATTACGAAAGGAGTGTTAACTTTGGAGCTTGTGCTAATTTACGCCTTTCTGGTCGCAGGGTTGGGTTATTCCATTGCCAAGGATAGAAAAAAGACCAAGCAAGCCCTGTTTATTGCCAGGCGTATCCTGGTTAAAATGCTGCCCAGCTTGCTGATCATCATCGGCCTGGTAGGGTTAATGCTGGGTTTTATCCCACCGGAAACCATTGAACATTACCTGGGAGCTGATGCCGGATTTTCAGGGACAATGCTGGCAGCGGGAGTGGGGGCCATTACTTTTATCCCCAACATAATTTCTATCCCGCTGGCCGCCTCCCTGCTGCGATCCGGGGCTGCCGTGATGACCATCGCCACCTTTATTACCACGCTGACCATGGTGGGCACGGTCACTGCACCAATTGAAATAAAAGAATTGGGCGTCAGGTATACCCTGCTGCGCAACATTTTCAGCTTTATCTTTGCTCTTCTAATCGGTTTAGTTATGGGGGTGATTTTGATATGAAAGACAGGAACAATAACAACACCTTTAAGCACTCCCCTCAAAAGGGGGGCGATTCCCAAAACAGTGCTTCACCTCAAAACGGTCCGGCACCGGGTGGACCCGGGGGTGGACCGGGACAGGGGCCAAAAGTGTCACCAAAAGAATTTGTTTTACTGGGAATTGTGGCAGCTATCTTTATTGCCATCCATTTCCTTTATCCACCCCAGTCCAGGGCTGTCTATGATGTTTCTTTAAGTTACCTGCAGGAAATGGCGCTGATTATTCCCCCGGTCTTTATCTTGATGGGACTTTTTGAGGTATGGGTGCCCAAATCATTTATTCAAAAATATATGGGGAAAGAAGCCGGGGTAAAAGGAATCGGCCTTGCCTTTGTCTTTGGAACCATCCCTACAGGACCTGTATATATCGCTTTTCCCATCGCAGCCGCCATGCACAGGAAAGGGGCCCGGCTAATGAACATCACCATATTTCTCGGAACTTGGGCAGCGGCCAAGCTTCCCCAGCTCATGGTGGAACTGAAATTTTTGGGCCCGTCCTTTACGGCGCTGCGCTTTGTCCTTACAATCATTTCCGTAGTCATGATCGGCCTGCTGGTGGAAAAAGTTATCACGAGAAAAGAGAACAAAGAACTGGTCATAGAAGCAACCGACTAACAAACCTGCCACTTTTAACGCAACAAATTTTTTCATTGTTCGTTCGCGTCGTTATTTCAAGGAAATGGCTGTTAAAGACGGCCTCACCGGTCTTAGCAACCACCGCTTTTTCCAGACCTACCTGCGGACAGAAATTGTCGGGAGAGAGAATCGAGGTTTTTCCCTTCTCATGATCGATATAGATAACTTTAAAACCCTTAACGATAGACTTGGCCACCAAGCAGGGGACAAGATGTTGGAAAGATTAGCCGATGTTATTCTTTCCAACATCCGCAGCTCTGATGTTGCCGCTCGCTACGGAGGAGAAGAGTTCGCATTAGTTCTTCCCGGTCTCGGCCCGGAAGATGCTCTTAAAGTGGCTGAGCGAATTCGACTGGCTGTTAAACGGGAATGTGAAATAACTGTTTCCACAGGCGTATCATCTCTTCCCAAATATGCAACCACGGTAGAGGAACTAATTGGATGAACTGACAGAGCACTCTACAGGGCCAAGCATCTTTCCGAGGACAGGGTAGAAGGAATCTGGGCTATGCAAAACAGCAGTGGCAGGCCGGTCTATCCAGGTAATGATTAAATTAATAAGACAGAAATAGGTGAACAATCAGGGCTCTTAACAGTAGAGTCTGCATTTTAAAAACTTTTATCCCGGCAGTAAATCCTTTATGACTCTGTTTTGTCCAGGTTAGTCTTATGTGTTTTCAAACAAAATATTTGACATATGCTCATGAGCTGGAGTATGATCAAAATGTTTCCAGTATAACGATAAACCAGTAGAATTGCCTTGAACTACAACATAAACCATACCTTTTGAAATGCCCCGGCTCCCCTTGCAATCAAATACTATAGAAACGGTGGTGGCTGACTTGTTTGACGAATCCCGGTGCGATTTTTGTGGCGAATGTCTTGCGAAATGTCATTATATCGATGTAGATGAAGAGTTCGCAGGAAAAGAATTTGAAAAACTGGTCAAGGGAGAAACAGTAGATTGGCTGCACGACTGTATTACCTGCTTTGCATGCAACGAGTTCTGCCCCCAGGAAGCCCAACCCTTTGATCTCATCTTGAAGCGACTGGAAGAGGATGGAAATTTTGTCGACCCGGAGCTTTTAGAGCAAATGGCAGAGCGTTTCCGGGCTAAAAGTGAACCCAGGCCCGTAGATATTCAAGGCAAAGTTATGTCTTTATGTGTAATGACTGGAAACATGCCCTGGGCACCCCAGGGCCAGCTGTTTGAAAACCTGACTATTTTAAAAGGACTCCCCTACTTCTGTCATATACTGTTTGCTCACATGGGTAATGAATCAATTATGCGCGAGCGCATGCAAACAACAGTCGACAACCTGGCAAAGTCCGGTGCAGAAGAGATTATTTTTGTCCATGAAGACTGCTATGCTCTACTGAAAGACATAGCACCCCGGTACGGCATCGAAGTTCCCTTCAGGGTTGTGCATTTTTTTGAATACCTGCGAGACTACCTGCAAGAACACAAGGACCGGATTGTCCCATTAAACCTGAGCGTTGCCTACCAGCGACCCTGCGCTTCACGTCACACACCCAAAGAGGTTGAAACGATCCTGGACGAAATCTTCTCTCTAATTGGAGTAAAACGGGTTGACAGGAAATACGATGGCATCAATGCGCTATGTTGCGGCATCGAAGCTGCCGGGCCCGATCTCAAGCTATTTTCCAGGGGGAAAAATATTGAGTATTTTAAGGAAGAAAATATTAAAGACGCTAGAAATACTGGAGCAGAAGCTATGGTATATTTATGTCCAATGTGCTTTAAAAGCCTCAATGAAAAAGCATATTCCCAAGGGATGAGCAATTACATGATAAGCGATATCTGCAGACTGGCTTTGGGTGAAAAACTGCCGGAAGACAAACCACTGTAGTGTGGAAAACCGTGTATTGGAGCTGTCGTCCGGGCGACAAGACTCGTTAGAGTTGTAGCGGTTAGTATCCACTTGCAGCCAGGAAATAAATCAGGAAATAAATAATGAAGGCATTGAATAAAACCAGAGCGGGCAAACCATACTTAAACTTCGGTTTCAATGTTTTGTGCCGAAATACTTTCATGCCCAGGTAAATGCCCGCAGCCCCTATAAGAAAGGCCAGGATAAAAAGATACTTTTCCGGGACACGGGCCAGGTATCTTTGGGAAGCATATTTATCATAGAACATCAACAAAAAGGCAAACAAATTCCAGGCCAGGAAATAATTTAAGGTGTTCGCCTCAAAAAAGACCTCTGACATTATTTTCTCCTGCCGGCAATTCTTCCCCACAGGCCCGGCTTGAACTGGGCCTGCCCCAGTACATTTTTGGCTTCCTGGTAGCCCAGTTCAATTAACTCCTTGGTCTTATCCAGTTCCCAGGCCCCTATTTTCCCCAGGTCAGGGGCAATATAATGTTTGGCCAACTTACTGTCCTGGTCGTCCCGTTCCCGGGCCATCATATAGATAGAACGGAAAATAATTTCAAATATGCTCTCAGGAACCCCAGTCAGATCCGAATGGGCATTAAGATCCACAGCGATTATTTCTTTCAACCCTTTATCCACCAGGGGCCGTGTCGGTATGTTCTGCAGCACCCCTCCATCCACCAGGGACAAGCCATTCCGTTCCACGGGAGTCAAAATGCCGGGGATGGCACAACTGGCCATTAAAGCAGAGGTCAAATCCCCTTGTTCTGTATGCACAATATTGCTCTTTTCAATATCTACAGAAACAGCAATAAAGGGCTTTTCCAGGTCTTCAAAGGTTATCTGGCCCAGGAATTTTTCCACGATCCGGGACAGGAACTCAGTATTGATCAACCCTTTGCGGGGAAAGCGCACACGGGTAATATTTCTAATTATTTCCTTCCAGTTAATCTCCAGGGCAATCTGCTCCATCTCTTCAGCACTAAGCCCTGCAGCATAAAAAGCCCCGATCAGCGATCCCGCACTGGTCCCGGCTACATGACTTACATTTATTTTTCTTTCTTCCAAGTATTTAATCACCCCGATGTGGGCCATTCCCTTAACAGCTCCTCCGCTTAATGCCAAGCCGATTTTCATCGTTATGCGCTCCTTCTCTATTATTTGCCCTGTTTTATTTTGTTTTCAAACCGGAACATTATTTATGCCCTCACCGTAGTTACCAGGTGGTCATTACTCCGCTTAACCAGGCCCTTTTGCAGCAACTCCTGCAGGATCTCCCGGTAAACATCTTCATAGCAGCCTTGGAAAAAAAGATCAACCGTCTCCCGGTACCAGTGAGTTCGCATCAGGTAGCCGAAAAACTCTTCTTCCCTGTAACCCGATTTCATCAGCAATATGTAGATGAATAGTTTTTTCACCTGGTCTTTTGCCATAAGCTGCGGGTTTTCCAGGAACGCTTCCACCCTTTTCAAGCCCCGCTTCAGAGCTTCCTGCGGCTGGAAAACAGGGCTGCCGTGCCCCGGATAAATCGCTGCAAGATCCAAAGCGGCCAACTTATCCAAGGTTTGGTGCTGCAAAAAGGGAGAAATATTCCCTTCAATGCGGGGTGTCAAAGCCCCAAAATCGCCGTCCCAGATAGCATCGGCAGAAAGCAAAAATTTATGCTCAGGGGAATAAAGGGATATCTGCCCGGAAGCATGTCCCGGGGTATGCAGTACTACAAGTTCCAGTCCGTCCAGGAAAACACTTTGGCCTTCCTGTAGTTCCAGGTCTACATGGAAAAACTCAGCTTCCTGGTCATAATAGCGCCACCAGGTAAACCAATCGTTTTTCGTTTCCACGTAATGCTTGTCGATGGTATGCATAGCCACCTGGCAGCCAGACCTTTCCTGGATCAGCCGGTTGGCCCCGACATGGTCACAGTGGGAATGAGTGGAGATGATTAAATCAACCTGCGGAACAGGCACACCCGCTTCTTCAATCAGTTCCAGGGTCAGGGAAAGGTCACCTTGGTAACCGGTATCAATCAGGACTTTCTGCCTGCCGTTAAAAACAAAATGGTTGCCGCTTAACCAGCCCCGCTGGATGAAGAAAAAGCCATCCAAAATTTTTTTTATCATGTTTCAAATCTCCTTAAATCATCAGTAAGTTCTAAAAGTATAAGGATTGGCTCACACTATCTAGCCTGGACATGCCAGAACCTTTTAGATCATCAGTGTTGCTTTGCCAAGCGATATATTTTTTTCATTTTTGAGCAAGACTTGAAAGGAAAGAGCTTAGATGAAAGAAATTTCTATATAAAAGCACATTTTCCTGCTCCCCCGATAAATCTTGCCAGCAGCTGGTACAACTGGTATACTTAGAAAGCTGTTATACAGGGAATACCGGGGCTGGACCCCGCAGGAGGAAGATAATTAATATGAATCAAATCAGAAACATCGCTATTATCGCCCACGTAGACCACGGGAAAACTACCCTGGTGGATTGTATGTTGAGACAAAGCGGAATTTTTCGCGACAATGAAGTCGTTAATGAGCGGGTCATGGACAACATCGACCTGGAAAGGGAACGGGGCATCACCATCCTGGCCAAGAACACGGCCGTGTTTTACAAAGATACAAAAATTAATATCGTGGATACTCCCGGGCATGCCGACTTTGGGGGAGAAGTTGAACGTGCGCTGAGCATGGCCGACGGTGCCTTACTGGTCGTAGATTCCTTCGAAGGCCCCATGCCCCAGACCAAGTTTGTCCTGCGCAAAGCCCTGGAAAAACAGCTGAACCCCGTAGTGGTCGTTAACAAAATTGACCGGCCCGACGCCCGGCCCCACCAGGTTATCGACGAGGTTTTCGACCTCTTTGTGGAGTTGGGAGCCACAGACCGTCAACTGGATTTCCCCATCATTTATGCCTCAGCCAAGGAAGGGTTGGCCAAAAACGAGGTGGATGAAGACTCAACGAACCTGGAACCTCTTTTTGAGGCAATTGTCCACCACGTCAGCCCCCCGGACGTGGAACCCGAAGGCACCTTTCAGATGCTGGTGGCCAACCTGGAATACGACAACTACCTGGGAAAATACGCCATCGGGCGAATCAACAGGGGTAGCGTCCACTCAGGCCAATCCATAGCTGTTATCGGCCACAACGGCCAGGTGAGCCAGGGAAAAGTCACCGGTCTTTTTACCTACCGGGGGCTAAAAAAAATAAACACAGACCGGGCCCGGGCAGGCGATATTATCGCCGTAGCGGGAATTGAAAATGTCAACATCGGCGAAACCCTGGCAGACCTTCATGCAGCAGAACAGCTTCCAGTTCTCACTGTAGATGAGCCCACCCTCTCCATGACTTTCGTGGTCAACAACAGTCCTTTTGCCGGGCTGGAAGGGACATACGTCACCTCACGCAAGCTGCGGGAACGCCTGTATAAAGAACTGGAGTCCAATGTAAGCCTCGGGGTTGAAGATACAGACAGCACCGATGCCTGGGTCGTCTCCGGGCGGGGGGAACTGCACCTGTCCATCCTGATAGAAACCATGCGCCGGGAAGGATACGAACTCCAGGTTTCCAAACCTGAGGTGATCTTCAAGCGGGTTGAAGGACAGCTTATGGAACCCATGGAACACCTTGTTGTTGATATCCCCGCCGAAGCCATGGCCGCCGTGATGGAAAACCTGGGCCAGCGCAAAGGTGAAATGCTCAACATGTCGCAAAGCAGCCTGAACCAGACCCGCCTGGAATACAAGATACCCGCCCGGGGACTGATCGGCTTTCGCTCCGAATTCCTGACCGACACCCGGGGACACGGGATTATGTACCACACTTTTAGCAGCTACGAACCGTACAGGGGCGACTATAAACCCCGGCGCCAGGGAGCCCTGCTCGCCTGGGAGCAGGGTGAAGCCGCGCCATACGGACTGCTCCAGTTTGAAGACCGGGGAACCCTTTTTATCCAGCCAGGAACCCGGGTTTATGAAGGAATGATCATCGGCCAGCACAAGCGGGAACACGACCTGGAAATAAACGTCTGCAAACAAAAGCAGCTTACCAACTTTCGGGCCAGCGGCTCCGACGATAATATCCGATTACAGGAACCCCGCCTGCTGACCCTGGAAGAAGCCATCGAATTTATCAATGATGATGAATATGTGGAAATCACCCCCAAAAGCATCCGCCTGCGCAAGAAAATACTCTGCAGACACCAAAGAGCCCGGGCCAGCAAACAGGCCAATAAGGGCCAGCAAACAGGCCAATAAAATGAAAGAAAAAAACTCAAAAGCCCCCATCTCCCCATTAAACAGGACACCTTCAGAAGGATGAAAAAGCTGTAGCCTCAAGTCAATTAATAACTTTTAACAATAAGCCTTTTTATCCTTCTCCACCTCCTCTTTTGCTTCTTGACGCATCCGAGAAAATTTTTTATATTTTGCCAAAATTCAAAGCTTGCCCGCCATAGCTATAGTTTTTTTGTAGAATTGGCTATAAACGGCAAATTTCAGCTTTTGACAGTTAGTAAAAAATAGAATATTATGACTTTACACAACATTTTCAGCTCAGCAAGTTATTTTTTTCACAAATTTTTGTCCCACCATGAGCCTTGTTTTCCCTTACCGTTACTATTTGCTTAAAACAAATATTATCCGAAGGGAGGGAGAATTATGAGAATTTTAGCTTGTACAGATGGGTCCGAGCAAAGCCAAAAAGCGCTGAAAGAGGCGGCACGAATTGCAGAAAACCAGGCGAACCCACATGTGACCGTAATTTATGTAGACAACAAGAAGCCTTACATTCCTTCCTGGGCAATGGGATGGGCCAGGGAGCAGGGGTATTCCCGGGAAGAACTGCGTAAACGAGTCCGAGAACTGGAAGAAGAAATAAAGGAAGAAGAAAGGGAAAAAATCTTTTCCGAAGCAGAGGAAATATTTAAGGAAAAAGGCTTGTCGATTCATCGGATCGTGAAAGAAGGCCCCGCTGCTACAAATATCGTCGAATTCGCTAAAGAGAAAAACTATGATCTTGTGGTGCTTGGCAACCGTGGCCTGGGTGGGTTAAAAAAACTGTTTCCCGGAAGTGTAAGCAATGTTGTCGCCCATGAAGTTGATACCAGCGTCCTGATTGTAAAGTAATAAAGCGGCCAAACACTTTAACTCGTAGGCATAAGTTTCAGTGAAACTTATGCCTATTATTTTCCCTAGTGCAGCATTCTCATACTAGCCGCTTTGCTTCTTTTAACACTGTAAAGGGAGAAAAACACTGGTTATTGACCAGCATGTGGCGGAAACCATCGACTTGGTTTTGGTCTTAACAGACTTTGTTGGAACAGATCTCTCCAGGAAAATCAAAAAAGAAGCGAAAAAACACGGAGTGAACATAACTTTTTCCAGGCGCGCACTGAACTGCAGACAAATTCTCAGCAGGCCTGCCCCTTTTTTATGATAACAACAAACTTTCAATAATTGTGCTACCGTTTTTTCCACTTTTTTATTCCTTCTGTATATCATGATGTTCTTGTTCTCTGTTTGCCCAACAGCAAAGCCATTGCCCCAGTATTTTTCTCTCCTGTCAAGGGTGTTTTTAAAAAATTCTTGCTTCAAGTCCCAGGATATGTTAAAGTAAATGCAACTCATTTGCACCTAGTTTGAATGAGGGAGGTTTTTTCCGTGAAGATGTTTCACTTGACAAAAACGTTTTTTCGATTGATGTTCGTTTTCTTTTTTGTTACTGCAGTCCCGGTTTTCATGTTGACAGGTTGCGCAGGTACTGAAACTGTGCCGGGTGAAGAGCCGGAAACAGAAGCAGAAACAGCTGAAACCTTAGAGGACAAAGAAATGAAAAAAACAGAAGCAGCCGATAATGGTGTTACTGAAAAAAACCTGACTGTAGCCGTGTCTATCATCCCCCAGAAAACATTTGTAGAAAAGATTGCCGGTGACCTGGTAGAAGTAGTGCTACTTGTTCCACCGGGAAACAGTCCGGGCAATTATGAGCCTACCCCCCAGGAGATGGAGCAGTTCAGTCAAGCCTCTCTATATTTTTCCATCGGCGTGCCCACTGAGGAAGCAAATATTATGCCACAAGCCCGGGAGATGGAAGGCCTGGAGATCATTGATCTGCACGGCAAAGTAAGCGAGCACTACCCTGACCGGCATTTAGATGGAAATGGCTGCGAGGGAAGTGGTCGAAGAGACCCGCATATCTGGCTCTCCCCAGCAAGGGCCAAGGTAATGGTGGAAACCATGGCAGATGAAATGGCTCGCATGGACGAAGCAAACAGTGATGTTTACTTGCAAAATGCCCAGGATTTTATTGATGAGTTGACGTTGCTGGACCAGGAACTGGAAGAAACCTTCCGTGAACTGGAAAACCGCAAATTTATTGTTTTCCATCCGGCCTTCGGATACCTTGCAGACGATTATGATCTGGAAATGCATGCCCTGGAGTTTGCCGGGAAAGAAGCCACACCCCAGCGTATGCAGGAAATTATCGAACTGGCTAAAGCCGAGGATATCCGGGCGATCTTCTACCAGCAGGAGATTGACAGCAAGCAAACAGAAGCCTTTGCTGAAGAAATTGGAGGCAGAACTGTACAGCTGGCTCCATTAGCTCCTAATTATATAGAGAATCTGCGCAAAATGGCCCAAACCATGGCTGAGGTGTTATAGTAAATGGCTTCGTCTACTGAGCATTATCAAGTCAGTGCAGCTCCTGTGCAGGTGAACAATGTGTCTGCCTGGTACGGTCAGACACAGGCGCTTTCCAAGGTTAGTTTAACCGTGCAGGAAAAAGATTTCCTGGGAATAATCGGCCCTAACGGTGGGGGCAAAAGCACCCTTTTAAAAGCAATACTGGGGCTGATTATCCCTGGCGAAGGCAGCATCCGCTTATTCGGCGAACATCCCCGCAAAACCAGGTTCCAAGTAGGTTACGTTCCTCAAATAAACCGCCTGGATCGCAATTTTCCCATTAATGTCCAGGACCTGGTTCTGCTGGGCAAACTGCCGCGGAAAGCAGCTTTTTTCCACCGCTTCTCCCGCCGTGACCGGGATGAAGTTTTGGAGCTCCTGGAAAAAACCGGTCTTTTGGAGCTGAAATACAGGCAGATCTCTCAGCTTTCCGGCGGCGAGTTCCAAAAAGCGCTCATCGCCAGGGCCTTGGCTGTAAAGCCAAGGTTGCTGGTATTGGATGAACCCACCGCCAGCGTAGACGCCCGCTCCCGTGAGCAGATCTTCAACCTGCTCAAGGAATTGAACCAAATAATGACCATTTTACTGGTTACTCATGACCTTTCGGCAATTTCTTCTCATGTGACGAGCTTGGCCTGCCTGAACGGATCATTGTTTTACCACGGAATACCAGAGCTTAGCGAAACAGTTATCGGCGAAATGTACGGCTGCCCGGTTGATCTCCTTGCTCATGGTATTCCTCACCGGGTATTGCGCTCTCACGAAAGAGAGGGTGGATAGCCGTGCTAAGCTCCCTTCTCCACTACCAGTTTTTGCAACATGCGGTGATTGCCGGGCTTTTGGCAAGCGTGATCTGCGGTATAATGGGTGTAATGATTACCGAAAAGAAAATTGTCATGATGAGCGGGGGTATTGCTCATACCGCTTATGGTGGAATCGGCCTGGGTTATTTTCTTGAATTTGAACCCATCTGGGGCGCGTTCTTCATTTCCATCACGGCTGCGCTCATTATGGGTTATATGCAAAGAAGGAGCCAAGGCAGCCCCGATATGTTAATCGGGCTGTTCTGGTCTGCCGGTATGGCCCTGGGTATTGTCTTTATTGCCTTTACCCCCGGGTACCCCCCGGACATCACTTCTTACCTGTTCGGAAACATCCTGGCCGTGCGGCGGGCCGATATAATCATAATGGCAATATTAACCGTTGCAGTTATTCTGGCTGTAGCAGCGCTTTTTAACCAGTGGAAGGCCTACCTCTTTGATGAAGAATTCACTTACATGCGGGGTATTAACGTGGCTTTCCTGGATTACCTGCTCCTGGTGCTTGTCGCCATCTCTGTGGTAATCCTGATTCGTGTAGTGGGTATCATCCTGGTTTTGGCACTGTTTACCGCTCCTTCTGTAATCGCCAGGATGTTTGCTTCTGATTTTAAAAAAATAATGCAGATTGCCACTTTGATTGGTGCCGGTTTTTGCTTTTTTGGCCTCTGGATCTCTTATGAGCTAAACCTGGCCTCAGGGGCTTCCATTGTCCTGCTCTCCGCCGTTGTTTGTCTGTTGGCCTCCGCAGTGCGTCACCTGACCAAAGCATAAGTTTAAGCCTGGAAATGACATTATCATTCTCTCTGCTTCACACTTCGCTGCCTTTGGCATTTTGTATGGTTTGCAGTAATAATTGAAAAAGTCTTCTCCTGGATTTTATGCAAAATCCAAGATTTTTCCCTTGACCTCCTTTGCATTATCTGCTATACTGCAAGAGTAATGAGAATCAATTTCAAGAAGGCGGTTTGAGAAGCATTCACAATAGCAACACATTGGCAAGCGAAACCTTGCCACTATTTTATTCCTTTTGTTGATAATGATTCTTAATTTCGGGGGACGAGCTAATTGGAACTTATTAAGCCTCTCTTCGCTTCATGGGAAAAGAAAGCATTTAAAAGCACAATTTTATCCCGGCTTTACAGTCTTCCTTACCGCCATGTCATTAAAAACGAAATTGAGCTGGCTGGCATTACAGGACAAGATTTGGTTTTAAATATCGGGTGTGGCGCTGTGCCCTACACGGCCATCTACCTGCACTATTTTACCGGGGCAAAAGTTTGGGCCGTGGACCGGGACCGGGAAGCTGTCGAAAAGGCCCACTTTTACCTGAAACGTTTGAATCTACTAAGAGAAATCAAGCTCTTACATAGAGATGCAGCCGAATCCATTCCTGCAGATTTTACCACTGCACTCGTTGCTGTCCAGGCAGAGCCTAAAGCTTCAATTATGGATAATCTTTTGGCCTGCGGTGGTATCGGCAAACGCTTTGTTTTCAGGGAGGCCAAAAAATACGCCCAAAGCCAGTACGATCTCCTTCCCAGGCAGCGTGATCCCGTGGAGCGGGTGAAACATGAATTATTGGCCTTTAACAGCGTGCTTTTTGTGCAATAAAGTTGAAAGTGTGGAAATTGAAAGTGTGGAAAAGATGGGAATAAAACGCACCTTGCTCTGGGTGACAGGTATTTTAATAATTGTTGCACTGATGCTGTATCTCGGATGGGAAGATATCCGGCAGGTAATCCTTCGGGCTGACCCACGGGTTCTTGCTACTTTATGTGCACTGCAGGTGGTTACGCTGGCCACCAGCGCTTACCAGTGGCACTACTTGTTAAAAAAAAATTATCCCGCCCTTCCTTTTACCCAAGTTTTCAAGGTGAACTTGGCGGGAAGTTTCGTGGAAAGCATAACGCCATCGGTAAAATTAGGCGGGGAGGCGGCGAAAGTCTACCTGCTGAGAAAGCAGGCGCCCCTTTCCTATGAAGAGATAACCGGGGCACTTCTGGTTCACAAGTACGTTTCTTTATTTCCCTTTGTATTGATTTGCGTTTTTATCCTGGCCTTGGCCGCCCTGTTCTACCAACTGCCCGCCGTGGCTTACCTTTCGTTTCTGCTTTTACTCAGTGTATTTGGGCTGTTTTACCGGATGGTAAACAAAAAGAGTCCGGGAAAACAAGGCCAGGAAGAAAAGGAGGAAGAGGATGAGCAGGAAGAAGGAGCAGCCGGAATCCCCAGAGTTCTGAAGCCGGCAAAAAAAGCCTACCGCTTTTTGCAAAAGGCTTCCGGGCACGCAGGGAACCTGACCAGCACGAAAGACCGCCACTTCTTATTCTTTTTGTCTCTGCTGGTATGGGGCTGTTACCCGGTTAAAATACTGCTGGTTGCCGTCATGCTGAATTTCAACGTAGGCATTTTAACCGCAGCGATCACAACATACACCGCTTACCTGGTCAGCATGGTCCCTCTTTTTCCTGGAGGCCTGGGTTCTTTTGAAGGAAGTATGGCCTTCATGTTTTCCCTGGGAGGGCTCACAGCGGCAGAGGGGCTGGGCATAGCCATTCTGTCACGCTCTATCACGTATTGGTTTCCTCTTTTGTTGGCTGCGGGAGCAGCTCTTATGCTCTCCACAGAAAGGAAAAATACAAAAAATGCTTTAGATGCCACGATATACCCGGAAAGGAAGTGAAACAATGAGGTTTATGTGGAAGAAAAGAAGAAAACAAGGACAAGGGAACGGACAAGGGAACGGAAACGGCAAGCTTGGTTATTGCTGCAAAGGCAAACCCTGCGTGGCCAAAACTTTAATGCAGCTTGCCGATGGAGATATGGGAGTTATTGCTGCTGTCCCCCCTGCCCCCCACCTGGCCGCCCTGGGACTGCGACCGGGGAAAAAAGTCTTGATGCATGCCCGGGAGAAATTCCAAGGACCAGTAATCGTAGAGGTAGAAGGCAGAAGCATCGCCCTGGGAAGGGGCCTGGGCAGCAAAATCATGCTGGAAGCCCAGGAGGCCAGCATAAATGACTAAAGAAGCAAAACCTCTGGTCTTGCTTATGGGCCCACCCAACGTGGGCAAAAGCGTTCTTTTCAACAATTTTACCGGCATGAGCGTAAGCTGTGCCAATTACCCGGGCACAACCGTTGAATACGCTTTCGGGAAAGCAGATATTGAGGGGACAGAAATAACACTCATTGATGTCCCAGGGACCTATACCCTGGATGCTGAAAATGAGGCAGAAAAGATTGCAGTAGAAATGCTTTCCGGAAACTATGAGAAAATTAGCGCTTCCAGCTGTCACCAGCCCAAGGGGCAGTTTGCAGGCCTGGAAGCGACATCCCAAAAACCCACGGCGGTCCTCTGTGTCCTGGATGCCAGCAACCTGGGCAGCAGTCTGTACCTGCTTTTACAAGTGATGGAGTTTGGGCTGCCCGTTGTTGCCGCCTTGAACCGCACGGATTTAATCCAGGAAAGAGGCAAAATGATAGATACAGCGCTACTTTCCGAGCAACTGGGCATTCCGGTTATTGCCACGGTAGCGGTAAAAAACCAGGGCCTGGAAGAACTGACCCATACCCTGGCCAAGGCATTAAACAGACAACCCGGGAAGCACCCGGTCACTGAACCAGATGATTCCAAGCGCTGGCTGCAAGCGGAAGAGCTGGCCTGCGCCACGACCCGCGAAGAGCCTGCCTGCGAGAAAAGTCAGCGCTCATATTCTGCCCGCAAAAAATGGGGGCTGCTGCTGGTTAAACCCTGGCCAGGCATCCCCCTGGCCATTTTAATTTTGTCTTTTCTTTTTCTTTTTGTCATCGGGGTGGGAATGGGATTGCGCCAGTTCCTGTTACTTCCCCTCTTCAGGGAATTAATCATTCCACAGATCGTGATCTTTATCCAGGCTTTGGTCCCACCCGGGGTGGTCCAGAATATCATCATCGGGGAGTACGGGTTTCTTGTAAAAGGGCTGGAATGGCCCTTTACCCTTGTGCTGCCTTATGTCATCTCCTTCTATACTGCCTTGACAATCCTGGAAGACAGCGGTTATATGTCCAGGCTGGGAGCGTTACTGGACGGACTGCTGAACCGGGTTGGGCTGCACGGCTCCAGCGTAATCCCCCTGTTATTGGGTTATGGTTGCGCAGTTCCGGCCATCCTTTCCACCCGGGCCCTGAACTCCCGCAAAGAGCGTTTAACCGTTTCCACCATGATCTGCCTGGCCATCCCCTGCGTGGCCCAAACCGGGGCCTTTATTTCCCTGCTGGCGGAACGGTCAATCCTGCTGGTTCTGCTGCTTTTTGCCCTGTCCTTCATGATGTTGGCCGGAGCAGGGCTGGTCCTGGACCGCCTGGTAAAAGGCTCCCAGCTGCAGACCGTGATGGAGTTGCCCGCATTGCTGGCACCGAGAGGGGATGTGCTGGCGAAAAAATTATGGGTCCGTTTGAAAAACTTCGTGACCGACGGGGCACTGCCCATGGTAGGGGCTGTGGGTGTTGCCGCTTTGCTCTACGAAACCGGGATTATGGAAGCCCTGGGCATCCGGCTCCGTTTCCTTGTGACCGGCTGGCTGGGCCTGCCCCAGGAAGCCACTGTGCCCCTTATCCTGGGCGTTTTGCGCCGCGAACTAACCGTCCTGCCCCTGCTGGAAATGGAGTTGACCATGCTGCAGCTATTCGTGGGGGCATCCGTAGCGCTGTTTTATGTACCCTGCATTGCCATCATCGGGACATTGATTAAAGAGTTTAGCATCTACTTTTCCCTGGGCATGCTCTTGCTCACCAGTTCCCTGGCTTTCCTGGCCGGTGGGATCATCCTGCGTATCGGACAGATGGTCTTGGCCCTGGTGACCTGAACCCACTTCTTTGATTTCATTGACCTCTTTGAAGGTTTACGATCATTCCTTATCCCTGGTGATATATTGGAAACAATCCCATATGCTTTTGAACATGGAGTTACAACCTGTTACGCTTAATTATTGTTTGAAATTGTTGACATTTTTTCACTGGCATAATATGATAGTAATCAAGTAATTGAGCATTGTTTCTATCAGCGTAAACGGAGGTTGAGTAAATAATTAGCCAAGGTAATGGATCAAAAAAAAATCACCTGCCGGAACTGCTAGTCCCGGCAGGTGATTTCGAGCGTTTAAAGGCGGCGGTCATGTACGGCGCCGACGCTGTCTACATGGGCGGGGCAGGCCTGGACTTAAGAGCCTATGCCCCCGGTTTTTCCCTGGATGAATTAAAAGAAGGGATCAAACTGGCCCACCAGGCCGGGGTTAAGGTCTACTTGACCCTAAACATCATCGCTCACAACCACCACCTTGAAGGGGTGGACAACAAGCTTAAGGCCCTGGAAGCGTTGAGGCCCGATGCCCTTATTATTGCCGACCCAGGAATGTGGCAGCTGGCCCGGCAGCATGTGCCCGGCATCCCTGTCCACCTGAGCACACAGGCAGCTGTTTCCAACTGGGTTAGCGCCCGGTTCTGGGCTGACTTGGGGATTAAAAGAATCAACCTGTCCCGGGAACTTTCCCTGGAAGAAATCCGGCAAATACGAAAGAAAGTTGATGTAGAGCTGGAAGCGTTTATCCATGGAGCCATGTGCGTGGCCTATTCGGGAAGGTGCTTGCTCAGCGCTTATTTCACCGGGCGCGGGGCCAACCGGGGAGAATGCACCCAGCCCTGCCGCTGGAGCTATGAACTCTTTGAAGAAAGCCGCCCCCATGACCCCGTCGTCCTGGAGGAAGGAAAAGAAGGCAGCTTTATCCTCAGTTCCCGGGACCTGTGCATGATCCGCCATATCCCGGAAATGGTCCAGGCAGGGGTGAACGGACTAAAGATTGAAGGCCGGATGAAAGGCATCCACTATGTCGCTACCGTCACCCAGGTTTACCGCAAGGCTTTAGACCGTTATTTTTCTTGCCCCGAAAGTTATCAATTCAACCCTGCCTGGGAAGCGGAATTAAAAAAAGTGAGCCACCGGCCTTACCATACAGGCTTTTATTTCGGCCGCCCCCAGCAGGTAGACCCCGGTGATACTGAAAGCTACCAGGCAGACTGCCTGATGGCCGGCCTTGTCCTGGATTATGAGCAAGACACCGGCACGGCTATCGTGGAACAGCGCAACCGTTTCGCCCTGGGAGATATCCTGGAGGCCTTTGGGCCCCAAAAAGAGCCTTTTTCTTTCCAGGTCAACCAGCTCTATGATCAGCAGGGAGAAAACATAACAGCTGCACCCCATCCGCGCCAGATCGTGCGACTGCCGGTAGAACAGGAACTATCTTATATGGATGTAATCCGGAAGTATAAATCCTAGTTCAAAAAGGAAAGGCAGGGAATAGAGTATGGCAATTAACAGAAACCGGCTTTACCTTTTCATCCTCTGCGCGGCTGTATTGGATATCATCTTTGTCCTTTTGGAATTCAAGCCCGGTGAATTTGTCTTCAAGCCCCTGACCACGGCACTGATTATCTTACTCTGCTACGGTTCGTACAAGGCCAGGCACGACCGCATTTATACCTCCCTTTTCCTGGTCGCCCTTATCTTCAGTTTATTTGGGGATATTTTCCTAATGCTGGAGGGAGAGCGCTTTTTCCTGCCGGGCCTGGCTGCCTTCCTGCTGGCCCATCTTTTCTACATCATCGCCCTGGGCAGGGGCTTTGAAAAGCTGAAAAAAGGAGATTATTATACAGGCGCCGTGGTAGGAGCCGCTGCCATTATTATTTTTTCGATTTTGGGCAGAGGCATGCTGGCCACCGGCCAAGGGGAGATGCTGCTCCCGGTAGGCCTTTACACCCTGGTTATTTCCGCCATGCTCTGGCTGGCCCTGGGGCATTTTTTCCGCAAGAAGCTCACACACCGGCAAAAATTGCTGGTCGCCGTTGGGGCGCTGTTTTTTTACGCATCCGATGCAGTACTGGCTTTCAATAAGTTCCTGGAACCCATGGGATGGGCCCCGGCGTTTATCATGGCCACTTACTTTTTCGCCCAGTTCTGCCTGGCCCGCTCCACCTACCTGGACTGAAAAAGCAATCCAGTGCTGTTGGCACCGTTTATGTTTAGTACAGAAAAAACCACCTCATCCCCAGGTACAGGCTTTATGCCTTTGCCTGGAGATGAGGTGGTTGACTTGTGCCAAAACATGTTACTGGTGCATTATTTTTTCAACTCCATAATCTTTACAATTAACAAACCGACCAGGGCCAAAAAGATACCTATAGATGAGTAAACCATGTAAGGTACGTGTTCCAAGTGATGATGTATGCGGTGTAACTCTGTACGGATTTCCCAGAACCTGTACTCCTCTTGCTTTTCAAACTGCTGCTCCAGTATTTCTTGAGACGAAGCTTCTACTCCGCCTGCCTGAGAAACCATTATAGCCATGGCCAAGAGTAGCGCCGCAAAAAAGATGATTTTTGCATTCCTGCTTCTTAAGATCGTTACATGCAAGATACCCAGCTCCTTTTCCAAGTGTGTTTAGCGTAGCCTGAGATACAGAAACAAAAACCTTCCCTCCTAATATATCACAAGACGAACCCTTTTACAGGAAGCCTCTGGTTTTCCAGTCAGCTTTTATGCTTTTTTGGTATCCAAGTAAGAAGAAAAAGTATCACCATTTACGCAGCCAGCCTTGATGATACTTCTTCCAGGATGGCATCCAGGCTTTTTCCTCTCACTGCCGGATAACGTCTGTATAGATCATTTATGATTTCCTCGGCGCTTTTGCCGCAGCGCAACAATACATTTGTCCTTTCAAAGATTGCATAAGCCACTGCAAGATTCATTTTTGCACCCCCCATCATTTTGAAAGATCATATATGCTCATAATCATTTTCTGCTATTTGCCCTGCCCGTTTTTATTCGCCATCACTGCGCTACAGCTTAAATGACCGCTTGTACTCTTCCACCCGGGCAGGGATCCCGTTTTTAACCGTCAAGCAGATTTCCCCGAACCCAATATCGCGAATCAGGCTGATAATTTCCTTTTCTTGCGCATGGAGATCTGTAAAACGTAAAATATCCTTGTTTTTTTCATTCATCGCTTCATCTTAACCAGAGTTCACCACCTTTCTGACAATATCGGCCTCTGGTATTCCAGTCAGCTTGTTTATTCCTTTTTCAGCTCAATAGAGCTGTGAAGTTCCTCCACGCGGATGGGCAGCTTGTCCTGAACGATAATACGGACTTCTCCCGAGCGGATCATGCGCAGTAATTGGATCAGCTTTATTTCCTTCTCGTGCAAGTTTTCCTGCTGTTTTTTGCCCTGCTTCATTGCCACACCCCGTTAAAAACGGTAATAAAAAACCCCGGCGCTTCCAGCAGGAAGAAACCGAGGTTTGATTGCTACACAATTAAAGTACAGGAGTACCTTTTGCCAGCACCTCTTCTTTCCCGCGAAGAAGCTCATGGTGCCATGACGCGGGCAAGTTTCCTGGCTTACGGTTTTAGCAGCTTTCCGCCTTCCCGGGCCTCTGAGCCCAGTGGCTAAATGGAAAACCGCATCCCGATTACAGTGGCGCGACCGCCCAGGATTTTCACCTGGTTCCTTTTCCCTAGTCACAGGATATTTAAATGTCATTTCAGACTAACTTCGTCTACTTGCATGAATAGTATCATGGTATCAGAAAACTGTCAAGTAAAACCAAACTTAGGCTGAGGCAAGCCAGAAGACTCGCGTGTTCAATAAATTATGGTAGCAGGTTTCACCGTTAAGGCCTCAACTAAGGCCACAACCTGGACAAGCCAGAACTAAAAATGACTTCAACTATTTTGCCAAAAATGCGAAACTTAACTATTAAGGGCCTAACCTGCCTAACCCCCTAAATGATCAACTTCAGGACTTCGTTGACCTTACTCCAGTCTTCCCGTAGGGATTCGGTGCCCATCAAGGTCCCGATGTGCCCCCCGCCGGTTAAGATTTCGATAACATTTTCTTCCGGTGTGCTGACGCATTGCTTCAAGGAAAAAGCCTGCCCCGGCGGCGTG